>JAEEQB010000004.1 GCA_016285075.1 Prevotella sp.
GTTGAGCAAAAACGTATTTGTCCTGGAACATGGCAGTCAATTGTATTTGGCTGCAAAGTTACAAAATCAAGTCCGTTTCATTCTAAAAAACAGCTTAATAGACTGAATTTCAATTATTTCAAAGAGCGATTAGTCCACTTTAACGGGACAGTAGTGATAAGAAATACTTTCTTCATCTCTTTCATTGTTTTAATTACCTTGAAAAAACAAGGAAGCTTCATTGTAATAGGCTTTAGCCCTATTCCAAAGTGCATCTACATTCTTCTTAGAACCATACAGAGCAGATGCTTTGTTGTCGTATTCAGTAACAGCTGCATCAACTTGCGACACTAAAGTGTTTTCGTAGTATTCTTTAGAATAATAACGATACTGAGTTAATTTCTCTACCATAGATGATGCATAGTTATAATGAGACTCTGCGATACTTGGCTTTACATTGTTCAACGCGCGTACTAAGTCTGTACAATTAGACAGCCATGTATCATTAGCAAATTGGCGGGCTTGACTAATAGTGCTTTGAGCATTTGCTACCCCAGAGAAGTGTGTGTGCTTACTGATTGCACGTGCTTGGTTGTAACGACTAATAATGTTCTCTACTTGGGTAAGAGAGTCCTTGGTCGTTTGCTTTAAAGGCAATGATCCGTCTGCATGTTTTATCTTTTTTAGTTCCTTTATTGTCCAAAGCATATACTGATGGTCGTTCTCGTACCAAGTATTCTGCTTAAACAACGCAAAAGAACGCTTCAAAAACAAGGGCGTATACCTCCCAAGCAGCATGTCTAAACCGTTATCCGCCTCCTTCTTGGAAATTTTGTCTTCTTGGGCATAAATGTTGATTCGATTCCACGTTACAAACAGGATAGAATCTTCTTGCACTCCATTGTTGACCTTTCCAAAAGAATTATAACACTTCGACAAATCATTCATGTACTGATTCGTCTGGTGCGGAGCTTTTGGTGGCTCCACCTTTGTCTTGGCATATATCATTACACCGCCTATGGCCAGCGTAACAGCCAAAATTAGTATGACTATTTTAACAGCTACTTTCATAATCTTCTTTCATTTAAAGCCTACCTCGTTTGTTTCCTGTATTTTCCGGCTGCCCATTTCCTTGCGGGTTGGCAGGTGCTGGGTCGGTCTTCTTTTTCCCTGTTATATTAATTCTTTGTTCTTTTGGCTTGTAATTTGCATCAACTGGGGCAACATAAGGAGAATGATCTTCTTTCAACCATTTTTTGTATTCTTCAATTTTAATTCCTTTATCATTAGGTCCGTTATATTTCCCGTCAAAATTTTCCTTACCAACATGTGGGTTTCTCCCAGAAGCAATATAATTTTCCAATAAGGAAACTATCTCAGAGAAATTTGCTGAGTCGCTAAGTCCTGCCTCTTTTTTCTGTTTAAGGACATCAAGATTGAAATCGTTAAGGACATCAAACAAGCCTTTGGTCGCTTCAAAATTATCAAGGCTGTCTTTATGCCATGTTTCACTGGTCTCTAGGTATTCAATTGCCCTCTGCAAATCCGTTTTCTCCGTATTCTGTGAAACGGTAGCGTCACTTTTTTGAGGTAAAGTGTTTTCATTCTTCTCCAATGCACTATATCCTGCATAGAGTAAAAGAACTAAAACACATGAAGCAAATCCATATGCCATATATTTTATTTTAGAAAGCCATCGGTCATCAACGAACAATCTGTTAACATGCCCCTTGCCCTCTTGGATTCTATCACCATAGGTGGTATACCCTTTTATAGGAGATGAAGATATCTTCCGATGAGTTTCAACTGTTAATATGGCATCGTTTTTCGTGTCTTTATCTCCATCATAAACGGGAATTGAAAACTCATAATGGTACATTCGTTTTACTAACATTATGGGTTGCTGCCTGTCTAATTGCAGGTGAAAGTTATACTTTTGCCAATCCGAATATCCTTTTGACTTAACAGTTATAGTTAACCCTTGTTGATAAGATGCTTCGGAAATCTCCATGAAATCTCCTTCCATCCACTGGAAGTTAATACTAACATCAAACTCCTTTAAGGGAATATTATTGTTGTCGGTTACAAAGAATATGTTTTTAGGAATAAGTACCTTAAAGTCTACAGGTCTTATCAAAGCATCATTGGGTAAATTCGGGCCTCCTTTTGCTATAAATGTCTTTTGGATAGTGGCATAATTTTTCTTCCGCCAAAATAGTGACAAGGAGGTTCCATCGGGAACTTCTATGGATTTACTGAATGGAATGAACTGAGTTTGCGACTTGAAATAAGCCGTAAAACCATCTATGGGTTCTACGGAATTAAATCTTAGAATCTTCTTAGGTTCAAATATGAGTTCTGTGTTTGAATTATGAAGAATTCTCTGTTTTTTGTCAATCAAAATAATACCTTTGTATTTCCCATATTCCTGTTGTGCAATATATGGCCCAAGTAATTCATTAAGTAAAAAATCCCCATTATAGTATCTTATACCATAAGGAGAGCCCTGCTTTGAAGTAATAGTGCCAACAGCTGAAATTAGTACATCATCAGTTTCATATTCACGATTAAACAAATCTATCAATTGAGCCTCATTCGTTTTCTTCTCTTCTGAGATAGCCTGTTCGACATTTTTCAGAATATTTATTGTCTCTTCCGAAGAGATTCTCAAATTACTTGGCACATGAACCCATACTGCCGTGTTATCATTTGGTCTGCCGCTTCCTTCTGGACGTGCTTTAATAACACATAACAGGTAACCTAAAGTACCAAGAAACTTTAACAGATAAACGGTTTTCTCTGATGCGTCAAAATTTGACAATTCTTTAATTGCAGAACGAGCATCTGTAGCATAATGCGCCCAAGAATCATTCTTGTTGATTGAGAATCCCTCAGATTCTCCACCATTTGTTATCTTTATTACTAATCCTAGTTTCATAACTTATCCTCTAAAAATTGATTCAAACATTCCACGCCTGCCGCCTCGATAGCTTGCAGACCTTTGCAAAATTAAATTCACGACATTCTCAGCTGGACGAGAATTGAAACGACAGTAGTTCTGGAAACAAACATCGCCCAAAGAGAATGCAAGTTTTTCAACTTTCCCCTTGTTAATTTCATTGTCTTTGCATATTTGCTCCAATCCATTATAAAATCCGAGATACTTTTCATTAATATAATTCGTAAACGTATCTCTTGTCGCATTCTTGGCTTTATCAGCCTTCGTAATCATGATATATATGGCATCTGTATCTTTACGGAAAATACCGGTATTCTTAATATATGATACAGCTCCCTCTAGATAAACCCTTTGGGGAAGCCCCTCATATAAACGGTTTTCTGCCCCATATTCAATTACGAAGATGTGCATTTTACGATTTGTTGACCTGTTGTCGATAAGTACCTTTGTCATCGTGTCTAACATCACTTCGTCGGTTTCGGACATAGGGTCTCCAGCATTAGCCTTGAACATGCAACGCATAAGTTCACCGGCCATATCAATGCAAGTGATAGGATGTATTTTACTCTCATTGTCAACAAGATCAAATCCCATCTCATAGAAAGAGTCCACAGAAGTTCCTTCCATTAAGGTTCCAATCTCACCATTTTGGAACAGATTGATGAGCTTCATCATATATCCATAACCTTGTGACTCTGTGTCAGGATCCATAGAGCGAGCTACACGGCCACTGGCAGCAACGCTTAAAATGGCTCCAAGTGCACAACTCTTGCCAGATGACGGGATACCCCAAAAATACACTTCTGTTGACTGCTTATTAATTTTTTCTAGTTTTTCTGGGGTTGGAAAACTTTGAGCACTTTCTCCATTATACATTTTCTGGATGAATAATCTATCAATATTGATGCCCAACAAATCTGCTACAGAAATAGTACCCTTGTTAATTAAGCGTTTCACCACACCTGCGTTTAAAAGATTATGGTCTTCTGCTATTTTTTTCAAAAATTCATCTTTTGTAATTTTCTGTTCACCCAAGAAACGTTCAATAACATCAATGATATTATTGTCTTTTTGGGCAGGAGTTAAGCTTTGGTCAGTCTGGAATTGTCCAATTTGGCTGACTAGTGTTTCCACATCAACACCCATAATCTCATCAAGTAATAAATTATTGATAAGATTATTTGCTTCACTAGCATGAATGCTTGTTGGAAATTCTCTCACGAATTGCCTCAAGGCATTAATGTCAGTCTTGTCGACTATACTCCACGCTTCATCAGTCACAGATTTCCGAAGGTCATCCTGAACCTTTTGTTCTAATTGAGCTTTTAAAGCACGTGCTTGTGACCTAAACTGCCCATCAGGATATGATGATAAGTATCTGTTGACGGCATCGACTGTTCGTTCTGTCTGTACTTTGTTCCATTCGTCAGAATCTCCACTTTCTAATTTGTGCTTGACTTCACGTCTTTTAGCAGCAGAGAATTCACCATCAGTATCATCACATAGTTCTTTGAAAGTAACGATGCCCTCTTTTACATAAGTAACAAGCTGCTCGACAGAGTACTGATCAATATTTTCTAATATATCTTCTTTTTTAGGCATATCTTTTTACTCTTTTGGGTTAGTTCCGTATTCATTTTCACCAGGTTCTCCATCTGCAAAAGCCATCCAGAGACCGTAAAATGGTATTAGTTGGTACCATCCAGAATTCCCACGATCGTGACATCGTTTAGAACCTTGTGCCCAAATAAACCAACATCCAGGTATTAATAGCAGGTACATAACACCTTCTGGCCATCGCGATGCACCGACTATCAAACCTATTATGAAAGAGTAAGCATACAATATGATTAGTGATAACCAATACTCCATCCGTCTTATGCGTCCACTAAAGAAATTAAATGGACGCTTAAACATTCCCCTGTTATCAACCACATCATCTAATTGTATTGTGCTATCATCACTTTTAGGCACGTTTTCTTCAATGGTATCAATTGGCGACTCCACGCTGTCAATTTGTATGATGTCAGTTGACGGGAGTTCTAATTCTTCCGATGGTACACTGATTTGATTGTCTTCATTTTTTTCAAGAGCCTGTTTGGTATTGCATGGCTCAGGTATAGGCCTGTCCAAAATCTCCCTGACTTGCCTTCTTAACAAAGGAGTAAATGCCCCTTCTGACTCTTTTGCAAGTTCATAAAGTGTTACAGTGCCATCCTTAACTGCTCCTGCAATTTCCTCTGGAGTATAGCTCCTTAGATTCTTTAGTAATTCTTTCTTTGCTACCATATCTTATATTTTTAAATTCAACAATTAGAATGTTCCACCATATATGTCATCGGATGCTTGATTCTGACTAAAATCAGTATTGTCAAAACTGCTTTCTTCGACATCAATCTTTCTAACATGCTTCTTAACATTAACTGTTTTGTTTACTGGAATTAATGAATACAATCCAGTTGCTCGGGTATTCCTCTTTTGTAAGAAATAGGGGAAGAGAAGCATCAAAAACAAAATAATACCTGTTATTATCGTATACAGGTTAATCCCATTACTGTTAACAAATAAATTCCGCAAATCGGTAAGTTCGGTATTCGCAGCCTTAAAAGATTCTCTGTTAGGGTCGAACGGGGCAACTGAATGAGTACTGTTTTTGGGCTCATTACTTAACACGGGCACCGAAACTTCATACAGTTTCTGATTCCAACCTTCGATAGCGTCAGATATCATGTTAATATTACCGACTAAGAAAGCATTCCACACACTTGCCCCTTGGTTCGCTTCGTCTATCCATTGTAATGCAGAGATTCTTAAGCTATCAGTGTTCTGCGACAACAACTGAAGTCTCAAGGTTGTAATATAATTTTCCCTAACCATGTAATCATTGGCATCGGAAAAACCTGCCTTCAAGTATGCTGTTCTTGCGTTCTCCTTATTTGCAATAATACTAAATAAGAAATCTGAATAAGCCGTAATCCTGTCTTTCGAATACTGGTCATAGTTGACAAACATCTGTCTTGATTTCTCAATAGCAGAAGCGAACTTGGGCTCTATTTGGTCTCTTTCTGAAAAGACAGACCAAAAATGGTTATATGGTATCATTGCCCACAGGAACGCTATAGGGCAAAGGCAGATTAAGATTCGTTCTATAATGATTGAACGGTCAAACTTTTCGTCAGTTCCCTTATATATTTGTGCTCCGATGAAAGTCAGTATTAGCACAATGTCTATTACAAACACCTTAATAGCAGATGACTTGAAATCACCGCCATTCGAATAGAAGTCTCCCATATAGGTGACATAGCTGATGAATATTAAGGCAACAAATGCTATAATATGTCCCCAGGAAAACTTAAGGGTTTCATTCCATGAATACTTATTATCGCTCATTATTCTTATTTTTTAGGAAGTAACTTTTCTAATTCTTTTATTTTCTGCTGATATTCAGCGATTTGTCTTCTAATTGCATCGTAATCTGTTTCGTCAGCATTTGGATTTGCTGGCCTTGGGGACTCGTCAACGACAATCTCTTTCGTATCAGGAATTCCGCCTGAATTGGAATCGAAGTTTTCAATATCTGGCACAGGGCGCATCTGTCTTTCCCTACGCTGGAAGTCCTCGTTCTTGGTAGCCTCCAATGCTTTGTCTACAAGGACCATAGGAGGAATCCATCCGTACACGTCTGCACCTGTACTATAAAGCACATTGCGAGCCTGTTCCACTGTAAGGTCTTTCTTTAGGGACTTCATCAAGGCAATAGTTCCAGATACTATAGGTGCTGACATACTGGTGCCGTCACATGATTGGAAAGTGCTTGAAGGATAAGAGCTATAGATTCCCTTGCCTGGTGCTGATATGTCAGAACAAGGGCCATAATTGGTAAATACCGTAGGATATAACCTCTTATCGACAGCTGTAACCACAATAGAAGATTCATTCCTGTTTTCCGGTGGAATACTCGTAAGAATATCGTCATTTCCAGCAGCAAACACGAGAATACTCTTTTTCTTAGCTGCCAATTTACTTACTCTTGCCCATAGAGCTGCAACATTATGGAACTGTGTCTTCGCAATCTGGTCTTGTTGAGTGACGGGAAGCACATTAAGTCCTTTGAAGGAAGGCGCAATTGATATATTCACAACGTCAGCATCATGGTGGAGTGCATACATTACACCTGCAATCATTGCTGACAATGGGCATTTTCCGTTGTCAAACACTTGAATGGGCATCAGTTTGCAATTGGGTGCAACACCAGAGGCTCCTTTGCTGTAATAGTCAGCAGAACCTACTGCCAAACCTGCCGTGTGCGTTCCATGACCCTGACCAATACTCAAAGTGTTGTTCTGCGTAAACACATTATATGCGTCTACTATTCGTCCATTGAACATTGGATGATCTGCTTGAATACCATCATCGACAATTGCTACCCTAATATCTGATAAGCCTTTGGTAATTGCCCATCCTTGTTTCAGATGTATAGCACTTAAATGCCATCCTGCATCTTCTATAGACGAACTGACATGACCATTCAACTCATAGACCTCTTCATCAAACACGATGAACTTGTGATTAGGCAATTGGTTGTTAATTGTACGCCTAATTTGGTCTCTTTCGTTTTCTGGCACTTGGATAACAAGGAGTTTTACTTCTTTATCATATCCAATAATTTCATATTCATCACCAGGATAGGTTTTCTTAAAATCACGCGCCAAAGACTCAATATCGCCATTCTCATCCTCCATGAATAGGAATAGGCGATCACCCATGATGCTTGGAGCACCTGGCTGTTCCACAATATGAGGGTCTGTTCCGTCTTCACCCATAATGGGAGCAACAATCGTGTTATCATCGGGTAATGTGCCGTCATTTCCCGTTATGGGACGGACATGGCCATTGTCATCTATAACTCTTCCATCTGAACGTGTAATTGTATCCATTGGGGCTACGCCATTAACAGGTGCATGATGGCCAGCACAACCAACACAACCTCTTAACAACCATGACAGCAGCCAACAAAGGAGTATTGCAAGTAGCAGCCATAAAAGCCACTTGAGGCAACCTTTACCTGCAAACAATCCTGTTAGCCATAGCCAACAACGACGATACCATGGGATATTCTCTTTATATTGAGCAACGAACCGCTTGTCTTCTTTTACAATGCAGTTATATGGAGACGGACTCCAACCTGTAAACTCGTAGTTTTTGCCTGCCCTTATTCGTGGAATTTCAGATGTTTCAATTTTAGATCCTGCGGGTTTACTAAAATATCCAACTCCATCTAATTTGCCATGTGCTCCGGCATCAAAAGCACAATCAAAGAACTCTGGTTCTTCTGGCTCAATGGGAGGAATAATGACAGGGGGGGCTTCTTCTGTTTTTTCCACCTTATCATAATTAGCTGAGAACACCGCATTTTCCTTAACAATATGTCCTATAGGATTGGGAGTCCATCCTGCGAAAGACCATCCTTCATTTGCAATGACCTCAGGAATGTCGTCTTCTTTTAGTATGGCACCATCTACTCTCGTGAGTTGTTTATCTATTTTCAGGTTTAAAGTTCCATGCTCTCCAACATCAAAAGTAATCTTATACTTCTTTTTTTCATCGTATTCATGGATAATAGATCCACTAACATTGTGTTTTGTGGTATCGGGTGTCATACCCCATGCTACGAGATAAACTTTGTCGTCTGCACAGTATATTCTATTGTCATCAATATACCTGATTGCAGAGGCAAGTATTTGCAATGATTCACCATCTAAGTTTGCTGCAGCATTTCTATATTGCCGGATGGTATCATTTTTGATAGCCTCATACCGTGTCCTTTCGGATTCAGATAGTTCGGAAAGTTTGATTGGATAATCTTTCCATTCATCTATATGCCAGCAGATTTGATCCTCATCATCAATATACTGTGGGACGGCAAGGAAATGTCTGTATTCTGGCGGCACTGCTGTTTTAATTACACTATACACGCTGTCGTACCTCATATATAGGGGGTCCCGACCAATACCTTGAAAGTCGGTATAGTCTACAACATCCGTATAACAGAGTTTTCTTTTACCAAAGAATGTATGTCCAGCCATATCAAATTAGTTGTATAAGGTTTGACAGTTATCCATTATTTTCTTTATCTTCGCATTGGCCACAGGGTCACAACGTGAAATATCGCTGGCGTAAATAAGACCTATGGTAACTAGGTTCTGCCAACGTTGGAAATTATCCCAAAGAGGGAGTTTCCTAAGAACATCCATATTAATGACATCCTGATTGACGATACTTGCAGAATCGTCGAAAGCTTTTAGCGTTTGTATCAGCGGCCTTGGCTTCCTTACAACATCCCAAGTGTCGGAAGCAGTGTCTATGGCCAAGTGGCATTTCTGCGCTTTTGCATTAATGTCTGCTATCTCATGGTCATCAATGTAATTTCTTCCAACGCTACTCACAAAGTTGTTTAGAGTAAGCGAGGCATAGTCTGCAATAGCATTGGGCTGTTCATTGAGACTGAACACATTGCAATAGCGATCTATCTTTTCTGAGATTAGCTTTCTCACTCCAAGCTTTTTGAGAAGACTAACCAACATGAACACGACTTCGTCTGCATGTGGCAATATACTCTCTATCGATTTAGCTTGATTGTTCAAATAAGTGACCCAATAGTCAATGATATGCTTCGTGACCACATCTGCCACAGTGGTGAGGGTTTCCGCATTACTTGATATAACTTCCTCTATGGTGCAACCTTTTTCCTTCAAATCTCGTTCAAGCTGTTCTTCATCACAGCTAAAGAAGTCACATAGTTTTTCGATATTGATATCTTTTCCGTCTTTTAGATTGATGCCAACTGTTGCACGGATAAAGTTGATGGCAGAAAAATCTTTCGGTGTGTCTGAGTGACAAATGATGATATCGTAAGCGATGTCTCGAAGATTGCCCACAGGAACCATTAAACTATCAATGATCCTACCAAAAATCTCCGGCTTTGAACCTATCGTAAAAATCAGAGAACGCCTAATGTCACCGCAAATCTGTTTGACTTTTCTGTTCTTTTCCTCACTGTCTTCTGGCTCAAAATATACTGACAGGGCTTGATACATTTCCTGCTTGATGGCCTGAAGATCAGCCAAATACTTCTTTCTACGGGCATCATCTAATACATTGGCGATAGCATCAAGGCTCCTAATGATGGCCTTTGAACCGTCGTTATTGATAGTTGCAACATCATTCCAGGTTTCTTCAGGATGAGCAAAATGGGTCTTCACAAACTCATTTCTGAGAAAACTCCTTTTTAGTGCCTCCATATAGTTGGGAAAATCTGGATGAACATATTCACCTGTTTCTTCTGATTTTGTTGCCCCATCCTGATAACCCGTAAACAGATTGTTTTTGCTTGACCAATAGAAGTCGCGCAGGGGGTATACATTCTGGAAAGCAGAGGACGTAAAGAATCCACCTTTGGTTACCCATTCATCAAACCACTTGTTTGGCTTGATGATCTCGGGAATAACCGTATCGAATCTATTCCAATGGTCATCCAATTTATCCAAATTTGACGGACTGTCTGTCTTTGTACGTTCAAGATCAATATTAAACTTGGTTGCAATCATAAACAACGGTGCGATGCCATTCGTGTTTTGTAACAGTTTGGCTCGTTCGTTGGGTGTCCGACCTATGTTGTCCTCTATCCAACTATTGATAGTTTCACCTATAGTCGGTTCGGTTTTCTGGTCGTTATGATGGCAGAATAAAACACTGCTTATTCTCAATGAACGGGAATACTTGTTAAACAAGTATGCAACTTTTCCACGTCTTAATATTTTGGGAAGGACAGTATGAATCTCGTTCTCCTTAAACTTTTCACGCGAACGTGCTCCAGGAAAATCCAGCAGGTCAATCTTGTTTAAGAACTTTCGCTCTTCAGCAATTGTAGCAGGCAGCTCAAATGTCAATTCTGCAATGAGTGCGGACAGATTTCCCTTGTTATAGTTTTGAGCTATAAGATTTCCATTCTTGTCATATATGTCTGTATAGATGATGTCTCTGCCGGTATCAATATTTACTCCACAAACAGTGTCTAACCATTCGATTTTGAGAATGGTTCCGTTTTCACGAAGAACAGCATCAAATGGCACATAAACCTCGGAGTTAAAATCAAGTTTTTTATACTCATTAATCAGCACACTGAATAAATGACTCATTTCTGGGTTCTTATTCCACAAGAGACTAAAAATGTCAACCCACTTGTCGTAGGACACATATTGAATAACAGGGGCAACAATCTTACAGAAGTTTGACTGATATACACTAGCAGCATTGTTTCCTATTACATCTTTTATATAGTCATTAATGTCCTTAATATCATCATCGATTATTTCTGATTGTTGCTTCGTTTTGCTATTCCACAAACTGGACAGTCCTTCTAAAGACTTATTGATCTCGTCATACTTTAGAATCGTATCAGGATTTATCTTGATGTCATTATAATACGAATCTGCTATAAGGAGGATGATGTCGACAACTGTTAGTAGACGTACCTTTACATAATCAGACATTGCATTATCTCCTCTGGCTATCGTAAATCTTGTAATGACACCTGTCGATTCAATTTTGGCATTGTTACCACCACTGGGATTAAGCTCATCTATAAAACTATATGAACGACCTCCGCTTTGAATGACAAAGGGAGAATTTGCGGATGAAAGCAGGCTACTCATCAAGTAGGATTTTCCAACTTGACTCTCTCCGTATGCTGCTGCAGAACAGTTCTCCTCAAGAGCTGAGCGGATTCGTCTCAGTTTCCTTCGGTATTCTTTGAAAACTGTCACAGGAAAAGAATCTTTTTTAAACTCTTTCGCCCACGCAATAGATGACTCTATCAGTTCTAAATGCTTATCTATATCTTGTATCATATTTATCTGTTTTTGTTAGAAGTCAAATGCACCTGAATCAAGCCAATACTGGTCTTCTACTCCAAGACTTTGAATATGTATTTCAAGGTTTCCATCGATAACATCATTACCTTCGTTGTCGACAATCGCACTTATTGTCAGGCTCTCTTTGTCATCCACGTCACGTTCTATCGATATTTTGAATGGCATCCTTCTTTTCAGCGCATCGATATTTTCTCTGACAAGGCCTGAAACTTTTGCGTCTGTAGGAAAGTCGTCTTCATTGAGCAATGCTTTCTTCCTTATCCTGTCCCCCATCTTATAGCGATTAAAGTCTATATTGTAAAGAGCGCGACACGGATATGAATCTAAACCTATCTGTCGAACATTCAGAGTCTCAGGGATAGTACTAACCATAAGGTCTCCCTTGCTCTGCTCTGGAGTGATGAAATACTCAATGGGTTGACCTTCTCTTGATGCTTCAATATAATTAACAGTTGATTTTAGATTGTCCTTTAGCTTGTCTAGATTGATTACAAACTTGTTAAGATTAGATAACTCTGAGGCATAATGGCCTATTACACCTCCAATAGCAACAATGGTCTTTGCATTTCTAATGTGGCCCGTATTCTCACCAAATGGATACCAGTCTCCAACATAATAGTTGTTAAGAACGATAAGGCGGTTGGGAGATACAGAATAGTATTTCAAGAACAGGTTTCTTATGGATGGCAAAGACGCAGGTCTTCCTGATAGAAGTACGATGTCACAGGCAAAAGAATACATGATGGTTGCTATCTTTTTCAGCAACGGTTCAAACTCTTTGCTTACGACATCAGACACTTTTTCGTTGTTGAAGTCCCATATTATTGACGTTATGTCAATGCCTGTGCGCTCTTTAAAACCTTGAATGACATTATTGTTTGGTGGACAGTCACTAAATACATCTTCATATTTGACATAGCAATTCTTACTACCTTTATTAAGCAATTCCAAAAAATAGCACATCAATGGAACAGAATACTGTATGTTGAAATCTTTCCTCAACATTCTGTCAGCTATGCTTTGCCCATTATAGTCTTTACCAAAAAAGTCTTTCATCTTTTGACGATATTCTTTTATTCCTATACCATTAAGTTGCTTTCGGAAAGCACTGTCCTCATCAAGTATCATGATGTTTTTGATGAGGGCATATAGCATATCATCACCAGCAAAGTAGTAACTATCGTAGAATAGAGGGTCAGGAGTTATAGTTGTCACATCGCCTTTTTCATACGTGTACTTGCTTATCATTAAGTCCGATGTACCAGCACCAATATCAAGAGAACCTACAGTGATAGACGGTTGGTTCTCTCCATCTTCTATTTTCCCGTAAAGATTAAAGAACTCACTGCAGCATCCCTTATACTTATGTCCAACTTCACCATACATATATACAAGTTGTGAGCATGTTGCTTCGTCGTAATACCAAGCACCATCTGTATCCTTCATGGAACGAACAGCAGGAATTACTTCTACGGTTTTCCCTGGCTTTTCATTGTCAGCAGGATTTTTGTATTCAAAATTCTCCAAGAGGATAATAGCATCTTTTGCACAACGAACAAGAGCCTCACGCTCAACTTTAGACATAGCTGTAGGGCAAGTGACTATAATCCTTTTGATTTTTCGTGGCATTGTAGGCTTGCCTAAACCTGTCTTGTTGGAACGGTGTCTTTCTCCGTTTATTTGGACTTTTGCCTGCACGAGCATCTCCAAAAATGCGAATGTCATCAAGGAGCGGCGAGAATAGTGGAATGACTGGCCTCCGTTACCTTCGAGGTCAAGTTTTCCATCACTCTTTAACTGGTTAGTTATTCCGCGAAGATTTAGGATGTGAGCGTCTTTTTCTCCTTCGAGCACAAGAAACTTCCACTCTTCTCGGTTGGGTTTCCAATCCCATAGGTATCTCTTGGGGCTGGAGTATGTTGATAATGATTCGTCGTCTTCAATATTGTTTGTTGACAAATGGATTAATTGGTTGGCTTCTTGTCCCAAGCGTACTAGACTGGGGTAAACAAATTGCTTACTATCTTTAATGCCGAAATCACCGAAATCGACTTTTCGGAAGGCAAGCCGCATATCAAAGGGTTCAGAATATGAACGTATGTAAGCCCCCTCACCATCAATACACACAGGATTCGTATAGTCTATAAGTTCTAGATGCCTTACTTGGTTGAAATTGGTATTGTCTTCAATAAGCAAGGCCGTTGTCCTTGAATTGCCAATATCAATGACCATATCAACGTCTTTTGTTTCCACCTCTGTATCTTTATACAAAGTTACCTTAGGGAAAAATTTATGCTGTGCAAGGTAGTTGATTAAGAATGTATATGAGGCTATATAAGCGGTTTTTCTGACATTTGCACCCTTGATTTGAGATACTCTTTGGATTCCCGGATGGACTAGTTTAAGTAAATATTCATCAATATAACTCCACTTCTTCCCTGACGTGCAATAGTCCATCAAGAAGAACTCATTACTACACAAGTCAAAATCCATATCAGTACGGAATTTGTCTGGGAATACTGGGCACTCATCATACTCATCGCTTTCGTATCTAACTCTTGTGTCAAATGCCAGAACTACATGATAGGTCTTAATACCTTTCATGTCCTCAACAGGAATCATCTTGAAACGTGCCCAGTTGAGAGGACCAAAGCGAAACTTCTTTTCTGTTCGTTTAAAAAAGTATGGCAAGGGAAGCCAGACATTTTCAAAAAACGACAATTTGTTGTCTTTATCTGAAAAAGTCATGCAGAAAATGTCACCTTTAACCCCAGGACAATTGGCATCATCAATACGAAGTGGGGTTATACCATCGTTCTTCAATTCTGATGGGTCTAATACAAGGGTGGGGTCTGCCAAGTAACCACCATTATAAAGCTTCTTCTTTTCATAATAAATACATTCATCCTCTGTCCTCAATTCATAAACTGAGTCCAAAATCCATTCTCCATTTTCAGTATCATACCATTCATGATACCATGATTTGAACTTCTCCTGCGTGTTGATGCTAATAGGAAAAGTATATATTTGAATGCCAGAATTAGCGATTAGTTTTATGTCTTCAGCCATTGCGATTCTTTTTACGCATCGTTCCCAAAATGCGATATTCTCTTTCTTCGTAACGGCACAAAAAGAAGACGTGGGAACAATCCTTGTCGCCCGTCCCACATCCAAAGGCTCTCGCATTGCCCGATATTGAAGAACGAGCAACGTAGAAGCCCACGCCGATATGAATATAGCTTCCCCCAGTAGTGGCACTGTTGAATAACACCATAAAGGGGGATGCGTATAAACACATCCCGAGGACATCTTTAGTTGCCTTGCTCTGACAATATCGTTCGAATTTGCGAGATTCTTGGATGTCAAAGACAAAACGCCAGAAGACGCCTTTTTTATATGTCGTGAATCCCGCATTATCCCACCCAATGCCCGCCTTGTTATGGCGGCATCGCCTCACATGGCCCGGCGTGGACTGTCATTCAAGTTGTGGGCGGTAACGGAATTCATCCGTTAGTACCGACTGCTCATGACAACGAGAATCGGGCGTAAAGATACAAACTTTTTGTGACATTCCTTGCTTTTTCTTATTTTTTTTACAAAAAAGGCCTTTTTTTCTGTCCTTCGTCCCTAAAACACCACAAAATATCACCAAAAAGCAATCAAAATGATGAAACGCAGGGTACCTGTTTTATAAAGAACTGAAACGAAGGGACGGGTACCTGTTTCATAAAGAACAGGAGCTAGTAATAATCAATTCGTTGAATCCGTGCAGAGATTGGAACATGGGTCGGACTACGGCCTCAAAAACTATCAAGAATTGGAGAATTATACAGAATAACTGAATAAGACAGAATAACAAAAGAACAGACTTCTCTCTTTGTCCGTCAGTGTTTCTTCCAATTCATGCTCGCGACAAACCTTTCGGATTTCCTGCAATATCTTCCCCAGAAGCTTTTATCGGGGGGATTCTTATTATCACCTACAAAGGTACAAAAATTCTATCACATTACAAATCAGTTGGTTATAAAGTTACTTAACATTTGGTGACACTCCCTATTTAGGCAAATCATCAAGTTCGTTCCACGGTACTTTCGAACCACTGGCAGCAACAAATATCTTTCGGCATTTAGTAGGCATAGCTTCCCTACATTCAATATCTTTTACGCCACATGCGATAAGTGATGTCCAAGGCTGACGTATCGCCAGTGTCTTCATGAATGGTGCATCAGATTTCTTTTTTTTGTCAGGAGAAAGTCAGACTGAAGAAATTGGGAAAGAAATTGGAGAACTTTGTCTGCACACGTCCGCACGGCGTCCGTATAGCCACTCGCTCCGTTGTCCGTCAAAGCATGATTCTTGGAGGACGGCCAACATAGTGCCAATACGTGACTGTATCAGTGTTTCAAAGAACGATTCGGCTGTCTCATCAGCCTCTTATTACTATCGCGGACAGCTTCTTCGTCATAGGCTCCGCTGATTTCTTCCTTGTATGACAATGCATGACCGAGGTCGAAACCGAGGTTAATCACCATAGATTCATGCCCGTCCACCGTACAACAAGTTCTTCATATGGCCATGAGGCCACACGAAGACCTCTTTAGTTTTACTTTAAGTGTAATTAGTGTAATAGAAAGAAATTCCACCACTCTCGCAATAACCTGTATTTCAACCGATTACAAAGAAAGTGACGGAGTGTAATTTATCTCGCTTTTTTTGGAGGAGATGTTCTTGGTGTTACTCTTGTGTCACCTTGTGCCAGTCTTTTGAAGGCTTAAATTATCATAAATAGGACAGTCCTGATTTGGTTAAATTGAATATAAGCCATATCTTTGTGCTCACAATGAGAATAAATGATGGCACAAGATTCTGACTCTTCTGCCTCTGGCTACATTTCCGACTCGTTCGAAGGAATCAGTCGCGACTTTACCGATGTGGAGATACTCAGCACATCGGAGGTGAATGTCGTGGCGAAAGGTAAACGATACGGGCGGTGGTGGCTATTGAAGGGACTGAGGCCAGAGGTGAGAAACGAGGCAGGCTACCAGCAAAGGCTGCGCAAGGAGCTGGATATCATGATGCAGTTACAGCACCCAGGCATAGTTACGGCTATGGGAGTGGAGACTGTTGAGGAACTGGGAGACTGCATCTTAATGGAATATGTGGACGGTGTGACTCTAAAAGAATGGCTGCAAGCTACGACGACACGCAAGGAACGTCGCAGAATAGCAAACCAGCTGACGGAGGCTGTCAGCTATATCCACTCAAAGGGCATTGTCCACCGCGACCTGAAGCCTGCGAACATCATCGTCACAAGAAACGGCGAGAACGTGAAGTTGATTGACTTTGGACTGGCTGATACCGACAGTCACGCTGTCCTGAAACAGCCGGCAGGCACTCTGAAATATATGTCGCCAGAGCAGCAGCAAACGGCTGTGGCCGACGTCAGGAACGACATTTACAGTATGGGGGTGATCTTTCAGCAGATGGACTTGGGCTACAGCCGTATTGTCAGGAGGTGCCTGCTGCCCATAGGCCAGCGGTATCAGAACGTGACAGAGCTGCGTGACAGCATGACGCGACGAGACTCACGAAACAGACTTTTGACGGTGGCGATACTTTCTGCGCTATTCCTATTATTAATGGTTGCTGTCGTGGGCCTGGCCACCAGACAGAAGTTGCTCAGCCGTACCATTTCCCAACAACACCAGACGATTGACAGTCAGCAGGACCGTATAGTGGAGCAAAAGGAAGCGATAGAAAAACTGAAAGAAAAGGTTGAAGAAAGTCAAATGGAAGCTGATGAGCAGAAGGAGACAGTGAACCTTCTGGCTGCGGACAACCGCCGACAGAAAGAGAGGAACGAGGAAGTACAAAGAAGAAAGCAGAGCGAATACCGAATACAACGGTGCTATGCGGAAGGGGCTGACAGCCTGCGAAAGGCCGTAAAGCCGGAAGTCGGCATAGACGAGAGATACAAACGGGGCATAGACGCCATACATATCTATATGAATAGTCACACAACAGGACTGACGGCCCAGGAGAAGCAGGAAGTGGAGCGCTGCCTGATGTCAATCCTGAATGCCCTCAGACAGTCCTGGCAACAAAAAGAAAACGAACAAAACAAGCAGAAGAGATGACAACTGAGCAACTAAGAACTGACATAGAAACGGCTTTGAACAGGAAACTTGTCACCCCAAAGGACTTTGACTTCCTGCGTGAACGTATTTTCGCAAGGTTGCACGTTCTTGTCAGCCGCACCACACTTATGAGAATCTGGGGTTATGTGAACGAGGGAGTAGAACCCAGCAACAGCACACTTCGCATACTCTCGCAGTTCTTAGGCTACCGTGACTGGGAGGCATATTGTCAGAATGCCCTGTTGCCCAAGGAGCAGCAGAGCAGCCCAGTAATGAGTAGGCGCCTGAGTGTGGCGAACGAACTGAGTCGTGGTGAGCGGCTGCGCCTGACGTGGCAGCCGCAGCGGGTTTGTGATGTGGAATATTTGGGTGAATTGACGTTCAGGGTTATTGCCTCAGAGAACACCCGTCTTCAGGTTGGCGACACGTTCCAGTGCAGTCTCATCGTAGAGGGTGAACCGCTGTACCTTGACAACCTACGGCAAGGAAACCTTCCACCTATTGCTTATGTCTGCGGCAAGAAGACGGGCGTTTGGCTTGATAAAGACATAGATGATTCTTGTCGGCAAAAGGAATAAAATGGAACGCTGTGATATGCCTGTTTTATTCTATTATTGCACCTAAAACTAAAAAAACAGCTCACATTGTTGTAACTTTCAAAAAAAGTCCTATCTTTGCATTCGCGAAGGCAGGTTGCGCCTCAACAAAAGAATATAGGATGGTAAGTTCAAGTATAGGCAATATAAATAAGCGTAAGTATCCCGTTGGCATACAAAGTTTTGAGAGCATTCGCACGGGAGGTTATGTCTACATAGACAAGACTCCTCTGCTCTACAAAATGATTACTGAAGGGAAGCCCTATTTCCTCAGCCGTCCGCGACGCTTCGGCAAGTCGCTGATGGTGGACACGTTGGCATGTATCTTCGAGGGTCGACGTGAATTATTCGAGGCTTTCACAACTGAGGATGGCACGGAGCAGCCTCAGCTATTCATTGCCACCACTAACTGGAAGTGGGAAAAACATCCCGTGTTGCGTTTCGACTTCAGCGCTGGCGATTTGGAGAGCATCGAGCAGTTAGACGCCCTCATCGACTACATGCTGGGAGAATATGAAAAAAATATGGCATCACTCCAGCCAGGACTGATGCTAATATCCGTTTTATAAATCTCATACGTGAGGCAGAGCGGCAGACGGGGCAGAAGGTGGTAGTGCTCGTTGACGAGTACGACAACATGATGCTCCACAGCCTGGGAGATGCAGAAAAACAGAAAATCGTCCGTCAACGCTTCCAGAATCTCTTTGGACCGCTTGAAAGTGAAGATGTGCACCTACAGTTTGTGTTCATCACTGGCATCTCCAAATTCTCACAGATGGGAGTCTTTTCTAAGCTAAACCAGCTGGTCAATATATCAATGGTGCCTGTCTTTGATAATGTCTGTGGCATTAGTGAGGAAGAACTCGTCACCACCCTGCGAGCAGACATCGAGATGTTGGGACAAAAGAAAGGTCTGACATTTGAAGAGATGTTTGCTGTGCTGAAAGAGAACTACGACGGTTACCACTTCAGCGAGGCTATGACCGACATGTACAATCCCTTCAGCCTCATCAAAGCATTTAGTTTCGAGAAGGTGGATGACTATTGGTTCAGTAGCGGTACCCCAGGAGCATTGATAGATATGCTGGTCCAGATGCCACCGATAGATCTTATAGACATTGATGGCAAGGAGTGTCAGTCATCAGACTTCGACTTGTCGTTCGATAGTTATAGTTCTCCACTCCCCATTCTCTATCAGAGCGGCTACCTGACTATTAAGCAGTACGATGCTGAGTTGGAAAGCTATACACTTGGGTTCCCCAATCTTGAGGTGCGCAAGGGATTTGCCGATTGCCTCTACCAATATGTGGAACATGGTAGGGCACAGGTCGATATGAACAAGAGCTCACTCTTCCTGGCCTACAAGCGATTCCGCCG
The DNA here is from genome assembly GCA_016285075.1 of Prevotella sp. GTDB lineage: Bacteria > Bacteroidota > Bacteroidia > Bacteroidales > Bacteroidaceae > Prevotella. The sequence goes on from JAEEQB010000004.1 coordinate 19,982, forward strand.
TGATGGTGAGTTGGCCGAGTTCATAGAGGCCATCAAGACATTCTTTGCAGGAATCCCCTATCATATAGAGAAGGGCAATGGTAATGAACACTATTACCACGCTCTGCTCTACACGCTGCTGATGTCCTTTGGCGCCGACCTACGCTGCGAGGATGCCAGTGCTAAGGGACGCTCTGACATTACGTTGCTCATGCCCAAAGGGATTTATATTCTGGAACTGAAATATGATAGGCCAGTGCAAGATGCTCTTGACCAGATAGACCGCAATGGCTATGCTGACAAATACTGTCTCGACGGGAGACCCATCACCAAAGTTGGCATTGTATTCTCAGAAAAGGAGCGTAACATTTCTGAATGGGAAGCAGTTGGAGTATAAAGAGTTGATAGAAATGTATATATTGTATAAGGTAATAATTGTCTTGAACTAATCCCCATAAGGAACAAAACAGGAACCCAGTGATATATATAATAATGTATATGCCTGCATCTTTCGATGCGGGCTTTTTCTTGCTTTATAGTCTGGCTCTTGAAATATTTGTTTTGAACTAATCCAAAAAGGAACAAAATGGAACACTGTGGTATGCCTGTTTTATACTAATTTTGCACCAAAAACAAAAAAAACAGCTCACAATGTTGCAACTTTCAAAAAAAATGCTTATCTTTGCCTCGTCGTTTGTGAATAACATTCGACTACATCGAGGAGAGCGATTAAGCTTTGACCCGTCAGTGAACCTGGAAAATTCAATTGTGTATGGGTGAGAAGTTTGAAAGCTGCTTCTCCTGCAGTAGCATATATACTGCTTGCTCCACTATGGAACCAGCTCACATATATACCTGCAGGTGTGAGCTGATTTCATTCTTACATACACAGGTATTCCAGGACCTTCTGACTAAGAATGTCGAGAAGGCTCACACCCTTTGTATTTATGTTCTTTCAATAATATATAGGGTTTATTCCGAAGTACACAGGATTATAAGCAGAACTATAAATAAGGAAGTAGCCGAAAATCCGCAGAAGAGTAGGCATTAATATTTTAAAAATGGATATACAAGAACAAGTTACTCAAGAACAGGCTCCAATGATGAAGCCAAACAATCACATGGCATTAGCAATTTTTACAACTATATGTTGTTGTCTACCATTGGGAATTGTTGCAATCGTGAAAGCCAATACTGTAGATTCTCTGTATATAGCGAAGCAATATACTGCTGCAATTATGGCCGCCAACGAAGCTAAGAAATGGAGTTATGTCGGAATATTCATTAGTTTAATTATATGGGTTATTTACATACTGTTTTTTGGTGGATTAGCTGCTATAGGCGGTTTAGCTTCATTTGCAAGTTAGGTTGAAAAAACTGATACTGATAATGACCATTCTGTTGTTGGGTGTTTTTATCTTGTATAATATTAACCCTGCTCAGTATTGGTTTATGCCTAAATGTCCATTTAAGTTGATTACTGGACTTAGTTGTCCAGGATGTGGCATACAGCGAGCCATCCATGCTTTTGTACATGGTAGATTTGCTGAGGCTATCAGCTATAATTATTACCTTGCATATTCTGGACCTTATGCTTTGGCATTTGTTGTTGTATGGCTTATGCCAGATAATAATACTCGCGAAAGAATAAAAAAGGTTATAGAAAACAAGTATATTGTGGACTTTTACATTGTATCCTTTTCAATATGGTTTGTAGTCAGAAATATTTTAGATTTATAAACGATGGAAGTTAGTCAAGCAAATCAGATTATTGCTCTAAATGGCAATAAATTACCTATGGAATCAATAGAAATGGTACGGAATAAGCTGTTGACCATGGATTACAGTGTGGCCTCTATTCGAATGGCTCAATTTAAGGATCCAACTCTTGCGCTTATTCTTTCAGTTCTTGTTGGTTCTCTGGGGGTTGACAGATTCTATATTGGTGATGTCGGGTTGGGAGTTGGAAAACTCTTGACTTGTGGCGGTGCTTATATCTGGTGGTTGATAGATCTTTTTATGATACAAGATGCCACAAAGAGAAAAAACATGGAACTGTTCATGATGTTGGGATAAATAATTAACACAAATATCAATCTCTAATTAATAACAAAATTCAAAGTATTATGGAAAAAGCAAAAGTAGACCAGTTTATAATGGTCAATGCAGACAAGTTTCCTGATTATGCTCAGATGCAGATTCGTGAGAAACTTGAAAAAATGGACGAGGCAAGGGAAAGTATGTTAATGGCTACATCGTGGAAAAGTCCGATGGTTACATTCTTGTTAGCGTTTTTTCTTGGAATCGTTGGAGCTGACCGCTTCTATATGGGGCAGATTGGATTAGGAATTGCGAAACTATTAACCTGTGGCGGAGTAGGAATATGGGCAATAGTTGATTGGTTCACTGCTTTTGGAAGAGCCAAGACACACAATCTGAATTTGTTGATGATGAGATTTTAGGTTTTAAATCGATATTAGTAAAAGATTAGATTAGGAGTATGCCGAAAATCCTTTGAAGAGTAGGCAAATTTAATTATTTATTTATGAAAACATTTAAATTGTTTATGCTAGCCTTTATGGCTTTGTCTCTTTTTTCTTGTGGAGAGAAAAAGAGCGGAGATTCTATTGAAGTGTCAGTTGACAACACAACCATCGGCGGTAAGTTGTCGAGTTATTTCACCCTTGTAGACAAAACCTACAAATACAAGAAAGGTATTGTCGACGAAGTAAATGTGGAACTGAAGTGTATTGAACCTCTACCTGAAAACCTGAAGGCCTATATCGCCGTTGAGGTTCTTGACGAAGATGGAAATGTTATTTCTGCAAGAAAAGCTGATGCATGGTCTTTCAGCGATTATGATGTTTTGCGTCAGGCTTCATCTGGTCAAACAGTTACAATTAAAATTGAAAATCATGAGAATGTGGGCGATGAGACTCCTGCTAAAATCCGATTGTCGTCAATTATTGAAGAGGATGATGAAAGCAAAAGTGAATCAAAAGATGAAAGTTCTGAAGTAGAAGAAGTGAAACCGTCTTTGGAGGTTATACTTCCTTCTTCTCTTAAAGGGAAAGTCGAGATTGCTTTTTGTGGAGAAGTTACAGAGAGTAGTTATGGTTACCCTGAAGTAGAAATCGGATTCAAACTGCTTGAAACCGTAAATACTTCATCACTCGTTAGTTCGTATGGTCAAATGTGGATAGTGGGAGTTGGGCAAGATGAAAATGGACGTGATGTGAAAGAACTTCTCCCCAATTATGGTGAATGGCGTAGTGGAGATAGCGATGGTAAAGAGTTTAAGGAATTCCTTGAAAGCGAACCAGGTGAAACCATCAACCTAACGTTTACGGGAGGCAAAGAAGGTGATGTTAGTGAAGGTATTGAGAAGGTAGCTAAGTTTAAACTTAAGATAACAAATTAACCATTTATCAGTATACCGCATGCAATTAATAATATATTGTGTGCGGTATGCAGATTTTTCGTAGACTATTGAGAATTATTTTAGGGTGGTATCCAATAATTAATTGAAACAGTTGGTTGAAATATATGAGAGTATTTAAATTGTTGTTTATGTTAGCTTTTATGGCTTTGTACCTTTCTTCTTGTGGAGGGAAAAAGGGCGGAGATTCTTTTGAAGTGTCAGTTGACAACACAACCATCGGCGGTAAGTTGTCGAGTTATTTCACCCTTGTAGACAAAACCTACAAATACAAGAAAGGTATTGTCGACGAAGTAAATGTGGAACTGATGTGTATTGAACCTCTACCTGAAAACCTGAAGGCCTATATCGCCGTTGAGGTTCTTGACGAAGATGGAAATGTTATTTCTGCAAGAAAAGCTGATGCATGGTCTTTCAGCGATTATGATGTTTTGCGTCAGGCTTCATCTGGTCAAACAGTTACAATTAAAATTGAAAATCATGAGAATGTGGGCGATGAGACTCCTGCTAAAATCCGATTGTCGTCAATTTTTGAAGAGGATAATGAGAGAAACGGAAGTGTTTCTTTGACCAGTGATGATAGTTCTTCTGATGACAATGATGAGGAAGAGGTAGAAACTCCGATTTCTTCTTCTGATTCTGAGGATTGGGACGAACTTTTGGATTCTTATGAGGAATATGTAGATAAGTATATCTCTTATTTGAAAAAAGCATCGAAAGGAGACATGGATGCTTTGAGTGAATATCCGGCCTTACTCGAAAAAGCACAGGAGTTCAGTGATAAAATGAAAAATGCACAAAACAATATGTCTGCATCCCAGTGGGCGAAATACAATAAGATTACAATGAAATTGTTGGAAGCTGCGCAGAATATGAATGAATAGTTGTTATAATGCATACCAAGGGTGTATAACTCTTGGTATGCAATCTCTTCACCTATTGTATGTATGAGAATATATAGAAAGATTCTATTGTGTTCTTTTCTTATTTTGGGGATTTATACTTTTGCCCAAACAAAGAAATCTAACACTGGCGGATGGATAAAAGTCAGCGAAGATGAAATGGTAACTATATCCTATAATTCTAACATAGTAAATAATAAAAATGGGAACCATTTTGTCTGGGTGAAGGCTGTCTATCATACTCCAGAGTGGCAGAAGTATTTTTCTCGAATGATAGGTAGTAAGGTCCTTGTTGTGACAACAAAGACAAAGGCAGAATATGATGAGATTTATAGTTTGGTGAGAGTACGACAAGTTATTTGCTATAGTAAAGCTGGGAAACAACTATATGATTCTGGTGATGATAGGTCTGCGGGATGGGGTTATGTTAATGCAAGTGACCCTGTTGGAATCGTTGGTGAGTATCTAGGGAGATAGTTATGCTTTTAAATCTGTGTAAAACAAGATTGTGAGGCGGGCATATGTATTATGCCCGCCTATTCTTAATGTCAAAGGGAGGTGACACCTCCTTAATGTAATCTGAAATCGACCTATGGTACAGATAAATAAAGTGTGTCAGGGGGTATTCCTGACACACAGCTTTCTGGGCTATAAGGTCCGTAGGTTGTGGCCTTGGAGATATCTTTCAGATTAGAACGATAGAGGCAAGCTTCCTTCCAAGATCATTCAACGCCGACTGAAGTTGCAACACTTCTTCTTTGTTGAAGTGTGCTTCTTTTCCGTTTACTATGCTGCCGTTTAGTTGTTGAACTAACCATGAATATGATTTGCCGAAATAATTTTTTGCGATGTATGCAAAGGAAATGGCTTGGTCCAAGTCTCCCATCTTCTCGCGAATACGGGTAGCGCGTAATTCTTCTATATCGCTGTCCAATGCCTTCAATACGTTTTCCAAATCAGCAATAACATTGTCACTATATTGCTGCTTTTCTGTATCCGACATCTCTATTTGACTATGTTCACTGATTATTGCGTCTACCTCTTTTTCTGTGGTAGCCTTGCTGAGTTTAACCATCATCTGCTTAAACCTCGGTTCTGTCATGCAATCAATAATGTTGTTCATCTTTTTTGTCTTTAATGGAACCCGTGAGTATCTGTATTAAACTTTATTCTCAAAATCTTCATCTTCCAGATAGTCTAAAAGCCATTTTTGTATTTCAAGTTTCCTGTCTAACAACTTGTCAATTATAGGCATCTTTCTCCATTCTGTGAAACGAAGGGACGGGTACCTGTTTCATAAAGAACAGGAGCTAGTAATAATCAATTCGTTGAATCCGTGCAGAGATTGGAACATGGGTCGGACTCACGTATTTTACTAACTGAACTCCCCCCCCCTTAAACGACCACAGATTACACAGATGTCACAGATTAATAGCGTATTACATCCGCTTTGCGGAGATTTTGAAAGGATTTCACAGAATCTTCCCTGCTATTTTGCAGAATCGGTGCAGCAACGGACTGCACGGACAGAACAGACTTTTTTACGACTACGAATTGCACGAATTAAACGAATTATTCTTTAGCAACGGACAGCACGGACAGAACAGACTTTTTTTACGACTACGAATTGCACTAATTAAACGAATTATTCTTCAGCAACGGACTGCACGGACAGAACAGACTTTTTTTACGACTACGAATTGCACTGATTAAACGAATTATTCTTCAGCAACGGACTGCACGGACAGAACAGACTTTTTTACGACTACGAATTGCACGAATTAAACGAATTATTCTTCAGCAACGGACTGCACGGACAGAACAGACTTTTTTTACGACTACGAATTGCACGAATTAAACGAATTATTCTTCAGCAACGGACAGCACGGACAGAACAGACTACGAATTTCACGAATTATACTCCCCAAATGACCGAACGGGAATGGATGTCTTTCGATAACGAGTTCAAATCTCTGATGGATGAATTAAGCTTAATAGCTGGCTATAATGACCTACTTACCCAGATGTGTGATTCTGCATCGCTTGAACAACTTGATGCTGCCATGATGACAGAACATGTTGAACTGCAGGCGAAAGCTAAAACAGTTTGGAACTCGTGGCACTTTGTTGAAGATCGGAGCTATATAACGGGAAAAAAGCTCTCTCGCGTGAAATATTCCTCCAAGAGAAGTGGCTATCTCAGTTTTTATTCGTACCTTTGCCATGTCATCGATGATTTTTGCTTGTCTTGAATTGCAGCACTGAGGTAAGTAATAGTCTGATATGACAAAACCCTGGGCCGTTCGGCTATGCCGCTTGCCCAAGCAAGAGCTTTCTGTTGCTCAGGAACTGATAAATAGAGTTAAATCAAAGTGCTGCGGGATATAGGACTGATTCAAAGATATGCCCATTAAATCCAAGCATCGATTATGAAGGATTGGAACGAATTGTACGACCTTGCGTTGCGGATTGCTATCCGTGCGCATGAGGGACAGAAAGACAAGTCAGAACGTGAGTATGTGATGCATCCAATACGTGTAGCGGAGAGGTGCAATGACCCAAGGGCAAAAATTGTGGCTCTACTCCATGACACGATAGAAGATACTGACGTAACGGCAGAATATCTGAGAAGCGAGGGATTTCCCGAAGAAATCATAAGTGCTGTATTGTCTGTGACGAAACAAGAGGGAGAGAACTATGAGGACTTTGTGCATAGAGCTTCTGAGAATCCTCTTGGCAGGGAGGTGAAGATTGCCGACTTGGAGGACAACATGGATGTTCGACGATTGAAAGAAATAAAAGATGAAGACGTGGCGCGGTTACGGAAGTATCTTTGTGCTTGGCAATACCTGATTAAACTTGGATAAAATCTCCATCGCGTCGCGGCCGGCTATCTGACGAGTGCAGTTGTTCTCCAATCTCCTGCAAGATGGTCGTGCCAAGTACATTATACGCAAAAAATTACCGCTGAACGAATGTCCAGCGGTATTTTTTTAATTAGTTCGTCGTGAAACAACTAATTACTGAGCAGCCTGAGTAGCCTGAGCAGAATCAGCGGGAGCAGCAACGCTGTCAGCCTGAGCAGAATCAGCGGGAGCAACGCTGTCAACAGCCTCTACAGAGTCAGTCTCAACCTCGGGAGCGGGCTGTGCCTGCTGACCACCACAAGAAGCGAACGAAATAGCTGCAACAGCTACGAACATAAATACTAATTTCTTCATTTTTCTAATGCTTTTTAATCTGTAAAACAATCATTTGTTTATTAAAACGATGCAAAGGTATACATTTTTTCGATACGTTGTACTTTTTTTTGTGTTTTTTTTTTGCCATTTTTGTAACTTTTTTGCAAGTGACTGAAAATCAGTTACTTTTGAAATGTTAAATTTTGCCTTTTTTTTTAACGTTTAGGCGTTCTTGGTAAAATTAGTACTTTTTAAGGATTTTACGACGCTTTCGAGTTTACTTCAAAACTCCTCCATTTATTACGTGTGAATGACACCTTCTTTAGAAAAAAACGAATATATTTGGCATTTTGCTCACTTATTCGTAACTTTGCAATCTCTTAAGATATACCTATTTTATTAATATGATAGATACATCGATATTTCAAGGAAAGAAGGCAGCCTATTTTACTTTAGGTTGCAAATTGAACTTCTCGGAAACGTCTACTTTTGGTCGGATGCTTCAAGAACTTGGTGTGCAGACAGTTAGAAATGGGGAGACGGCAGATATATGTTTGATTAATACTTGTTCTGTAACAGAGGTCGCAGATCATAAATGCCGACAGACTATCCATCGGATGGTGCGTCAGCATCCCGACGCTTTTGTTGTGGTTACCGGCTGTTATTCGCAGTTGTCCCCAGATGTGGTAAGCAAGATAGAAGGTGTTGACCTTGTTTTGGGATCAGACGAGAAAGCCCGCCTTGTTTCCTTCCTTTCTGAGGCCTTGATGAGAAAGGAAATGAATCAAACAGGAACAAGCACTGCCTGTTTTACTCAAAAGACAAAGGATATAAAAAGTTTTGCACCCTCCTGTTCACGTGGCAATCGCACACGATATTTCCTGAAAGTACAGGATGGCTGCGATTATTTCTGTACATACTGTACCATACCTTTTGCGCGAGGCTTCAGCCGGAATCCTCCTATTGCATCATTGGTTGAACAAGTGCAAGAAGCAGCAGAGAATGGAGGTAAGGAGATTGTGCTGACGGGAGTGAATATCGGTGACTTTGGGAAAACGACAGGCGAACACTTTATTGACTTGGTGAGAGCACTTGATGGGGTGACAGGCATCAGCCGTTTTCGAATCAGTTCCTTAGAGCCTGACCTCTTATCTGATGAACTGATAGCATATTGTGCCCAAAGCCGGGCTTTCATGCCCCATTTCCATATACCCTTACAGAGTGGCAGCGACACTGTGCTTCGTCTGATGCATCGTCACTATACACGTCAGGTGTTTGCTGATAAGATTTCGAAGATCAAACAGTTGATGCCTGATTCGTTCATTGGTGTTGATGTGATGGTGGGGTGTAGAGGTGAGACACAGGATTGTTTTGATGAGACTTTCAGCTTTCTCCAGTCGTTGGATGTGACACAGCTGCATGTGTTTCCCTATTCCGAGAGACCTGGAACTGCAGCGCTTAAGATTGACTACGTGGTGAGTGAAGCAGAAAAGAAAAGGCGCAGCAAGCTGCTTTTAGGATTGTCCGAGCAGAAGACCTCAGATTTCTATACCCGTCACATAGGACAGGAAATGGAAGTTCTTCTTGAGAAATCAACACGTGGCAGAGCTATGCACGGCTTTACCAAGAATTATATCAGAGTGGAACTTCCTCCGCAGGATGCCAGGCCAGAATTGGATAACCAATTGGTGAATGTTCGTTTAGGTGGCTTTAATCATGATAAAACTGCATTGCTTGGCACTTTATTATAAAATAGGTATTTACATTATTATATATTATAGGTAATGGATAAGGTCGCCATTGTGATTTTGAATTGGAACGGAGCAGATATGCTCCGCCAATATCTTCCAACCGTAATGGATTATTCTGGTGGAGAGGCATCAGTCTATGTCGCAGACAATGCATCAACTGATGGCTCACTGGATCTGCTTCGAGAGAGTTTCCCATCCTGTCGACTGATTTTGCTTGACAGAAACTGGGGGTTTGCCGATGGTTACAACAAGGCACTCAAGCAGATAGATGCAGAGTATTACCTGCTATTGAACAGCGACATAGAGGTTACTCCAGGATGGCTGACTCCCCTTGTTGAACTGATGGATGCCAATCCTGATGTCGCTGCCTGTCAGCCAAAACTGTTAAGTCTGAATGATCGCGACAGGTTTGAATACGCAGGAGCGTGTGGCGGCTTTCTTGACCGCTATGGATACCCTTTCTGCCGAGGACGGGTGTTCGACAGATTGGAGCGTGATGAAGGTCAGTACGACAGTCGTGCGGACATCTTGTGGGCTACTGGCGCAGCATTGATGATACGTTCAAGTGACTATTGGGAGGCAGGTGGTTTGGATGGTCGTTTCTTTGCCCATAGTGAAGAGATAGATCTCTGCTGGCGCTTGCGCATCAAAGGGAGAAGGATTCTTTGTGAACCCCAGTCCAAAGTATATCATCTGGGTGGAGGTACGCTGCCTAAGGCTAATCCCAGGAAGACTTTCCTGAATTTCCGTAATAATTTAACGATGCTCTATAAATGCTTGCCAGACAAAGAACTAAGACATGTCATGATGGTTCGTTGGTGGCTAGATTACCTTGCTGCGGCAGAGATGTTGATCCTGAAGCACAACATGCAGGACTGCTTGGCTATTTTCCGTGCACGAAAAGCATATAAGAACTGGCGGAAGGACTTCGAAGAAGATCGGAGGCAGATACAGGCTTGCCGAATGGCCGCAGACATACCGCAACACACAGGCTTCTCCCTGCTTTGGCAGTATTATGTCAAGCGTCATAGGTGTTTTTCAGAAATTATGGGATGAAAAGTTGTGCAATTCATTTTTTTTGTGTAAGTTTGCACCAAAATTCTGACAGATGGGAAAATTAGTAATTAATTCTTACGATGAATTTGCCTCTCACCTGGGTGAGGAACTCGGGGTTTCTGATTGGCTACAAGTTGATCAACCACGTATTAATCTCTTTGCCGATGCCACACTCGATCACCAGTGGATTCATGTCGATGTGGAGCGTGCTAAGGAAGAAAGCCAATACAAGAGTACTATTGCACACGGATATCTCACGCTTTCCTTGCTTCCCTATTTGTGGGATCAGATTATCGAAGTGCATCATATCAAGATGTTGGTGAATTATGGAATGGACAAGATGCGCTTCGGCCAGCCTGTCGTTACAGGAAGCCGCATCCGTTTAGTCACAAAGTTGTACAATATCCAGAATCTGCGTGGTATTTGCAAGGCTGAGATAGAGTTTAAGATTGAAATTGAGGGACAACGTAAGCCAGCACTTGAAGGTATAGCGTCGTTCCTTTACTATTTTATTTGATAGACGTTTATGGGAGGCTTTTTCGGATCCATCTCCACGAAGGAGTGCGTGAACGACTTGTTTTACGGCACCGACTACAATTCACATCTTGGTACAAAACGCGCAGGACTGGTAACGTTTGACCCTGAGCAGGGATTCAACCGTAGTATCCACTCTCTTGAAAGGGACTATTTCCGCTCTCGTTTTGAGGACGAACTTGATTCGTTCCACGGCTGTCAGGGACTGGGTGTCATCAGCGACACAGACCCACAGCCCATCATTGTCAATTCTCACTTGGGACGCTATGCCGTGGTGACTGTTGCAAAGATTAACAACCTTAGAGAGATTGCCGACGAGCTCTTGGCACAGCGGATGCATTTCAGCGAAATGTCTGCCAACAACATCAACCAGACGGAATTGGTGGCATTGCTCATCAATATGGGAAATACCTTCGTTGAAGGTATTAACATGGTTTATCGCAAGATTGAAGGCTCGTGCTCGATGCTGATTCTTACTGAAGACGGAATCATTGCTGCTCGTGACTTCTTGGGACGTACCCCCATCGTTATTGGAAGGAAAGAAATCCACCGGCTGACGCTGATTGGTACTGAGGAAGTCATTCAGGCTCATGCAGTCAGCAGCGAGTCGTGCAGTTTCCCCAATCTTGACTACAAGGTGGTGCGTGACCTTGGGCCAGGCGAGATAGTCCGTCTGCATGCCGATAGCATCGAGGTGTTGCAGCCATCCTTTGAACATGAGCAGATCTGTTCGTTCCTTTGGGTCTATTATGGCTTCCCTGCCAGCGACTACGAAGGTATTAATGTGGAAGCAGTGCGAGAGAAGAATGGACGTAGACTGGGCGAGAGCGATGATACCGAAGTCGACTGTGTCTGTGGCGTCCCAGACTCTGGTGTTGGCACAGCTTTAGGCTATGCAGAAGGCAAGGGTGTTCCTTATGAAAGAGCTGTCCTGAAATACACTCCCACTTGGCCACGCTCCTTTACTCCTGGCAATCAGAGTCGTCGCGATCTGGTGGCAAAGATGAAGCTCATCCCTAACGCTGCAATCCTGAAAGACCGCCGTGTCGTGTTCTGCGACGATTCGATAGTTCGTGGTACCCAGCTTCGTGACAACGTGCGTACGTTTTTCGAATATGGTGCCAAGGAAGTACATTGCCGCATTTCCTGTCCGCCGCTGGTCTACGGATGCCCGTTCATAGGCTTTACAGCATCGAAGTCTGACCTGGAACTCATTACCCGTCAGATTATCCGTGACTTTGAGGGTGATGACAAGAAGAATCTCGAGAAATATGCCCGGACAGACTCTCCAGAATATAAGCGCATGGTGAATGAGATAGCCCATCGGTTGGGGCTTTCCACCTTGAAGTTTGCTAAGCTCGAGGATCTCATTGCCTCAATAGGCATGCCCAAATGTAAGGTCTGTACCCATTGCTTTGATGGCACTAGTTATTGCCATCAGCCTGAAACTGAGAAGTTTTTCTGAACGCATAGACCAAGCCGTATTTCTCGTGTAGTCGTTGAAGAGTACCGTCAGACTTCATCTGGCGAATAACAGTGTTCACCAGTTGTAGTAGATCCTCCTGGCCTTTGCGCATCAGTACGCCGATCTCACCGTGGGTAAACGGCTTGTCCAGTAATGGAGCTGCGAGCCGGGGGTCCGTCTGCACATAGTAGGGAGCCTCTGTAATCTCTGTAATCATCACATCGGCTTTGCCCTCAGCTACGAGCAATGGGATCTCTTCGTTCTTCTGATGGACGATGATGGTGGCGTGAGTAAGGTTCTCGTTGGCAAACTTCTCGTTCAGTCCCCCGGGATTCACCATCACCCGCACTTCGGGCTTGTCGAGGTCAGCTAATGACTTGTAACGGACAGCCTCGGAAGCCCGGCAAAGAATCGTTTTGCCATTTGCCAGATAGCCGTCACTCATCAACATCGTCTCACATCGGGCTTCTGTAATTGTGATGCCACCGATAGCAAGGTCGAACATCTGAGGCTCAGCAAGAACATCAGCTGTCAGTGTAGGCCAAGTGGTCGGTACAAACGTTGTGCTGACATTCAACCGTTTGGCAATTTCCTGGGCCACTTCGATGCCAAAACCCCAGTATGTCCCGTCGTTCTCGCGGAAAGACAGCGGTCTGTAGTCACCTGTTGTGCCAATTAGAATGGTGCCACGATTAACAATCCTGTCAATGGTCGGCTTGACAGAAGCATTGTCCTCATTGAAAAAACACGATGAAACACTGGCCATTCCACAAATGGCTATAATGGGTAGAAGCAACCAATTCCTCATTCTGTCTTGTCCTATCATTTTACAGTATTTGGTTTTGTATGATGTGTTTCTTTGAAGATCTTGCCTTGCGTTAGGGCCCGAGGGTGCTGAGGTTCCTGATATAGAAACGTTCAGATTGTTGAATAACAAACAGATAAACAAATTACTTCTTGAAATTGTTTAATCCTTTGCTAAGGAAATCCAGATATTTGTCTATGTCTTCATCGTAGGCACGGCTTCCACAGAGAGGTTTGCCCGTAGCGGGGTCTGCAATAACGTAGAAGGGTTGGGCATTGGCTCCGAACTTATGACTTTGCAGGTAGCTCCATTTGGCACCCACTGTACGCAAGGTTTTCGGTTTTCCATCAGTTCCAATTACCTCGAAAGGCTCTTTCAACGGTGTCTTGTCATCGACATAGAGCGAGATCAGCACGAAATCGTTTCTCAGCCTGTCGGCCACTCGTGGGTCTGTCCATACAGCAGCCTCCATCTTGCGGCAGTTCACACAGCCAAAGCCCGTGAAGTCAATGAATACAGGCTTTCCCTCCGCACGGGCAACGGCCATCCCCTGTTCGTAGTCGGTGAAGCGTGCCTCAACGCTACTGGTATTCAGGTTGAAGTCCTGGGTGTTCATTGGTGGAGCGAAGGCAGAGACAGCCTTGCATGGGGCTCCCCAAAGTCCAGGCACCATATAAACGGCGAAGGCCAGCGAAACGAGTCCTCCCATGATGCATACAACGGGCATCGGCTTGTTGAGGTTGCCACCTATTTCATCCTCCTGGAACTTCAACCAGCCACAGAGGTAGGCACCCAGCATACCGAAAATGACAATCCACAGCGAGAGGAATACTTCGCGGTCGAGCAGATGCCAGCCGTGGGCAAGGTCGGCTACGGAGAAAAACTTAAGGGCAAAGGCCAGTTCTATGAAGCCTAAGACCACTTTCAAAGTGGTCATCCACGATCCAGATTTGGGTGCCTGCTTCAGCCAGGAGGGGAAAAGGGCAAAAAGCGTGAAGGGCAGTGCGAGTGCCAAAGCAAAGCCAAACATGCCAATGCCCGGAGCAATCCAGTTTCCACTGGTGGTCGTCTCGACAAGGAGCAGGCCGATGATGGGAGCTGTACATGAGAACGATACCAATACCAACGTAAAGGCCATGAGGAAGATGCTGAGCAGTCCTGTTGTCGACGATGCCTTCGAGTCAACGGCATTCGCCCATGAATCAGGCAGTTTGATCTCAAACCATCCGAAGAAACTCAGTGCAAACACCACTAATAACAGGAACAGGAAAATGTTGAATATGGCATTCGTTGACATTGCGTTCAGTGTGTCGCTGCCGGAGATTGCTGTCACTAATAGCCCCAACCCTAAATAAATGACAATGATTGACAATCCATAGGTGACAGCGTCACGTATACCTCTGCCTTTATCCGTCTTTGCCCGTTTCAAGAAGAACGAGACGGTCATCGGGATGATAGGCCAGATACAGGGCATGCAGACAGCCAGCAGTCCACCGACAAAGCCCATCAGCAGCAGGTAAAGCAGGGAATTGCTGGCAACATCGCCGTTACCGTTCTCAGCACGTAGCTCATCAATGACAGGCTGCCATAGATCAGGTTCTCCAGACATTTCCGAAAGCGTTGAGGCTGTGACAGTATCGGTAGTGAGCGTATCGTTAGCAAGAGTGTCGGTAGCTACGTTTTCCTTCTGGTCTGTCACCGTTTCTTCTTTTTCCTTCATATTGTCTTTAGAAACGGCGGTCCCTAATACTTCACTCTTCACTTTTCCATTTTCCTTGAAATCAACCTGCGACGGTGGCAAGCAGCTTTGGTCGTTGCAGGCTCCATACTCCAGGAAGCAGTCTATTGTGTATTCAGGTTTGGTAAACTTCACCTTTTGTACAAACGTAGCTGTGTTCTCGAAGTATTTCAACTCCATGCCGAACATATTGTCAAACTTCTTGATGACGTTTCCTTTAGGTGTCAGTTTGCCAACAGTCTCAACGCCTTCCATCTTTACAGCATTGAATGTAGCCTCAATGGGGCCATCCTCCCCCAGATCAGTGGAGTAGACGTGCCACCCCGCATCTATGGTAGCCGAGAATACAATTTCACCCTCCGCTTTCCCCTCGGTAGTCTTTAATTCCGATTTGAAATGTACTGGGTTCACCATTTGTGCCATGATGCTTACGGCCATCATGGTCAGCAGTAATGTTATGAATGGTTTTTTCATCGTAAAGGTGTCTTTTTTTGTTTAAATTAGATTCGAACAATAGGTAAAGGCATCAGGGAAGAGTTTACTGATTTCTATGGGTTTACGGAAGAGACCGAACACGGCACTGCCAGAGCCGGACATAGCTGCGTAGGTGGCACCTTGCTGGTAGAGCACATCCTTGATGCGTCCTATTTCCGGATGAAGGGAAAAAACGCTTTGCTCAAAGTCGTTGACAAGCTCCTCGCGCCATGTCTCAACGGGCTGCTGAATCACTTCCAGGCAGTTCTTCGTTGGCCGATGAGGATGGATGAGAGAGAAAGCCTCGCGTGTGGGGACAGGAATGTCGGGGCGGACCACAGCTATATACCATCCGCTGAGATTGAGACTGACGGGGTGCAGTCTCTCCCCAATGCCTTCGGCATAGGCTGGTTTGCCAAGAATAAAGAAAGGACAGTCGGCACCGAGGCGGGCAGCACGCTCAATAAGCTGTGATGTACTGAGGCCAAGCTTGAAAACGTCGTTGACCAGTCTGAGCATATAGCCACAATCGCTTGAACCTCCTCCCATACCCGCTTGTGTTGGAATGCCTTTCCACAGATGGACGTGCAGGCGGGGTAGGGCGGGGAACTCCTGCTTTAGGAGTTGGTAAGCACGTACGACTAGGTTGCGTTGCTCGTCGCCTTCGATAGTTATGTTAGTCACTTTCAGATCGCAGTCCACTTCCGAGGGGAAGTCCGGGTGCATCGGGATAATCTCTAACACATCATGGACAGGTACCGGGTAGAACACGGTTTCAAGATTGTGATAACCGTCAGGACGCCGTTCCACAATGTTGAGTCCAAGATTTATTTTTGCTGTTGGAAAGATAATCATAACATGGATGTGAGATGTTAGTGTTAATCGCGATAGATTCTGGAAAGGATGGTATTGACCCAGCCGATGCTGACATGGAACCATCTGTACGTGCTGACAGGCTTCCCTCCAAAACGGAGGATGAATTCCCGGAAAGGGTTTTTCCGGAAGGGTAGTCCAACGTCAAGGAAGAAGATGTGGTCGTAGTTGTGATGGTGGGAATCCTTGATGGAATGCCAGATGGTCATGATGTCGGGGTGGACAAAAGCAAACGATTTCCGTCGGAATGCCGAGTACCAGAGGTAGGCATTGCGACCGCTATAAACAACAGCCGAACAACCGATGACCATTTCACGATATTTGGTGACATAGAGGCGTCCGCAGTGCATCTGCTGGATTTGGCGGAAGAAGTCGTCGTGAGGGATGTATCGCTTGGGTTTCAGCCAGTTGTGATGGTGAAGCAGCTTGGAGAACGCACGGAAGTCATCGTCTGTGGTTACCTCTTCCGTCACAACGCCACGCGCATAAGAATGAACGATCCGCTTATGCATCTGCTGGCTGATCCGCTCTTCTGGTGCACGACTATGAAGCGAATTGTGAATACTCATCCAGTGGACGGGAAAGAAATGCTGTTTGCGGAATTCGCGGTAGCCGAACATTTTCTGGTTGAGGTTACTTACTTCAATAAAAAGAACGCTACTGCCTAGACGGTTACGGATGGCGTGTAGCATCTGGGCGAAAACTTCACTTCTGTTGGTGCACTGGGAAGAGTAGGCTCCCTCGCTCAGGATGCGGCAGTGCATGAAGAAATAGGGAGGGAACCACGAAGCACGATAGCGAACAATAGCCAGCAACTGACCAATCACCTGTCCGTCGGAAGTCTGGGCTACAGCCATGTATGGCTTTTGGCGCGGTGTCTTGGCAGTCATCAGGAACAGAGCCCGGCTGTGGAAGAAATTCTCCTCCAGAAGTGTGGCTTCTTCAGTCGTCGGCCACTGGTTGGCGTGTTCTATGATTCGTACTTGTATCTCATTCACGGCGCAAAAATACACTATATTTTTCAAATAATCAACTTTTGTATCTTAAAAATAATTATTTCTTTTGTGGGGTGGAGATTTTTTACTACCTTTGCGCACTAAATTGGAAAAGTAATCAATAATGAGCATAGTAAAATGGAAAAGAAATTTCCCGAATACAGCGGTCTGAACCTGACAAAGGTAAATAATCAGGTGCTTGAGGAATGGAATAAGAAGAACGTTTTCCTCCGCAGTATAAGTGAGCGTGAAGGATGTCCGCAGTTTGTTTTCTTCGAGGGTCCTCCCTCAGCCAATGGCCATCCAGGCATTCATCATGTACTGGCGCGTACCATCAAAGATACGTTCAACCGCTACAAGACCATGAAGGGCTATCAGGTACACCGTAAAGCCGGATGGGACACCCATGGACTCCCAGTGGAGTTAGGCGTGGAAAAAGAATTGGGCATTACCAAGGCCGACATTGACAATAAGGATTCAGAGAAGTACATTTCCACGGAAGATTACAACCGTAAGTGCCGTGAGAATGTGATGATGTATACCAAGGAGTGGCGCGAGTTGACCGAGAAAATGGGATACTTCGTCGATCTTGACCATCCATACATTACTTATGAGAACAAGTATATAGAGACATTATGGTGGTTGCTGAAACAGTTCTATCAGAAGGGACTGCTCTATAAAGGCTATACCATACAGCCCTATTCTCCGGCAGCAGGCACTGGTCTGTCCAGTCATGAGCTGAACCAGCCTGGTTGCTATAGAGACGTAAAGGATACTACTTGTACAGCTCTGTTCAAGATGAAGAATCCGAAACCCGAGATGGCTGAGTGGGGCACTCCCTATTTCCTTGCATGGACGACGACGCCTTGGACGCTGGCAGCCAATTCTGCACTGTGTGTGGGACCGAAGATTGACTATGTGGCTGTTCAGACCTACAACCCTTACAGTGCTGATCCAATCACCATCGTGTTGGCTGAGGCACGTCTGGCCGCTTATCTGCCCACTGCAGGTGAGATTACTGACGGAGGTGAATTGCCTGAGTTCAAGAAAGGTGACAAGTTTATGCCCTATCGTGTTGTGGGTCGCTATAAAGGTACTGACCTGGTGGGGATGGAGTATGAGCAGCTGATGCCTGCCATCAAGCCGCTGACCGATGGTGCTTTCCGTGTAATACCTGGCGATTATGTGACCACAGAAGATGGTGCAGGTATTGTCCATATTGCTCCCAACTTTGGTGCCGATGATGCTTTCGTGGCTAAGAAAGCTGGTGTTCCTCCTATCGTATTGATAGACAAGAAAGGACTGGAACGGCCTGTGGTTGATCTTCAGGGTAAGTATTTTGCCGTTGAAGACTTGGATGAGGATTTCGTAGCTAAGTACGTGAATCTCAATGAGTGGAACAAGTTTGCTGGCCGTTATGTAAAGAATGCCTACGACGACACTCTTACTGACAAAGATGAGACACTTGATGTCTCGATCTGCATGGACCTAAAGGCTCAGAACAAGGTGTTTAAGATAGAGAAACACGTACACAACTATCCACATTGCTGGCGTACAGACAAACCTGTCTTGTACTATCCATTGGATTCGTGGTTTATCAAGTCGTCGGCATGCAAGGAACGCATGTCTGAACTCAACAAAACCATCAACTGGCAGCCAGAGTCTACAGGTACAGGTCGTTTCGGCAACTGGCTCGACAACTTGAACGACTGGAATCTCTCACGTAGTCGTTTCTGGGGTACACCGCTTCCTATTTGGCGCTCTGAGGATGGTGAGGAAATCTGCATTGGCAGCGTAGAGGAACTCTACAATGAGATTGAAAAGGCCGTCGAAGCAGGCTTTATGACCAGCAATCTGTTGAAGGATCAGGGCTTTGTGCCTGGTGATATGTCAAAGGAGAATTACGACAAGATAGACCTGCATCGCCCATACGTGGATTACATTGTACTGTGTTCTGCATCAGGAAAGCCGATGAAGCGTGAGTCCGACCTCATCGACGTGTGGTTCGATTCAGGCTCCATGCCTTATGCTCAGGTGCACTATCCGTTTGAGAATGCAGATCTCATCGACAAGGGCATTGCATTCCCATGCGATTTCATCAACGAAGGTGTTGACCAGACACGTGGCTGGTTCTTTACCCTTCATGCCATTGCTACGATGATTTTTGACAGCGTCGCCTTCAGAAACGTTATTTCAAGCGGTCTGGTGCTCGATGCCAAAGGCAATAAGATGTCTAAGCATGTGGGTAACGTTGTCAATCCGTTTGATATGATCGACAAATACGGTTCTGACGCCGTACGCCTGTATATGATGACCAACTCAGAGCCTTGGGACAACCTGAAGTTCGATCCTGAGGGCGTGGCTGAAATCAGTCGTAAGTTCTTTGGTACCTTATATAATACATATTCACTCTTTGCGATGTATGCCAATGTGGATGGCTTTGATCCACAGACACCACAAATACCCGTCTCCGAGCGTCCGGAGTTTGACCGTTGGATACTCTCTTGCCTGAATTCACTGGTAGAGGGTGTGGAACAGGAGATGAATGGATACGATCCGACTCGTGCCGGACGCCTTATTGATCAGTTCGTGGATGAAGACCTATCTAACTGGTATGTGCGCCTGAATAAAAAACGCTTCTGGGGCAAGGAGATGGACAACGATAAACTGGCTGCTTATCAGACCCTGTATGAGTGTCTGATGACCGTAGCTAAAGTGTTGGCACCCTTCTCTCCGTTCTTTGCAGACCAGCTGTATAAAGACCTTGGCGGCCCGTTGGATAGCGTTCATCTGGATATGTTCCCTGTATTCAATGCAGCTCTTGTCAATAAAGACCTCGAAGAACGTATGGATGTTGCTCAGCGTATCACCACCATTGTTCTTGCCTTGCGTCGCAAGGAGAGTATCAAAGTGAAGCAGCCCCTTCAGACGCTGATGATCCCGCCCGTTGACAGCGCCCAGCGCGATGCCATCGAGAGCGTGAAGCAGATTTTCTTGCAGGAAGTGAACGTCAAGGAAGTGAAATTCGTTGAGGGCGCTGGCATCTTGGTGAAGAAAGTAAAGTGCAATTTCCGCACCATGGGCAAGAAGTTCGGTAAGATGATGAAGTCCGTGGCTGCTGCTGTCGATGCCCTTACCCAGGAGCAGATAGCAGACCTTGAGGCTAATGGCACTCTTTCCATCAATATCGAAGGACAGCCCGTCAGCATCGAGGCTACCGATGTTGAAATCATCAGCGAGGATATCCCTGGCTGGCTGGTGGGCAACGAAGGCAATCTCACCGTAGCCCTCGATATTACTTTGACCGATGAACTGCGTGCTGAGGGTATGGCCCGTGAGCTGGTGAACCGCATCCAGAACATCCGCAAGAAGAGTGGGTTGGAAATTACTGACCATGTCCGGGTAAGCATTGAACCCAATGAGGCATCCACCAAGGCCGTAAACGCATTTGGTGACTATATTGCCCGTCAGGTGTTGGCCGATGACCTGAAACTTGAGGTTAACGACGGTCAGACCGTAGAATTTGATGACTTTAAACTGAATATCAAAATAACAAAAATCTAAAGTTATGGCAGAAAAAACACGTTACACTGACGAAGAACTCGAGGAGTTCCGCAGTATTATCAATGAGAAGTTGGCGTTAGCTAAGCGTGATTATGATCAGATGATGCGAGTGCTGACGAATCAGGACTCCAATGATGTGGATGACACGTCTCCTACTTATAAGGCACTGGAGGAAGGTAGCTCGGCTCAGTCGAAAGAAGATCTGATTTCTATGGCATCACGCCAGCAGAAATTCATACAGGGATTGAAGGCTGCCTTGGTGCGTATAGAAAACAAGACATATGGCATTGACCGCATTACGGGAAAACTGATTCCCAAGGAACGACTGAGGGCTGTTCCCCACGCCACGCTGAGTGTGGAGTCGAAACTGATGAGTAATAAGAAATGACAGGAAGAAAGGCATTCTTTTCTGACGGGAAACTGGCGACACTTATCGTGATCGCCATTCTCGTTATAGACCAAGTAATCAAAATCTGGGTGAAGACCCACATGCATCTCCATGAAAGCATACATGTGACAGACTGGTTTTACATCACGTTTATTGAGAACAATGGCATGGCGTTCGGCATGAGCATCGGTTCAAAACTGGTATTATCGCTCTTCCGTGTTGTTGCCATATCTGTGCTGGGTTATTACATCTGGTTGCAGGTACGGCGCCATGCACGCACGGGCTATATCGTGCTGTTGGCAATGGTGCTGGCTGGTGCTGCAGGAAACCTGATTGATTGCCTCTTTTATGGGCAGGTGTTCAATGCATCATCGCCTTACTATGTCAGCTATTTCGTGGAGTATGGAACTGGTTATGCACCGTTTCTCATGGGTAAGGTGGTGGACATGTTCTACTTCCCTCTCATAGAGAGCACTTGGCCGTCGTGGATGCCTTTCTGGGGTGGGGAGGACTTCGTGTTCTTCAGTCCTGTGTTCAATTTTGCTGATGCATCCATCAGCGTAAGTGTGGTATTGCTCCTGCTACTGTATCGGAAGGAAATTAGTGAAATTACCTTGAAACGTGAATAGGTACATTCTGTTTGTTGTCATGCTTGCTTTTCTGGCCTCCTGTGCGCCTGGAACCCCTAAGCAGTATCTTCAGCCCGATGAGCTTGAGGATTTGCTCTACGACCTGCATCTGGCTCAGGGCATGGTCTATCAGGGCGATGACTATAAGCAGTATGACTATAATCGTGTACTCTATCATGCTGCCGTGTTGAAGAAACATGGCATCACGCAGGCTGAGCTTGACTCGTCGATGGTCTATTACTATAAGCGTGCTGACCGGTTGGATGACATCTATAAGCGTGTGGCAAAGCGGCTCAGCGAGGCTGCGCTTGACTTAGGTGCAACCGAAGGAGAGGTTAACCAGTACAGTCAGTTTACCACCGGCGGTGACACTGCAAATGTATGGAAGGGCGATATCGCTGCAGTCCTCTTGCCTCATCCCATGCACAACCGATTGGAGTTTGACATCAAAGCCGACTCTGCCAGTAGGGAAGGAGATGTCTATGTATTGAATATGTTCCTCGACTTCTTCTTCCAGAATGGCATGAAGGAGGCAGAAGGCTGTCTCATGCTGGTGTACGACAACGACAGTGTGTCCTGCCGTACCAGTCGCCTTTCTTTCAATGGACAGAACCAATTCCGCCTCGAGTCTTCCGGTGACCATAGGGTGAAGGAGATAAAAGGCTATATCTACCTGTCACGTGGTAATGATAATACTTCTACAATGAGGATGTTGTTTATCAAGGATATACAGCTGATCCGCATGCACAAGCGGGAAAAGAAAAAGGAACCTGAGGACGAAGTGAAGAACGACTCTTTGGCTCATCCCGCCACAGAGGACTCACAGTCCGACTCTGTACCGGCAACAGCCGATTCATTGTCCAGGTTTGGCCGTGTGCTGCCTGCAGGCGGACGTGGCGTACAGAACCGTGTGAATGATATGACACCAAGAAAAGATATTAAACTGAAAATCGAATAGATTATGAATTTGAAAATCCGTCTGGCACTGATGAACTTTCTTGAGTTTGCCGTATGGGGTGCCTATCTTACCTGCATGGGAAACTATTTAGGAGTGGCAGGGCTTGGAGGAGAGATCTCCTGGTTCTATGCCATTCAGGGTATCGTGTCGATCTTCATGCCTACGCTGATGGGCATTGTGGCCGACAAGTATATGCAGCCGCAGCGTGTGCTGGGAATCTGTCATTTGCTGGCAGGCCTGTTCATGTTAGGTTGCTGGTGGCTTGGGCTTCAGGCAGGGTTCGGTCAAGAGCTGCCCGACAAAGGGCTGTTCATTACGCTTTATACCCTGAGTGTGGCATTCTTCATGCCTACCATTGCTCTTGCCAATACAACGGCATTCAGTATCTTGAAGAAGAACGGAATGGACACCGTCAAGGATTTCCCTCCCATCCGCGTGCTGGGAACCGTAGGCTTCATTGCAACGATGTGGTTCGTCAATTGTGCTTACTTGGATGACAGCGGTTTTGGCTTTACCCTGGCAGAGAACTCACATAAGTTCCAGTACACCTATATGCAGTTTTTCGTGTCCGGCTTGCTGAGCCTTGTGCTCTTTGCCTATTGCTTTACCCTGCCTGAGTGCCGGTTGGAGAAGAAAGAAGGTAAGATGTCGCTTGTCGAGAGCCTGGGCCTGAATGCTTTCAAGCTGTTCAAGCGCAAGCAGATGGCCTTGTTCTTCATCTTTTCTGCTCTGTTGGGCATGTGCCTGCAGGTGACCAACGGATTTGCCGGTCCATTTATCACCAGTTTCAGGGGAACGCCAGAGTATGCCGATACTTTCGCAGCCAACAATGCAACGCTGTTGACGTCTGTCTCCCAGATCAGTGAGGCGTTGTGCATTCTGATGATTCCTTTCTTCCTGAAGCGTTTCGGCATTAAGGTGGTCATGCTCATGTCGCTGTTTGCCTGGGTGTTCCGCTTTGGCTTCTTTGGCATAGGCAATCCCGCCATGCCCGGAGTCATCTTCTTTATCCTTTCCTGCATCGTCTATGGTGTCGCATTCGACTTCTTTAATGTCTCAGGCGGTATCTTTGTCGATCAGGAGTGTGAACCTTCTATCAAGGCATCGGCCCAGGGACTGTTCATGATGATGACAAACGGACTGGGCGCTACCATAGGAACGTTGGCGGCTGGCGAGATTGTCAACAGCTTCTGTCAGTGGGAGAACGGTTTCCTGGTGGGTGACTGGCAGACATGCTGGTTTATCTTTGCCGGTTTTGCCTTGGTTGTGGGTATTTCATTCGCACTGGTGTTTCAACCTGAGAAAAAATAGGAAGTGAAGGAAACGAGGTTCTTTTACGTTCCCGATGCAGCCCATGCCACAGAGCTGCCCGATGACGAGGCGCAGCACGCCTTGCGTGTCCTACGGCTTCATGAGGGCGATGAAATCATGCTCATGGATGGCAAGGGAAACTTCTATGAAGCTGTCATCTGCCAGCCGTCAGGCCATCATTGCCGTTATTCGTTGATGCAGCAGCTTGCCCAGCCCCGTCAATGGCAAGGGTATCTGCATCTTGCCATTGCGCCTACGAAGATGATGGAACGTATGGAGTGGCTCTTCGAAAAGGCTACAGAAGTGGGCGTGGATGAATTCTCGCTTCTCAACTGTCAGTTCTCTGAACGGCGAGTGGTCAAGGAACAGCGTCTGGAAAAAATCGTCATCTCGGCCATGAAGCAGAGCCGTAAGGCGTGGCTTCCCCGTGTGAACGGCATGACCGATTTCCGTCGATTCATCGAGTCGCATGCCCACGGTCATCGCTATATTGCCCATTGCTACGACGAGGTGCCACGCGTTAATCTGTTTGCCGAGCTATGCAAGCTATCGGTCAGTGACGATGCGTTGGTGCTGATAGGCCCGGAGGGTGACTTCTCCATTGCTGAGGTCCAGGCTGCAGTAGATGCAGGCTTCGTATCCGTGGACTTAGGAAAGAGCAGGCTCCGTACCGAGACCGCAGGTCTTTCTGCCGTGATGATGATGCAACTGGCTAAAATGAAAAGGGAAGGGTGAGTCGTTCACTGCCACCTTTCAATGATATATGGTAAATTGTTAAATAGTAAATAATATGACAGACGAGAAAATTATGTCAACCATCAAACCTGATGGTGAGTACTGGCAACCGGAATTGGAAACCATGCCGCGTGAGCAGCTGGAAGCGCTGCAAGTGAAGAAACTGAAGGAGAGCATCAAAGTTGCTCTGAATTCTCCATTCTATAAGAAACGCTTGGGTGATCTGGGCATCACGCCAGACTCCATCAATTCGCTGGCAGACCTGCGCAAGATTCCCTTCACCACGAAGCAGGACCTGCGCGACAATTATCCTTTCGGCCTAGTGGGTAGAAGCCTGGACGATGCAGTCCGTATCCATTCTACCAGTGGTACAACGGGTAATCCCTGTGTGGTGGTCTATTCAGAGCACGACATCTGTTCATGGGCCAATATGATTGCCCGGAACCTCTATATGGTGGGCTGTCGCAAGAGCGATGTGTTCCAGAACTCCTCCGGCTATGGCATGTTCACAGGCGGTCTGGGCTTCCAGTACGGCGCCGAGTGGTTGGGTGCCATGACCGTACCAGCCGCTGCCGGCAACTCTAAGCGGCAGATTAAGTTTATCCGTGACTTTGGTACCACCTGCCTGCACGCCATTCCTTCTTATGCCATCCGTCTGGCCGAGGTGTTCAAAGAGGAAGGTATCGACCCTGCCACCACAAAGCTCCGCACCCTCTGCATCGGCGCTGAGCCCCATACCGAGGAACAGCGTCGCCGTATCGAGCGCATGCTGGGTGTCAAGGCCTACAATTCCTTCGGCATGACCGAAATGAACGGCCCTGGTGTGGCCTTCGAGTGCAAGTGTCAGGAGGGCATGCACCTCTGGGAGGACAACTATATTGTGGAGATTGTCGACCCCGATACGCTGGAGCCTGTGCCCGATGGCGAGATGGGTGAGATGGTGCTCACCACCCTCGACCGCAATATGATGCCGGTTTTAAGGTATCGTACGCGTGACCTTACCCGTATTTTGCCAGGACAGTGTAAGTGCGGACGTACCCACCGCCGCATTGACCGCATCAAGGGACGTACGGACGATATGTTCATCATCAAGGGTGTCAACGTCTTCCCCATGCAGGTGGAGAAGATCCTTGTGCAGTATCCGGGTCTGGGCAGCAACTATCTCATCACGCTCGATACGGAGGACGACAACGACATCATGACAGTAGAAGTAGAACTCGATGGTCTGGAGACCGATATCTACCCAGAGATGCAGAAGATGACACGTGACATCCAGCGTGCGCTGAAGGACGAAATCCTGCTCACTCCGAGGGTGAAACTTGTCAAGAAGGGTTCACTGCCTGTTTCCGAGGGTAAGGCAGTCCGCGTGAAGGATCTCCGCGAGGGAAGAGGATAGGCGGGCTTTGCCCTGAATGACAAATGATAAATGCATTTTGGCTTCGGCAAAAAAGTAAACTTCACGAACTTGAGTAAAAAATGGGTTGACGCAATGAAAAGCAGAATCATAGGAATCAAGAGAAGACGGTGGCTGATAGTCATGTCATTTATCATTTGTCATTTGTCATTTAGCATAGGCGCAAGGGCTCAAACAGATTCCGTAGCGGTTTCAGATAACTTGTTACGCGACCTGTTCATTTCTATGCCCGACTCACTTCTGCCTACGCTGAGCAATAATCATCGGCTCGATCTCGTTGACTATATAGAGTCAGGAATGAAGGCTGAGGTGAAAAACCGGTTTGAAGGCCAGTCAGAACTGTTGTATCTCACAGACGACAGCCTGTCACTACAAGTGAGCAATGGGCTCACTGTCGATATGTTGCTGTTGCCTTTGCAGGAGGGAGCGGTCGTTGACAGTTGCTCTCAAGTGGTCTGTATGGTAGAGCGCTTTGGTACTTCTCCCGACAATCAGGAATGCTATGTGAGTCTGTACAGCGCAAAGTGGCATCCTGTAGCCAATGCACCCCTCATTCCTGCTGCTCAACAAAAGTTGAATCGCCTTAAATTGTCAACGAAGATTAAATGGAGGCAGTTGGTTATTAAAGAAAATTAATTTTTCTGTTTATTATTGCCATTTATGGTGGATATTCAGAAAAATTATATAAATTTGCAATGTGTTTTTCATGGTATTAGATTATTAAGGTTAGAAAATTTGGGGTAAGTTGTCGAGAGACAATAAACCTAACATCCTCTCGCACAGCATTCTTTTCATATCGATTGTAATGCGAGTGGATTTACGAAGAGGAGCCTGCGAAGGTTCCTCTTTTCATGTAATAAAGTCAATAACCTTATTCTGGACAATACAAGGCTTTGCAGCGGACTGTAACCTTCGTGCAGGAGACAGTCATTTGTCAGTTTTAGTTTCGGGAGTTCTTTACAAGGCCTCTGCCATGAGCTTGAGCACCTATGGAGTGCTGGTCTGATGTCGGAGAATTGTGTGGCGAATCCTTTCTTTGTCAGGGCCGTTTCTCTTGCTTGGATCTTGCCTCTCTCTTGCTAGAAGAACGTTACTCTCTTGCTTGGATCTCGGTCTTAGATTGCTTGAAGAGAACGCTCCTTCTGATAGGACAAAAGTTCTTTGCAGAAGAAATGATCAAAGAATACCGTCAACTTTGTCAGGAAGAAAGTCGACCAGATTGGATCTTCTGCAATTGATTTGAAGACTTTGTCAATATTTTTTTATCAGTGAAAGTCAGTTTTATTAACTACCCCAAAAACGTGAGTTAACTCGATCGATTGTTTGAGTTAACTCGATCGATCGTTTGAGTTAACTCGATTGATCAATCGAGTTAACTGGAGAAAATAAGCCCATTTCCGATCTGTCAAGAATTCCGATTTTCCATTCAATTGAAGAAGAGCCTCCAGATTACTGGATTTCTAAGAAATTTGCAAATAAACCACGAAACGTTTGGAAGTTTCGGGATTAACCCGCATTGCAGGGGTAGCCAATGCAACTGACTGATTTTCAGCGTTGGCTTTTTTCGGGAGGTATCTTTGGAGGCCCTACAAACTTTCTAGTCCCCATAGGATGTGGTGTGATGTCCAGCAGGCTATAGATTCTGGCCAGTTCCTGCTCTTCTTCCGTAGCCTGACGGATTTCAATAGTCTCACCCTTCACGGTTTCCATGCGGGTGGTGACCATCACCTGCGCTCTGGCAATACGCCTGATCTCTTCCCACCTGACGCTGGGACAGCCCTTCTTCTTCAGGCGGTACATGGTGACTGACACTATCCAGTAGGCAAGCACGGCAAGGTTGAGGTGGGCCTTGATACCGTCGTCGCCCTTGTGATAGACGGGGCGCATGTCAAGGTCGCTCTTCAAAGTATGGAAGGTCTCCTCCACGGTTCTTATCACATTATAGAATTTCCAGACGTTCAGTTCGTCATTCTCGTCCAGGCTGGTCAGCAGCACGTACTTGCCGCTATTATTAGTAGTACAACCAAAGCCCAGATATATGACATACAGGGTAACAGACATGACAATGTCCGTAAGGGTGTGAACATCATCCGCATGAAAAACGGGAAGACAAAGAAGACTGTGGTGAAGTAAGGTCGCAAGAATCATAAGTAGGAGAGGGCGTGTCTGTTATGACACACCCTCTCTCTCTCTTCACAAATTCCTTCAAACGTTTATCTAATGAACAACAATTCGCGGTATTTCGGCAGCGGCCAAAGACTGTCGTCGACAATCAGTTCGAGCTTGTCTATCTCGTAGCGGATGTCGTCAAGTTTAGGCTCTACCGTATCGTGATAGGCTATGGCTTTCTTGTGCTCGTCGTCTATTTTGTTGGCTTTCTTGCGAGCCTCTACCAGTTCATCAACACCTTTCTCGATGGTGCTGGTGCGTTCGGCAATCTCTTGGACGATTTTCTTGTTGCGGGCAGAGAGCTTGTCGGCAGTGTCGATAGGGAAGACAGCGGCCATGTTGCAGATGTTCTGCAGTAACTGGGTCTGGTAGCGGGTGGCCACGGGGATGATGTGGTTCATCGAGAGGTCGCCTAGTACGCGGGCTTCAATCTGGATCTTCTTCGTGTAGGTTTCCCACTTCACTTCGTTGCGGGCTTCCAGTTCTTTCTTGGTCATCACACCGAGACTCTCGAACATCCGGATGCTGGAGTCGTCGAGGTAGCGCTCAAAGATTATCGGACAGGACTTCTCTACGTCGAGGCCGCGGCGGGCTGCTTCCTCCACCCATTCGTCACTGTAACCGTTGCCGTCGAAACGGATGGGCTTGCAGGTCTTGATGTCGTCGCGCAGCACTTCGATGATGGCATGGAAGGTGGCGGAGTGACCTGTTCCGTCGAGTTTCTGTTGCAATTCAGGAATACGGGCATCGACACGTTTCTTGAAGTCTACCAGGGCTTCTGCCACGGCACTGTTCAGTGCAATCATGGCCGATGCACAGTTGGCCTCAGAGCCAACGGCGCGGAACTCGAAGCGGTTGCCAGTGAAGGCAAAGGGCGAGGTGCGGTTGCGGTCTGTATTGTCGATGAAGAGTTCGGGAATCTCGGGTATGTCCATCTTCAGTCCCTGCTTGCCAGCCATAGCGAGAATGTCGGATACGTCGGCCTTCTCGATGTGGTCGAGGAGTTCGCTGACCTGTTTGCCGAGGAACGAACTTATGATGGCGGGGGGCGCTTCGTTGGCACCCAGACGGTGGGCGTTGGTGGCACTCATGATGCTGGCCTTGAGCAGTCCGTTGTGACGCCAAACACCCATCAATGTCTCGACGATGAAGGTAGCGAAGCGCAGGTTCTGCTCAGCGGTCTTTCCCGGTGCATGGAGCAATACGCCGTTGTCTGTGGAGAGTGACCAGTTGTTGTGTTTGCCGCTGCCGTTGATGCCTGCGAAGGGCTTTTCGTGGAGCAGCACCCGGAAACCGTGCTTGCGTGCTACGCGCTTCATCACCGACATCAGGAGCATGTTGTGATCGACGGCAAGATTGGTCTCCTCGAAGATGGGTGCCAACTCAAACTGGTTGGGTGCCACCTCGTTGTGGCGTGTCTTGCAGGGGATGCCGAGCTGAAGGGCCTCGATTTCGAGTTCGCGCATAAAGGCTGCTACGCGCTCGGGGATGGATCCGAAATAGTGGTCGTCCATCTGCTGGTTCTTGGCGGAATCGTGTCCCATCAGTGTGCGGCCTGTCAGCAGCAGGTCGGGACGGGCTGAGTAAAGACCCTCGTCAACCAAGAAATACTCCTGCTCCCAGCCGAGGTTTGATGTCACTTTCTTGACCGTGGGGTCAAAGTAGTGACATACCTCGGTCGCAGCCACGTTGACAGCATGCAGGGCACGGAGCAACGGAGCCTTATAGTCGAGTGCCTCACCGGTATAGCTGATAAAAACGGTAGGAATACATAACGTATCGTCAATGATAAAAACAGGTGACGTGGGGTCCCAAGCCGAATAGCCTCGGGCCTCGAAGGTAGAGCGGATTCCACCACTGGGGAACGATGATGCATCGGGCTCCTGCTGCACAAGCAGCTTGCCGGTGAACTCTTCGACCATTCCTCCCTTGCCATCATGCTCGATGAACGAGTCGTGCTTCTCGGCAGTGCCTTCCGTCAGTGGCTGGAACCAGTGTGTGTAGTGAGTCACACCGCAATCTGTTGCCCACTGCTTCATGCCTGCGGCAACTGCATCAGCCACTTCACGGTCGAGCCGTGCCCCGTTGTCCATCACGTCGATCATCTTCTCATAAACGTCTTTGGACAGATACTTGTACATCTTCTCACGGTTGAAGACCTTGCTGCCGAAATACTTCGCGGGTCTCGTTGCCGAGCTTTGCTCGCCTGTCTGTTGCTTTTCACTGGGCGTTTTTACGTCGAGCGGCTTCTTCTTAAAAGCCTCGCCGACAACCTGAAATCTTAATGCTTCCATCATCTTCTTTCTAATTTAGTTTATACTCTTTTACTTACCTTTTGTTTGTAATTCCGATGCAAAGGTAAGCAAAATGATAGCAATTAAGAAGAAATTTATATCAAATTGTATTGATATTCTTTTGCAATATATCATTTTGTAAAGTTGCTTATGTTTGTTGGTGTCAATATGCTTTCTTCTTGGCGTAAAAAGCGGCCGCTTTGTTACAAAGTGTCAAAGGCAACATTTTTTTCGGAGATGATGCGTAGATTTGGTTTTATTTTTGTATTTTTGCAAAAAATATCACTTATGCTAAAAGCACTTACTTTCAAGTACGTCCAGTTATCTTTATAATAGTATATGGCAAGCAACGCGGATTTTGTTCAATACATTGCAGACCAGTGTAGTGGAGCAGGGGAGATAGTCACCAAGAAAATGTTTGGTGACTATGGTATTTATTGTAATGGGAAGATCTTCGGACTCATTTGCGATGACTGTTTCTATCTGAAGCCTACAGAGACAGGGCGCAAACTGTTGAGAGTTGTAGATATGCGTCCGCCCTATGACGGAGCAAAGGACTATTTCTACATTGCCGATGTAGACGACCGAGACTATTTGGCACTGCTTGTCAGGGAGACGTGCAAGGAACTCCCAGAGCCGAAACAAAAAGCATCAAGGAAGAAGTGAATTGTTGAACCAGAAAAAAACAAGTTATGGAAGAAATCAGAATCTATCACTCCCCTTGGCGGATGTTGCTTCTGGCCTTAGCGAGTTGGGCTTTTGTAGTAGCTTGTTTCTTCATGCTTTCTCATCCCCAAAATGGTTTTCATGTTTTCATAGCATTGTTGGGCATCGCGTTCTTTGGCTTGTGTGGCATCTATTTGCTCTATGCCACGGTGAAGGAAAGGTTGACAGGCAAACCATTCCTGACAATAACTGACAAGTGCATCGTCTGCCAGGGTGTGAAGCAGACGGTCATCAGCTTTGCCGATGTAAAGTCGTTTAAAGTCGTGAAGATGGGAAAACAGAAGTTCGTCGCCATCCGCTACAAACCTGGTTTGGAGCAACAGAAACTGGACGAGGCGAATGTCCTTGACCGCAGTGTTCGCAAACTGAACCACCGTCTGGTGAATGCTCAAGAGAATATATCGACAGTAGGCACAGGTATGGATGCGGAGGAATTGTGCAATTTGTTGAACGAACGGCTGCAACCTGCGCAATAAAAACAAAGGCGGGGCGAACTTTGAAATTGCCCCGCTTTTGTTTCTATAACGTACCCCGCTGCCACTTCTCAATGCGCTGTAGAGCCTCTTCGGTTCGCTCGTGACTACCGAAGGCGGTGAACCGGACGTAGCCCTCGCCGGAGGGGCCGAAGCCTACACCAGGAGTGCAGACGACGTTAGCACCATAGAGTAGTGCCTCGAAAAACTGCCAGGAGCCCATTCCGTCGGGTGTGCGCATCCAGATGTACGGAGCATTCTCGCCACCGTAGCATTCAAAGCCGCAGGCTCGAAGCACTGTGAGCATGTGGGCAGCGTTCTGCATGTAGTAGTCAATACTTTGCTGTACCTGTTGGCGACCCTCTGGAGAATAAATGGCCTCGGCTGCACGTTGGGAGATGTAGCTGGTGCCATTGAACTTGGTGCACTGTCGACGGAGCCAGAGTTGGTTGAGTGGTATGCGCTCGCCTTCGAAAGTGGCCACGCTGACATCCTTGGGCACGATGGTGTAACCGCAGCGGACACCCGTAAAACCAGCGGTCTTAGAGAACGAGCGGAACTCAACAGCACACTTGCGTGCACCTCGGATTTCGTAGATGCTGTGGGGGATGTCAGTATCTTTGATGTAGGCCTGATAGGCTGCATCGAAAAGGATGAGTGCATCGTTCTTGAGGGCATAGTGCACCCACTTGCGCAGTTCCTGCTTGGTGAGGACCGTACCCGTAGGATTGTTAGGGTAGCAGAGGTAGATGACATCGACGGGTCGCCCTTTGGGGAGGTCTGGTATGAATCCGTTCTCGGCAGTGGTGGGCATATAACGGACGTTGGTCCAACGGCCATCGCGGTAAGTCCCGCAGCGGCCTATCATGACGTTCGAGTCGATGTAGACGGGATAGATGGGGTCGGTGACACCGATGAAATTGTCCCAGTGGAGCAGTTCCTGAAAGTTCCCGGTGTCGCTTTTGGCACCATCGTTGATGAAGACCTCGTCGATACTGAGACGGATGCCTCGTGGTGCGAAGTCGTTTTTCAGAATGGCTTCGCGTAGGAAGGTGTAGCCTTGTTCGGGGCCATAGCCTCGAAAACCCTCGGCAGTGGCCATTTCGTCAACGGCCTTATGCATGGCCTTGATAACTGCTGGACAGAGCGGCTGGGTGACATCACCAATGCCAAGGCTGATGACATCGGCCTTGGGGTGCATCACCTTGAAGGCGTTGACCTTCTTGGCAATGTCGGCGAACAGGTAGTTGTTCTGCAGGTTCAGGAAGTGAATATTTACTAATGCCATTATTTCTAATTGATAATTGATAATTATATTTGTATTTCGCCATCGAAAACGAATTCAGCAGGGCCGCTCATGTAGACGTGATTGTCGGCCTCATGCCACTCAATACTAAGTGTTCCTCCGTCCATCACGATGTCGCTGGTTCTGCCTGCTTGGTGAGACAGACAGGCGGCAACGGCAGTGGCACAAGCACCGGTTCCGCAAGCTTCTGTGATTCCGCTGCCCCGTTCCCAGACTCTTGTCCTGATGCTGCCATCAGCCTCAATGCGGGCAAACTCTATGTTGCAGCGTTGGGGGAAGGCTGGGTGGTATTCGAGGATGCGTCCGGTTTCGCCCACTTGGTCAACATCATCGGTAAAGATGACATAGTGTGGATTTCCCATAGACACGAATGTCCCTTTTTCCATTCTGTGAGATTCAATGAATTGCGATTCATCTTCAAATACGGGCTCACCCATGTCGACAGTGACGGAATCTACCTTGTAGTCAGTGAGGTGTAAAAGAAGGGTCTTTATACCCGACAGTGTCAGCAGGCGGATCTCAGTCTTGTCTGTAATGCTCTTTTCATAAAGATACTTGCCTATGCAACGAGAAGCATTGCCGCACATCATCGCCTCAGAGCCATCGGCATTGAAGATGCGCATAGAGTAGTCGGCCTCGGGGACGGTACTGCGGTCGATGAGCACCAGTCCATCGGAACCGATGCCCTTATGGCGGTCACTCCAGGCGATGGCGCATGCCCTTGGATCGGCAATGGGGTGTTCCATGGCATTGACATAGATGTAGTCATTGCCGCAGCCGTGCATCTTGGTGAATGGTATCTTCATTTTGTCAGATATTCGTTTACTTTCTTTGCTGTTTCAATGCCACTGGCCATTGCTCGGACAACAAGCGAGGCACCGTTCTGGGCATCTCCGCAGATAAAAACATTTGCAGGGTACTCAGGTTGTTCAGGCTTCAGGAAGCCCATAGCCAACAGGCAGAGTTCTGCCTTGATGACGAAAGGCTCGCCCTTGGCCACCATGACGGGACGCGCGGGCTTTCCCGTTGGAGAACCTGCGGACACGGGGGCTGGTTGCCAGTCTATCTCCTGGACACGGACGCCTGTGAGATGGCCGTTCTCGCCAAGAAATTCCAGGGTATTGATGTTCCATCGGCGCGTACAGCCCTCCTCGTGACTGGAAGTCGTCTTGAGGGTGCGAGGCCAGTTGGGCCATGGGTTCTGAGGATCCTCGGGACCTTCTACGGGTTTGGGCATGATCTCGATTTGCGTGACGCTCTTGCAGCCCTGGCGATGAGCCGTTCCGATACAGTCTGAACCAGTGTCACCACCACCGATGACGAGCACATTCTTGCCCTTGGCTTTGATTCGCTCTTCTTTTGAGAACTCTGCACCAGCGAGCACGCGGTTCTGTTGGGATAGTAATTCGAGTGCGAAGTGTACGCCCTTCAACTCGCGTCCGGGTGCTTTGAGGTCGCGGGCGGTGGGGGTGCCAGTGGCGAGGACTACTGCAGCAAATTGCGTCGTGAGCTGTGATATGATCGTAGCATACGGAACAGCTTGGCCATACCTGAATTCGATACCTTCCTGCTCTAGCAATCGAATACGGCGGTCAATGATGGCCTTGTTGAGTTTGAAGTTGGGGATGCCGTAACGCAAAAGGCCACCGGCAGCTTCATTCTTTTCGTAGACAGTAACCGTATAACCCATCTGGTTGAGTGCATTGGCAGTGGCGAGACCTGCCGGGCCTGTTCCGATGACAGCTATGCTCTTCCCGTTTCTGACAGGTACCCGTGGTGAAATATATCCCTCACGGAAGGCAGCCTCGATGATGGCACACTCATCTTCGCGATTGGTTGTAGGCTCGTGGTTGAAACGGTTCAGCACACATGCCTTCTCGCAGAGGGCAGGACAGATGCGTCCTGTGAACTCAGGGAAGGGATTGGTGCTACTCAACAACCGATAAGCCAACACCCAGTCGCCCCTATACAGTGCATCGTTCCATTCTGGTGCTTTGTTGCCCAACGGGCAGGCCCAGTGGCAGAAAGGCACGCCGCAGTCCATACAGCGGCTCGCCTGCTCCCGCCGCATGTGCGTGTTGAGTGTCTGTTCCACCTCGCCGAAGTCGTGGATCCTGTCGTGAACCGGACGATAGCCCGCCTCTTGGCGGTGTATCTCAAAAAAAGCTTTCGGGTTTCCCATATCTTTACTTTTTTACCTTTTTACCTTTTCCTAATAGTCGCGCTGGATGTCAGCAATCTTTTCGTGGAGTCGCGCCATTTTCTCTTCCTCGAGCACACGTTTGTATTCGATGGGTATCACTTGGATGAAGTCTTCAATGCAGCGCTGCCAGTTGTCGAGCAAACGTCCTGCAAGTGCCGATCCAGTGTGCAGATAGTGCTGGCGGACAAGCTCCAGCAGTTCCTTGCGTGAGACGTTGTCCTCGACGAGCGAGAGTTCGACCATGTCCATGTTACAGAAGTAGTCGAAGGTGTGGTTGGGGTCGTAGACGTATGCAATACCGCCTGACATTCCAGCCGCAAAGTTGCGGCCCGTATCGCCGAGCACCACGACACGCCCTCCCGTCATGTATTCGCAACAATGGTCGCCAGCACCTTCGATGACTGCAATGGCTCCGGAGTTGCGCACGCCGAAGCGCTCGCCCACCTTGCCGTTGATGTAGAGCTCTCCTGAGGTGGCACCATACAGGCCCGTGTTGCCTGCGATGACATTATCCTCTGCCAGGAAGTCATCGCTGCGGCGTGCAGGAGGCACGATGCTGATGTGACCACCACTAAGCCCCTTGCCGAAGTAGTCGTTACACTCGCCCTCCAGATGGATGTCCAGTCCTTTCACGGCGAAAGCTCCAAACGACTGGCCTGCCGACCCTTTGAACTTTATCTTTATCGTGCCGTTGGGCAGACCAGCCTCACCGTATTTCTTGGCGATGGCACCGCTGAGCATTGTGGTGAGGGCGCGGTCGGTATTCTTGATGGCGTAGTGGAGCGTCACTTCCTCCTGTTCGTCAATGGAATCCTGGGCAGCACGGATGATCTCCTCGTCCTTCACTCCGGTCACCTTCGTATAGGCACCGCGATCCCAATATAATGCTTTGTCTGTGTCGGGTCTATCCAGCAAGCGGGCGAAGTCGATCGTTTTCTGCTTATCGGTCATGCCAATGGTTTTGACCTCAATCAGTTCTGTGTGGCCGATGATTTCCTTCAGGCTGTGCACGCCCATTTCAGCAAGGTATTCGCGTACTTGCCTGGCTAAGAACGTGAAGTAATTCACTACATACTCGGCTTTTCCCTCGAAGTGCTTACGCAGCTCCGGGTTCTGCGTGGCTACGCCCATCGGACAAGTATTGGTGTTGCATTTACGCATCATCACACATCCCAACACAATCAGAGGCAGTGTACCAAATGAGAACTCGTCGGCCCCAAGCATCGCCATGATGATGACATCCTTGGCAGTCTTCAACTGTCCGTCGGTCTGCAAGCGAATCTGATTGCGCAAGCCGTTTCGGACAAGGGTCTGTTGCGTCTCGGCAAGACCGATTTCCGGCGAGATACCTGCAAAGCGCATGCTCGATGCTGGCGAAGCACCCGTTCCGCCCTCTGCACCACTAATGACAATGAGATCGGCCTTGGCCTTGGCCACGCCAGCAGCAATCGTCCCCACACCACTCTCGGCTACCAGCTTCACGCTG
This sequence comes from Prevotella sp., assembly GCA_016285075.1. Classification (GTDB taxonomy): domain Bacteria; phylum Bacteroidota; class Bacteroidia; order Bacteroidales; family Bacteroidaceae; genus Prevotella. Next base: position 56,831 of record JAEEQB010000004.1, read on the forward strand.
ACAGCAGCAGTGGGGTTGATATTCTTCAGGTCGAAGATGAGTTGTGCCAGATCTTCTATGGAATAGATGTCGTGATGGGGTGGGGGAGAGATGAGCGAGATGCCTGGGATGGCATTACGTGTCTTGGCGATGATTTCATTTACCTTGAAGCCCGGCAGCTGACCGCCCTCACCGGGCTTGGCACCTTGTGCCACTTTAATCTGTATCTCCTCGGCATTTACAAGATATTCCGCTGTCACTCCAAAGCGGCCACTGGCTATCTGCTTGGTTTTGCTCGACAGTGATACACCATCCATCTGTGTATGATAGCGGGCGTTATCCTCGCCACCCTCACCAGTATTCGAGCGAGTGCCGAGCTTGTTCATTGCCAATGCCAGTGCCTGGTGTGCCTCGATGCTCAAGGCACCGAAGGACATAGCGCCGGTCACGAAATGCTTAACGATTGACTCTACGGGTTCGACCTCATCGATAGGTGTAGGTTCAGACACCTTCTTCCAATCAAAGAAGTCGCGGATAAAGATGGGCGAATCCTTCTCGTCAACAAGCTTTGCCCAATCCTTGAACTTCTCATAGCTACCCTTTCGTGTGGCCAGTTGCAGTGTGGCAATGGTTTCAGGATTCCAAGCATGTTTGATGCCATCCTTACGCCATGAGAATTGTCCTTGGTTCTTCAATTGCGACTGCTCCTGGGCTGCTTTTTGCAGGCGAATGGCATCTCTTGCAATCTCTTTCAGTCCGATTCCTCCGATGGTGCTCACCTCTGTGCCGAAATAACGTCTCAGCAAGTCCTCGCTGAGCCCGATACTCTCGAAAATCTTCGCACCGCGATAGCTTCGGATGGTCGAGATTCCCATTTTCGACATAATCTTTTTTAGTCCTTTGTCTATCGCTTTGACATAGTTGGATTCGGCCGTAGCATACTCCTCTTGAATCCTTCCGCGTTTCACCAGATCATCGAGTATGGCGAAGGTCATATAGGGACAAAGCGCACTAGCACCGAAACCCAGAAGCAAAGCAGCGTGCATGGTCTCGCGTATCTCGCCACTTTCCACGATAAGTGCAGTCTGTACACGCTTGCCTACACTTATCAGATAGTGATGAACGGCGCTCACCGCCAGCAACGACGGGATTGCCGCATGTTCATTGTCAATGTCGCGGTCTGTCAGGATAATATAGTTCACGCCCTCCTCCACGCTGCGCTCTGCTTCATGACAGAGCTCGTCCAATGCTTGGCGCAGTCCTTCCTCGCCCTTTCCGGAGTCGAAGAGAATAGGGAGTTTCCGTGTCTTGAATCCTTTGTATCTTATATTACATAGAATGTCCAGCTGTGTGTTTGTCAGCACCGGTTGTGGCAAGCGTACCATCTTGCAGTTGGAAGCATCGGGCGTCAGTATGTTGGTACCCACGGCACCAATATACTCCGTCAACGACATCACCAGTTCCTCGCGAATGGGGTCGATGGCAGGATTGGTGACCTGTGCAAACTGCTGACGGAAATAGTTGAACAATACCTGCGGACGGTCGCTGATAACGGCAAGTGGAGTGTCGTTTCCCATAGCAGCCACTGGCTCCTGGCCAGCTGTTGACATCGGGATAATGGTCTTGTCGATGTCCTCCTGACCATAGCCGAACTGTAATAGTTTACGCTCAAGATCAGTCACACCGTTCTCTACCTTGCGTCCGCTTTTCAGTTTTTCAAGTTGCACACGATTCTCGCTGAGCCATTCACGGTAGGGATGTGCCTTGGCCAGCTGTTCTTTGATTTCACCATCGTAGTAAATCTTGCCTTCTTGTGTGTCGATGAGCAGAATCTTTCCTGGTTGCAAACGGCCCTTGGCGACTACATCGCCCGGCTCGAAGTCCATGACGCCAACCTCAGAGGCCACGACCATCATGTCCTGCTTCGTAATCGTATAGCGCGAGGGACGAAGCCCATTGCGGTCGAGCATTCCTCCAGCATAGCGCCCATCCGAGAAGAGCAAGGCTGCCGGACCGTCCCACGGCTCCATCAGGATGGAGTGGTACTCATAAAAAGCCTTCAGATCCTCGCTGATGGGGTTCTTGTCGTTGAACGACTCCGGCACGAGTATCGCCATAGCCTGTGGCAGGGAGAGTCCGCTCATGGTCAGGAATTCAAAAACGTTGTCCAATGAAGCCGAATCGCTCATACCCTCCTGTACGATGGGTGAGATCTCCTTGATGTCACCCAATGCTTTGCTGCTGAGCACGCTTTCGCGGGCCTTCATCCATCCACGATTGCCACGAATGGTATTAATCTCACCATTATGAGCTAACAAGCGGAAGGGCTGGGCCAAAGACCACGTGGGGAAAGTGTTTGTGCTGAATCGTGAGTGGACCAGCGCCAGTCCGCTTGTCAGGTAAGGACTCGACAGGTCAGGGAAATAACGTCGCAGTTGTCCGCTGGTCAGCATTCCCTTGTATATGATATTCTTGTTGGAAAGCGAACAGATATAAAAATCCTTATGATCGATACGGTTCTCAATGTGCTTGCGTACCTTATATAATATGTGCTCAAACACGCTGGCATCTTCGTCTGATATGCCTGTTACGAACATCTGCTTGATGTCAGGCTCCACCTCACGGGCGGCCGCCCCCAGCACCTCAGGGCAAGTGGGAACTGAGCGCAGGTGCATCAACTGCAGACCCTCACGCTCTATCTCCTCAATCATCACAGACAGAATCTCATGCTGTTCCTTTTCGTCTTTGGGCAGAAATACCAGTCCCGTGCCGTACTTTCCTTTCTCGGGAACGGGGATGCCCTGCAATAGAATGAACTCATGCGGAATCTGAAGCATGATGCCCGCTCCGTCACCTGTCTTATCGCGTGTCTCGGCTCCTCGGTGCTCCATATTCTCCAGGACACGTAGTGCCTGATCCACCAGTTCGTGGCTCTTGCTTCCGTGTATGTTCACCACCATGCCCACTCCGCAAGCGTCGTGCTCATATTGTGGCTGGTATAGTCCGTTTAGCTTACTTTTAGTCATATTATCCTTGTTTCATCTTTCGTTTGTCTCGATTTCGGGTGCAAAGATAATGCAAATAGTTAGAAAAACAGCAGCTTTTGTGTCATTATTTTCTTTTGGAATCGTGCACGGATGGCATTTTGTTGATATTTCTATGGTTTCTTTTACAAAATGAAAGCAAATGAAGCCCTCTGTGGACCAGCAGGTTTACACTTTGTCATTTCGCAGGGATTTGTTGATTCAAAGCTGGATTTTTATGCGGATTTATTCCAAGAATCTCCGTACCTTTGCCCTCGAATTCTTGCAAGATGTCACGTTAGTATTAATTTAATGAGGTAAAAAGTATGAAAAGGATTGAAGCAATTATCCGCAAGACCAAGTTTGAAGAGGTCAAGGAGGCACTGCTTGCGTCGGACATTGACTGGTTTGAATACCACAACGTTCACGGCATCGGGCAGAGCCGACAGGAACGGATTTACCGTGGCGTTCAGTACTCAACGGATGTAATAGAGCGTGTGGCACTGACCATCGTCTGCCGCGACCAGTTTGTGGATCCAACGGTGAAAGTCATTCTGAAGGTGGCTCACACAGGTGAGATCGGCGATGGACGCATTTTTGTCAGCGATATGATAGACACTTGGTCGATTCGCACAGGCGAGAACGGCGATACCGTTTTGAGAGACAAGAAATAAAAGGATAACACAACAACACAAAGACTTATTGAAATATGAACGAAATAGGATTATCACTAGATACCGTATGGATGCTATTGGCAGCCATGCTGGTTTTTTGGATGCAGCCGGGGTTTGCGCTGTGTGAGGCAGGTTTTACGCGAGGTAAGAACACGGTCAACATCCTGATGAAGAACTTTGTCGACTTCATGTTCGGCTCATTGCTGTTCTTTTTCCTTGGCTTTGGATTTATGTTCGGCAGCGAAGGTGCTGGTTTTATCGGTATGCCTAACTGGGGCGACCTCTCATTCTACAAGGGCGACCTGCCTGTAGAGGGCTTCTTGATTTTTGAGACGGTGTTCTGTGCCACCTCGGCGACGATTGTCAGCGGTGCTATGGCTGAGCGCACTAAGTTCTCGATGTACTTGATTTACAGTGCGGTCATCTCATTGTTCATCTATCCGGTTGAGGGTCATTGGACGTGGGGCGGTGGCTGGTTGTGCAACGATGCTGCTGATGGGTTTATGATGACGACCTTCGGCGACGTTTTCCACGATTTTGCAGGCTCTGCCATCGTACATAGCGTTGGTGGCGTACTTGCACTGATTGGTGCGATGGCACTCGGTCCTCGTATTGGTAAATATGCCAAAGACGGTAAGCGCCGTGCTATTCCTGGTCATAACCTGACAATGGCTGCGCTGGGTGTGTTTATCCTCTGGCTCGGCTGGTTCGGCTTCAACCCGGGGTCCCAACTAGCGGCTAGTGGGGAAGTGAACCGCATCGCCATCAGCCATGTGTTCCTGACCACCAACCTCGCAGCCGCTGCTGGCGGTACTGCCACGATGTTCTTGACGTGGCTAAAGTATGGTAAGCCGTCGCTCTCGCTGACACTCAATGGTGTGCTGGCCGGACTGGTTGGCATCACGGCAGGTTGTGACCTCGTATCACCGATAGGAGCTGTTGTTATTGGCCTCGTTTGTGGTTTGGTACTGGTCTATGCCATAGAGTTCATCGATCACCATTTGCACATTGACGACCCTGTAGGTGCAAGCTCTGTTCATGGTGTCTGCGGTATTCTCGGCACACTGATGACTGGCCTGCTGTCTACGTCGAATGGATCTTTCTACGGTCATGGCTGGGGTTTCTTCGGCGCCGAGTGCTTTGGCATTCTTGTCATTGACCTTTGGGCTGCCGCCTGCGGTTTCGTCCTGTTCTATGGCATCAAGAAACTGCATGGCCTCCGTGTAGACAAGCGAGTCGAAGAAGAAGGTCTCGATATCTACGAACATGGCGAGGCCTGCTATAATTGAAAATAAAAAAGGTAAAAAAGACATGAAAAAGATTGTTATATTGGCAATGGGCATGGTGCTTAGCAGCACCGCCCTTGCACAGGAAGAGATTGAAACGGCGATTAGTGGCGACGTTGTAAGTAGTTACATCTGGCGCGGTCAGGACTTGGGCAGCGTGTCGCTGCAGCCTACACTCGGCGTGGGATACAAGGGGTTGTCGCTGACAGCTTGGGGCAGCTACGGACTGACCGACCCTGCCGATACGAAGGAGTTCGACCTGACGTTGGGCTACACCATCGGCGGACTGAACATCGGCGTGACCGACTATTGGTTCAACGTCGGTCTCGACCCCGACGGTCGCTACTTCAAATACGACGCTCATGGAACGAACCATCTGTTTGAAGCCAACATCGGCTATGACTTCGGATTTGCCTCATTGCAATGGTTCACCAATTTCGCTGGCAATGATGGTGTAAACAAGGACGGTAATCGGGCTTATAGCAGCTATGTTGAAGTAACTGTCCCATTCCGACTCGCGACAGTCGACTGGGCTGCTACGGCTGGTGCCGTCCCCTTTGCCACCGACTTCTATGGCGCAACGGGCTTTGCTGTCACCAACTTGTCGCTGCGGGCCACGAAGGACATTAAAGTGACCGATTCGTTCTCCGTTCCCGTTTTCGCACAGGTGACTGGCAACCCCTGTTCGCAGAAAGCCTACCTGGTTCTCGGTTTCACGCTGCAGCCTTAATCTTTGCCAGGTATTCACCCTCTCCTTCAGCGGAAGGGGAGGGCTTTTAACGAGTGTAATAATAAAGAAAAGATAAAGATGAAGATCAAGAAACGTTGGTTAATCCTAATGGCAGTAATGACCATCATAGCTGTAGCAGGGGTGTTCGTAGGCGAGCCTACGTTCGAGTGTGACTGGTCGGTGGTTTCGGCTGCTGATGTGGCGTGGTTGATTACTGCCACGATTTTTGTGTTGATGATGACACCAGGTCTGTCGTTCTTCTACGGTGGCATGGTGGGGGCGAAGAATGTTATTTCTACCATGCTCCAGTCATTCATTGCCATGGGACTGATTTCAGTGCTTTGGGTAGTCATTGGTTTCTCTCTGTGCTTCGGAGATGACATTGGTGGTGTGATAGGCAATCCACTGACATTCCTGATGTTCCAGAATGTGGGGGCAGAAGTGTATACAACTCCTGCTGGCAACGTGTTGGGCGGAGCCAGTATTCCGCTGGCGCTGTTTGCCCTGTTTCAGATGAAGTTTGCCATCATCACCCCTTCGCTCATCACGGGGTCGTTTGCCGAGCGGGTGCGCTTCTCGGCTTATCTGTTCTTTATGATGTTCTTTTTCTTTGCCATCTACTGTCCCTTGGCCCACATGACGTGGCATCCCGAAGGTCTTTTCCTTCGCTGGGGAGTTGTCGACTTCGCTGGAGGCATCGTTGTGCATGCCTCATCGGGTATCGCTGCACTCGCCGGGGCTATCTATTTAGGACGTCGTAGCACGGAGAAAAGCGAACCTGCCAACATTCCGTTTGTGCTGTTGGGTGCCGCATTGCTCTGGCTGGGTTGGTTCGGTTTCAATGCAGGATCATCGCTACATGCCGATGGTCAGGCTGTTAAAGCGTTCCTGAACACCAACACCGCCTCGGCCACTGCCATGATGACGTGGATATTCTTCGACTGCCTGCGTGGCCGCAAACCTTCGGCCATGGGGGCAGCCGTCGGCTGCGTGGTCGGTCTGGTGGCCATCACGCCATCGGCAGGCTATGTCACCGTCGGGCAGAGCATTTTCATTGCCTTCGTCATCACGCTCATTTGCAATGTGGCTGTCTACTGGCGCTCCCACACCAGCATTGACGATGCCCTCGACGTGTTTCCAACACACGGCATAGGCGGTATCTTCGGCACAGTCCTGACGGGCATCTTCATCCAGGAAGGCCTCATTGCGGGGACATGGGACGGTTTTGTCATTTTCCTCTACCATCTTCTGGCCATCGTCATTGTCTTTGTCTATACATTCGGCATGAGTTGGCTGGGCTATAGGCTCATCGACAGTCTTATTCCCATGCGCGTCTCACCCTTCAGCGAGAAAGTTGGTCTCGACTTCTCACAACACGACGAGCACTACGGACTGGCGCATATCGGTGAGCGCGAATTGGCAGAATACGAGGAGCACATCAGGGAAAAGTCAAAAGCTTAGAATTATATGCAAACAAAGTACATTTTCGTCACGGGTGGTGTTGTTTCCTCGTTGGGGAAAGGAATCATCTCCGCATCAATCGGCAAGCTGCTGCAAGCACGTGGCTACAAGGTCACCATCCAGAAGTTCGACCCCTACATCAACATCGACCCGGGGACGCTGAATCCTTACGAGCATGGCGAGTGCTATGTGACGGAGGATGGTTTTGAGACAGACCTTGATCTGGGTCACTACGAGCGGTTTACGGGTATTCACACCACACGTGACAATAGCATCACCACGGGTCGCATCTACAAGACTGTCATCGACCGTGAGCGCCATGGTGACTATTTGGGTAAGACCATTCAGGTGGTGCCACATATCACTGATGAGATCAAAAGGCGGATGCTGAGACCGGAAGAGGTTTTCGATTTTGTCATTACAGAGGTCGGAGGGACCATCGGCGACATCGAGAGTGCACCGTTTATGGAGGCGATCCGACAGTTGCGCTGGCAGCTGGGACGCGATGCTGTGTGTGTACATCTGACTTATGTGCCTTATCTGAAGGCAGCCGATGAACTGAAGACAAAACCTACACAACATTCAGTGAAGGAGCTGCAAGGCATGGGTATTCAGCCTGACATTCTCGTGCTTCGTACCGAACGCCACCTAGACGACCATCTGCGTATGAAGGTGGCATCGTTCTGTAATGTCGACTTGGAATGCGTGGTGCAGAGCGAGGACATGCCTAGCATCTATGAGGTGCCTGTCAGTATGCAGCAGCAGGGACTCGATGCTGCCATTATGCGAAAGATAGGCATACCCGTTGGAGAAAGACCTGCTATGAAATTGTGGAATGACTTCCTTGACAAACGGTGCAAGGCTACTCGCGAGGTGCACATTGGACTGGTGGGCAAGTACGATCTGCAGGATGCCTACAAGAGCATCCGTGAGAGTCTTAATCTGGCTGGCATTTACAATGATGTGAAGACCAAGATCCATTTCATCAACAGTGAGGAGGTGACGACGGAAAACGTCGCCTCGCACTTGGAGGGCATGGCGGGTATCGTTATCTGCCCAGGCTTTGGACAACGTGGCATCGAGGGGAAAATCGTTGCTGCCGAATATGGCCGTACACACGATATTCCTACTTTCGGCATTTGTCTCGGTATGCAGATGATGGTCATCGAATATGCACGGAATGTGCTGGGCTATCAGGATGCCAACAGCAGCGAGATGTCTGCCGATACGACACATCCAGTAATCGACCTAATGGAAGAACAGAAAACGGTGACGAATATGGGAGGTACGATGCGATTGGGTGCTTACGACTGCCAACTGGTGAAAGGCAGTCGTGCATACGAAGCATACGGCAAGGAGGCAATGATAAAGGAACGTCATCGCCATCGTTACGAGTTCAACAATATATATAAGGAGGAATACGAGTCGTCAGGCATGAAATGCGTAGGTATCAACCCTGCCGCTGACCTTGTGGAGATTGTCGAGATACCTGATAAGCGTTGGTATATCGGCACACAATTCCACCCTGAGTACTCGTCGACGGTGCTGCATCCGCATCCGCTATTTATGGACTTTATCAAGGAGTGCGCAGTCAGTTCGTCTGATTCGCAAAATCTGTAGTGAGCAAATATGGAGCAGTTAAAGCATGAATGTGGCGTGGCAATGATTCGCCTGCTAAAGCCGCTAAGTTACTACGAAAAGAAGTACGGCTCGTGGTCTTATGGGTTCAACAAGCTGTATCTGATGATGGAGAAGCAGCACAACCGCGGACAGGAGGGCGCAGGTATTGCCTCCGTATGTCTGAAAAAAGAGCCTGGAACAGAATACATGTTTCGCGAGAAGGCAGAGGGCAAAGACGCAATAACTGAGGTTTTCTCACGAGTAACCCAAGAGATGGCAGGTGAACTCTATATGGGTCACCTGCGTTATTCAACGACAGGCAAGAGCGGCCTGACATTCGTTCACCCCTTCCTGCGACGAAATAACTGGCGGGCCAAGAATCTCTGCCTGTGTGGCAACTTCAATATGACCAATATCAACGATGTCTTCGAGTTCTTAACTCTTCAAGGACAGTCGCCACGTATCTTTGGCGACTCGTACATCACACTGGAACTCATGGGGCACCGCCTGGACCGCGAGGTGGAACGGCTGTATGAAGAAGCCAAATCTAAGGGGCTGGATAGCAGGGACATTACACGATACATTGATGAACATGTCGATATGGCCAACGTGCTACGTACCACGATGCAGCATTACGATGGCGGCTATGTAATGTGCGGACTGACAGGCAGTGGCGAGATGTTCAGCGTGCGCGACCCCTGGGGCATCCGTCCCGCCTTCTGGTACCAGGACGATGAGATGGTGGCTGTGGCAAGTGAGCGCCCCGTATTGCAGACCACATTCGACCTGCGAGTTGAAAGCATCAAAGAACTGGAACCTGGGCATGCTATTATCGTGCGCCGGAACGGTGAGTGCCACCTAGAGCAGATCATGCCCCCCCAGCAGTTGAGTGCCTGCTCCTTCGAGCGCATCTACTTCAGCCGAGGTTCTGACCGCGACATTTACCAGGAGCGTAAACGACTGGGTGAGCAGTTGACACCTGCCATACTGAAAACCATTGATGGCGACGTGAGCAACACGGTCTTTTCTTATATTCCCAATACGGCTGAAGTCTCTTTCTATGGGATGACCGACGGGCTACGTAAACTGAACCATGATGTACGTATTGAGAAAGTCGTTTGGAAGGACATAAAACTGCGCACCTTCATCAGCGACAAGGCCGAGCGCAACGACCTTGCTGCCCATGTCTACGACATCACCTACGGTTCGCTCCGCCCCTACGAGGACAACTTGGTGATCATCGACGATAGCATCGTCCGTGGCACCACCCTAAAAGAAAGCATCTTTAAGATATTGGACCGTCTACACCCCAAGAAGATCGTGATGGTCAGCAGCTCTCCGCAAATCCGTTATCCCGACTATTACGGCATAGACATGTCGCAGTTGGAAGAACTCTGTGCTTTCCGTGCTGCCATTGCCCTCATCAGGGAACGAGGCATGCAGCAACTCATAGCCGATACCTATCGTAAGTGTAAAGAATACCCTGACACAGATAATCATGTCAGGAACATCTATGCCCCATTTACCGTCGAGGAAATCAATTGTAAGATTGTTGAAATGCTTCGTCCTGATAACATGCAGGCCCCAGTAGAACTGGTGTTCCAAAGCATTGAGGGTCTGCACACAGCATGTCCTCGTCACCCCGGTGACTGGTACTTTACAGGGCGTTATCCAACCCAAGGGGGCATTCGCCTCTCCAATCAGGCCTTCGTCAATTATGTAGAGCATAATGTATCCTCCATTGAGTTTTGAAAATTTTCCATTTTGCTTTTTCCCTCACTTTTATTGTGGTTCATTGAATGTCATGTTATCATGTTATCTTGCCAAAAACTCCCGAAAGAAAAATGCAGAATGAATAGGGCAAACCGTTCTGTCGATTCACTCCCCATGCCATGTTACATAATCGTCCAAAGTGACGATTTGTAGCAGGAAGGAGGTTATTGGTTTCAAAAGTAAAGAGAAACGTAACTTTACAAGCTGTTTTGTTGACAGATTGTCAGTTTGTGTCGACTTTTTGTATCTAAATAGTAGTATCCTGTCGGCTCTTTCTGCAAAATGTAGTACCTTTGCACCGTGTTATGAAAAAAGGTAAACAGATGATGAGAAAACGAGCTAGGCTGATACTTGAAGACGGGACAGAATTCTGTGGGTGGTCGTTTGGCTACGCAGGAGCTCTCCGGCAAAACAGTGTGGGGCCTTCTGACAGGGGGCTGGACTCTGAAATATGTGTCGAAGGCGAGGTGGTATTTAACACAGCAATGACGGGCTATCCGGAAAACTTGACAGACCCTAGCTATGCAGGACAGATATTAGTCATGACCTATCCGCTGGCAGGTAACTATGGAGTACCAAGCCTCACCCCAAGCCTCTCTCCGAAGGGTGAGGGGAGGATATACTCTCAAGGCGGGAAAGCAGCGAAAAAGCTAACAACTCCCCTCTCCCCTTGGAGAGGGGTCGGGGGTGAGGATTTCCCTGTCCTGGAGAGCGACAGGATACACGTGAAAGGGCTCATCGTTGCTGACTATAGCCCTCAGTACAGCCATTGGAATGCGAAGGAATCATTAGCCAGCTGGCTCGAGCGTGAACATATAGCGGCCATTACGGGTATCGACACGCGAAGGCTGACGAAAGTGCTCAGGGAGCATGGGGTGATGATGGGGAGGATCATTATTGATGGTGCTGCTATACCGTCACTGCATTCAGACCGGGAGGAATACGGTTCGGTGAACTGGGTGCAACGGGTGAGTTGCCGGGAAGTGATTACCTATCATCAGGGTGCCGGTAGGCGTGTGGTGCTTGTTGATTGTGGTGTGAAGGCCAACATCATCCGTTGTCTTATCAGACGTGGTGTCGAAGTGGTCCGTGTGCCTTGGGACTATGATTTCAACCAGTTGGAGTTCGATGGTCTGTTTCTTGCCAACGGCCCTGGCGATCCGGCACAATGCAGCCGAACCGTAGAGCATATCCGTACGTTCCTGAACAATAAGACAGTTCGTCCGTGTATGGGCATTTGCCTTGGAAACCAGCTGCTGGCCCGTGCGGCAGGTGCTAAGACCTACAAACTGAAATACGGCCATCGGTCGCACAACCAGCCTGTTCAACTGGTGGGCACGCCAAAGTGCTTCATTACCTCCCAGAACCACGGCTATGCGGTGGATGACATGACGCTGCCTGCCGACTGGGAACCGCTGTTTGTGAACATGAACGATGGTTCGAACGAGGGCATCCGCCATAAGACTCGCCCATGGTTCTCGGCACAGTTCCATCCGGAGGCCTGTAGCGGTCCGACGGATACAGAGTGGCTGTTTGACGAGTTTGTAAGAAGCCTCACCCCCGACACCTCTCCGAAGGGCGAGGGGAGTATATACTCTCAAGGCGGGAAAGCAGCGAAAAAGCTAACTACTCCCCTCTACCCTTGGAGAGGGGTCGGGGGTGAGGCTAAGGTTCTCATTCTCGGCTCCGGAGCACTGAAAATAGGACAGGCAGGGGAGTTCGACTATAGCGGTGCGCAGGCACTGAAGGCTCTGAAGGAGGAGGGCATACACTCCGTGCTGATCAATCCCAATATCGCGACAGTGCAGACATCGTGGAACGTGGCCGATACCGTCTATTTCCAGCCGGTGACGCCTGAGTTCGTGGAGCGCGTTATTGAGAAGGAACGGCCTGACGGAATCCTTCTCTCGTTTGGAGGACAGACCGCCTTGAACTGTGGCGTGGAACTTTATCAGAAAGGAGTGCTGGAGAAATATGGCGTAAAAGTGCTGGGTACTCCCGTTCAGGCTATTATCGACACCGAAGACCGCGACCTCTTCGTCAGACGCCTCGGTGAGATCGGCGTGAAAACTATCAGGAGCGAAGCATGCAGTACTGTTGAGGAGGTGCAGCAGGCAGCCCGTGAACTTGGCTTCCCTGTCATTTTGCGGGCTGCCTATGCTTTGGGCGGACTGGGCAGCGGTTTCTGCGACAATGATGCCGAGTTGATTACACAGGCCGAAGAAGCTTTCTCGTTTTCGCCTCAGGTGCTGGTGGAAAAGTCGTTGCGTGGCTGGAAGGAGATAGAATATGAAGTGGTGCGCGACCGCTACGACAACTGCATCACCGTCTGCAACATGGAGAATTTCGACCCGCTGGGCATTCATACGGGTGAGTCGATTGTGGTGGCTCCTTCACAGACGCTCAGCAATGGTGAGTATCACAAGCTTCGTGCGCTGGCCATCAAGATTGTCCGTCATATCGGTATTGTCGGAGAGTGCAACGTGCAGTATGCACTTGACCCTTTCAGCGAGGATTACCGAGTGATAGAAGTCAATGCACGGCTGAGCCGTTCGTCGGCACTGGCATCTAAGGCCACAGGCTATCCGCTTGCATTTGTCGCTGCAAAACTGGGCTTAGGCTATGGGCTGTCTGATTTGAAGAACAGTGTCACCAAGACAACCTCTGCCTTCTTTGAACCAGCACTCGACTACGTGGTCGTCAAGATTCCGCGTTGGGATTTGACCAAGTTCCACGGTGTCAGGCGTGAACTCGGCTCTTCGATGAAAAGCGTTGGCGAGGTGATGGCCATCGGACGTACATTTGAAGAAGCACTGCAGAAAGGGCTGCGCATGATTGGACAGGGAATGCACGGCTTTGTGGAAAACCATGAGATAAAGATTAAGGATATCAAGAAGTCCTTGCATGAACCGACCGACATGCGTATTTTTGTGGTGTCGAAGGCTATGAAGATAGGCTATAGTGTAGAGCAGATACACCAGCTGACGATGATTGACCGCTGGTTCCTGCAAAAGCTTGAACACATTGTTGACATTGATCGGCAACTGAAGGAACAGTCGCTCCTTACGGAGCTTTCTGAGTGGATGGAACCCAGTGAATTCATTGAATATCTGAGGTCGCCCGAAATCTTCTCCCTGCTGCACGACGCCAAGGTCTATGGCTTTTCCGATTTCCAGATTGCACGGGCCATTGGCATGGAACAGCGCATGAAGCCTGAGCAGGCAGGTCTTACCATCCGTAAATGGCGCAAAGAACTGGGTCTTGTACCTACTGTCAACCAAATTGACACCCTTGCTGCGGAGTATCCCGCCCAGACCAATTACCTCTACCTTTCTTACCTGTAATTATCAATTGTCTATACTTAATTATCAGTTAACAATATGTGTGGAATAGTAGCAATTCTGAACGTGAAGGAGCAGACACAGGCTTTACGTGACAAGGCATTGAAAATGAGTCAGAAGATCCGTCATCGCGGACCGGACTGGAGTGGAATATACTGTGGTGGCACAGCCGTCCTTGCCCATGAGCGGCTGAGCATAGTGGATCCCGAATCGGGTGGACAGCCGCTCTATTCTCCAGACAGGAAACAAGTGCTGGCAGTCAATGGCGAAATCTATAATCATCAGGAAATCCGTCGCTGCTATGCAGGCCAGTATGAATTCCAGACGGGCTCGGACTGCGAAGTCATTCTGGCACTCTATCGCGATAAGGGCATAGACTTCCTCGAAGATCTCAATGGAATCTTTGCCTTTGTTCTCTACGATGAGGAACGCAATGAGTTTCTCATTGCCCGTGACCCAATAGGTGTTATACCTCTTTATATTGGCTACGATAGCGATGGAACCGTCTATGTTGCATCGGAGCTGAAGGCCCTCGAGGGACAGTGCGAGCGCTACGAGCCTTTCCTGCCCGGCCACTATTACTGGAGTCGCGAGTCCTGTATGCAGCGCTATTATCGCCGCGACTGGTCCGACTTCGATGCCGTCAAAGACAACCCTGCTTCAGTAGAGGCTATACGTAACGGTCTCACTGCTGCCGTCAAGCGTCAGTTGATGAGTGACGTGCCCTATGGTGTGTTGCTGTCTGGAGGTCTGGACTCTTCTGTCATCTCTGCTATCGCAGGGAAGTTCTCCGAACACCGTATAGAAGACGATTCTAAAACCAAGGCATACTGGCCTCGTCTGCACTCCTTTGCTGTTGGCTTGAAAGGTGCCCCCGATTTGGCAAAAGCACGCTTAGTGGCTGACCACATCGGCACCGTACATCATGAAATCAACTATACCATCCAGGAGGGGCTCGATGCTATACGTGATGTCATCTACTACATTGAGACTTATGATGTCACCACCGTCCGTGCCTCCACGCCGATGTATCTGATGGCCCGTGTCATCAAGTCGATGGGCATCAAAATGGTGCTCTCTGGTGAAGGTGCCGATGAAATATTCGGCGGCTACCTATATTTCCACAAGGCTCCATCGGCCAGAGATTTCCATAATGAGACGGTTCGGAAGTTAGGTAAGCTTTATCTCTACGACTGCCTTCGTGCCAATAAAAGCCTGTCGGCGTGGGGTGTTGAGGGGCGTGTCCCTTTCCTCGACAAGGAGTTTCTTGATGTCGCCATGCGAACCAATCCAGAGGTGAAGATGTGCCCAGGCACGACCATCGAAAAGAAAATTGTCCGTGAAGCCTTTGCTGACCTGTTGCCCGATGCAGTGGCCTGGCGACAGAAGGAGCAGTTCTCGGATGGCGTCGGCTATTCGTGGATTGACACCCTAAAGGACATCACCTCCAAAGCTGTTTCTGACGAACAGATGGCCCATGCTGCTGAGCGTTTCCCCATCAATACGCCTAAAAACAAAGAGGAGTACTACTACCGCAGCATCTTCGCCGGACACTTCCCCTCTGACTCCGCTGCCCGCAGCGTACCCTCTGAAGCCAGTGTGGCATGCTCAACAGCCATTGCACTCGAGTGGGATGCGGCCTTCCGTAACATGAATGACCCAAGTGGCCGTGCTGTAAAAGGTGTACATGAGCAGGCCTACTAGATAGTCCTGCTCCATATCTTATTTCATTCGGAACTGTAGTTGGAAACCCTGTCTTGTGGGCTTCCAACTATAGTTTTATTCAACTTTCTCAAGTGCGCCCTGAAAGGGCTGCAGTTGTATGCCCAGGCCACGCCCTGGGCTGTAAGACTTTGACCCTACAGGCCGTTTCTTATTTGCGAAAGTCGAGTAGTTTTATGCATATCTTCTGACCATGAAAACCTCATGATGTTCTGTTATTTTAGGCAGAATAGCGGTTGCCAGACCCAAAAGGACGTTTTGTATGCAAATTATTCTTCAAAATATGTCGTTCTTTACAACCTTTTTAGTAATTTTGCACCAGATTAGTAGGAAACGAAAAAGTGCGGAAAAGAGTTGACAGGTGCCTTGCAGAGCATGAAATACTTTTCGCGCATCAAGTAATAACGAAATCTAAAACAAGCATGCCTTGGAAGAAAGGTTGAGCAACAAGATTTTTTAGCTATGAAACATGGTAGTATACTGATTGGCATGGTTGCGCTGTTGGTGCTGAACGCAGGGACCATCTGTGCGCAGGGACCTAACGGCTCTGGTACGTATTATCAGGCTGCCGACGGAAAGAATGGTGCAGAACTGAAGACTTCGCTGAGCGAGGTAGTCTACAACCGCAACGAAGGTGGCTCGTTGGATGCTGCATATAAGGCATTGTGGACGCACTTCCAGACTACAGACAGCCGTGATGACGGTTCCGTTTGGGACATGTACTCTAATTTGCGTGCCATGACTTTTGGCACCGACCAGGCAGGAAATTACAAGCAAGAGGGTGATGTATACAATCGTGAACACTCTTTCCCCAACAGCTGGTTCGGTGGTAAGGTGATGCCTATGTACACAGACCTGCACCATCTCTATCCTACTGACGGCTATGTGAACAACAAACGCGCCAACTATCCGTTCGGCGAGACTAATGGAGAGGCCTACAAATCGGCAAACGGATTCAGTAAGTTAGGTAAATGTACTTTCCCGGGCTATTCGGGTACGGTGTTTGAACCTAACGATGAGTACAAAGGTGACTTTGCACGTACCTATTTTTATATGGTGACCTGTTATGAGGAGAAAATCCCAGACTGGTATGACAATAATGCAGAATCGCGACCCACGCTCAGTGCCACTGCCTATCCGGGACTGAGCCAATGGCAGATGGACATGCTGATGAAATGGGCTGTCAACGATCCTGTCAGCGATAAGGAGATCAAACGTAACCAGGCTGTCTACAAGATACAGCAGAACCGCAACCCGTTTATCGACTATCCAGGACTGGAACGCTATGTGTGGGGCGACTTGAAAGAACAGACATTCAGCTACGACAACTATCTGTCGCCCAATTCCATTTGGGTAATGGAATATGTTGCCGACCAGCAGGAGACTTTCTACACGATAGATGGTAGGAAAGTGAAGCGACTGCAAAAAGGGGTGAACATCGTAAAGTCAGGAAAAGGAAAGGTAAGGAAAGTGCTGAGTACAAAGAGATAAATGACAACAGAAGTTTTTTATTAACCAAAACAAGAGAATATGATGATTACGGAACAAGACAAGACCTTTATGCGTGAAGCCATTAGACTGGCCAAGGAAAACATTGATCAGGGCGGTGGTCCCTTTGGGGCTGTGATAGTGAAAGATGGCAAAATACTTGCTGCCAGTGGTAATAGTGTGACGAAAGACAATGACCCGACGGCTCATGCTGAGGTGAATGCCATTCGCAGGGCTTGTCGTCAGTTGGGAACCTTTGAACTGACGGGGTGTACGCTCTATACTTCGTGCGAGCCATGCCCCATGTGTCTGGGTGCCATCTACTGGGCACATATAGACCGGATTTTCTATGGCTGTACCCGCAAGGATGCCAAGGAGGCCGACTTCGATGACGATCATATCTATTGTGAAATAGGGAAGGATGTCAGCGAACGCAGCATACCTACCGTCCAACTGTTGGGGGAAGAGGCAAAAAGCACCTTCAAACATTGGGCGGAAACGGCAGACAAAATCAGGTATTAATCCAGAAACCGCAAAATGACGCCAAAATGCCATACTTTGCAAAAATAGTATAATTGTAATACAGAATTAATTCGTAACTTTGCACCGAAAAACTAAAAACAGTTGTTTCCTATGAAAAAAGTAGCTTTATTGTGGATTGCCCTCATGGCACTGCTCCCGCTTTCTGCCCAGATCAGGGGTAACAATATTGTTGTGACGGTGCAGCCTGATCATCAGGACTGGACTTACCAGACGGGACAGAAGGCACGGTTCACCGTGAACGTGCTGAAATCGGGTACGCTGATGGACAATGTGAGCATTGATCTCTCGGCAGGTCCGGAGATGTATCAGGACATCAGGAAAAACATGGTGCTGAAAAATGGAACGTTTGAACTGACAGGTACGATGGCAAAGCCTGGCTTCTATCGCGTTGATGTGACGGCTCACGTAGACGGGAAAGACTACAAGGGTGCTTGCGGCGCAGCTTTTTCGCCAGAGAAGCTACAACCATCGACGGTGATGCCGAAGGATTTTGAAGAGTTTTGGAAAAATATCATCGGGGAAGCACGAAAAACCAGCCTGAACCCGACGAAACGGCTGCTGCCAGAACGGTGTACGAAGGATGTGAATGTTTACGAAGTGAGCTTCCAGAACATGCAGGAGAACTATCGTACGTACGGCATTCTCTGTGTACCGGTGAAGGAGGGTAGGTATCCTGCTTTGCTACGTGTCCCAGGTGCAGGTGTCCGACCCTATGGAGGCGACATCTGGACCGCTGCTCAGGGGGCTATCACCCTGGAGATAGGCATTCATGGCATTCCCGTGACGATGGAGCAGCAGGTTTATGACAACGTCTTCAACGGTGCACTGATGGGCTACTGGGAGTTTAATATGGATTCTCGTGAGAAGCATTACTATAAACGTGTGGTGATAGGCTGTATCCGTGCTCTCGACTATATTGAGGAGTATACACCATGGAATGGAAAGGAAATGGGTGTGACGGGATCGAGCCAGGGCGGTTTCCTGACATTGGCGACTGCAGGACTTGACAAGCGCATCACCTTCTATGCACCAGTGCATGCAGCACTCTGCGACCATACCAACTACCAGAATGGAGCTGCCTGCGGATGGCCTCACTATTTCTATTGGAACAAGGGTAAGGGACAGGAGAAACAGATAGAGGTGTCGCGCTATTATGATGGTGTCAACTTTGCACGACTGATCAATGGCAATCAGCGTGGATGGTTCTCGTTTGGTTATAACGACGATGTGGTGCCACCGACAACCGCGTGGGCTACCTATAATACCGTAAAGGGACCGAAGGAGATCTCTCCCTATCAAGCCACTTGGCATTTCTGGTTTCAGGAACAGTGGGATGAATGGGAAGCGTGGCTGCTGAAAGAGTTAGGACTGAAGAAAGATTAGTGATATGAAAAGGTTAATGTTTTTTGCAGTAGCGGCGATGATGATTGCTGCCTGCACGGTGACGAAGAATGCTGAACCAGAGAAAAACGGTGCACAGCAGTTGAAGGAACGACTGGACAGCCTCCGTCAGAAAGGCTACATGTTCGGTCATCAGGATGATCCGTTCTATGGTCTTACTTGGGATTATGACCGTGACTCCAGCGATGTGAAGAATGTTTGTGGGGACTATCCTGCCGTGATGGGCTTCGAACTGGGAGGTATCGAGATGGGGGATGCCAAGAACCTGGATAGCGTTCCCTTTACCCGTATGACAGAAGAGATTATCAATCACTATACACGAGGAGGAATCATCACCATTAGCTGGCATCCGCGTAACCCTGTCACTACGATAGATGGTGGAGGTAATGCCGGACAGCAGTTCCCTGCTGGCTCGGCATGGGACTTGACTGACACCACCGTGGTGAAGAATATCCTGCCTGGCGGTAGTCAGAACGAGAAGTTCCAAGTATGGATGCAGCGAGTGTCTGACTTCTTAGCTACGTTGAAGACTGCCGATGGTAAGCTGATACCTGTCATCTTCCGACCCTGGCACGAGAATACAGGTTCATGGTTCTGGTGGGGAGAGAAGTTCTGCACTGCTGACGAATACAAACAGCTGTGGAACATGCTGCAGGACAAACTGACTCAAGACGGATTTGACAACCTGCTTTGGGCTTACTCACCAGGCATGGCTCCTGACTTGACAGAAGAGAAGTATCTGGAACGCTATCCTGGTGACGACCGGATTTCCCTTGTAGGTATTGATGGTTATCAGTGGGGGGCGAAAGAAGACTTCGTTAGCCAGTTGGATAAGAATCTGCAGATGCTATGCCAGTTTGCTGAGAAACACGGGAAGGTGGCTGCACTGACGGAGTGCGGACTGAAGAACCTGACTGATTCCACTTGGTGGACCTCTACGTTGAAGCCTGTCTTGGACAAGTACCCAATCAGCTACTTCCTGGTATGGCGTAACTACAAGAAGGAATGGTTCGGCCCTTCGCCATCACAGCCCGATGCACCTTATTTCCGCGAGTTGTATGATGCAGAAAATACACTGTTCCTGAAGGAAATCCAATAATGACCCCTATGAATGGCATACGAATGACAGAGTATGAGAAGAAAGTGGCAGCCCTGCGCGCTCATCACGAGGAGCTGCTGAGCCGTAAGAATGAACCCATGGAGTGGGGTAACGGCATCTATGAGAAATGGAAGAACCCCGTGGTGACAGCTGAACATGTTCCGTTGGAGTGGAAGTATGATTTCTGTCAACAAGACAATCCCAACCTGATGCAACGTATCATGTGCAATGCAACGCTGAATAGCGGTGCATTGAAATGGCAGGGAAAATACGTGTTAGTGGTGCGTGTGGAAGGTGCCGACAGAAAGAGCTATTTCGCAGTGGCAGAGAGTCCTAACGGAGTGGATAACTTCCGCTTCTGGGAAGAACCTGTCACCATGCCTGATGATGTGATACCTGCCACAAACATCTATGACATGCGAATTACCCAGCACGAGGACGGATGGATATATGGCGTGTTCTGTGCAGAGCGCCATGATGACTCACAACCAGGCAACCTAAGTGCTGCCACCGCAACGGCAGGTATTGCCCGCACGAAGGATTTGAAGAACTGGGAACGGTTGCCCGACCTGAAGACCAAGTCGCAGCAGCGCAATGTAGTGCTCCATCCAGAGTTCGTTGGTGGCAAGTATGCCTTCTACACCCGTCCGCAAGACGGTTTCATAGATACGGGTTCTGGTGGTGGTATAGGCTGGGCATTAGTGGATGATATTACACATGCCGAGGTGAAGGAAGAGAAGATCATCAATGCCCGTCACTACCATACCATCACTGAGGTGAAGAACGGTGAGGGGCCTCATCCTATAAAGACACCGAAAGGATGGCTGCATCTGGCTCACGGCGTACGTGCTACGGCCGATGGACTTCGCTATGTGCTCTACATGTATATGACATCGCTCGATGATCCTACACAGGTGATTGCTCAGCCTGGCGGTTACCTGTTGGTGCCTGAGGGTGATGAATATGTTGGTGACGTGATGAACGTTGCCTTTGCCAATGGGTGGATTGCTGATGAAGATGGGCGTGTGTTTATCTATTATGCCTCAGCTGACACTCGAATGCATGTGGCAACATCGGACATCGACAGATTGGTGGACTATTGTATGAACACACCTGCCGATGGGCTGACTACGGCAGCCAGTGTGGAAACCATCAAGAGTCTGATTCGTAAGAATAAAGCCAATGGCTAGATATCAAATTGTTCATTATTCATAATTATCTAACTTTTTAACAAGTTATGGCAAAATCTAAACTGATTGAGAAAATAGGATATGGCTTCGGTGATATGTCATCGTCCATGTTTTGGAAGATTTTCTCCTATTATCTTCCTTTCTTCTATAGCAACATCTTTGGTCTCTCTTTGATTGACGCTGGTGTGCTGGTACTTGTCACACGTATTTGGGATGCGGTGAGTGACCCCATGATGGGTATTATTGCCGACCGTACAAATACTCGATGGGGTAAATATCGTCCGTATCTTTTGTGGGTGGCTCCGTTGTTCAGCATAGCAGGTATCCTGCTGTTCACTACACCTGACCTGAACTATGGCGGTAAACTTATTTGGGCATACGTAACGTATATACTTATGATGACTGTCTATACGGCTATCAACGTGCCTTATGGTGCGATGCTGGGTGTGATGACCAGTGACTCGAATGAGAAGACGGTGTTCTCATCCTTTCGTATGTTCTTTGCATACGGTGGCTCGTTCATCTCGCTTTTCCTTTGGGAACCGTTGACCAATCTCATGGGAGGATACAACACACCCGGTGGATGGTTCTGGGCAATGGTGACAATTGCTGTTGCCTGCTTCCTGATGTTCATCATCTGCTTCACGCTGACTCGAGAGCACTTGAAGACTATCTCTACCGTATCTGTGGGTAGTGACTTTAAAGCTCTTCTGTCTAATAAGCCTTGGTGGCTCCTCATCGGTGCAGCTTTGTGTTTCAACCTTTTCAATACGGTTCGTGGTGCTACTGTGGCCTATTTCTTCCAGGATATCATCGGCCCTGATGTCAGCCTTTTCTTCTTCGGCATCATGTTTGCGTTTTATGCAGGACTGTTCTTAGGTGTGGGAGAGGTGAGTAATATGGCAGGTGTTGCCTCTTGTGTGCCTATTGCTAACAAGTTGGGCAAAAAGACAACCTTTATCATCGTAAATGCATCGTTGGTGGTGTTGAGCATCCTCTTCTATTTTATTCCATGTACGCCTGGAGGCTTCTGGGTGATGCTGATTTTCCAAGTGCTTATCTCTATCCTGACGGGTATCATGTCACCTCTGGTATGGAGTATGTATGCCGATGTGAGCGACTATGCTGAACTGAAGTTCCAAACAGCATCAACGGGTCTTATCTTCTCTTCGTCATCTATGGCCCAGAAGTTTGGCGGTGCCATTGGCGGTGCAGCCGTATTGTGGCTCTTGAGCGCCTTTGGCTATGTTACTGATACGAATCAGCTCAATGCCGGTGTGGTGCAGCCTGATGCCGCTTTAGAGTGCCTGCGCTGGCTGATGAGTTTCATTCCTGCTGCGGTTGCTGCTCTTTCTGTGTTGGTGGTATCTTTCTATCCTCTTACTACAGAGGCTATCAATGATATCAGTATGAAACTCAAGAAAATCCGTTCTGAAGAATAAGATGAATACCAATATTTTGAAACGTGAAATGCAGGATGTTCTGGAGAAGAACATCCTGCCGTTTTGGATGGAGAAAATGGTTGACCATGAGCATGGTGGATTCTATGGTCGAATAGACGGTCACGGACAGCTGCATCCAGAGTCAGAGAAAGGGGCTATCCTCAATGCGCGTATCCTGTGGAGTTTCTCTGCTGCCTACCGTGTGCTGCATCAGCCTGAGTATCTTGAGATGGCTACACGAGCCAAGGACTATTTCCTCCAGCATTTTGTCGATGAAGTGTATGGAGGTGTGTACTGGAGTCTAGACTTCAAAGGACAGCCATTGGACACAAAGAAGCAGTTCTATGCCATTGGCTTTGCCATCTATGGTTTGTCTGAGTACGTCCGAGCCACAGGTGACAGGGAAGCACTTGACTATGCTCTTCATCTTTATGAGTGTATTGAGGAACATGCACTCGACTCGGTGTTTAATGGCTATATCGAAGCCTGTACACGAGATTGGGGCGAGATAGCCGATATGCGTCTATCCGAACTTGATGCTAACTATCCAAAGTCACAGAACACGCATCTGCATATCATTGAGCCCTATGCAAACCTGTACCGCTGCATTAAAGAACTGCAGGCTGGCACGTCGTGTAACTACCTACCTGCTATTGGCTCAGTACTGCCTGTTGACATCACTGTGCCAGACGAACTGATGATGAGGATTGAGGGCTCTTTGCGCAACCTGATCAATATCTTTATAGACCATATCTTAAATCCTGAGACTCATCATCTTGACTTGTTTTTCGAAAAAGACTGGACTCGTGGTGCCGGACAAATAGAGAGTTATGGACACGACATAGAGTGTTCGTGGCTGATGCACGAGGCTGCTCTGGTGCTGGGTGACCCTAATGTCTTGAAAAAGGTAGAAACAGTTGTGCGGGAAGTGGCAAAGGCTTCAGAGAAGGGCCTGAGACCCGATGGATCCATGATCCATGAGGCCAATCTTACTACGAATCATGTGGATGACGACCTCCATTGGTGGGTACAGGCAGAGAATGTCGTCGGGTGGTATAACATCTATCAGCATTTCGGCGACGAGCAGGCTCTTGAGCATGCTTTACAGTGCTGGGACTATATCAAGAACCATCTCATTGACTGGGAGAAAGGCGAGTGGTATTGGAGTCGACATTCCGATGGCACCCTCAATCTCGACGATGATAAAGCGGGCTTCTGGAAGTGCCCCTATCACAATAGCCGTATGTGTCTGGAGCTGATAGAGAGAATTGCCTGAGTTACTCCTCAACCAGTTTGCCCTCAGCCTCGAGTGCGCTCCAAAGAGAATAGCGAGCCTCGGGGTTGAGGGCTTCTAGTTGTTTGAATACAGAAGCGATGTTCGTACGGTTGGACTCATGCTCAAAAGGACAGCGTTTCTCCTGACGTTCGTAACCACGTTGGGCCGCATAAAGGCTGATGTCTGATTCGTGGCAGAGACAGAGTGGACGTATGATGGTGAGTGGCATCTTACGCATGCGTAGTTTTACGGGCATGGTAGAGAAATGGCTTTGGAACGTGAGATTCATCAGGCAGGTGTTCAGTATGTCGTCCTGATGATGGCCGAGAGCAATCTTGTTGCATCCTAACTGCTGGGCTGTATTGAACAACTGCTTGCGACGAGCCCATGAGCACAGGAAACAGGGCTGTTTCTGTTTTCTGCGGATGGCCGATGAAGAGATCTGGTCGGAAGGGGTGGGGAAACATGTGTTAACCACGTGAAGCCTGACACCAAGTTCGTTGCAGAAATGCTGCAGATAGGATGTGTCGGTTTCGTAACTGATTTCATTCATCCTTACATGAAGAGCCTGCACGGTAAATTCCGGGTGACGGATACGAGCCCGTTCTGCCAACAGTTCCAACAGTAACAGAGAGTCTTTGCCTCCAGAAAGCCCTACAAGCACACTATCGCCGTCTTCCAACAGGCGGAAGGTGGCGATAGCACGGATAAACTGCTTCTGAAGTCGGTGCTTCATGAGTTATTGCTTCAGTAAATACTGCTTGAAGTCTTCGAAATGCTTGGTCATGGGTACATTCTGCTTCTCACCCTCCATGAAGGCACGAAGACGAGCGGGAATCTCTACGTCTATACCTAGGATATCGTCAACCTTCTCCTTGAACTTTGCAGGATGAGCTGTCTCGCAGAACACTCCGACTTCACCAGGCTGCAGACTGTCAACAAGTGCTTGGTAGCCACATGCTCCATGCGGATCAAGGATATAGCCATTCTCCTCATAGCATTGCCGCATGGTCTGTTTGATTTCCTCATCCTTGTAGGTGGCACCGCTGATCAGGTTGGTGATACGATGATGCGTGGCCTCGTCAGTCAGCTTCTTGTTCTGGCTGTAGAGATTGATAATGCGGGCGAAGTTAGAAGGGTCGCCCACATCCATTGCATTCGCCAGTGTCTGAATGGAAGGCTTGGGGGAGTACTTGCCTGTCAGCAGGTAATTGAAGAACACATCGTTGGCATTGTTGGAAGCAATGAAACGCTTGATGGGTAGTCCCATCTGGTGGCCGAAGAGTGCCGAGCAGATGTTGCCGAAGTTACCTGACGGTACGCACATCACCAGTTCGTCTGCTTTGTCGAGAGCTTTCATGCGGGCGTATGCGTTGAAATAGTAGAACGCCTGTGGAAGGAAACGTGCCACATTAATGGAGTTGGCTGAAGTCAGCTTCATGTGCTGATTGAGTTCCGCATCCATAAAAGCCGACTTAACGAGAGCCTGGCAATCGTCAAAGACGCCATCCACCTCGATAGCGGTGATGTTCTGTCCAAGTGTTGTGAACTGGCATTCCTGAATGGGAGAAACCTTGCCTTTAGGATAGAGCACATAGACATGAATGCCATCTACGCCAAGAAAACCGTTTGCTACCGCGGAACCAGTGTCTCCAGAGGTGGCAACAAGTACATTCACCTGCTCGCCTTTACCCTCCATGCGTATGAAGTACTGTAGCAGTCTGGCCATGAACCTGGCACCTACGTCTTTGAAGGCAAGGGTAGGACCATGAAAGAGTTCCAGTGCATAGATGTTTTCCTTTACCTTAACCACAGGACAGTCGAATGCCAATGTGTCGTAGACGATATCCTGCAATGCATCAAGGTCAACATCTTCCCCGAAGAAGGCGCTGGCCACATTGTAGGCAATCTGCTGGAACGACATCTCGTGGATATTTCCGAAGAATACCTTAGGCAGGATCTTTATTTCTTCAGGCATGTAAAGGCCGCGGTCTTCTGCCAGACCTTTTACGACGGCCTTATGTAAATCGGCTATAGTAGCATTTCCGTTGGTGCTGTAATAGTTCATAAGCTTATTCTATTTTCATCAGTTCTTGCATGAATTCATTGAGTCTCAACAAACCGTAGCTGCCACAGACACAAGACACCTCGTCGTACTTCTGTGTCTCGTCGGGTTCAATGCCACGATACCAAAACAGGAATGGGACAGGTTGGCCTACATGTATGCGTTGCTCCACGGGTGTAAGATGGTCGGGTAGTACGGCTATACATACGGGAGCGTTCCAGGTCCCCACCTCTTTATATATAGGTGCAATGAGACGCTGGTCAAGATACTCGATGGTTTTCAACTTCAAATCAAGATCACCATCATGTCCAGCCTCATCGCTTGCCTCCACATGAACGAATACAAAGTCATCGTTCCGCAACGCATCAATTGCAGCCTGTGCCTTACCTTCGTAGTTCGTATCGGCAAGGCCTGTGGCGCCTTCCACCTCGACAATCTTCAGTCCTGCATAGTGGCCTATTCCGCGGATAAGGTCTACGGCAGATATCACTGTACCGCTCTTGATTTCCGGATATTGCTGCATCAGGGTCTGCATCGATGGTCGGTACCCTCCACTCCAGGGCCAGATGCTGTTGGCCTGACGGATGCCGTGCTTCTGGCGCTCGATGTTGAAGGGATGCTTGGCCAGAATGTCCTGGGATTTTAGAATCATCTCATTGATCAGGCTGGCTGTCTCTTGGGGTGTCAGTCGTCCTTTTTCTATAGGTGCATTCTCCTCTGGTCTGACAAGCAGCTCGCGCCACTCTTCATTGGGATGGTCGTGGGGTGGGGCACAGATGATGTGTTTTGAGCCTCCTTTGATGACCAGCAGATGGCGATACTGGATGCCGGTAATGAACTTCACGCGTTCACAGCCCTCTCTTTCGTTGATAGGTTTTGAGAGCTTCTCATTGAGGTGGTCTATCAGTACTCGTGCATCCTCTGTCTCCAGGTTACCACCATTATGAGTGATGATTTTCCCATCTGCGAGTGAAATGATATTGCAACGGATGGCAAAGTCATCGTCTGCCATCTCATATCCTATGCTGGCAGCTTCCAAAGGACCGCGACCTTCATAGACTTTGTTCAGATCGTAGCCGAGGATGGCTGTATTAGCGACTTCACTGCCAGGAGGAAACCCCTCTGGTACGGTGACAAGTCGTCCGCATCGTCCTTCCCTGGCCAGCAGGTCCATCATCGGCTTATGGGCATACTGCAACAAAGTCTTCCCACCGAGACGCTCGACGGGAAGATCTGCCATGCCATCACCAAGTATGATGATATGCTTCATAAGTTAAATATTTGCGATAGACATGATATTGGCGAAGACACCTGCTGCAGTTACAGCTGCGCCAGCACCATAGCCTTGAATCAGCATGGGATACTCCTTGTAGCGCTCAGTGGTAAGCAGCACAATGTTGTTAGAGCCTTCCAGACCATAGAACGGATGTCCGTAGGGTACCTCCTTCAGGGCAACACTTGTCTTGAAGGATGAAGGATCGCTCTCGTCAGCCTCCATCGTAGCCACGAAGCGCCAACGCTTGTTCTCGGCCTCCAGCTTCTGACGTCGAACCTCAAAGTCGGCATCCAGTTCAGGCAGACGTTTCCAGAAGTCATCAAGGGTTCCCTCGAAATAGCTGTCGGGCACGAACAGATGCTTCTCTACATCGTCTTGCTCCACCTTATAGCCTGCCTCACGGGTGAGGATGACCAGTTTCCGGATAACGTCTGTACCACTGAGGTCAATTCTTGGATCGGGCTCGGAGTAACGCTGCTCCTTGGCACGGCGTACGGTCTCGGAGAATGGCACATCAGCAGCAATCTCGTTGAAGATGAAGTTCAGCGTACCACTCAAGATGGCCTCAATCTTCAGGATCTTATCACCTGAGTTGCAGAGGTCGTTGATGGTGCCGATGATAGGCAGGCCAGCACCTACGTTGGTCTCATAGCGGAACCAGACGCCACGGTCACGAGCTGTCTGACGAAGTCTGATATAGTCGTCGTAGTTGCTTGAAGCTGCAATCTTGTTGGCTGCTACTACCGATATGTTGTGTTCAAGGAAGGTCTGGTAGAGCATTGCAATCTGACGGCTGGCCGTACAGTCTACGAATACGGAGTTGAAGATATTCATCTTTACGATTTCGTCACGCATGTGCTCCGTATTGGCAGGATAGCCAGCACGCAGTGTCTTCTCGTAGTTGTCCAGGTCAATGCCATCGCGATCCAAAACAAAGTTGTCGACATCCGAGATACCCACTACGTTCAGCTTCAGGCGCTTTGTCTGCATCAGGTACTGCTGTTGGGTGCGGATCTGTTCGAGCAGCATACCACCGACAGTTCCAATACCACAGATGAAGAGGTTGAGAACCTTGTATTCCGACAGGAAGAAAGAGTCGTGGAGCACATTAAGTGACTTACGCAGGAACCTTCCGTCTACCACAAACGAGATATTTGTCTCAGAGGCACCTTGGGCACAGGCAATCACACTGATACCTGAACGGCCCAGTGTGCCAAACAGCTTACCGGCAATGCCAGGTGTCTGTTTCATGTTCTCACCCACAATGGCGATGGTGGCCAAACCACTTTCCACCTGCATGGGGAACATGGCACCCGTCTCTATTTCCTTGGCAAACTCGGCGTTCAGCACTTCTGCTGCCGACTCTGCATCCTCATCACGCACACCGATTGAGGTGGAGTTTTCTGAAGAGGCCTGAGAAACCATAAAGACAGATATCCCCTTATTCGCAAGAGTGGTGAAGATTCGGCGGTTCACACCAATCACACCCACCATTGAGAGACCTGTCACGGTAATCAGAGTGGTGCCCTTGATGCTCGAAATGCCTTTAATGGGTTTCTGGTCGTTCTCTATCTTATCCTTGATGAGTGTTCCTGGATGCTCGGGATTGAATGTGTTCTTCACCTTGATGGGGATATTCTTCACGCAAACCGGATAGATGGTGGGAGGATAGATCACCTTTGCACCGAAGTTACAGAGTTCCATCGCCTCTACATAAGAGAGCTCATTAATAGTATAGGCACTCTTGATGACCTTCGGGTCAGCCGTCATGAAACCGTCAACATCTGTCCAGATCTCGAGGCATTCGGCATTCAACACAGCAGCGATGATGGAAGCTGTGTAGTCAGATCCGCCGCGACCCAGATTGGTGGTCTCGTGGGTGTCTCTGTCTCTGGCAATGAAGCCAGGTACCACATATACTTTGTTCGTTGCAGTATTACTGCAACAGATAGAACTGAAGGCCTCTTTTACCAGCAGAGTAGTCAAATCGGCATCAATGACGTGATTGCCTTGCTTCTTCTCTGTGCGGATGAAGTCGCGACTGTTCATGCGGACACCATTCTTGATGATTGCTGCCACGATATGGGAACTCAGGCGCTCACCATAGGAAACAATGGTGTCCTCGGTCTTCTTGGACAGGTCGTGTATCAGGTACACACCGTAGAAGATGCTCTTCAACTGGTCGAAGAGCTGGTCTACATTATTAAATAAATCTATGCGCTTTTTGTCATCCGTCATGATGGCCTCAATCATCTGGTGGTGGCGGGTTACCATCGCGTCGAATTCCTCACGATAGTGCTCATCGCCTTGCTTGGCCATCTGCGATGTGGCGATCAGTTTGTCGGTGATGCCGTCAAGTGCACTTACTACTACTACGACAGGTTGCGTCCGAGCCTCTGTCTCCACAATTTTTTTCAAGCTAAGAATGCTTTTTACGGAACCTACGGACGTTCCGCCGAATTTCATTACTTTCATATTCCTATGCAATTTTTCTTGCCTAACGGTACCCCTCAACAAGCGGGGCTTCCTCCATTGGCGGCTGCAAAGGTACATAGTTTTTTCGTGATAGCCAACAAAAAAGCATAAAAATCTTCCGTTTTTTTCTGCAAAGAATACATAAAAAAGGGGAAGTATGTAGGTTGTTCACGATTTTTTTTGTAATTTTGCGCCCGAATTTTAAAAAGTAAATGTAAAGCAGAATGAATATTTCCTATAAATGGCTGAAGGATTACGTTGACTTCGACCTCACACCACAGCAGGTGTGTGATGCACTGACGTCTACTGGACTGGAGGTGGACGCACTGGAAGAAGTGCAGAGTATCAAAGGCGGATTGAAAGGCCTCTACGTGGGCAAGGTGCTTACGTGTGAGGCTCATCCTAATAGTGACCATCTTCACGTTACGACTGTTGATTTGGGTAAGACAGAACCCTCTCAGATTGTCTGTGGTGCTCCTAACGTTGCTGCCGGTCAGAAGGTAATCGTAGCTGATTTGGGCTGTGTACTCTACGATGGTGATCAGGAATTTGTAATTAAGAAGTCCAAACTACGCGGTGTGGAGTCATGTGGTATGATTTGTGCCGAAGACGAAATAGGCGTGGGGACAAGTCACGACGGTATCATCGTGCTGCCAGAGGATGCTGTAGTGGGTACACCTGCAGCCGAGTATTATCATTTGGAAAGTGACTGGCTTATTGAAATCGATATTACGGCTAACCGCGCTGACGCTCTGTCGCATTGGGGGGTTGCCCGTGATCTGTATGCCTGGCTCAAGCAGAATGGATATGAGACCAGCCTCCATCGTCCTGACGTAGATGACTTTGTTGTTGACGATAACACTCTGCCCATTGATGTGGTGATCGAGAACACTGAGGCCTGCAAACGCTATGCGTGTGTCAGCATCACGGATTGTGAGGTGAAGGAGTCGCCGGAATGGTTGAAGACGAGGCTTACCACAGTTGGATTGCGTCCTATTAATAATATTGTAGACATTACTAATTATGTCATGATGGCTTATGGCCAGCCCCTGCATACTTTTGATGCTGACATGGTGAAGGGCCATAAGATTGTTGTGAAGACGATGCCTGAGGGTACACCTTTCCAGACGCTTGATGGTGTGGAGCACAAATTGTCCGACCGTGACTTGGCTATCTGCAATGCCGAGGATGCCATGTGTATAGCTGGCGTGTTTGGCGGTAAGGGAAGTGGTACGTATGAGACAACAAGAAACGTGGTCTTGGAGAGTGCCTATTTCCATCCTACCTGGATCCGTAAGTCGGCCCGTCGACATGGGCTCAGTACCGATGCCAGTTTCCGCTTCGAGCGTGGTATCGACCCCAATGGAGTGATCTATGCCTTGAAGCAGGCTGCAATGCTTTGCAAGGAGCTTGCTGGCGGAAAGGTGTCGATGGAGATTCGTGACGTTTATCCTGAACCCATGAAGAACGCTCAGGTGTCACTGCAGTACGGCTATGTGCATTCGCTCATCGGCAAGGCCATTCCTGTGGAGACCATCAAGAGCATCTGCCAATCACTGGAGATGAAAGTGGTTTCCGAGGATGCCGAAGGGATGCTTCTTGAAATTCCGGCATACCGTGTGGATGTCCAGCGTCCTTGCGACGTAGTGGAAGACATTTTGCGCATCTACGGATATAATAATGTAGAGATACCAACACAACTGAAGTCAAGCCTTGTCATCAAAGGAGAGGAAGACCGTAAGCACAAACTGCAGAACCTGGTTAGCGAACAATTGGTGGGAGAGGGATTCTGCGAGATACTGAATAATTCTCTGACAAAGGCAGCTTATTACGAGCATCCAGGAGAGTCAGAAAACACCTGCCTTGTCCGCATCATGAATCCGCTGTCAAGCGATCTGAACGTGATGCGTCACACCTTGCTCTACGGAGGCCTCGAAAGTATTCAGCACAATGCCAATCGGAAGCAGCAGAATCTGCGTTTCTTTGAGTTCGGAAACGTCTATGACTATTCGCTTGAGAAGAAAAACGACGAGAACCCCATGCAGGCCTATCACGAGGAGCAGCATGCAGCTCTTTGGGTGACAGGTAAGCGAGTGGAAGGTTCCTGGGCTCATAAGGACGAGGACTCTTCGTTCTACGAGTTGAGTGCTTATGTGGAAAATATCTTCCGTCGTATAGGTTTGAAACCAGGAATGACCGTACGCAGTAAGTCCGGGAATCCGGTCTTTGCTGCAGGTATTACGATTCAGAACCGTGGTGGTAAGGTACTGGCAGAGATGGGCATTCTGACAAAGAAACTCCAGAAGCAATTCTCGTTAGACAATCCTGTCTACTATGCAGAACTGAACTGGACACAGCTGATGAAGGCGACGAAGAAGAACGAGGTGCTCTTCCAGGAAGTACCCAAGTATCCTGCCGTGAGTCGTGACCTGGCCCTGCTAGTGGACAAGGGCGTGGAGTTTGCACAGATTGAACAGATTGCTCGTCAGACAGAGAAGAAACTGCTGAAGAAGGTAGAGCTTTTCGATGTCTACGAAGGTGACAAACTACCTGCCGGAAAGAAGTCCTACGCCGTCAACTTCATTCTTCAGGATGAGGAGAAGACCATGGGCGACAAGCAGATTGAAGCCATCATGAACAAGTTGATAGCCAACCTGAAGAAACAGCTGAATGCTGAATTAAGATAAAGTTGAAAGATTGAAATAGTAAAAGACAAAAATAAATAAAAGTAATCCAATGGGAAGAGCATTTGAATATCGTAAAGCAGCAAAGCTGAAGAGATGGGGCCACATGGCCAAGACATTTACCAAGATTGGCAAGCAGATTGCTATTGCCGTGAAGGCTGGTGGTCCAGAGCCTGACATGAATCCTGCCCTCCGTGCATGTATAGCCAATGCCAAGCGTGAGAACATGCCGAAGGACAATATCGAGCGTGCTATCAAGAACGCTATGGGCAAGGATCAGAGTGACTACAAGGAGGTAACCTATGAGGGCTATGGCCCCCACGGCATCGCCATCTTCGTAGAGACATTGACTGACAACACTACCCGTACTGTGGGTGATGTGCGTTCCGTGTTCAACAAGTTCAATGGTAACCTGGGAACTCAGGGTTCGCTCTCGTTCCTGTTCGACCATAAGGCCGTGTTCACCTTCAAGAAGAAGGATGGGCTGGATATGGATGAGATGATTCTCGACCTGATTGACTATGGTGTGGAAGACGAGTTTGACGAGGATGAGGAGACTGGTGAAATCACCATCTATGGCGATCCCTCATCGTTCGGTGCCATACAGAAGCATCTGGAGGCAGAAGGATTTGAGGTAACGGGTGCCGAGTTTACCCGTATCCCCAACGACTTGAAGGACGTGACTGCCGAGCAGCGCGAGACTATTGACAAGATGGTGGAGCGCCTGGAGGATTTCGATGATGTGCAGACCGTCTATACCAACATGAAGCCCGAAGAGTAACTCTGTGGGTATGAACCCATGAGCAACTTACAATACTCGGCGAGTAATTTTCAATACTCGCCGAGTATTTTTCGTTACTCGCCACGTATTATAGATTAATAGTCGTCCTTGGTAAACGTAGCATCGAGGATGATTGCTTCCGGGTTTTTCTCTGAACGGTAGGTGTAGGCAAAGTTGAATCCCTCGTCCTTGTAGGCCTTCATGATGGTAGTGTTCTTCAGGTCGTGTAGCAAAGCTTCGCGCATAGCAGGCTGTCGGCTTGGGACGATGGTATCGGCTGTCCCCGACAGCGTATAATAATAATGTAATGTACGCGAGGCCGGCTCGAAGGCAAGGCTGTCAATTCTGATGTTCTCTGCTAATAGAGCAGGACAGTTCTTCTGTGTGTAAAGCTTCGCCTCACGGGCTGCTTTCTCGTTGATGGACTCCTGACACGAGACCAATAACAATGCCGATATGACGGCTACAATTGTCTTCTTTTTCATATTCTTTGAGATTTTGAGGGCAAAGTTACAAAAAAAAGCAAAATAATTCGGCAAAAAGCGATTTTTTTTGTAATTTTGCACTTTAAAGCATAATAGATTAATGAAGCACATCAGAAATTTCTGCATCATTGCACACATAGACCACGGGAAATCCACATTGGCCGATCGTCTTCTGGAAGCCACTCAGACCATTCAAGTGACTGAGGGGCAGATGCTTGACGATATGGATCTGGAACGTGAGCGTGGTATCACCATCAAAAGTCATGCCATTCAGATGGAGTATGACTACAGAAAAGGTGGACGGGATGTGAATGGTGAGGAGTTGTCCGACGGCAAATATATCCTGAATCTTATTGATACCCCGGGGCATGTAGACTTCAGCTATGAAGTGTCGCGAAGTATTGCTGCCTGTGAAGGTGCACTGCTGGTTGTGGACGCTACGCAGGGTGTACAGGCACAAACCATTTCCAACCTCTATATGGCTATAGACCATAATCTGGAGATTATACCCGTTATCAATAAGATTGACATGCCCAGCGCCATGCCCGATGAGGTGGAGGATGAGATTGTTGACCTTCTGGGATGCGACCCCTCTGACATTATCCGTGCCAGTGGGAAGACTGGCGAGGGCGTGGATCAGATCCTGGATGCTGTAGTTGAACGTATTCCCCATCCAGAGGGTGACCCTAAGGCTCCGTTGCAGGCACTTATATTCGACTCTGTGTTTAATTCTTTCCGCGGCATCATAGCCTACTTCAAGATCATCAACGGTACCATTCGTCAGGGCGACATGGTGAAGTTCTTCAATACAGGCATGGAGTATGATGCTGATGAAATAGGTGTGCTGAAGATGGACATGATACCCCGTAAGGAATTGCAGACGGGCGATGTGGGTTACATTATCAGTGGCATTAAGAATTCGCGCGAAGTCAAGGTAGGTGATACCATAACCCACGTGAAGACCCCTTGCGACAAGGCCATTGAGGGATTCCAGGAGGTGAAGCCGATGGTTTTCGCTGGCGTCTATCCTATTGATCCTACGGAATACGAGAACCTGCGCGCTTCGCTGGAAAAGCTGCAGCTGAACGATGCCTCCCTGACCTTTACGCCAGAAAGCTCCGTTGCCCTGGGCTTTGGCTTCCGTTGCGGATTCCTCGGATTACTCCACATGGAAATCATACAGGAACGTCTTGACCGTG
Source organism: Prevotella sp. (assembly GCA_016285075.1). Taxonomy (GTDB): domain Bacteria; phylum Bacteroidota; class Bacteroidia; order Bacteroidales; family Bacteroidaceae; genus Prevotella. The sequence continues at coordinate 91,844 of JAEEQB010000004.1, forward strand.
AGTTTGATATGGACGTTATCACTACCGTGCCTAACGTGTCGTATATGTGTTATACGAAGCAGGGCGAGGAAAAAGAAGTACATAATCCTAGCGGACTGCCTGACCAGACCATGATAGAGCGTATTGAGGAACCCTATATACGTGCAAGCATCATAACGGCTGCCGACTACATAGGCGCAATCATGACGCTCTGTCTTGACAAACGAGGAGAACTTATTGATCAGCAGTATGTTAGCGGCAATAGGGTGGAGCTTCACTTTATGCTGCCCTTGGGCGAGATTGTCATAGACTTCTATGATAAGTTGAAGTCTATCTCGAAGGGATATGCTTCGTTCGACTATCATATTGATTCCTTCCGTCCGTCGAAACTCGTGAAACTTGACATACTGCTGAATGGTGAACCGGTAGATGCCCTCTCGACGTTGACTCATCAGGACAATGCTGTCACATTCGGACGCCGTATGTGTGAAAAGCTGAAGGAACTGATACCACGACAGCAGTTCGACATTGCAATTCAGGCTGCCATAGGCGCCAAAATCATTGCCCGCGAGACTGTGAAGCAGGTCCGCAAGGATGTGACTGCCAAGTGCTATGGAGGTGATGTCAGCCGTAAGCGTAAACTGCTGGAAAAGCAGAAAAGAGGAAAGAAACGAATGAAGCAGATCGGCAATGTAGAGGTGCCACAGAAAGCCTTCCTTGCCGTTCTGAAACTGGATTAATACTCTCAGGACATCTTTTTTTAAGATATATAGTAAACAAACCACAAAAAACTACCAACCTTTACAACAGGAAACAACAATGCCAACCATCAGTTTAGCACCAAGAGACGTGGCCCGCGAATTGGCCCGGCGTTACAGCACAATGACTCACGATGAGCTCGACATCCTTGAAAGTGTCCTTGTGCCTATGAAATTTGCAAAGAACGAAGTCATCCTTAAGGAGGGAGACGTGTGTCGGAACATCTACTGGGTTGTCAAGGGACTTGTGCGACAATTCTACTATAAGAACAACAAGGAGCTTACCGAGTATATGGCTCCTGAGAACAATATCGTGATGTGTATTGAAAGCCTCTTCAAGGAAGAGCCAACCCACCTTCAGATCATGGCCATTGAGCCTACACTGCTCTATGCCTTGCCTAAAGCCGACCTGGAGGCTGTTGCCATGAAGAGTGTCAATATTCAGATACTATATCGAAAGATACTTGAGGAGTCGCTTATCCTCAGCCAGAAACATGCTGACATGTTACGTTTTGAGTCGGCACAGGACCGATATCAAAAACTGGTCAAGCGTCAGCCGCAGTTAGTGCTCCGTGCTCCACTGGTCTATATTGCCAGCTATCTCCAGATGACCCCTGAGACGCTCTCTCGTGTCCGTACGGCAGCTCTGCTCGAAGACCGGTAGCTGTGTGTCTTTTCTACTATCAAACATATTGAACTAAAATGTGATGACTATGAAAACTAGGCATTTTGTGTTTCCACTTGCAATCCTGGGGCTGCTGGTAGCATTCACAGGGTGTGAACGTGCAGTACGTCATTATGCAGGCACCGACACACAGCGTGTACACGTGGCTGTTGATTCCACTGTACACGATGATTTTGACAGAAGTGACGTGGACGACTGGTCTGAGGAACCTATTTTCGAGGATGTTGAATACGATGGAAATGTGAAGGACAAAAAAAGTGCCATCGACGAATATAATAAGTTCATTCGTGGAAAATGAATAATATCGTGATGGGACTGAAGGTCAGACCATACCTATACTTCTGAACGCGTCCTGAAATAGTCGATCTACCCCTGTAAGAGAACTGTTGTTGTCCGCTGAATCGTGGTATGAAGCATACCTCAGTTCAGCGGACAACTATGACAGATAACTGTCTGTTTTTTCGTTTTTTCGTTTGATTGGCACTATCATTGACTTGAGATAGGTGGTTGTTTCGTTCGAAAATGAAAGAATTATTGCTTTTTCCTTTGCATTTTGCTCACTTATTAGTACCTTTGCACCCCGAATTGAGGATTTAATGCATTAAACTATATTAATATGGCAAAATTGAAAGGCGCCATCGAGGTGAATACAGAGCGGTGTAAAGGATGCTCATTATGCATCATTGCCTGCCCTCAGAAGGTCATCGCTCTGGCCAACAAAGTAAATCTGCACGGTTATCCTTATGTGGAGGCTGTCAACGAAGAGGCCTGCGTAGGCTGTGCATCGTGTGGCATCGTCTGCCCGGACGGTTGTATTACCGTGTATCGTAAAAAAGTGGAGGAATAAGGTATGGAAAAAGATGTTGTGTTAATGAAAGGCAATGAGGCTATTGCCCATGCTGCTATTCGTTGCGGATGCGACGGCTATTTCGGCTATCCTATTACTCCGCAGAGTGAAGTAATCGAGACGCTGGCAGAACTGAAGCCTTGGGAGACCACAGGTATGCAGGTTGTTCAGGCAGAAAGTGAGCTGGCTTCGATATACATGGTCTATGGTGCAGCAGGTGCCGGTAAGCGTGCAATGACATCATCATCGAGTCCTGGTGTTGCCCTCATGCAGGAAGGTATCACCTATATGGCTGGTGCTGAGGTGCCTGGTGTTTTTGTAAATGTGCAGCGTGGCGGTCCCGGTTTGGGAACTATTCAGCCTTCGCAGGGTGACTATTTCCAGGCAACACGTGGTGGTGGTAACGGCGACTATAAGGTTATCGTACTGGCTCCTTCGAGTGTTCAGGAAATGGCCGATTTCGTCGACCTCGCTTTCGAACTGGCCTTCAAATATCGTAACCCCGCTATGATTCTCTCTGATGGTGTGATTGGTCAGATGATGGAAAAAGTGGTGCTACCTCCGTTCAAACCCCGTCGCACTGACGAGGAGGTTATCAAGCAGTGTCCTTGGGCTTCTACTGGAAAGCCGAAGGGTGGAAGAGAACGTGTGGTCATCACCTCCCTCGAGCTGAAGCCGGAGATTATGGAGCAGCGTAACATTGCCCTGCAGGAGAAGTACCGCAAGATTGAAGAAAACGAGGTTCGCTTTGAGCAGCAGCAGATGGACGATGCTGATTATGCTATCGTTGCTTTCGGTAGCGCAGCCCGTCTGTCAGAGAAAGCTATTGAGGTTGCACGCGAACAGGGCATCAAGGTGGGTCTGTTCCGTCCTATCACACTGTTCCCGTTCCCCACGAAGCAGATTGCTGAGCTGGCCAGGACCAAAAAAGGCATTCTGGTAGTAGAGATTAATGCCGGACAGATGGTACAGGATGTCCGCCTGGCAGTGAACGGTGCCGTGCCCGTAGAGCAGTTCGGTCGCCTGGGTGGTATCGTGCCTGAGCCAGAAGAAATCGTGGAGGCTCTTAAAGACAAAATTATTGGATAAAGACATAATAATGAAATAAGACATACTAACAGACATATTAACATCATAACAATATATGTTCGTATGTTATTCTGTCTTTAAATTGTTAATATGTATATGGATAGAAATCAAATTGCTCAACCAGAGAACATCGTCTGCAAGAAGCCGACGCTGATGAACGACAACAATATGCACTATTGCCCGGGTTGCTCCCACGGCGTGGTACATAAGCTCATTGCCGAAGTCATCGAAGAGATGGGTATGGAAGACAAGGCTGTGGGCGTTTCGCCTGTTGGCTGTGCTGTCTTCGCGTACAATTATATAGACATTGACTGGCAGGAGGCTGCCCACGGACGTGCTCCCGCACTGGCTACAGGTATCAAGCGCTGCTGGCCCGACCGTCTGGTGTTCACCTATCAGGGAGATGGTGACCTGGCATGTATCGGCACCTGTGAGACCATCCACGCCTTGAATCGCGGAGAGAACATTGTCATCATCTTCGTCAACAATGCCATCTATGGTATGACGGGTGGACAGATGGCTCCTACCACACTGATTGGTCAGAAAACCTCTACCTGTCCTTACGGACGTGATCCACAGCTGCATGGCTATCCCCTGAAGATGGCTGATATTGCCGCTCAGCTGGAAGGCACTTGTTATGTCACTCGTCAGAGTGTAGAGACAGTGGGTGCTATCCTGAAGGCAAAGAAGGCCCTGCGCAAGGCTTTCGAGGCTTCGATGGCAGGTAAAGGCAGTTCACTCGTAGAGTTTGTCTCTACCTGTAATAGCGGATGGAAGCTCACTCCTGCCAAGGCTAACGAATGGATGAAGGAGAACATGTTCCCATTCTATCCGAAAGGAGACCTCAAGGACACAACAAATGATTAATAAAACAACGGAGGATGAAACGGGTTATACTGATTGCTTGTTCATGATTAATCTGTGAAGTCTGTGTAATCCGTTGTGAAAAGATAACAGTATGAAGAAAGAGATTATTATTTCAGGTTTCGGAGGTCAGGGAGTGCTCTCGATGGGTAAGATTCTGGCCTATAGTGGACTGATGGAGGATAAAGAGGTGACTTGGATGCCTGCCTATGGTCCGGAGCAGCGTGGTGGTACGGCCAACGTCACGGTCATTGTCAGTGACGAGCGTATCTCTTCTCCAATCCTCAGCAAGTATGATATAGCTGTAGTACTGAATCAGCCCTCCTTGGAGAAGTTTGAACCGAAGATCAAGCCTGGTGGCATACTGATTTATGACGGCTTCGGTATCATTAACCCTCCCAAGCGCAAGGACATTACAGTCTACTGCATCAATGCAATGGATAAGGCTGCTGAGATGAAGAACGGCAAGGTGTTTAACATGATTGTTTTGGGTGGGCTGTTGAAGGTCGCTCCTGTGGTGAGTACCAACGGCGTTGAGAAAGCTCTCAAGAAGACACTGCCAGAACGTCATCATAACCTCATTCCTCTGAACATGCAGGCAGTGGAAGAGGGTGCAAAGATTATCACAGAAATAAAGTGATTCCCCCAAATTAAATTTTAAATTTAAATTTAAATTAATTATGGCCCCTTTATAGGGGCCTAATTTTTTTTTTAATTTTAATTTCAAAGAGCAAATTCTGGCGACCATCGAGGCTTCTTCAACGTAGTTGCAAAGATACAATCTGGCAAAAGGCCATTGACCGTCTTTAAACCTTGAGTTACGAAAATATAACATTTTTAACTTCCTTTTAGGCACACTGACGCCCTAATTGCCATTTCTGCATACTCTGTCACCTATGCCTCATTCAGATAGTCTGAACGCCTCATTGAGGCTATCTCTATGGCTCATTCAGATAATCCCTTATAGGGTAAAGAGATTATCTGAACGAGCCAAAGAGACTATCTGAACAACTCATTAAGATTATCTCCATCTAATGTTCCTTCACATACCGCAGCAACGGATCTACAGCCCAGAAAAAGCAGTTGAAAGTGCCAAGACAAGGATTTGGCTTATCTCAAAAAGACAGACATAAAGAATGGCATTCTGAGCTGTCGTAGACGAAAGACTGGTCAGGAGTTGAGTATCAAGTGGGAAAAATGTATGGCTGAAATCATTGCCAAATACCCTGAAAACCAGACGGATTTCCTTCTCCCTATCGTCAAAGAGGAAGGTAATTCACCCCAATAATGAACGTTAAGTTATTATTTATCAAGAATTTGAGAGATCTGTCGAAGACTCACTGACCGTAAGGGAGGTAATCAGAGAATTATTATTGCAGAAAAAGAATTGTTTGGAATTACCCGTCGCAAGCGACTGGAACTCTGCTGACTGAAACGGGAATGGCTTGCCATTTCTTCTCAAATTCCCAATAATTCTACAAAACTGCTAAAGGAGAAATTCTCTAATTCTTGATTATTCTAAAGGTGGGAAACTTGAGTTAGCTAAAAAAAACAAAAAACGACCAACTCCGTCTGAAAACAAGTAAAAAGATACTGGGACGTTTGCATTTCTGGAAAAATTGTCGTACCTTTGCAAATAGGATGATAGGCCACGTAAGGCGGACTGAATACTTTCTGAACTACAGCCGCGCACCACAAAGGGTGAGGATGACAAGCCATTTCGACAGCCTCTGTACAGGCGACAATCCACGTCTGAACCGCTACAAGGAAGGCCGCACTTGGCACAATACCATCCGAGAGACCACTACCACAGTATAAAAACAGGTAAGCAGCGAACGCTGCCGATCATTTCCCCGCCCGTTGCCAATATTGGCAGCGGGCGCTGCTGATTATTTCCACGCCCGCTGCGGAATCGGAAGGTACTGCCTTTCTCCCGGTTTGGTACGGCCTTTCTCCCGGTTAGGTACGGCCTTTCTCCCGGTTAGGTACGGCCTTTCTCCCGGTTAGGTACGGAGAAAATCACTGTCAGGTACGGAGTAAATCCCAGTCTGGTACGGGTTCACTCCCTGTTAGATGAAAATGACTTCGGCTTGAAGGACAAGTGCGCAATCACCGCAGTAAAAGGAAAGAGGATGTGCCCTTTGGAGACACACCCTCTTTTTTTATTCAGCTTGAAGAGGAGCTATTCACTATTCACCTTTCCATTGGGAATGGCGGAAGCAAATGCTTCACTCTTCACTCTTAACTCTTCACTTAGATTACTCCTCTTCCTTAAGTTCTTCCTCATGCTGCTTGATAAGTGCCTGCTGGATGTCGTTCGGCACGAGTTCATAAGAAGCAAACTTGGTGGAGAAGGATGCACGTCCGCCGGTGATGGACGACAGGGCGATGGAGTAGCTTGCCAGCTCCTTCAGAGGAATCTTGGCAACAAGTTTCTGATAGCCTGCCTCAGAGTCCATACCCATAATGATGGCGCGGCGTCCCTGCAGGTCGCTCATCACATCACCCATGTAGTCAGCGGGAACGAGCACTTCCAGGTCGTAGATAGGCTCGAGCACCTTCGGACCAGCCTCCTTGAAGGCCAGGGAGAAGGCATTACGTGCGGCGAGCATGAACGAAAGCTCATTGGAGTCAACGGGGTGCATCTTACCGTCGTAGACGATGACGCGTACGTCGCGAGCGTATGAACCAGTCAGAGGTCCCTGCTCCATGCGCTGCATGATACCCTTCAGGATAGCGGGCATAAAGCGCATATCGATGGCACCACCCACCACGGAATTGAGGAATACAAGCTTTCCGCCCCATTCCAGGTCGATTTCTTCCTTGGATTTGATGTTCATCTTGAACTCCTGATTGCCAATGGTGAAGCTGGTGGGATCCTCCATACCTTCCACGTAAGGCTCGATGATGAGGTGTACCTCACCAAACTGTCCGCTACCACCCGACTGCTTCTTGTGGCGATAGTCAGCACGTGCCATCTTCGAGATGGTCTCACGATAAGGAATCTTTGGCTCTTGGTATTCAATCTGGATCTTCTCGTTGTTCTCCATACGCCATTTCAATGTGCGCAGGTGGAATTCTCCCTGTCCATGAACAATGATCTGACGCAGCTCCTTAGACTGTTCAACAACCCATGTGGGATCTTCCTGACGCATCTTCTGCAGGGCAGCCATCATCTTTTCAGTCTCAGCCTCGTTGAGGGCCTTGATGGCACGCGAGAACTTGGAATTGGGATACTTGATGAAGTCGAATTTCCAGTCTACTTCCTTGCCATTGAGAGTGTTGCCAGTCTTGACATCCTTCAGCTTCACAGTACAACCAATATCGCCAGCGACAAGCTGATCAACCTGAATACGGTTGGAACCAGCGCAAGCATAGAGTGTACCCATACGTTCCTTCGAACCGCGGTCGGCATTGGTCAGGTCGTCACCACTCTTGATGCTACCACTCATCACCTTGAAGTAGCTCACCTCGCCGATGTGGGGCTCCACGCCGGTCTTGAAGAAATAGAGTGATGTAGGAGCAGAAGCGTCAGCAGGTATTTCCTTGCCTGCAGCATTCTTGACAACGGGCATTTCACTGACGAACGGAACGACATTGCCTAAGAACTCCATGAGACGGCGCACACCCATGTCCCTGCCTGCACAGACACAGAATACGGGGAAGATGCTACGTGTGACAAGTCCTTTGCGGATGCCTTCGCGCATTTCGTCCTCTGTGAGATCTTCGGTCTCGAAGAATTTCTCCATCAGGGAGTCATCACCTGCAGCAGCAGCCTCAACGAGGGCAGCCTTCATCTCCTTGGCCTTCTCCAGCTGGTCGGCAGGAATATCCTCAATGATAGGAGCACCGCCTTCAGGCTTCCAAGAGTACTTCTTCATCAGCAGCACATCGATGACGCTGTTGAAGCCGGGGCCTGTAGCGATGGGGTACTGCACGGGCACACAGTTTGGTCCGTACACTTCCTTCAGATTGTTCAGGATCTGCTCGAAGTCGCAGTTGTCCCTATCCAGCTGGTTTACCAGGAAGATAACGGGTTTCTTCAGTTTTTCCGTGTTGCGGAAGGCATTCATCGTACCAACCTCAGGGCCATACTGTCCATTGACGAGGATGACCGCCTGGTCAGTGACGTTCAGCGCTGTAATGGCACCGCCAACGAAATCGTCGCTGCCTGGGCAGTCGATGATGTTGAGCTTTTTGTTGTTCCACTCTACATGGAATACGGTAGAGAAAACACTATAGCCATACTCCTGCTCCACAGGGAAGTAGTCGCTCATGGTGTTTTTACCCTCTACGGTGCCGCGGCGCTTGATGATGCCGGCTTCGTAAACCATTGACTCGGCAAGAGTTGTCTTGCCGCTACCCGCACTGCCAATCAGTGCAATGTTCTTAATTTCATTTGTCTGATAGACCTTCATATCGTTTTAGTTTTAGTATAGAATGATTCATTTTTTCAAAATCGACGCCGAAATTACACATTTTTCGTGAGAAAACCAAGAAATACTTCCAATTATTAAACAATATTAGTAATTAAGCCTCTTTATTTCATGATAATCTTTTCCGCTTTTCCATCGACTATACGCAGATAGATGCCCGGGCGTAGATGGTGAAGGGTCGGTTCAACGAGACGGCCATCTAAAGTGAAGATGCCATCGGGAAGAGTGGTTGGAGCATTCTTCATAAGAGAAATGTTGGTTGCTTCTTCCCATGATGTCTGGTGGATGGGCATGGTTAATCCTTTCCATTCCGGAAGAATCGTAATCCCATCAAGTTTCCGAATGCAGGCCGAGTAGTGTTCTGCACGGGGGCGCTCTTTTACCACATACCATTCGCCATTATGCAGCACGTAGCCGTCTGCAGGGACTCTGACTGAGACATTAAAGAAACCAAACAGGTTGTTCTCACCACGCTGAGCTGAGCTGACTGCCTCTCCGTTGAGGAACAAGCGGAGGTTTGCAGAATTGGTGTGGTAAATATAGGGAACTCCTGCAACGGGATCGGTGACGGGCTCAATGCACAGTTGGGTGGAGTCGGGGGTGAGTCCGGCAATCTGGTAAAGTGTGAGTCCGTCAGTGGGTGTAATGGAGTGGGGTAGGCATATGGTTCCCCAGGGTCCCTCAGTGGTTGTCAGCGAGTATGTGGGTATGTAGCGGAGCATGAAGTCTGTGGCACACCACCATCCTTCACGTTTGTCTCCTGTGTTGTTTGCATCGCCGAACTTATGCCAGGCATTGTCTGTCGCGCCTTGTTTGGACGATGTGAAACCAATGGTGACGCTGCCACCCTCAGGAACGAATACAGGAGTGGTGGTGAGTGTCTGCCAGATATTGCTGACGGTGGGAAGGTCGAAATAGTCAGCCACGAGTGTCGGAGTGGTGACGGTGTCTGTGCCCACAACCATGTAGCCATGCTGGTCGCTGAGGCAGTAGTGCTCTGTGGTAGCCTTGCATTCCATCACATAGACTCCTTCCGGCAATGAGGATATTTTCTGGCTTATCTGCATGGTTTTCCGTTTTCCCTCTGCAGCGTTAATGCCCGACCACCAGGCGTTCCAGCAGCTTTTCCCCCTGACAGTGTTTATGCGTTGGTCACCATCTTTATAGGTTCCGTTCTTGGTCTGCCACCCTGTAATAGCTTGGAAATTGGGAGACTGTGGCTGGATGGGAGAGGGTTGGAATGTAAGGCTGGAGACATCGTTCGTGCATCCTGCCGAATAGAGTGCAGCTTCAATGGCCTTAATGGAGTCGAGTCTTTGCTGGAGTAGGGATTCCTGCAGCTGTGTCAAGGCGTTGTTGCGCGGCACTTCAGTAATAGCTCCGTCGGCCAGGGCTTCCTCATGTGTGTTGAAAAGCTGTCTTACTTCAAATTTCGCAAATTGGGCTTTGGCACCAAGCCATCTGAAGGAGATGAGAGCTTGGGATGCTGAACCGCTGTTGAACGTGAAGGACTGCTTCTCCCATTCTTGCGTGTTGCGTAGTGTGGCAATGTTCTCCGATTCAGAAGAGCCTTCTTTGCTGATGTCGACTTTCATATAGGCTCCGCCATTGCGGGTATAGACAGAAAACAGATAGTTCTGGTTAGGCTTAATGGCTACTGATGTCAACAGAGAGCCTTCTTTGTCAATTCCGGCATTGCCGTAAGCCTGGAGATAGCTGCCTCCGTCGGGACCTCCTACAGGAATGGCCTGGAAATAGGGTTTGTCAATAGGTTTGCCGTTTCCTGCAGTCCATCCCTGGGTGCCGAGGACGAAGTCACCATTGAGGAGCAGGTTGCCTCCAATGTAGAAGCCTGGGCTGTCAGGGACAGCTATGAAGTCACCCGCCTCTAATGTGTCATCCGTGTAGAGGTCTTTTCCGTCTATATCTATAATATGTACGCGATATTTGGCATCTGCAACGGGAGCTTCGTCTTTCCATGTATAGCTGCTGGCTGTCTCCTTTTGGTCAATGACGGCTATAGTCTGCCATTGTCCCCCTTTCTGTTTCCGTTGCACTTCCATCAGTTGGTTGTATTCTCCATTGCTGTCTTTCCAGGTGAGGGTGTTGATTCCTTCTTGACTGGCAATGGCAAAGCTTGAAGGGGGATACTGCCGTGGAGTCTTTGGAACATAATCGTATTTGGGGTTGTAGCCGATACCGGTATTCATTTTTGAATAGTAAACCCCGGCAGGTGTAAGTTGGTCGTTATAATAGAGCTTGGAACAGTTGGCTTCACTATTCCAGTAGAAGTAGCGTTCAATATAGTCCCAACCATTCAAATTCGTCAGGATGCGTGCCAACACTTCTCTGTTCTTGTTCAGTTGTGAGTAGGTGGGGTTGTCACGGTTATTTCCTTTCGCTTCTCCAAATATGCCATTGTTATTCCAAGATGCTCCCCAGACCCACTCTGAGATCCAGACAGGACGATGGAGTGCATTCACCCAGTTGGATATCTGGTTGAAAGTACCTTCTGCCCAATAACAGTGCAGGTCAATGATGTCACACCGCCATCCGCGAGCATCGATGGAGTCAAAAAACTGGCGTAAGAAGCCTGAGGCGTTACTTACATAGTCGCTCCCGTCCCAAGAAGAGGGTGAACAGAGTCGCATACCTGTTGCCATCAGGTTTTCCCAGTTGTTCAAGATGGCATTCAGGTCGTCGGGATGGTCGTCAGCGGAATTCCGAGGTTCATTGTTGGTCTTCATGTGTGGCGAATAGGTCACTCTTCCGCAATCAGGAATGGCTGGCCATCCTTCATGGATGTGATGGGGCACGCATTCGCGGTCCATACCACCATCCTCACCGAGTCCGAAAGAATAGCACGAAGTGGTGTTGAGGGTGTTGTTCACAGCAGCGCGAGTATCGTTGGCCAGTCCGGACTTGCTGGTGTCGTTCCATCGGAAGATTCTGTATGAGGAGATGTGGCCGGAGAGGATAGGCGGTAACAGTGCTATTTCCAGATCGCTGTCTGCAGCGATGAAACATCGGCTGTAGCCACGACCTTTCGGAAGAGTGGAGAATGTCACCATATAACCGCGTTTCAGCTTAAAACTACGTATGCGGTTGTTAAGGGTGGCATCCGTTAGCGTGTTCATGAATCCTCCGGAGTTTTCCAGGCCGAAGCTGTTGGCCGACTCTCCAGCAAAATTTTCTTCGGAATAAACGGTCAGGGGGCGGATGTTCTTGGAATAGGGCATGATGATACATCCCTGATTATGGATTTTCACCTGACAAGTGGAGTTATGAACAGCTTTGGCACCACCGATCGTTACGTGGCTAAGCACTTTCAAGGCAGCTGAAGGCTTCAGGCTGTCAAGAATCAGCACGGCGTGTTCTGTATTTACGATATTGACACTTCCTCCTTCCGTGAAAGGTACAGCCGAAGTGATGGTATAGTCAACATTGGTGGTTAACTCGATGGCTGTGCTTACCTGTTTTACTCTCTGCTTCTCGTTGGCTGATGCACCGATGGTAAGAAGCATGAAGATAAGTGAAAAAATACTCGTTTTATTCATTGCTTTGGGTTAAAAAGATTATATTTTGCCTTAATTAGGCCGAAAGTTACACTTTTTCCGGGAAAAAAGCAAAGAAAACAGCCATATATTAAACAATATTAGTACTTTTGCACCTGTTATGGCAGGAATTTATATACATATCCCCTTCTGTAAGAGCCGCTGTACCTATTGCGCTTTCTTTTCCACCACGAACTTGGAACTGCGTCAGCGTTATGTGAAAGCTGTGTGTCGGGAAATGGAAATGAGAGGAATGATGTGGAATAAAGAATGGGGAATGAGAAATGGGCAAAATAGAACGGGGCGTATAGACACTATCTATTTGGGGGGAGGGACGCCAAGCCTATTGACCATTCAACAATTGGAAGAACTCTTCTTAAATATAAATAAGGTATGGGGAACGTCGTTAGGTGATTCTCTTGAAATAACCATCGAGGTCAATCCTGATGATGTCACGGAATCATTCGTCAGTGGTCTGCATGCACTTCCTGTCAATCGAGTGTCGATGGGGGCTCAGACATTTTCGGAAGAACGGTTGAAGATGCTTCATCGCAGGCATAGCGCATCACAAGTAAGAACGGCAGTGGAAAGACTAAGGAATGCGGGTATTGAGAATTTGAGTATCGACCTAATGTATGGCTTCCCAGGCGAGACCCTGGAAGACTGGCAGCATGATATTGACGCAGCATTGTCCTTAAAGCCGGAACATCTTTCAGCCTATTGCCTGAGTTATGAAGAGGGTACTGCGCTCTATGAAAAGATGCGAAAAGGCGTATACACTCCCGTGGACGAGGAGACAGAACGGACCATGTATGACACACTCATTGACCGCTTAACAGCTGAGGGCTTCGAGCACTACGAGCTGTCGAACTTTGCCCGTTCTGGTTACCGTTCAAGGCATAATTCCAGCTATTGGACAGGTGTTCCATACATAGGCTTAGGTGCGGCAGCGCATTCCTTCGACGGCCAGTGCCGCAGTTGGAACGTGAGTGACCTTCGCTTATACATAGAGGGGGTAGAACGGGGTGAGCGTCTCTTTGAGGAGGAGAGGTTGCAGGGCGATACCTATTATAATGACCGTGTGACTGTGGCGCTGAGGACGCGTGAAGGACTGGACCTTGCCGAGTTGTCAGCACCGTACCGCGACTACTCTCTTAGCCAGGCTCGCCGTTTCCTGAAGAGCGGCCTGCTAAGACTTGATGGCGACAGATTGTGTCTGACCCGGGAGGGGCTGTTCGTCAGCGATATGGTGATGAGTGAGCTGATGGCTGTCTAAGTCGCCATTCTTTCCCTGGCATCATTCTTCAATGATGACAGCTTCTTCAATCGCAATGTCCTGATCAGCTAAAGTGACCGGCAACTGGATGGTGAAGATGGTACCGCCTTTTTTGCGGTGCTCTACGCTGATGGAACCACCATGTGCCTCAGCAATACGCTTCACGTCGTAGAGGGAGGTGCCTGTCGCCTTGCCAACATGCGGTGCAAACATGGTGTCGCGGGCTTCCTCAGGAATGCCGATGCCATTGTCTGCGAGGCTGATGATGGCATGATGCTCGTTTTTGCCAACATTGACTTCTATACGGCAATGGCTTGGCGTGAAGTTAACAGAATTGCTTAAGAGGATGTTCATGGCTCGTCCTAACTGTTCCGGGTCGAAGGCTATGTTCAGCGACTTCTCGGTGGTGTTGAAAGAGATACGTGACTTCTTGTCAGCAGGCATCGGGAATTCCTCTATCGTTTGACGCATGAATCCGATGAGGTCGGAAACGATAGGCTTGATCTTCAATGCCTCATCTTTTCCTGCTTCCGGTATGGGTTGTTGGGAACCATTGCCAGCATATTCTTTCTTCAATTGCTCCCGCATTTCGCTCATCCACTGCTGTTTCTCAATTTCACGGCGGAGCATCTCTAACCGCAGTTGCTCCTCCTGACGGCGCAGGAACCGGCGACGCCACCACCAACCGACGATCAAGAGGGATAGTGCATAGAGGATAATGGCCCAACGAGTGCGCCATATAGGTGAGGAGACATGGATGTTGAGGACGGTCTCGTTCTCACCCATGGTTCCGTCATCGTTGAGCATACGTACGCGCAACTTGTAGTCGCCGTGACGCAGGGAGGTGAAGTTGATGTTGGGGTTCATTTCGGAGGTCTTAATCCATCCTTCACGGTCGTCTATATTGTATGCAAAGCGTTTTCCGTTCCTCACGTTACTTGCATTCGATCCAAGCTGGATTGTAAATGTATTTTCGTAATGGCGTAGGTAGAGGTCTTCGCTCATGCTTAGTGCTTTCTCCAAGATGACGTGTCCATTGATCTTCTTTCCTACATCTACAGGCTGTTCGAAAAGCAGCAGGCCGCTCAGCACGGGACGCTCATGGGAAATGGCTAATTGGCTGATAAGGTCGGGGTTGATGATGTCAAGTCCTCCCTGTCCGCCAATGAGCAGCAGACCATCGTGGGTGAGGCTAACGGAACGCTGGTTGAAAGTTGCTTCCTGCAAACCATCAGCACTGGAGAAAGTCTGGACTGTGAACTGCCAAGAACGGTCTTCTTGCTGGCGGGGTACAATACGCGATACACCATGGTCGGTAACAACCCACATGGTCTTTTGCTTGTCTTCCGTGATGGAGCATACACTGGAGCCATAGAGACCCTTGGTCATGTCAAGCAGATAGGTGTTATGGTTGGCTGGGTCGAAGACAATGGCACCGGAGGAGGACCCCTGCCAGATTAGTCCGCGGCTGTCTTCCATCACGCAGACAGTGCTGGCCGTCGTAGGAGACAGATCCTGGGCGCCAGGGATGTCGTAATTGATAATCTTGCCTGTGACAGGGTTGACAATGGAATAGTAGGAATTGGTTCCTACGAGTAGCCACCCTTTCTTGGTCCATGATGACGAACTGATGTAGTCGCCGGGAAGGATGGAGTTGTGGGAATCCCATGTACGGAATTGGTTTTTCTGATGGTCGAACATCTGGACACCGCCGCCGAGCAATCCCATCCAGATACGATGCCAGCGGTCCTCTACCACACTCCACACACTGTTGTTGGCCAACTGGTTGGCCTCACCCAAGGCACGGTAGTTGACAACCGTAGCTTCACCCCGCGAACCTCCAGAGGAGGTGGGTATACAATGGATAAGTCCACCATTGTAGGTGCCGAACCAGAAACTGCTATCGGAAGCCAGGAGGGAGGCCACGATGATGTTACCCATCATGGTCGTGTTGGCGGTGGTGTAGTGTTGTAGTGTCTCGCCTGTCCGTGGGTCATAGACAATGATGCCATTGTCGTTGGTGCCTAACCAGTAGTTGCCCCAACGGTCTTCACGAGCTGTGGTGATGTCACCTAACTCTAAGCTCCTGATACTCTCCTTCCTTTCCCTGTATTCGTTCACGCCGTTCTTGTAAGAGCCTATCCAGATGCGTCCGGCGTAATCCTGATAGAGGTATCTTATGGTGTTATCGGAGAGAGAACTCTGATCATACTTGTTGTATTGGAACTGTCGCAGTTGCTTTCCTTTCAGGTCTATTACGAAGAGTCCGTCGTGGTCGGTTGCAGCCCATATTCTGTTCTTGCGGTCTACCAGCACGTCCCAAACCAACAGTTGATGGTCAGGTACGTTTTCCACTTGGTGGGCCCGTAAAAGCTCCTGCAGGTTCTTATACCAGCGGTGTTCCTGTTGCAGGTAAATAAAGGTGTTTCCCAAAGCGCGGCAGTAGATGTTTCCTTTGTTGTCAAGACGCAGCATGTATTCCTGGTTCTCTGGGCCACCGTGGCGTTTCATCCAGTTGCTCTGCCAGGAAATCCAACCTTTTTCACCATTCAGACAGACCATCTCACCGTTGTTACTGACAAAGATGACCGAGTTGCCAAGGTCGGCCATAGAGGCGATACCATAGTTTGGGTTAATCTCTCCTGGGCCATAGCCATTGTTGAAGAGGTGCAGGCGCTTGCTGTCGGGATTGTAATAGTAGATGCCCACATCGGCTATCTTCACCCAGAAATTCTTACGTGAGTCAATGTAAATATAGTCTACGCTGCCTTTGATGCCCATCTTGGCCAATTCTTGGCTGACGTTGCGTATAAAGCTCTCGGTGCTTGGGTCGTAGATGCAATAGTTCATCCCTTGCTTGGTCCATAGCCGCCCGTCGTATGCCTCGAATATCTGGTCTACGTAGTTGTCTCGCATCGATGTGGTGTCACGTGTGTTGGCATAGAACGTTTTGATGCGGTATCCGTCATAGCGGTTGAGGCCATAAGGCGTGCCTATCCACATAAAGCCACGTGTGTCCTTGAACACACAGTTTACCTGAGAACTACTTAGACCGTCGCGAGTGTCAAGACGGCGGAATTTCATGTCGGGGATAAGAGCGGCACAGATGCTGTTAGTAAGGCTGAGGACCGCTATGAGGATAGTTAGTTTTTTACTCATTTTGGGTTTATTATTATTATTGATGCTGCAAAAGTATTAAAAAAAAACTGAATGCGCAAGAATTATCTATGAAAAAAGAAGTAATGGTTGTTTATGTTATAATTTCGGTGACAGAAAGCACTCCATCGGCTACTCGGAAACGGACATCGTGCCCACCGAAATGCATTCCATATTGGCGTTGCGGGTCATGGTGGAATTGCGGACGGGGGTCTTGGCTCAGGAGCGACGTAAGCACATTCATCTCTTCTGTAGACAACTTTGCAGCAAGAGGCTGGGGGATGTGCACTTCCAGAGGCTTCCATTCCGTAGTATCTACGAATCCGCTGCGTGCTTCCGGATGAGCATCGGCATAGCTCACATAAGGCTTCACGTCGTAAATGGGTGTCCCGTCCATCAGGTCAGCTCCCAGAACATGAATCACCGGCCCTTCATCAGCTGTCATCTCTATGCCTTTGATTCTTATGCATGAGAGTCCCAGGCTGTTAGGCCGGAATGGCGAGCGCGATGCAAACACTCCTACGCGCTCGTTGCCTCCCAGTCGTGGAGGACGGACGGTGAGGTGCTGGGCAGAATGAGAAGCGTCTTGCTCAGTCGATGAGTGTAGGTTGTTGGCAGAGAATTCCCAGATGAGCCAAAGATAGTCGAAATACTCCAGCCCTCTTACTGCCTCAGCATGGCGGAAGGGTGGGGTGAAGACTATACGTCCAGGCAAATTCTGAACGAGTCCGCTCTGACGGGGAATACCGAATTTGGATGTAAGCGGTGAATGGAAATAGGCAATAGGTATGATTCTCATGGTGCAAAGTTACAAATAAAGTTCTGAGTTTCTTGTGTGGGAAATCTTTTTTTTAGTCGGTTATTGTTAAATAAGTATAAAGCATGGGCATAAAAACAAGGTAATAAAGCGCATAGTTCAAAGAAAAGTTGTATCTTTGCACATGACATAGTAAATCTTTTAACCAAATAGTTGAAATGACAAAGAAACAATTCCTTACAATCATGACTGTCTGCTTCATGACAGTAGCTTGTACTGCTGCCGAAAAGACAGATGTTTTTACTACAAAAAACGGGAAGAAGGTAACGATTACGTGCATTAAGCACGCCAGTATGGAAATTAATTATGATGGTATGGAGATACAGGTCGATCCAGTACGCGATTCTGCTTTGCCGATCACCAACTATTCTGATTTCCCCAAGGCCAAGATAGTACTGGTTACACATGAGCATAAAGACCATTTTGACCGCGAGGCCATAGCCTGCGTACGCGACCAGACGACAGACATCTATCTGACCGACGGATGTTATCGCGATTATCACAACGGAGTGGTGCTCCACAATGGTGACAGCATCGTCTATGCACCCGACATACTGATTAAGGCAGTGCCTGCCTATAACACCACTCCCGGACGCGAGAGGTTCCATCCTAAAGGACGTGACAATGGCTATGTGCTGACTCTCGACGGTCTCCGCATCTACATTGCTGGCGATACAGAGGATATACCTGAAATGGAAGAACTGAAGGATATCGACGTGGCATTCCTGCCTTGCAATCAGCCTTACACCATGACTCCAGAGCAGTTGGTAAAGGCGGCTAATGTCATCAAACCCAAGGTGCTCTTCCCCTATCACTATAGCCAGACTCCTATCAGCAGAGTGCGAATGATGCTGATGGGCTCAGGAATAGATGTCCGCATACGCGACTACCAATAGTTGATAAGAAACAGATAGCCGAGAATGAAGATGTTCTGGTATAAGGCTGTTTATAAACAGACGTCGGGAATTGTCATCACACGCATGTTACAGGTGTGCACGGCTGTTTTTGTACTCACTTCTCTTTTCATGTTTCCCCTTCCACTGAATGCAGCCACTAGCGGGGACTTTCATGACGATGCAGAGTACAAGACGCTCCGTGAGGCTATGCGTCATGCTTTCAACGAAGGGGACACCGCAAAATTCTTCCCAGCCGTGAAGAACCTGCAGAACTATCTGTTGAAAAAGAACGACCTCCATGCCTACTATACGCAGCGATGCAATGAGATCGTATTCAATCTCAATCGTCAGAACATTTTCGAAGCTTATAAGCTGGCAACCAAACTGTCAAAGGAGCTCACAGAGAAGAAACTGGACAAAGAAATGTATATGGCCATTAATATGATGGGACATATACACAAATATTGTGGAAACACGGTGAGCGCAAAGAAATGCTTCTACGAGGTGATAGACCGCATGAATAAGGAAGGCTACATAGAGAGTACACCACCTATTTACATGAACCTCGTGGGCATCTACATGGACGAAAATCCCGATTCAGCCCTCTATTTGCTTGATGCTGCCCTACAGTTATCGAGGGATTTCTCACCCGATCGCACATTCGATATTGAGTCACGCCGGACACTGGCATATTATTCCCTGGGCGATAAGGAAAAGTTCCTCGAGGGCTACAAAGCCTATCAGGAAGGAGTAGAGAAGGGACTGTCTTCTGTCAGTGGGCGTGAGCTCGACATCTATTACCAGGCTTCCATTGGCAATTTCGACAAAGCGGTGAGTATGGCTATGGAGGAAATCGACGGTTCCGAACGATACAACATGATTGCCGAGATTAACGAGAAAGCCTGGCGTTGGCAGGAAGCAAATGTTGCTCTTAGAAAGGCTATGGCTTTGAAAGATTCCATCAACAGTACCATTCTGGGCAGTAGCATGCAGGGTATACAAGACGAACTGCGGCTCTACGAAGCCGAACACCGGGCAGCCAAAAACAAGCAGATTGCCTTGAGTGCCATTACCCTGGGACTTCTGATGCTCATCCTGACATTAGGCTATTTTGCTTATATCAAGCGGAAGCACGAAAAGCAACTCAAGAAAGCTTATAGCCAGATGGTTGAGGCTGCCAAAATGAAGTCGGCTTTCATTCAAAATGTGAACCATGAGATACGTACACCCTTGAACATCATCAGTGGCTTTGCACAAGTGATAGCAAATCCCGACTTGAGTCAGGATGAGGAAGGCCGCAAGAAAATAGCTGAGACGATCATGCACAATACCTGCCTCATAACGGCAATGATTGACGAAACGCTGGATCTGGCAAAGAGTGAAGCATCCGAACTGACCGATAAGATGGATACGGCTATGCTTGACGAACTGATGCGGCAGATTGTGCATGATTTTAAGGGAAAGGCTGACTCCTCTGTTACTATGTCATACGAGAGTTCCCTGCCTTCTCACTTCTCTCTGTATACCCAGAGAGATGTGCTGAAGCGAATCGTTTCATTACTGATAGACAATTCTGTCAAGAACACTCTCAAGGGAACGATCATCCTGAAGACGATGGCTGACAGGAAAAGTTTGACTATCTCAGTAGAGGACACCGGTTGCGGCGTACCCGTCTCAGAGGCAGAACGGATCTTTGAGCGCTTCGTCAAACTCAATGACTTCAAGAAGGGACTAGGCCTCGGCTTGCCTCTCTGCCGTACTTTGGCCAAACAGATTCACGGGCGTGTATGGCTTGACACGTCCTATGCAGGTCCTGGTGCCCGGTTTTGCATTGAACTGCTTAGGTGATCATACATGATTGTCACATGGGGCGAGGTGAGGGAACTGTTGTTCCGCAACTCACTGACAATCAAATCAACTTTTCCAAGAAGGGAATTTCTATGCGTCCGCGATAAAGGGTAATCAAGCCTTTCTCCTGCAGACGGTTCAGAGCCCTGCTGATGTCCAAACGGCTGTCGCCTAGTTCCAGTGCCAACTGGTTCATTAAGATATGGAGTGTCTTAGGACCAGCAGGATGCAGGCAGTGCTGGGAAATGAATCGGACAATGCGGTCGTCGAGCGTTCTTGGGTAGTGATTCCACAACTGCCGGGAGAGCTTTTGTGTACGAGTGGCAAAGATGTTCAGCAGATTGATACGGAACACGAGGAACTGATCACTCAGGCGTACCACCTCCTCTCTTTCCAAGCGCAACAAACTGACAGGTGTCTCAGAAAAGAAAGTACGGGTGTAACGCTGATGATAGCCGAAGATGGCTTCTGGTTGCAGTATATATGGTGCAGCAAGCTGTTCGTACATTGTATAGGAATGGTCGTCTGCGTTTCCCACGGCAACGATGTCTCCCGATAGCAGGAAGTCGAGATGTGTGCAGGGATCTCCGTCAGCTACAATCATCCGCTGGGCTGCAAGCTTCTGGAAGTCAAACTTTGTGTGACCTGCCACTTTTGCCAGATCGTCGCGGCTCATTCCTTGGAACAAAGGGAACTGCAGCAGTTGGTCAAATAACTGGAGTTCGTAGTTCATACCATGTGTTTTTTCACCTTTACTCGCTTATTTTGTCTTTCAGCGATGGAGAGTACCATACGTCCGTATTGCCGTCGGGTCTGGCATAGATGAAGTAGACGAGTAGCTCGGGATGATTGTCTAGGAACTGTTTGGCGCTGTCAATACCCATAACCATGAATGCTGTGGCATAGGCATCGGCGGTGGCACAGTTGTCAGTCAGTACAGTGGCCGAAAGCAGACTGTGCTGTACGGGGTGGCCGGTGCGAGGGTCAATGGTGTGTGCATACTTCTGACCTCCCCGATAGTAGAAGTTGCGGTAATTCCCGCTTGTTGCCATTGCCCGGTCAGTAACATTGAGTATGGTCTGTATGTCGTTCCTTGACAGAGAGTCTTCTATAGGTTTGTTCACTCCGATTTTCCAAGGCACACGCTTCGGGTTGATGCCTCTTGTGGACACCTCTCCACCAATCTCTACCATGTAGTTCTCTACACCGTGCTTAGCCAGCAGGCGTGCCACAATGTCTGTTCCGTAGCCTTTGGCTATGGCTGAGCAGTCGAACATCATACGGCTGTCGTTCTTGCGGATTCCTTTGCCCTTCTTGTCCTCAAAGTATGACTGCTTCTGGTATCCCACAAACTGCAGCAGGCTGTCTATGGTTTCATTGCTGGGAAAGGCAGACTCCTTGAAGCCGAACCCCCAGGCATTGACCAATGGAGCTACGGTGATGTCGAAAGCGCCTCGGGTCTCTTTTGATATCTTCATGGCTAGATTGTATACCTCCAAAAACATGCGGCCTTCCTCGGAATTGTCAATATAGGTGGTCTGCTTCTGATTGACACTTGTGATGACAGAATTCTCATTGAACATTGACAGGGCGTTGTCCACCTTTTTCATTTCAGCTTCAATCTCGTCGTGTAAGTCCTTGTCATTCTGATAAGTTATAGAATATAATGTTCCGAACACCATTCCTTTGTTGTATTGAAAAGGCATGGAGTGCTGCTGACGGATAATCAGCACCGTACCTACGACTAACAGTGTCAGGAATGGCAATTGCCATAGTAGTTGCTTCTTTCGGTTCTTGTCCATCATCGCTTATCATTCTTTACAACTAAATATCGACTATCACGTTGAATGTACCGCCGAGTCGGGTGTCACCCCAAATTCCATAGCCGGGGACATACCAGGTTTTCCCGATGTCACCATCGTTGTGGAACAGACGGCGTTTGTACCGCACGCTCCAACCAAGGTGAAAGGGACCCCATACTTGGGCGTCAATGCCCAGAACAGCTTCCAACCAGTGTTGCGAGCACTGCTCGTCATAAACACCGAAACCTGTTTCCCACTGCCACACAGGGTCGGGCAGGTCGTTCCTGTACATATCGACCTTGTAAGAAGTGAATGCATAGCGGAAACCACCGAAGAGTCTGTTTGACTGGTGTTTCTTCTTCAAAAGGTTGAAGTCCAGTCCGGCACGGAAATAGGGCGCCTGTGTGCGATAGGTAATTTGTGTCGTGAGGTCATCGTGGTGGTCGGCCTTTCCATAGCCTATTTCCACGATGGGGAACCACTGGTCGTGGAGGTTCACACGTAATGCACCTTCGTATTGCCCATATTCGCTCATCTGTAACATTCCGAAGCCGAAAAGGTCGAACGACACCTGGAAGCCCTGCATCATGGGTATCGAATCCTTCTCCAGTCTGAACAGTTTCTGAGCATGGGCCGATACAGCACAGACCGTCAGCAACACCAGACTAATAGATAGCCTTGAGATAGATGTGGAAATGTTCGGTCTTCGCATCATAATTCACGTCTCTTTTGTTGATGGTGATAGAGTCAATCCCGTTGTGTGTAGAACGCACGTCGGTGATTTTGTGGAAAAAGGCAGCGCTGCAGTCTACCGATTCAAAATGAGGATAGTTTTCTTTCTTGATCCATACCGTGTCGAGCGACATCACTCCACTGTTTCGTAAGAGGAAATATAGTGTGTCCTCTGGATTGGCGTAGCTTATGGGTAGAGTGAACTTGGATATGTCGATACCAGCATTGAAGATGATCGTGTCTTTGTTGTCCTTTCGTTTGGAAAAGACATACATTGTGTCCCTCAGAGTGTCGGCCTTTCCTTCGGCTGTCTGTAGGGTGTAGACCGTGTACACTGTGTTCTGTACGGGACAGTCTATGGTGGTACAAGCAATGAGGAAAGAAAAGATAAATAGGTGAAGAAATGAAAGATTCCTCACCAGTCTTTTCGCGTACCTTTTTATATTTATCATGTTCCTTCTTTCGATTCTTGACTTTAGCTCTTAGCAACAATGCCGTTATATCTTCTCTTCAATCTGGTAGTCATTGCGGTTCTGCGACGAACGGCTGATCAAGTCGCCTATAAAACCACTGAGGAACAGTTGAGTGCCGATCATCATCATGGTTAGCGAGATATAGAACCAGGGAGAGTCGGTGACCAGTCGCTGGGGAATATGGTTGGCCAGACACCACAGTTTGTCGGCACCGATATAGAAAGCTGCAACGAAACCTATGAAGAACATCAGTGACCCCAGGAATCCGAACACATGCATGGGCTTCTTGCCGAAGGTAGAAAGAAACCACAGCGTCAACAGGTCCAGATAGCCGTTCACAAAACGGTTAAGCCCCATGAATTTCGATGTCCCGTATTTTCGTGCCTGATGCTGAACCACTTTCTCGCCGATCTTCGAGAAACCGGCGTTCTTGGCCAGATAGGGAATATAGCGGTGCATCTCGCCATATACTTCGATGTTTTTGATGACGTCGCTACGATAGGCCTTCAGGCCGCAGTTGAAGTCGTGAAGGTTCTTGATGCCGCTGATCTTGCGTGCCGTAGCGTTGAAGAGCTTAGTGGGAAGGGTTTTCGACAGCGGGTCATAACGCTTCTGCTTGTATCCGCTTACGAGGTCGTAGCCTTCTTCTGTAATCATACGGTACAGTTCTGGTATCTCATCGGGTGAGTCCTGCAGGTCAGCATCCATTGTTATCACCACATTGCCCTGTGCCTCGGCAAAACCGCAATACAACGCAGGGCTCTTGCCGTAGTTCCGGCGGAACTTGATTCCCTTTACCGTGTCGGGATGCCGATGCTTCAGCTCCGTGATGATAGGCCAGGAACGGTCGGTGGAACCGTCGTTGATGAAAATAACCTCGAACGAGAATTTCTTCTCCTTCATCACACGCTCTATCCATTCGTATAGCTCGGGTATTGATTCCTCTTCATTATAAAGAGGTATAACTACTGATATATCCATATTCTGATTCACTCTTAATCTCAACTCACTAGACTTTCTTCAACGCCTTCTTCTGGAGAAGGGCAGCGATGGGCAGTCCTAAGATGATGCCTGCGGAAATGTTCACCGTCAGTACGTTCAGCGCATAGTCTATGGGGCGCATCTGTTCCATCAGGGTCAGACTCTCGCTTACTGCCTGCTGCATGCCATACATCTCTACAATCTGTTTTGTCTCAGCCGACTCCAGTGTCTGAGAGAATGAAGCCAGCAGGTAGCCCTGGTCTAAGTAGGCGAAGTATATATATTGTACTAGTGCAAGCAGGATGCCCCCGTAGAAAAACACAAGCACCACAAAGCCCCATCCGCGCATCAATGAGATGATGCCTCCAAGATCCTCGTCCCTGAACCGACGCAGACGTTTGCCAACGAAAAAGGGAGTGGCCACCATCAGCAGCAAGGCGGCCATTGTGAACATGGGTTGTGAAATGCCTGCTATGTAGCATGCAAAGCTTATCGTCCAGAGAACGGCAAGCCATGCTCCATCCACTCGGGCGAAGGCTTTCAGTTGAATGTATTCAGCCGGTGTCACCTAAAATTGATTTTTACGTTTTAAAATTTGATGAATTGCTGTTTGCGCATGCAAAATTACTCATTTTCTCGCATATATCAGGCGAGTTCCTACAAAATTTAGTTAAAAACAACAATTAATTAACCATTCTTTCTTCTTTCTTAATAAAAATGACTACCTTTGCACCCCGAAAAATGAGCAAGTCCTGTACGGCCAGCTCCCTTTGAATCCCCCAGGGTGGGAACGCAGCAAGGGTATTAGGTTGTAGCGGCGCGATGCAGGTAGCTTGCTCACCCGCCTCTTTAGCTCAGTTGGCCAGAGCACGTGATTTGTAATCTCGGGGTCGTTGGTTCGAATCCGACAAGAGGCTCACAAGAAAGCCGCGAAATGCCCTTCCTTAAAGGCGTTCTGCGGCTTTCTCATACTAAAAACTTCATTCTATGCGACGTATCATCATGATTACTGGTGGCCAGCGTTCCGGCAAGAGCCAGAAAGCCGAGCAGTTGGCGTTGGAACTTTCCGACCGTCCTGTCTATGTGGCCACCGCTCGCGTGTGGGACGAGGAATTCCGGCAGCGGGTTAAGCTGCATCAGGCACGTCGCGGACCACAGTGGACGAACATTGAAGAGGAAATGCACTTAAGTCGCCACGACCTCACGGGCCGTGTAGCTGTGATAGACTGTATAACCCTTTGGCTTACCAATTTCTTCTTTGACGAAAAGCAGGGCGATGCTGCACATATCTTCGAGTTGGCAAAGGAGGAATTCAATCGTTTCGTCAGTCAGGATGCAACCTTCATCTTTGTTTCCAACGAAATAGGGTGTGGGGGCGTGAGTCCTGATGCCGTTCAGCGTCATTTCACTGATCTGCAAGGTTGGATGAATCAGTATGTGGCCAGTCAGGCCGATGAAGTGATACTGATGGTAAGTGGTATTGAGGTGAAGGTGAAGGGTTAATTATTAATGGTTAAATAGGTTAAGTTGTGAGACAATTCACTATTCATCCGATAGACAGGAACTTTGCCCCTCAGGTGCAGGCAAAGATTGACAATCTGAATAAACCGAAGGGGTCACTTGGACAGTTGGAAGAGCTGGCCATGCAGGTATGCCTGATTCAGCAGACGCTCTCGCCATCACTCCATCATCCTTGTCATCTGCTCTTAGGTGCTGATCACGGCATAGAACGCCAGGGGGTGAGTATCAGCCCGCGTGATGTCACTTGGCAGCAGATGATTAACTTCACACGTGGGGGTGGGGGAGTCAACATGTTCTGTAGGCAGCACGGTTTCAGTCTGCGCATTGTTGATGTGGGGGTAGACCACGACCTCAGCCAGGTGCCAGGCATCATCAATCGTAAGATTGCCCGTGGGAGTGCCGACTTTCTTTATGGTCCCGCTATGACAGAGGAGCAGTTCCTGCAGGCTGTTAACATTGGCGCAGACTTGGTTGACGAGTGTGCTGCTGAGGGCTGTCAGGTGCTGGCAATAGGAGAAATGGGTGTCGGCAATACCTCCCCGTCGAGCATCTGGATGAGCCTCTTCGGCAATATTCCTTTGGCAGATTGCATTGGTGCCGGGGCAGGGCTTGACTCGCCTGGTATTCAGCATAAGTATCAGGTGCTGCAGGCTGCTGTCCGTCATTTTGAGTCGTTGCTCTCAGAAACTCAACCCGAAGACGCTCCTTCTGTAACTGACACCGAAATGATTCTTCGGTATTTCGGTGGTTTCGAGATGGTTGCGGCCATTGGCTCCATGCTTCGTGCAGCCGAGCTTCAGTTGGTAATCATGGTCGATGGCTTCATTATGACTGCCTGTGCTCTGGGAGCCGTGCGCCTGTATCCTGCTGTCAAGGACTATATGGTGTTTGCCCATTGTGGCGATGAGAGTGGCCATCGTCGTATGCTTCAGCTACTTGATGCGCACCCCCTTTTATCGCTGGGGCTCCGTTTGGGCGAGGGCACTGGTGCCCTTTGTGCTTTCCCAATCCTTGACTCTGCTGTCCGCATGGTCAATGAAATGAACAACTTCCAAAATGCGCGCATCACGAAGTATTTCTGATTTTTCTGTGACGGTAAGTGGCCTTTAGTCTTTAATGATGAATGGCATCTTTCTCCTCAATTAATTCGTAAATAATTCGTTAGCATATCCATATCGACATGCTAAACGACCCGATAGTTCGTCAATAATTCGTTATTCAAAAATTCGTAAGCACGCCCTGTAGGGGCGGCCAGCTTATAGCCCAGGGCAACGCCCTGGGTGTGGGTAGGCCACAGCAAACGCCCTGCAAGGGCAAAAGAATCAGCGCTAAAGTAATTGGCTTTTGCCCTTACAGGGCGATGGCTTCCGGGTGCATATACCCAGGGCGATGCCCTGGGCTGACTGCTTGTTGGCCTTACAGGCCGCTCATCACCGGACAATACTGAAATCTCGATAGTATGATACTAAAGGAACGATGGTATGATACTAAAGGAACGATGGTATGATACAAAAGGAACGATAGTATGATACTAAAGGCGTGGGGCGACTGGTGAGTTGAATAGTTACAAATAACGAAATGATTTCGAAAGAAAAGTTAAAATAGAAGTGGTGGCTTTAAACTAAAGGGGTAGTAAAGGGTCTAAATAATGCATATGAGTAACCATGCAGAAACTAATAACAATTGTATGAACCATCAAAAGACAAAGCGTCTCTACCTTCTCCAATTCCTTCTCACAGTATTGCTGACAACAGTCAGTTTGCCATTGGCTGCCCAGCAAACACAGCGTTCTAACAGTAATAGCAATCAGAAACAACTCTCAGGCAGTATCGTTGATGCAGAGTCGGGAGAACCGCTTGAAAAAGCTACCCTTCAACTATATAAGATAGGTCGTGGACGTAATGGCCGTCAGGACACAACCTTTGTCACGGGTGTGTTTTCCGACAGTCGCGGCCACTTCTCGTTCAGTAGCGTGGATGCAGGCAACTATCTGATGAAAGTAAGTTTCCTTGGGTACAAACCCATTGTGAGAAGCCTTACTAAGCAGGCCAGCCGTCCGTTCAATGCTGGAAGCCTGAAGATGGAAACAGACGCCGTGCAGTTGAAGGAAGCCGTAGTGACAGCCAACATTCCCAAGATGGTCATCAAGGATGACACTGTGGTGTACAATGCTGATGCGTTCCGTGTGCCTGAAGGGTCGGTCATTGAGGCGCTGGTGGAAGCGTTGCCTGGAGCAAAGATCGATGATGACGGAAAAATAACCATCAACGGCAAGGATGTGAAGAAATTCAAGCTGGATGGACGCGACTTCATGACAGGTAACAACGATGCGGTGATGAAGAACCTGCCCTCGTATGTGATAGACCAGGTGAAGGCCTACGATGAGAAAAGCGACCTGTCGAGAATGACTGGCGTGGACGATGGTAACGACGACTTTGTGTTGGAGTTTGTCACTAAACGCAGTGCACGTAACGGCCTGCAGGCCAACCCCGACGTAGGCTATGGTACCGACGACCGCTACGGCATACGACTGACAGCCATGAAGCCCTTTGGGGCTATGCGCTATACCTTCATGGGCAACGCCAACAATGTGAACGACCGCAATTTCTCAGGACGTGGCGGGCGAGGACGAGGTAATAACAACGGTCAGCGTGAGACAAAAACCGCCGCACTCGACATCAGTTATGAGAACGACAGAAACTTGAGAATGAGCGGACGCGTGACCTGGAACCACTCCGATGCAGACAACTGGAGCCGTAATGGGTCGGAGAACTTTGTGCTGGCATCGCGTGGAGGTGCCTTCTCCAACAGTATCAGCCAGAGCTATTCGCGTAACAATAGCTGGACGGGTAACATGAATCTGCAGTGGACCATCGACTCAGTAACCACACTCTCGTTCCGTCCCGACGTCAGCTTCTCAAGCAGTGACAGCCGTTCGTTCTCTACCAATGCATCGTTCAATGCCGACCCTTTCACTTATGTGGATGATCCGCTGGAAGATCTTGCTGCCATTAACAGCCGTTTCCCTGACCTAGTAGTGAACGGAAGGCAGAACAAATCGCTCAGTTATTCTGATAATAAAAACTTGAACGGGCAGTTACAACTCTATCGTCGTCTGAATAATAAGGGACGCAATGTGGCAATAAGTACTCAGGCAAGCTGGCGCGATGGGAGCAATCGTAATGCCAGTCTGTCGGCCGTGCATCTCTACCAGCAGCGAGACAAAAACGGACAAGACTCCACCTATCAGACCAACCGTTATACCCTTTCGCCCAATGACAACCTGAGCTACTCGCTAGGTGTCACCTATACAGAACCGCTTTACATCTTCAAGCCCAAACCTCAAGAGGTGGACACAACCCAGACTCAGATGCGGGGACCCTTCGGCAGAGGCAATCGTGGAGGCGGTGGGGGACGCAGAAACATGGTGGGACAGCAGGGTATATTCCTCCAGCTGAACTATCGTTACCGTTACAATCATCAGAAGAACGATCCGTCAACCTATGATTTCCCCATATTTACTGATATGGAGTTTGCCGATGCTTTGGAAGGATATCGCGAGTGGACACGCCTTTTCGGGTTCCTCGACAATCCCTACGAGAGTTACCTCAGCGACCGGTTGAGCCGCTTCTCGGAACGAACTGAGTATGGACATAATGCAGACATCCAGTTGCGGTTCGTACGCGAGAAATACAATATGAACATCGGCCTCTCGGCACAGCCCCAACGCTCTCATTATGTCCAGCAGTACTTGGGACGGCCGGTTGACACAGTGCGTAACGTGACCAACATCTCACCTACACTCAACCTGCGCTACCGATTCAATCAGCAGACTAACTGGCAGATACAGCTGCGAGGACAGACACAACAGCCCAATATTACACAACTGCTCGACATCTATGATGATACCAACCCGCTCTCCATTACTATGGGTAACCCGGGACTGAAGCCATCGTTCACCATGAACCTGCAGACTAACTTCCAAAAGCAGCGCCAGATGAAGCTGGTGGAGGACAGCCTGGGATTCCAAGTGCCAAAAGCACAGCGCCATTGGAGTTTCAATGCGAACGGAAGTTTTCAGCAGACCAGCAACAGTGTGGGTAACGTTGTGACCTATAACGAGACGACGGGCGGACGTATCTCGAGACCGGAGAATATCAACGGCAACTGGAGTGCCAATGCCGGAGCCACATTCAACATAGGACTTGACACACTGAACAGATGGGACGTGAGCGGATCGGTCAACGGACGTTATGACCACCGTGTGGGCTACGTTAATCTGAATCGTACTGCCACTCCCGACCGGAATGTCACTCACACCTATAACCTGTCGCCCTCAGTGTCGCTCAGTTTCCGCAACAAGTGGCTCAATTTCTCGTTTAACGGACGAGCTACCTATGCACATACTGAGAACCGTCTTCAGGCTTCCAACAACTTGACAACCTGGAATTTCTCCTATGGCGGCAATACCAGAATCACATTCCCTTGGGGTAGCAATCTCTCGACCGATGCCCATATGTTCAGCAAACGAGGCTACAGCGACCAGTCGCTGAATACCAACGAATTCATTTGGAATGCACAGCTGAGCCACAGTTTCCTGCGCGGCAAGACGCTCACCGTCATGTTGCAATGGTATGACATCTTGCACGAGCAGACCAACTTCACCCGTACAGTGAACGCCAACGGATGGCGTGACTCTGAGGTTAACGCCATTACTTCCTATGCCATGCTTCACGTCAGTTACCGTCTCAATCTCTTTGGCGGTCGTAATGGCGGAGGCAGAAATGGCCGTGGAGGTGACTTCAACCGCTTCGGAGGTGACCGTCCTCGTGGTAACTTTGGCGGCGGAGGCGGCTTCGGTGGCTTCGGAGGAGGCGGAGGCGGCTTCGGAGGCGGAAGGCCGTAATAAAAAAATAATTGAGGAAAGTATAGGAATATGGATTTTTTTTCGTATTTTTGCCGATGATTCAGTAAAAACTTAAAAAAGACATTTTCCTATGAATAATATTTGGCTTGAAATTGCAGCAGTCATCGTGCTGGTGGTAATTGGCATTATCATTTATCGTAACAAGTTGAACCAAGAATAATTATCCTCCCGCATTATGGCTACAGTTGACGACAAAAAGGTAATCTTCTCGATGGTCGGAGTGAGCAAGACCATCCAGCAGAATCAGAAGCAAGTGCTCAAAAACATCTACCTTAGTTTCTTCTATGGAGCTAAGATTGGTATTATCGGTTTGAATGGTGCTGGTAAGTCCACCCTTATGAAAATCATTGCCGGAATCGAGCAGCAGTATCAGGGGCAGGTGGTGTGGAGTCCAGGTTACACGGTGGGATATCTGCCGCAGGATCCGCCACTCGACGAGTCGAAGACCGTAAAGGAAAATGTGATGGAAGGAGTTCAGCATGTCTATGATGCACTGGCCGAGTATGATGACATCAACGTGAAATTCGGTTTGCCCGAATATTACGAAGATGCCGACAAGATGGATAAACTCATGGCGCGGCAAGCTGAGCTTCAAGATGTCATAGACGCCACGGATGCTTGGAATATGGACTCCAGACTCGACCGTGCAATGGCTGCGCTCAGGTGTCCGCCTGGCAACTGGCCGGTAACCAATCTTTCCGGGGGCGAGCGGCGTCGTGTTGCCCTGTGCCGGCTGTTGCTGCAAAAGCCCGATGTGCTGTTGCTCGACGAACCCACAAACCATCTTGACGCAGAGAGCATAGACTGGCTGGAGCAGCATCTGCAGCAATACGAAGGGACGGTCATTGCCGTTACGCATGACCGTTATTTTCTGGACGATGTGGCTGAATGGATTCTTGAACTCGACCGGGGGGAGGGCATTCCTTGGAAAGGGAACTATTCATCATGGCTTGAGCAGAAATCCCAGCGGCTTGCACTTGAAGAGAAAACAGCCTCAAAGCGCAGGAAGACACTGGAACGCGAGTTGGAATGGGTGCGTATGGCACCCAAGGCTCGTCACGCAAAGGGTAAGGCCCGTCTGAACTCCTATGAGACGATGCTTAATGAAGAGCAGAAACAGAAGGAGGAGAAACTGGAAATCTTCATTCCCAATGGCCCACGCTTGGGCAACAAGGTGATAGAGGCTGAGCACGTGGCTAAGGCCTACGGAGAGAAAGAACTCTTTTCCGATCTGAATTTCGTGCTTCCTCCCAACGGAATCGTGGGCGTGATAGGACCTAATGGAGCAGGAAAGACAACGCTTTTCCGCCTTATAATGGGATTGGAGCAGGCCGATGCTGGTAGTTTCAGCGTGGGTGAGACTGTCAAGCTGAGCTACGTTGACCAGCAGCATAAGGACATTGATCCTGCAAAGACTGTCTATCAGGTAGTTTCTCAGGGAAATGAGACTTTGCGTATGGGTGGCAAGGATATTAATGTACGTGCGTATCTTTCCCGTTTTAATTTCAGTGGTGCTGATCAGGAAAAAAAATGCGCAGTGCTCTCTGGAGGTGAACGCAATAGGCTGCATTTGGCCATTGCCCTGAAACAAGAAGGAAATGTACTGCTTCTCGATGAACCCACTAACGACATTGATGTCAACACCTTACGTGCTTTGGAGGAAGGACTTGAAGCTTTTGCAGGATGTGCAGTCATCATTAGTCACGACAGATGGTTCCTGGATCGTATCTGTACCCATATACTTGCTTTTGAAGGAGAAGGCAATGTGTTCTACTTCGAGGGCAATTACTCGGAGTATGAAGCCAATAAAGCCCAACGTCTCGGACAGGAAGAGCCGAAGCGGATACGCTATCGCAAGTTAATGGATGAGTAATATGAAAGTTGGGTGTTGGTAATAGTTCCAACACCCAACGGTTTTATGTCTTTCTCACTGGATCGCAGGTCAGACCGCAACCAAGTTTCTTGAAAATCTTGCGGTCTACTTCGCTTAGCATGACGGTAGAGTGAACCTGGCAGTTGCGGAGCTTGGGCAGTTGTTCAAGTGCCTTGCGGCAGTTCTCGTCGTGCGGAGAGAGGACACTGAGCGCCACTAGTACCTCATCGGTATGCAGGCGAGGATTCTTACCACCTAGGTACTCAATCTTGGTTTTCTGTACAGGCTCTATAAGACTTTGAGGTATGAGACGTTCCTCGTGTTCTATGCCTGCCAAGTGTTTTGTCACATTCAGCAACAAAGCTGCACTACACCCTAATAGGGGTGAGGACTTGGCGGTGATGAGTGTACCGTCCTCCAGTTCCATTGCGGCTGCTGTGTGGCCGCTCTGTATTTTCTTCTCGTAGGCGGCTACGGTTACCTTGCGGGTAGCTGTGGAAATCTTAGCTTGATTGAAAAGCAGGCGGATTTTGTTTACTTCGTTCTCGTTGTCGGCACCGTCAGCCATCTTGTTGGTGGCATCGTAGAATCGGCGGATGATTTCATCACGGCTGGCCTGGCAGCACACTTCATCGTCACTGATGCAAAAACCAATCATATTGACGCCCATATCCGTAGGACTCTTGTAGGGATTTTCTCCATAGATGCCTTCAAAGAGAGTGTTCAGTACAGGGAAGATCTCAATGTCGCGGTTATAGTTGATAGCGGTCTTTCCGTATGCTTCCAGATGGAATGGGTCAATCATGTTGACATCGTTCAGGTCGGCAGTGGCAGCTTCGTAGGCAATATTGACAGGGTGTTTCAAGGGCAGGTTCCAGACGGGAAAGGTCTCGAACTTGGCATACCCGGCACGGATGCCACGTTTGTTCTCATTATAAAGCTGGGAAAGGCAGGTGGCCATCTTACCGCTGCCGGGACCCGGAGCGGTGACAATGACCAACGGGCGTGAAGTCTCTACATAGTCGTTTTTGCCAAAACCTTCGTCGCTGGCTATGAGCTCTACGTTGTGTGGATAGCCGTCAATGGGGTAGTGAATGTAGGATTTGATACCCATGCGCTCAAGACGGTGACGGAATTGGTCTGCAGTGTGCTGGCCATTGTAGTGGGTAATGACAACACTACCTACCATGAACTGACGGTTCATGAATTCGTCACGCAGACGTAGTACATCTTCATCGTAGGTAATGCCAAGATCAGCACGCACCTTGTTCTTTTCAATATCTTCGGCACTGATAACGATTAGAATCTCGATACTCTCACGAAGCTGGGCTAGCATCCGAAGCTTTGAGTCGGGCTTGAAACCCGGAAGAACCCTCGAGGCATGATGGTCGTCAAACAACTTGCCTCCAAGCTCCATATAAAGTTTTCCGTCAAACTGGGCTATGCGCTCTCTGATGTGCTCAGATTGTATCTTGACGTATTTCTCGTTGTCAAATCCTATCTTCATCTTCTTATTTCTTATATCCGTTCTGTTTTTGTCGTTGTATTTCCTCAGCCTGCTTCTGCATGGCTTCAAGGCGTGCAGCCAAACCGCTCTGTTTCTTGGGGTTGGCCTTGTTCTCCTTATAACGTGCCTCAAGGATAGCCAGCAGCTTTTCATCGTTGGTAGTCTTTCGCAGCACGAACATAATGATACTCGAGAAGAAAAGTGAGATAAAGTAGTAGAAGTTCAGGCCGCTGGAGTAGTCGTTAAACATGAAGAAGAACATCAGTGGCATCAGATACATCATCCACTGCATCATCTTCATCTGTTCGGCCTGTGCACCTACCATCTGGTCCTTCTGTTGACGCATTGTGAACCATGAGTACAGAATGTTCGATCCGCAGAATAGCAGACAGGAAAGTGAAAGGTGGTCACCAATACCCCAGATATGCGAGCTCCATGAGATGATAGGGTCGTAGGTGGCAAGGTCTTCCATCCACAGGAAGCTTTGTCCGCGCAGTTGGATGGCATTTGGCACAAACCAGAACATCGCTATCCAGATGGGCATTTGCACCAGCATAGGCAGACATCCACTTAACGGGCTTACCCCATACTGCGAGTAGAGCTGCATCATGGCCTGCTGCTTTTTCATCTGATCCTCAGGCTTGTCATACTGCTTGGTAGCTTCGTCAAACTTGGGTTTCAAAACGCGCATCTTGGCACTCGACATGTATTGTTTCTTTACCATAGGGAATGTGAGCGCCTTCAGCAACAGGGTAATCAGTATGAGTACAATACCCATAGAGAAACCCAGCGAGGCCAGCCAGTCGAACAGGTAGAGAGTAAACCAGCGGTTAATCAGGCGGAAGAGCCACCATCCAAGGTTGACAAGCTGTTCGAGGTCCAGATCCTTGCCGAACTGGCTCTGTTTTTCCACGTCCTGGATAAGGCGGAAGTCGTTGGGGCCAATAAACATCTCAAATTCTGAGGGCTTCTGGCCTGTAGGGTCAAATGCTGTCCGTAGCTTGGCTTCAAACTGCTTCAGGTATCCTGATTCCTTTTTGTCCTGTACGCTGCTAAGGGTAGAGCCTCCTGCGAAATTGTCTTTAGATATCAGTGCCACACTGAAGAACTGGTTTCGAAAAGCCACCCAGTCAAGCGATTCCTCAATGGTCTCGGTCTTGTCGGAAGTCTCTGACAGATTGTCTGTGGAACCGTCATGGGCTTCCTTATAAAATAGTCCTGTATAGCGATTCTCAAAATAGAATCCTTTTTCCTGTTGACGGCTGTGGTCATTCCATTCAATATCCATTTCCTTATAGGTAGGAGCAAAAATGCCACCCATACCTATAGCTTGTAATGAGAAATGGAGCATGTGGTCAGGTCCAAGACAATAGTCCATCACCAGTTGTCCTCCGTTGGATGCCTGGGCAGTCATAGTGACAGTGCTGTCTGTGATGTTGGAAGGAGTGAAGTAAAGATCCTGAGTTACAATGTTTTCTGTCTTTCCGCTTAACAGAAAGTTCATCTGATGATCCTCTGAAGCAAAGAGTGTCACGTCCGGATTGCCGTCCTTGTCCTCAAAACCTTTCACCACAGCCTTCGACAACGTTCCTCCTTTGGTGTTGAGGGTCAACTCTACCTTTCCGTTCTTAAGTACGACTTGACTGTTGGTGCCGTTAAGTGCCGAGAAAAACAGGGCGCTGGTGTCTCCATGAGCCGCTGCTTCAGCCTGTGCCTGACGGGCAGCCTGTTCTGCCATCAGTTTCTTGGCTTCCTTTTCCTTCATGACCGTGCGAACACTGTCTTCTTTGCGTTGTGCCTCAATCTGTTCGCTCGAAGGCTGGTTCCACCAGCTAAAGAGGAAAAGCACCAGTGCAATCAATACAAATCCGATAATGGTGTCTCTATTCATTTTCTAATGGTTTTGGTTCAAATTTGCAAATCAAGGTGCAAAGTTACGAAAAGTTGAGTGCAAAACAAAGAAATTTATTTCTTTTTTTGCCGAGACGTAGTAAATTCGCCATCTTTTGATGGCAGAGTTACGAAAAGTTGAGTGCAAAACAAAGAAATTTATTTCTTTTTTTGCCGAGACGTCGTAAATTCGCCATCTTTTGATGGCAGAGATAGGGAAAAAGACAACTATAGGACCAAGAACGCATATAAAAAATAAAAAATGTGGAGAATTGTTGTGGTGTAAAATCTATTTTTTGTATCTTTGCACTCAGTTATGCGTAAAATTACATTGTATTTTGCGGCAGCCTGTACGCTCAGCGTCAGCGCCGCGCAGCCTGTTGACAGTCTGAATGGTCATTATTATCGTCTGTTCACGCCTGTTACTTTTTATCACAATGTGGCCTCTTCCCAGCTATCAATGAGTGCTGATGAGGCCAATGAGACTGAAAGTGCCGTAGACAAGGCACTGTTGAATGTTTATCTGAATCGACCTGAGTTGGTGGAAACCACTGAGACTCAACTTGAGGAAAGCGGCTCTTTACGTGATGACCTTGACCAGCCGATTGTTCAGGAAATGGCTATTGTTGAGAAAGCGGACCCCATGCCTGATGAGCCGGAAATTGCTACGACGGAAGTCATGGTGACCAAGCCAAAGTTCTGGACAAGAAAAGGTGACGGATTCCTGCAGTTTATGCAGAACTATGTGAGCGGCAACTGGTACAAGGGTGGTGAGTCAAACTATTCGCTGATGGGCAGTCTTACACTGGAAGCCAACTATGACAACAAGTCGAAATGGAAATGGGACAACAAGTTGGAGGCAAAAATCGGTTTCTTGACTTCACGGAGCGATTCCCTCCACAAGTTCAAAACCAATGAAGACCTTCTTCGTCTTACGTCAAAGGTAGGACTCCAGGCATCCAAACGGTGGTATTATACCTTACAGTTTATTGGATACACACAGTTTGCACGTGGTCTGAAGTCAAATGACATGCGTACCTTCTCCGACTTCCTTTCGCCTTTTAATCTTAATCTGGGTCTTGGTATGGACTACAAGGTGGAGGCATTCGATAAGAAACTGACGGGTACAGTCAACCTTTCGCCTTTTGCTTTGAACTATCGTTACGTAGACCGTACAATCTTCCCCAAGAAAAATTCTCCAGACAATACTGAGTACGATTGGTTCCCTTCTCGTTACGGTATTGATGACGGGAAACACTACCTGTTGGATTTCGGTTCTCAGATTACGGCCGATTTGGAGTGGAAACTGTCTGAGACGGTGAAATGGAAGTCTCGTTTCTATGCTTTCACTAGCTACAAACGTGCAGAGATAGAGTGGGAAAATACCTTTATTCTTCAGGTGTCGAAATATATTACCGCCAACATTTTCCTCTATCCTCGCTTCGATGATGCAAATACCCGCGACGATGATCTGGGGTACTGGCAGTTCAAGGAGTACACTAGCATAGGCTTCAACTACTCTTTCTAAAATCTTTTACCCCTTCTGCAGCATTTATTTGCAGAAGGGGTAAATTGTGTTTGAACTCATATTATTTATTTTTCGGGAATTCTATGGAGGGTCTCTACGAAGAGCCCGAGCTCCTTTTGTCAATGCAAGGCGAATGAATCAAAAACATTATGCATCTTCTTCTGGAACTCCCCAAACATCTGCTATATAATATAAATAATGTACGCGAAAGAGGTATCAAACAAGTTCCACGCGATTGATGTCCTGTTCTTTTTCGCAATAGTGGCAGGTCAGTATGCCGTCAGCTACGTGGAAATGGGTCTGCATGGGTTCGTTGTTGGTAATACACTTGGGGTTGTTACACTTTACGATACCATGAATCTCGTCGGGTGTCACGACAGCTTTCTTCTCCACTACCTCATAGTCACGGATGATACTGAGAATGACGTTGGGTGCAACAACGGAAAGACGTGAAATCTCATCATCAGTAAAGAATTTGTCCGATACTTTGATGATACCTTTGCTTCCCACCTTTAGAGAAGGATAATTGAAACCGATAGTAACGGGGTTCTTGATATCGAACAACCCCAAGATGCTGGCTACCTGATAGGTCTTTGCGGCAGGTATGTGGTCAATGACGGTGCCGTGTTCTATTGCGGCAACTAAACGTTCTTTCTTGTTCATGTCTTATATAATCGTTTTGTCCTTTCTAATATCTTCGAGGCTGATTCCTAATACATCACAGAAGATAGCTTCGCGGGCGAAAAGCCCATTGCCTGCCTGCTGAATATAGTAGGCGTGCGGGTTGTCGTCCACATCATAGGCTATTTCATTCACACGGGGTAGGGGATGAAGAATCTTCATATTCGACTTGGCTGAACGCAGCATATCATTGTTCAACACGTATACATTCTTTACACGTTCGTATTCCATCAGATCAGAGAAACGTTCCTTTTGTACACGCGTCATATAAAGAATGTCCGCATCGGCTATGACCTTTTCATTGAAAGCTGTATGTTCTTGGAATTTGATCCCATGCTCAATACAATATAGCTTGTATTCCTTGGGCATAGCCAGTTCTTTGGGAGCTACAAAGTGGAAAGTGGGATTGAAATGCCGCATAGCCATCAGCAGGGAGTGGACGGTACGTCCGTATTTCAAGTCACCAACCATGTAGATGTTAAGATTCTCAAGCGTACCCTGGGTTTTGTAAATGCTATAAAGGTCAAGCATGCACTGGGAAGGATGTTGGTGGGCACCATCACCTGCATTGACAATGGGGACGGGACTAACCTCTGAGGCATATTGTGCTGCTCCCTCTATATAATGGCGCATGACAATAATGTCCGCATAGTTGGCTACCATTAAGATAGTGTCCTTCAGCGTCTCACCTTTTGTGCCACTGGTAATCTTAGGGTCGGCAAATCCTATGACGCGCGCACCAAGCCGATTTGCTGCCGTCTCAAATGAAAGACGGGTACGAGTAGAAGGCTCGAAGAAAAGTGTGGCTATCACTTTCCCCTTTAACAACTCCCTGTTGGGATGCTTTTCAAACTCCTGAGCCATCTCAATCATGTAGAGAATTTTCTCGCGGGTGAGATTGGCAATTGTAACGAAATTATGCTTTTCCATTCCTGTTTTGGTTATTGATGGCACAAATTTACACATTATTTTCCATTTCCGTGCGTTTATTTGCAAGAATTTCGTATTTTTGCACCGGAAAATTGATATAACCTGAATAATTTGAATATAGAATACTGAAGATATGAGAAAGTTTATTGTGCGTTCATTATGGACTTTACTGTTCTTGACAGTATTGGGTACTGCCTTCGCTTTCTATGCCATTAACGAAGGATGGATTGGCTATATGCCACCAATAGAGGATCTGCAGAATCCTATCAATCGCTATGCTACACAGGTGTATTCGGCCGATGGAAAAGTTATGGGCACATGGAACTATAACCGTGAGAATCGTGTTGTTATCGACTATACTAAGTTGGCACCTTCCCTTGTGCAGGCTTTGGTGGCAACAGAGGATATTCGCTATTATGAGCATTCCGGTATTGACTTTTATGCGTTGGGACGTGCTGTCATCAAGCGTGGGATAATGGGGCAGAAGTCTGCAGGAGGAGGTTCTACTATTACACAGCAGCTAGCAAAGCAGCTCTATACGACAGAAAAAGCCAAGTCCACACTGGAACGTGTTCTACAGAAACCGATAGAGTGGGTGATAGCTGTCAAACTGGAACGTAACTATACGAAGGATGAGATAGTGGCTATGTATCTCAATAAGTTTGACTTTCTGCACAATGCTGTAGGTATTAAAACAGCTGCTAACACTTATTTTAGCAAGGAACCCATTGACTTGACTGTTACTGAGAGTGCCACACTCATAGGCATGTGCAAGAATCCATCATACTATAATCCTGTACGTAATCCGGAACGCAGCCGTGAACGGCGAAATGTAGTACTTCGGCAGATGCAAAAGGCTGGATATCTGACTGAAGCCGAATGCCAGCAGTATTGCAATGAACCTATGGCTTTGAAATTTCATGTGGTTGACCATAAAGAAGGTATCGGGGTATACTTCCGTGACTTCCTCCGCCGATATATGACGGCAAAGCGTCCTTCTATTGACGACTATCCCTCATGGGGTAAAAACAAGTATTATCAGGACTCCATCTTCTGGGAGACTGACCCTCTATATGGTTGGTGTAATAAGAACTTCAAGCGTAATGGCGATCCTTATAGTATTTATACCGACGGGTTGAAAGTTTATACTACTGTAGACTCTAGAATGCAGTCTTATGCCGAGCAAGCCTGCTATGACCATGTAGTGGGATATTTGCAGAAAGAATTTAACAAGGAAATACGTAATAAGGCTAATGCTCCCTATTCAAGCAATCTTTCAAGGGAAGAAATACGTAAAATACTCTGGCGTTCTATCCGTCAGTGTGAACGATACAGGGCGATGAAGAGTGAAGGGGCTACCGACCAGGAGATTGAAAGGTCTTTCAGGAAACCTGTTGAAATGTCTATTTTCACCTATCACGGAGAAGTGGACACTCTTATGTCGCCACTCGACTCAATACGTTATTACAAATCGTTCCTACGTTGCGGCTTTATGGCTATGAATCCAAAGAACGGACATGTGAAAGCATACGTAGGAGGACTCGACTTTATGCATTTTGCCTATGATATGGTAATGGATGGACGCAGGCAGGTTGGCTCTACCATCAAGCCTCTTTTATATTCCTTAGCTATGGAAAATGGCTTTTCTCCTTGTGACCATGTACTCAATGTCCAGCAAACCTATATGGTAAATGGTAAACCTTGGACACCTAGAAACAGCGGTTCTTCCCGTGTTGGCGAGATGGTCTCCTTAAAATGGGGACTAGCTCAGTCCAATAACTGGATTTCTGCCTATCTGATGAGTAAACTAAATCCAGCTGCATTTGTACGCCTGCTCAACCGTTATGGAGTGAAGAATCCGGATATACATCCATCTATGTCTCTCTGCTTGGGGCCTTGTGAAATCAGTGTGGCCGAAATGGTCAGCGCTTACACTGCATTCGTGAATCATGGCATCCGAGCTTCTCACTTGTTCGTAACACGCATCGAAGATAGTGAGGGGAATATTATTGCCCAGTTCCAGCCACAAGTGAATGAGGTGATCAGCGAGACGAGTGCTCATAAGATGCTCTACATGCTGAAAGCAGTGGTTGACGAAGGAACGGCAGGACGACTCCGCCACAAGTATAATTTTATAGGAGAACTGGGAGGAAAGACTGGCACAACTAACAATAATAGTGACGCCTGGTTCATGGGACTTACTCCGACGTTGGTCTGTGGTTGTTGGGTCGGTGGTGATGACCGTGACATTCACTTCAATTCTATGCAGATAGGCCAGGGTGCATCTATGGCCTTACCCATTTTTGCCCTATTTATGAAAAAGGTATATGCTGACACTCAGCTGGGATATAACCAGAATGCTGTTTTCGAACTTGACGATGGATATAATCCTTGTGACTACATTGATGACAATGCAATGGAGGAAAATGGTATCGAAGATGTCTATGAGTAGCCTTTGTATGCTTTTGAGACTGCATATTTCTCCTGTTTGTAAACAAATCCGAAAATTTTCGTGTTTTTTTGAAAAAAGTGGCTGAAAAGTTTTGTGGTTTGACAAAATCGTCGTACCTTTGCATCCGCTTTCGCTCAAAAAGCTGAGTTGAAGGCAAGAGGAAAGAGTTCTTTGAAAGGATTACATAGACAGAGAAGTAGTACAAGAAGCGAGTACTTGAATAAGTACTTGGGTATAGAGAAACGAACCGTCAATAGTCCCTGCTATGCATTAGTCATGCGGGGATGATGAAGAAGGTGCTTGTGACTCGATATAGGATAGTCGTTCTGGGACAGAATGTACGTGCCGCCGTGTGTAATGCATGGTGGTCGTCAAAGATACAAGATTATACAATGAAGAGTTTGATCCTGGCTCAGGATGAACGCTAGCTACAGGCTTAACACATGCAAGTCGTGGGGCATCACGGCAGCGGTTTACCGTTGCTGGT
The DNA here is from genome assembly GCA_016285075.1 of Prevotella sp. Lineage (GTDB taxonomy): Bacteria > Bacteroidota > Bacteroidia > Bacteroidales > Bacteroidaceae > Prevotella. The sequence continues at coordinate 133,833 of JAEEQB010000004.1, forward strand.
GGCGACCGGCGCACGGGTGAGTAACGCGTATCCAACCTGCCCCTCAGTAGGGAATAGCCCGGCGAAAGTCGGATTAATGCCCTATGTTATTCGTTGAGGACATCTGAAGTGAATCAAAGACTTGTCGCTGAGGGATGGGGATGCGTCTGATTAGGTAGTCGGCGGGGTAACGGCCCACCGAGCCATCGATCAGTAGGGGTTCTGAGAGGAAGGTCCCCCACATTGGTACTGAGACACGGACCAAACTCCTACGGGAGGCAGCAGTGAGGAATATTGGTCAATGGCCGAGAGGCTGAACCAGCCAAGTAGCGTGCAGGAAGACGGCCCTATGGGTTGTAAACTGCTTTTATGCGGGGATAAAGTTGGGCACGCGTGCCCATTTGCAGGTACCGCATGAATAAGGACCGGCTAATTCCGTGCCAGCAGCCGCGGTAATACGGAAGGTCCGGGCGTTATCCGGATTTATTGGGTTTAAAGGGAGCGCAGGCCGGAGGTCAAGCGTGACGTGAAATGTAGCCGCTCAACGGCTGAACTGCGTCGCGAACTGGCTTTCTTGAGTGAGTACGACGTCAGCGGAATTCGTGGTGTAGCGGTGAAATGCTTAGATATCACGAAGAACCCCG
>JAEEQB010000037.1 GCA_016285075.1 Prevotella sp.
CATCCCCGCATGACTAATGCATAGCAGGGACTATTGACGGTTCGTTTCTCTATACCCAAGTACTTATTCAAGTACTCGCTTCTTGTACTACTTCTCTGTCTATGTAATCCTTTCAAAGAACTCTTTCTTCATGCCCTCAACTCAGCTTTTTGAGCGAAAGCGGATGCAAAGGTACGACGATTTTATCAAACCGCAAAACTTTTCAGCCACTTTTTTCAAAAAAATATGAAAATTTTCGGATTTGTTTACAAACAGGAGAACAATTACACAACACAAGCTAAAGCAGATAACAGTTTTTGGTGAAAAAGGCCATTAGAAGCAACAATTTCATTTCCTTTCATAAAATGAGTTTTACCCAAGAAATCAGTTATGATCCCTCCTGCTTCTGTGACGATAATAGCCCCAGCCATAAAATCCCATTGTCCTATATGCTTTTCTACCCAACCATCCATTCTTCCTGCGGCGAGATAACACAAAGACATAGCTGCCGATCCATTCATACGAATAGCACCTACTCGACCGTAGAAAGAATCTATCAGATGGTGTGCTGTTTGGCGATACGAGTCAGCATCATAAGGCAGCTCTACACCTAACAATGCTGACTCAAAAGGCAAGCTGCTCACATGAATAGGATTTCCATTAAGGTATGCTCCCCCATCTCTCCATGCGTAAAACAGTTCGTCAGCACAGACTTCATATACACATCCCAAGACAATCTCCTGATTGTGGCAAAGAGCGATAGAAACGCAATATGGGGCATACTGGTGAATGAAATTGGTTGTTCCATCAAGAGGGTCTACAACCCAATAGAACTGCTGTCCCTCATACGAGACAGAAGACTCTTCAGTAATGAAGCCTGCTTCTGGCAGGAGTTCCTTTAATGCGGTAACTATCAGTTTCTCGGAATTTTTATCAACATAGGAAACATAGTCGTGCGCATGCTTGGAAACTACATTCTCTAAATTAAAATGTATGCGTTCCTTTTTAATATAAAGACCTGCGCGTTTTGCTATTTCGCAAACCGCACAGGTTAACAATTTGAAATCATATTCCATCACCTCAAGAATATTACTCTCTTTTGCCTCCAAAAATGCGAAGGAGATATAAGAAGAGGTTGATGAAGTCCAAGTAAAGCGAAAGTGCACCGAGAAGTGCTATCTTCTGCGCTCCTTCTCCTGCATCAGGAGCCATTTGGAGCATTTGCTTAATTTTCTGCGTGTCATATGCCGTCAGTCCAACAAAAATCAGGACTCCCAAATAATTGAGTATCATCTCTAATCCGGAACTTTTGACAAAGATATTCACGATAGTAGCAATGATGATTCCGATTAATGCCATAAACAGTATCTTCCCCATAGAAGACAAATCAGTCTTGGTGAAATAGCCAAACAATGCCATAACCGCAAAAGTACCTGCCGTAATAAAGAACACAGAGGTAATAGAAGACATAGTATAAGCCAAGAAAATAAAGGACATAGTTGCACCGTTGATAACGGAGTAGAGAACAAACATCAACGTAGCAGTGGTCAGCGACAGCCGGTTAATAGCTGCGCTAAGTCCAAATACTAAGCCAAGTTCAGCTATGATCAATCCCCAAAAGAGTATCTGATTAGTAAATATGGTTGTAAGGATGGTTTCATTAGTAGCAACGTAGTAAGCAGTAAAACCTGTAATCACCAGTGCCAAAGACATCCACATGTACACTTTACGAATTAAAACAGGAAAAGCAGCCGACATTTCCATTTGGCTGTCGGATGTAATGACATTTGAGTTTGAAAATTCTTCGTAATCCATTTCTTATTATTTTTTTAATTCAACAATTAGTTCCTTCTGTACCCACATATACATTGGGGCTGCAAAGTTACATAATTCGCATGGAATACAGAAATGTCTGTACCCAATTATAAGATTTTTAAAACATATTTCACCAATGAGAAGAAATACTATCTTCTCAGATGACATGCAATCCGAGGAAAACCATCAGGCCGTTCATCAGAATCCAGAAGACTGCAAAGGGCATGGTTTTACGCATAATGTCACCATCCTGTCCCTCCATATCACAAGCTGCAGTGGCTATAGCTATCGACTGTGGTGAAAGAAGCTTACCACCTTCTGAGCCTGCACAGTTTGCAGCAGCCAACCAGTTCGTTTCATTACCAGAGACGCCAAAGAACGTTCCTTGATTAACAAGGCCTAGGTCGGTAGCAGCAGTAGCCTGCAGTTTTCCGAAAAGAATATTCGCATTGGTGGCACTACCTGTGACAAAAGTACCTATAGAGCCAATAAGCGGAGCAAAGAATGGGAAAGCTGTTCCTGTCAGCAATACGAGGCCTTTAGCTATATCATTGGTCATACCCGTATTGTTCATCAACATAGCCATAGCTACCAGGCAGCAAATGGTAATGACTGTTTTCTGTAAGTTCAACGTAGTCTTAGCCAGGAGTTTCATCAGATTGCCAAAACTCATTCCTTGAATCAGACCTCCTATGACGGCACCAAGGAAAATCATCAGACCTGCATTGGATAGCCAGCCAAATTTGAAGGTATTACCGATAACAGGCAACTCGAATTTGGTCACCAAAGTATTATTAAGTAGTCCATTGATAGTTGGTACTATCTTACTTGAAATAAGAATGAAGAAAATAATCAGGCCGTAAACACTCCAAGCCTTAAGTGTTTTCGACATACCGAACTTCTTCTTCTCAACAATTACTTCGTCAGAGGGGCTCTCATCATGAATGAATAGTTTGTTATATATCAGCATAGCTATAATGGCAGCCACAGAGCCAAGGATAGCAGGTGTTTCTGGACCAATCCAATGGGCACAGCAGAACTGAACCACGATAGAGAAAGACCCCACAAACAACGCGACAGAAATGTTCTTTACAATCTTCGTACGATCTGTCATCATCAGAATGAGGAACGGGGTGATGAAAAACATGAGCGATAGCTGCAGGATAATGAAGGTTGCCACTTCACATAGTTCCTCTGGTGTGGCTGTTCCGCTGGCTGCAACCTGATTGGCAAGAGTTGTAGCAGGTAGACCTACAGCGCCAAAACCGACAGCAACCGTATTCGCCACCAAACAGATAACAGCAGAAAACATTGGTTTGAAGCCCAATCCTATTAAGATTGCTGCAGGGATAGCAACAGCCGTTCCGAAACCGGCCATACCTTCAAGAACACCACCAAGGCCCCATGTCAACAGGAGTACTAACAGTCCCTTGTCGGAGGTCATCTGAATGAACTGGGTCTTAATGGTCTCTATCTCCTTTGTCTCGCAAAGAATATTATAACTGAAGATGGCACAAATAATTATAAGTATAATTGGGAAGCATGCCTTAAGTAATCCCTCAACGACAGACCATAAGGTAATACCATAAATAGAGACTTCGGCATATTTCTCTGGTAAAATGCCAAGAGATGGGACAGCAAACAATGCCAATACTATTGTAACTATTAGAGTGACAACTGCACTCTTGTAGCCAGAAACTTTAAAGCCCATCATCAGGACAATGAGCAGCAGGATTGGGATGACAGATACAAATGCCGACATAATCTTTTAGGTTTTATTAAGTGAATAATTTACAGTTTGTTTTTATGAACTTCAAGCACTACGAAGCAATCAACATGTGTTGCTATTTAATATCGCGTTCAAATTTACGAACTTTCTCTGACACTGTCACCATTTTTTTAGTGAAAAAAACATAATTTCGACCAATGGTCTTCCAATGCCTCTCACATCAGAATGTCGTCAGTGCTTAATACCTTTCATGGTTAGTGATATACGCCCGCGACGATGGTCTATATCGAGGACTTTCACCTGAACATGCTGGTGGAGCCGAACCACTTGGGTAGGGTCTTTCACATAGTGCTCAGCCATCTGAGACACGTGTACCAGTCCATCCTGATGGACACCAATGTCAACAAAAGCACCAAAAGCGGTAATGTTGGTCACGATGCCAGGTAGTTGCATTCCTGCCACAAGGTCATCGATAGTCTCTATCCCTTGCGCAAAGCGAAACTCCTCTATCTGATTACGTGGGTCACGTCCAGGTTTCTCTAATTCACTGATAATGTCATTGAGGGTGGGCATTCCGACATCAGAAGAGACATAACGCTTCAAGTCGATGTGTTCACGCTTCGAAGAGTCATGAATCAGATCTTCTACACCACACTTTTGATCGGCAGCCATCTTCTCCACTAACTTATATCGCTCAGGATGAACTGCCGAGTTATCGAGCGGGTTTTTCGCACCAGGTATTCTCAAAAAACCTGCACACTGCTCAAAAGCGGCAACGCCCAGTCTAGGTACTTTCCTCAATTCATTACGACTGTGGAATGGGCCATTCTCACGACGATAATCTACAATATTTTTTGCTAGAGCAGGACCTAGTCCACTTACATATTGCAACAGATGAGTAGAGGCCGTATTCAGGTTGACACCCACAAGATTAACGCAATTCATGATTGTCTGGTCAAGGCTATGCTTTAGCTTAGTCTGGTCTACGTCATGCTGATACTGTCCTACTCCAATGCTCTTGGGGTCAATCTTCACCAATTCGGCCAAAGGATCCATGAGTCTCCTTCCGATGCTAACAGCACCACGCACCGTCACATCTTCATCGGGAAACTCATCACGCGCAATTTTCGATGCAGAATAGACAGAAGCTCCATCCTCACTAACGACAAATACCTTCACTTCGTTGTCCACCGTATCTTCAATAAAATCCCGTGTTTCTCGGCTTGCCGTACCATTACCTATGGCTATAGCTTCGATTTTATAATCTTTTATCATCTGCTGAACATGAACAGTGGCTTGCATCCGATGGTTCACAGGAGGATGGGGAAAAATAGCCTCATGGTGGAGAAGGTTTCCCTGTGCATCAAGACACACCACCTTACACCCTGTACGGAATCCCGGATCAATGCCCATCACACGTTTTTGTCCTAAAGGGGCTGCGAGCAGTAGCTGGCGCAGATTCTCGGCAAACACTCGAATAGCCTCTTCGTCAGCCTGTTCTTTACTCAGCCCGGCAAACTCATTCTCAATGGAAGGACAGAGCAGCCGTTTGTAGCCGTCTTCCACAGCCTCCTCCAAAAGCCGCCTACATGCTCCTCCCCCATGTGGAGTTGGTGGGAGGTTTCTTTTCAATCGTTCTACACATTCTTCATCATCAATAGAAATACTCACACGTAACACGCCCTCTTCCTCACCTCTTCGCATTGCTAACAAACGATGACTTGAACAGCGACGCAAAGGCTCTTTCCAATCAAAATAGTCACTATACTTCGCAGCATCGTCACTGTCGGCCTTAGCCTTCACAACCTTCGAAGAAATAACAGCCTGTCGCCTGAACTGTATGCGAACCAGCTGTCGTGAGCGTTCGTCCTCGCTCACCTGCTCGGCAAGAATATCTTGTGCACCTTTCAAAGCATCTGCGGGAGTCTTAACTTCTTCTCCTACAAAACGGAGTGCAGCCTCTTCGGGATCACGCTCACGCTGCTGCCACAACAATTTTGCCAACGGCTCTAGTCCAAGTTCACGAGCCACCTGTGCCCTTGTACGACGTTTTGGACGGAAAGGCAGATAAATATCCTCCAGCTCAGTAGCCTCCCAGCAGCCATCAATACGCTGTTCCAGCTCTGGCGTCATCTGACCCAACCCGCAGATGGTTTTTAACACGGTCTCCTTGCGTTTTGCAATCTCCTTCAGCCGTTCCAATTGCTCACTTATGGCTGCTATCTGTACTTCGTCCATGCCTCCCGTTCTCTCTTTGCGATAACGCGAGATAAAAGGAATAGTACAACCCTCTTCCAACAGATTCAATGTACCTGCTACGTTCTTTTCCGGTAGTCTTAACTGCTGTGCAATCAGCTTGGTAAATATCTCAAACATAACTAATTAACGAATATATTTTAAAATAAGAATCAAAATGAAACATAGAGGTTTTCGGCTACGATATTAGCTACGCATTCCAACCACTCCCGATCAACATCATCAAAAGCAGCCAGGTAACGACTATCAATATCGAGTACGGCACGCACTGTTCCACTAGAATCTTTCACGGGCACAACTATCTCAGAACGCGAAAACGACGAGCAGGCAATATGTCCAGGAAATTGTTCTACATCATCCACCACGATTGTCTGTTCTTTTTGCCATGCCGTACCACACACGCCACGCCCCAGGCTGATATGATAGCAAGCCACAGGTCCCTGAAACGGTCCCAATATCAGTTCACCACCTAATACGCGGTAGAAACCTATCCACCACCAGTCAAACTTATCTGCCAAAGCTGCTGCGACATTAGCCATGACTGCTATCTCGTCTTGCTCTCCCTCGATAAGTGCTGCTATCTGAGGGATCAACTCTTCGTATTTCTTTTGTTTGTCCATTATTCCAAAGGTTTAGTGTTGTCAGAATGTACACATGGGTACATCATTTATTTTGCAAAGGTACAAATATTAATTCAATCCACCAAAAATTTGGAGAAATGAAATAAAAGCACTACCTTTGCATAAAAAATAAACAATTAAACTTTCGATAGTAAAAAATGGAAGTAAAAAAGGAAGTTAAAGAGGAAGGCACGCACAACGAGCATGAAGAAGTGCTTAAGATCCGCTCTGTGCGTGGAACAGTAACCGCAGGTTTCCTTCTATATTTAGGGAATTTCCGCCGGATACTGAAACACACGTGGTTACCAGCCCTGGTATGTGCACTTGTAAGTACTTGGTATAACATGGTATCGTTCACCATGTTGCCCCAATTGATAACAACTAACGGCAAGGTTCAGCCTTTTGGCAGCACATTAGTTCCCATGATGGAGATATCAGGGCTTTCACTGCTTAACGCTCTTGTATCCTTGGCTTTCCTCGCTTATGGTTTTTCGCTTCTGAGTCATCACCGAGAGCAAGGGACCATCCCCTCCCCCACGGGCTGGCTGACTCGCCCAGACTGGCACATGCTATTCCGTACCTTTTTATGCGCCGTAGTATGCATTGCTGTGCTTACAGTTTGTCAAGGATTGGCTCTCGCCCCAATCGCATACGGTGTTCTCCGTCAATCAGTAACCGCCATAGCAATAGGTGTATTAACAGGATTGGCGTTCATGGTACTGTTATTGCCTTTGGCCTATCCCACCATGCGCTATGTAACATCCCGCGACACACGACTTTTCGTTATACTTGGTCCTGGATATCGCCAAGGACTACGCCGCTGGGGCTACTTGTTCGGTGTTCTGTTGGTGACAATGATTATTACATTATTGGCTTTGATCATCACTACATTACCCTCACTGGTTCTTGCGTTAGCAAACGTGAAGGCACAAACCGGTACACTGATGGGAGACCCATTAAGCATGCCTGACTATATGACATCTATGTCATTCTTTGTATTCCTTTTGGCAGGTTTCATACAGTGCTACGTGGTTCTCCTACTACATTTTCCGGTTTATTATATGACTGGCAGCATTGAAAAACAAGAAATTGAAAAGAATGAAAAAACATCGAGTACTCTTTATTGACCGCGACGGGACTCTCATAGAGGAGCCTCAGGACGAGCAGATAGACTCTTTTGATAAACTGCATTTTGTTCCTGGAATGATTCAGGCTTTGAGTTTCCTCCGTCAGCATACTGACTTCCGTTTTGTAATGGTAAGTAATCAAGACGGACTGGGCACTGACTCTTTCCCCGAAGATACGTTTTGGCCTGTACACAACTTCATTCTGCAGACACTACAGGGTGAAGGCATAACCTTTGACGAACAACTAATAGACCGTCACTTTCCTGAGGACAATGCTCCTACCCGAAAGCCTGGCATTGGGATGGTTAAGCAATATATAGAAAATCCGGCTTATGACATGGAGAACAGTTATGTGATAGGTGATCGGGACACAGATGCACTGTTTGCCAGAAATATTGGCTGTAAGGCAATCATCTTAGGCAGAGAAGGTATGACTTGGCAACGTATTACCGAATTGATTTTCGGTGGGGAACGTACTTCGGAAATACATCGCCAGACCAAGGAGACTGACATATATATTAAGGTATGTCTGGACGGAACAGGAAAATGCGATATCAATACTGGCCTGGGGTTCTTCGACCATATGTTGGAACAGATAGGCAAGCACGGCATGATTGATCTTACTATCCATACCATCGGCGACTTGAATGTGGACGAACATCACACCATAGAAGATACAGCATTAGCATTAGGAGAATGTCTCCTGAGGGCACTTGGTGACAAACGAGGCATAGAACGCTATGGATACTGCCTGCCTATGGATGACTGTCTGTGTTCAGTAGCGCTCGATTTTGGCGGGCGTCCCTGGTTGGTGTGGGATGTTGAGTTTAACCGTGAGTACGTAGGCGACATGCCTACAGAGATGTTCCTCCACTTTTTCAAGAGCCTTAGCGATGCGGCAAAGATGAACCTTAACATCAAGGCTCAAGGACAAAATGAGCATCACAAGATAGAGGGTATATTCAAAGCCTTGGCCCGTAGTCTGAAAATGGCTGTCCAACGTGACATCTTCCACTATGAATTGCCATCAACAAAGGGTATGTTGTAAGCAGTCAGTTTACTGATCGTACTTCTTTTTACGCACACGTGTGGCTTTCTGTGGTGTAGCATGGAATCCAGCACGAGGACTCGGTACACCACGATAAGTTTGCCATCTGGCGCGAATAAGCCTTACATAGCCTTCGGTCTCAGAGCCTCTCATATAGCCGTGTTTCACTATCGGGTCATTATAGTACTCTGGCAGAGAGAGTTTCAGCACGTAGGCAGAGACATCAGCCCAGCGATGGGGATTGCGGCCATCTCGCTGGCAGAGCGCCATAGCGTCACGTATGTGGTGATAGCCGCCGTTATAGCTGGCCAATACAAAATCGGTACGTTCATGGCGATCACGAATATCGGTGAATTTCTCCTCCAACATTCCCAAGTACTTGGCAGCAGCAGAGATACTACTTTCAGGGTCATACAGTTTTTCGCGCGGCAGTCCGAGTTCATCAGCAGTGCGCGGCATAATCTGCATAAGCCCCTTAGCTCCAGCCCATGAAGTGGCTTTGGGGTCAAAAGTTGACTCTTGATAGCATTGTGCAGCCATGAGACGCCAGTCCCAGCGGATGGTCTGGCAATATTTCATGAAAAACTGGTCATAGCGGGATATGATACCGTCTTTACGACTAAGCATGGGTGAGAACACATGGCGTTTCACACTACGGGAACTGAGCAAGAAAGCCTCCTCCTTGCGCACATCTGTCAGCAATTCCGGTCTGTACCATTGGTCAAGGGCATCCGCCAGTCGAGGTTTTGCCTCATTGACTGACCAGTGAATACTAAGAGAGTCGTTTCCCGGACCACAGAAAAGAACACTATCAGAGAGTGTTACTGGCAGAGGAACAGCAATGAGGTCGGCCTCACCGGCCACCAGACGAGTCAGAAGTTCGGTGGTATCACGGCAGATATTAACACGGAGACGGACGCCAAGTGTATCAGCAAATTTCTGGGCTAACAGATATTGGGCTCCCAGCTGTCGCCCACGATGGTCATAGTATGTCTCCGGGCCGCTGAGGGTAAGCATGATGAGTTCACCTCCTGCCTGTATCTGCTCAAGGTCGAATGCATCGCTGTCCCAGATAGAGTCAGCAGCACCTACCTCTCCCCATGGGGCAACAATTGGCTCAGCTTTCCTGTTGACACAGGCAAAAAGCAGGGGAAATAAGACGGCTAGAACAATTTTTCTCATCATTTTTCAATAAAAACGATGCAAAAGTACTCAATAAATTGCACAATCAAGAAAAAAAACGTAATTTTGCAACGCAATTTAAGAAATTAGGCTTTTATGTTAAGAATCGCAGTACAATCAAAGGGACGTCTTTTTGAAGACACCATGAACCTGCTCAGCGAGGCAGATATTAAAGTTAGTGCATCAAAACGCACCCTTCTCGTACAGTCAACAAATTTCCCGTTAGAGGTGCTTTACCTGAGAGATGACGACATACCACAGAGCGTAGCATCAGGTGTAGCGGACATTGGCGTAGTAGGCGAAAACGAGTTCGTGGAGCGTGGCGAGGATGCAGATATCATCTCACGTTTAGGTTTCTCGAAATGCCGCCTTTCGCTGGCCATCCCCAAAGAGATCAACTATCAGGGAGTACATTGGTTCGAGGGAAAGAAGATTGCCACGAGTTATCCCAACATTCTTCATAAATACATGCAGGAAAAAGGAATCCATGCCAAGGTTCACGTTATTACAGGCTCTGTAGAGATCAGTCCTGGTATAGGTCTGGCCGATGGCATATTCGACATCGTAAGTTCCGGTTCCACACTTGTCAGCAACAATCTGCATGAAGTGGAGGTAGTGATGCAGAGTGAAGCTCTGCTTATAGGCAACAAACAGATGTCGGAAGAAAAGCAGAAGATCCTGGAACAAATGCTATTCCGATTCAAAGCTGTAAAAGATGCTGAGGATAAGAAATATGTACGCATGAATGCGCCGAAAGCCCGTTTGGAGGAAATCATCAGCGTATTGCCTGGACTGAAGAGTCCTACCATCATTCCCCTGGCCGACAGTGAATGGTGCTCAGTACACACTGTGCTGGATGAACATCGTTTCTGGGAAATCATCGGCAAACTCAAAGAGATGGGCGCTCAGGGCATACTCGTGACACCAATTGAAAAGATGATCATTTAAAAACATCTCGCTTTGCATCAAGCAACATACTCAATTAAGCAATGAATGTAATCAAATACCCAGACAGGGAACAATGGAAAGAGATTGTAGAACGTCCACACTTGGACATATCTCAATTGAACCAGACAGTAGCTGCCGTGCTAGCCGATGTAAAGGTTCGCGGCGACGAGGCTGTTAAAGGCTACGAACTAAAGTTTGATCACGTAGACTTGCCAACCTTAGAGGTAACCGATTCAGAGATGAAGGAGGCAGAGGCTTCTGTATCCACCCATCTGAAAAAAGCCATTGAGCAGGCCCACCAGAACATCAAGACTTTCCATGAGTCACAGAGATTCCACAGCAAAAAGGTGGAGACCCAGCCCGGTGTAGTATGCTGGCAGAAGAGTGTGCCCATAGAGAAGGTTGGTTTATACATCCCAGGCGGCACTGCCCCTTTGTTCTCAACAGTACTGATGCTGGCAACTCCAGCAAAAATTGCCGGATGCACAGAGATTGTGCTCTGTACCCCACCCGACCGCCAGGGTAAGGTTAATCCCGCCATTCTCGTGGCAGCACGTGTGGCGGGTGTAAGCAAGATTTTCAAGGCTGGCGGTGTACAGGCCATTGGGGCAATGGCATACGGGACAGAGTCAGTGCCGAAGGTGTACAAGATATTTGGCCCCGGCAACCAATATGTGATGGCAGCCAAGCAGCAAGTAAGCCTGCACGACGTGGCTATAGACATGCCTGCAGGCCCCAGCGAGGTTTGCGTGATTGCCGATGAAACTGCCAATGCGCAGTTTGTTGCTGCTGACTTGCTGTCTCAGGCAGAACATGGTGTAGACTCACAGGTGTTGCTCATCACAACATCCCACAAGATGATTGACGATGTCCAGCAGGAGGTTAGCAGGCAGTTAGACAAACTGTCACGTAAGGAGATAGCACAGAAGACATTGGAGAACAGCCTGCTGGTGTTGGTAAGCGACATCCAGGAGGCCATCGATCTAAGTAATGCCTATGCTCCAGAGCATCTTATCCTGCAAACCGAAGACTACGAGACCCTTGCAGAACAGGTCGTGAATGCAGGAAGTGTGTTCCTTGGACAATATGCCTGCGAGAGCGCTGGCGACTATGCCAGTGGTACGAACCACACCCTTCCTACTCACGGGTATGCCACAGCCTATAGTGGCGTGAATCTGGACAGCTATCAGCGGAAGGTGACTTTCCAGCATCTGACAGCTGAGGGAATACACTCTATCGGTCACACGGTAGAACTGATGGCTGAGGCAGAGCAACTTGATGCCCATAAGAATGCCATGACACTGAGACTGAATGCCATCAAAAAGAAATGACCAACGATGACCGAAGTCAAACAGAATTAAGAAAGGATAGAACAATGAAAAGTCTTCAAGAACTGGTTAGGCCTAACATTTGGAGTCTGGCTCCTTATAGCTCAGCACGCAACGAATATGCAGGGCGTGAGGCTCGCGTGTTCCTTGATGCCAACGAAAATCCGTACAACCAGCCCTATAACCGCTATCCCGACCCCCTTCAGCTCGAGCTGAAGGCTGCCATCAGCAAGGTGAAAGGCTTAAAGGCGGACTGTATTTTCCTAGGTAATGGCAGCGACGAGGCAATCGATCTTCCCTATCGTATTTTCTGTCGTCCAGGACTGGACAACGTGGTGGCTATAGAGCCTACCTACGGTATGTACAGAGTCTGCGCCGACATCAACGACGTGGAGTACCGGACTGTGACATTAGACGAGCATTTCCAGATGAAAGCAGAAAGCGTGCTGGCTGCCTGCGACGAATACACCAAACTCGTATGGCTATGCTCACCCAACAATCCCACCGGCAACTGTCTGAAACGTGAAGAAGTAGTGAAGGTTATTGACGGGTTCCCGGGCATCGTCATTGTTGACGAGGCTTACAGCGACTTTGCATCACAACCATCCCTCAGGAGTGAACTTGGCAAACATCCCAATCTTATTGTCCTGAACACCATGTCGAAGGCTTGGGGATGCGCTGCCATCCGACTGGGAATGGCCTTTGCTTCAGAAGAAATCATCGGAATATTCAACAAGGTGAAATACCCCTACAACGTGAATCTGTTGACTCAGCGTCAGGCGCTGGAGGCAATGAAAGATCCGTTCGAGGTTGACAAATGGGTGCGCACCTTGCTGTTGGAACGAAGTAGAATGGTAGACGCATTCAAACTGCTACCCATCTGCAAGCAGGTTTATCCCACAGATGCCAATTTCTTCCTGGCAAGAATGACTGATGCCATTAGCATCTATAACTATCTGGTGGACAAAGGAATCATTGTCCGCAACCGCACTCGGGTGCAGCTTTGTCAGAACTGCCTTCGCATTACCATAGGTACAAAGACCGAGAACAACGAGCTGCTCAGTGCTCTACGGCAATATCAATAAAACCGGATTAGAAGCAAAAACAGGGACAGGCGTTGCATCAGTGGCTATCAGCGCCTGTCCTTTTAAATGATAGCGCAGAGAGTTCAGCCCTCATTAGCACCTGAATCCTGTTGTTCTTCTTTCAGATACTCCAACAGCATCTGCATAGCCTGGCTGGTTGCAATAGCCAGATTGATATCGCGCCCATGGTCTTCTTCCACCTTCATGGTCTTAATCCTAGAGGCATTACCACAAGCCAACCAAATGGTTCCGACGGGTATTTCTTTTGTTCCTCCCGTAGGGCCAGCAATACCGGTAGCAGAAACGGCATAGTCTGTATTCAAGGTACGACATGCACCTTCCACCATTTGGATGGCCACCTCCTCACAGACAGCAGTTTTCTCTTCCAGCACTTGATGGCTGACACCCAACAGGCGTTCTTTCACCTCGTTAACATAGGAGATTATACCGCCCTTGAAATACTTCGAGGCACCAGGTACAGAGATGATGGCTTCTGCAATCCTGCCACCCGTACAACTCTCGGCGGTGCCGATAGTCTTTTCCATTTCCCAAAGCAGTTCGCTGATTTCCCTGCTCGTTATCTTACTTTCAAAATCCATAATCAGTCTGTTTATTCGAATGTTACTTTTGAGAAGGCGGGAGAACTGATATCGCAGAACTCACCGTCAAGATATTTATAATGCCCTACAATACCTATCATGGCTGCATTGTCGGTAGTATAGCTGAACTTGGGGATATATATAGTCCATCCGTAGCGTTTCTGGGCATCTCGGAATGCATTGCGTAGCCCATTGTTGGCACTGACCCCCCCTGCAACAGCCACATGCTTGATGCCAGTATCCTTGACAGCCTTCTTCAGTTTTTTCATCAGAACATCTACAATCGTCCATTCCAAGGATGCTGCAAGGTCTTCCTTATGGTGCTCCACAAACTGCGGGTCGTCGAGTACCCATTTCTGAAGACTGTAAAGGAAAGAGGTCTTCAACCCAGAGAAGCTGTAGTCATAGCCTGGGATATTAGGTTCAGAGAAATGGTAAGCCTGAGGATTACCCTGACGGGCCAGACGATCAATGATTGGTCCACCCGGATAGCCCAGTCCCATGACTTTCGAGCATTTGTCTATTGCTTCACCTGCAGCATCATCGATGGTTTGCCCCAACACTTCCATCTTGTTGTAGGCGCTGACCATCACTATCTGTGAATTACCCCCCGAGACAAGCAGGCAGAGAAACGGGAAGGGAGGCTGACTACAGTCTTCATCGCTTTCCTTGATGAAATGAGCCATCACATGACCCTGCAGATGGTTGACATCGATAAGGGGGATACCCAGCGCACGTGCAAAGCCTTTCGCAAAGCTCACACCTACAAGCAATGACCCCATAAGCCCCGGGCCACGGGTAAAGGCAACAGCGCTCAGGTCTTCTTTCTGGATGCCTGCCTGACGGATTGCCTGGTGAACAACCGGAACCACATTCTGCTGATGGGCACGGGAAGCCAGTTCAGGTACTACACCACCATAGGCTTCATGAACAGCCTGAGATGCAGTAACATTGGACAGCAACACACCATCACGCAGGACGGCGGCTGACGTGTCGTCGCAACTGGACTCTATACCTAATATATATATTGGATTCATAATTCATGATTTTGGATGACAGTTCTTGCTGCGATAACATCCACTTCTTAATAGGTCAATATTTCCACACCGTGATCGGTCATCAGCAAAGTGTGCTCCCACTGGGCACTAGGAAGTTCATCTTCGGAAATGACCTCCCATCCATAGGGATCACCTTCATCAACGAACACTTTCCAGGTTCCCATATTAATCATCGGTTCAATGGTGAACACCATACCAGGCACAAGCAGCATGCCTGTACCCCGATGGCCGTAGTGGTCCACATCGGGCTCTTCGTGGAACTTCAGACCTACGCCGTGACCTGCCAGATCGCGTACGATACCGTAGTGATACTTCTTGCAATGTTTCTCTATTGCATGGCCAATATCCCCCACAAAGCCAAATGGTTTTGCAGCCTCCATACCGATTTCAAGACATTCCTTGGCCACACGCACCAATTGTTCTTTTTCTGGGGTAGTTTTACCGATGATGAACATACGTGATGCATCAGCATAATAGCCGTCAAGTATTGTAGTAAAGTCTACATTGATGATATCACCCTCTTTCAGTATGTCCGTTGCCTTGGGTATGCCATGACAAACCACCTCATTGATGCTGGTACAGACGCTCATGGGAAAGCCCTCATAATTCAGACAGGCAGGAATGGCATTGTGCTCCTCACAATAAGAGCGGCAAATCCTGTCAATCTCCAAGGTAGACATCCCTTCATGAATGTTCTTTGCTACTTCATCCAGCACACCGGTATTCACTACCCCTGCACGCCGAATACCTTCTATCTGTTCGGGAGTTTTGATGAGGTCGCGGGTAGGCACCAGCTTACCCTTGTTCTCCCAATACATAATCAGCTTGTCCAACTCGGTAGGCTCCTGTCCAGCCAGGCAGTGCCACCTTCTCTTTCTTTTTCCCATTAGCCTATTGTCTGTTTTGTTCACGCTGCTCCAAGAATTCGCTGACTTGCTCCTGCTTACCACGAGTCACTGCTATACGTCCGGAACGGGTATACTGGAAGACGCAGCCAAAAGCATCGAGGGCACGGAAGAGTTCGATAATGTCTTCTGTCACACCGAATTTCATCACAATGGTGTAGGTAGGATTCACCTCAATGATGCTGGCATCATGGCGGCGGATGGTACGAGAAATTTCAGGATTCTCCAGCACACGCTTCGTAGAGAGCTTGTAGAGTCCCGACTCGCGGATGAAAAGCTGATCATCGGTAAAGTAATTGGCCTTCACCACGTCAATCTTCTTCTCTATCTGCCTGACAATCTTAACAATCTGGTCTTCATCGCTCCAAGCGGTAATCGTATATTTGTGTACTCCAGGAATGCTGGAGGCAGACACATTCAGACTCTCGATGTTCACCTGACGACGGGTAAACACTGCCGTAACCTGATTCAATATACCGGCCACGTTCTCTGAATAGACCAACAATGTATATAGTTTTTTCTCTTCCATTCTTACTTCATTACTATTTTTTCTTTACACATGGATTTCCAGCATCATGTCATCAACATTCATGCCTGGCGGTGTCATTGGCAGCACATCGTCATCTTCCAGAATGGCACATTCAAGGATGTAGGGTCCTTCTGTCTTCAACATCCTGTCAACAGCTCCCTTCAACTCCTTGCGGTCTGTAACGGCCTGATAAGGTATACCATAGCCTTGGGCTATCAACTCATAGCAGGGATTCATCATACGGGTGAACGACTTACGTCGCTTCCAGAACATATCCTGCCACTGGCGTACATTGCCCAAATAGTTGTTGTTCATCAGGATCATCTTCACAGGGGCCTGCTGCTCCATAATAGTACCGAGTTCTTCAATGCACATCTGGAAGCCTCCATCACCCATGAAACAGCATATGGTACGCCCTGGCGCACCAAAAGTGGCTCCAATAGCGGCAGGCATACCATAGCCCATTGTACCTAAACCACCACTGGTGCAGAGACTGCGTTTCTTGGGATACTTGAAGTAACGGGTAGCAAACAGTTGATTCTGACCGACATCAGTCACAAGCACAGAATCCCCGTTTGTAGCCTCTGCCACAGCATTGACAACCTCACCCATAAGCAGCGGGCCTTCTTTCGGATGAATAGCCGGCTCAATGACTTTTATAAGTTCCTTCTCTTGTAAAGGTTTGAAGGAGTCGCGCCATTCACGGTGATCACCTTTATTAATAAGGGCAGTAAGAGCAGGCAACGATTCCTTGCAATCGGCAATCACAGCCACGTCAGCTTTCACATTCTTATCAATTTCGCTATGATCGATGTCGAGGTGAATCACCTTGGCCTGCTTGGCATAAGTTTTAGTGTTTCCTGTCACACGATCAGAAAAACGCATACCTATAGCTATCAGCACGTCACACTCCTGTTCCTTGATATTAGGTGCATAGTTACCGTGCATACCCAGCATACCTACGTTGAGAGGATGAGTAGACGGCAAAGCTGATAGCCCCAGCATGGTACGTCCAGCAGGAATATCGGCCTTTTCCAGGAACTTTATCAGTTCATTCTGAGCATTACCAAGTTCTACTCCTTGCCCCACAAGTGCCAAAGGCTTCTTGGCTTGGTTAATCAGTTCGGCGGCTTGTTTTACTACTGCCTCGTCAATTTTCGGATAAGCCACGTAAGAGCGGACAAAGTTTACTTTCTGTGGTTCAAACTCCACCAACTCTATCTGCGCATTTTTCGGGAAGTCGAGCACCACAGGCCCAGGACGACCGGAACGGGCAATATAGAAAGCACGTGATACTGCCCATGCGATGTCTTCGGCGTGGCGAATCTGATAACTCCACTTCGAAATTGGCTGGGCCACACCTACAAGGTCAACTTCTTGGAAGGCATCGGTACCAAGGGCGCCAATGGGTACTTGCCCTGCAATCACCACTATCGGCGTTGAGTCGAGCATGGCATCTGCCACACCCGTCAGTGTATTTGTTGCACCGGGACCGCTAGTCACCAATGCCACACCTACCTTGCCACTTACCCGAGCATAACCTTCTGCTGCATGGGTTGCTGCCTGTTCATGGCGTACGAGGATATGGTCGAAGGCTTTCTTCTGACCGCGAGTGTAGTCGTATAGCGCATCGTAGACCGGCATAATCGAGCCGCCAGGATAACCGAAGATGGTTTTTACCCCTTCTGCCTTCAATGCCAGCATCAATGCCTCTGAACCTGTTATCTTTTCCATCATCATCAATTTAATGGGTGCAAAATTAGATAAAAAAATCGAGATTATACGTCAGTTGAGATAAAAATGTGAACAAATGACCTTGATTTCTAATTTTTTGGCGCATACAAACGTTCAATCCAATCCATTTTTCTGCTCCAACCCACATTGTAACTGCTGTGGCACAGAGTCTCCTGTAAATAGATGACGCGGTTAATACAACACCAATAACTACAAGCCGTGAGCAGTTTTAGCACCCTCATCCTGCAACAGCTTTTTCTTCAGTATCTTGGTTGAGGCTTTGTCAATATTTCATCATGCAGGAAAAGTCAATGTCATAATTACCCTGAAAATTTGAGTTAACTCGATCAATCACTTGAGTTAACTCGATCGATCGTTTGAGTTAACTCGATCGATCAATCGAGTTAACTGGAATGAGAAGTCATTCCTGATTTTGTCAAGAATTCCGATTTTCATTCAACGAAAGTGAAGAATAAACCACTTTTAATATGAGACTGTGGCAAGTTTGCCTTGTTCCAGTTTGGCAGTTGGCTCTTTCTTCGATGAAAGATATAAAAAAGCAAACGGAATGCAAAAGAAGAGCGGACTATTCTTTTGCATTCCTGTCTACACAAGTATACTTTCTACTCGATGATTCTCACTCCGCCCTTGTCGGCAGAGCTTACACTCTGGGCATATGCCCGCAATGCCTTCGATACGATGCGGTTACGCTTCAACGGCTGTTGGGGACGGGCATCCAGTTCCTCATCAGAGAGTTTCACGTTGATGCTACGCGTTGGAATATCGATGACAATGATGTCACCATCCTTGATCTTTCCGATATTTCCGCCATTAGCTGCCTCCGGCGATATATGGCCAATGCTCAAGCCGCTGGTACCTCCCGAGAAACGCCCGTCGGTGATCAGCGCACATTCCTTTCCCAGATGCATGCTCTTGATATAGCTAGTGGGATAAAGCATCTCCTGCATACCCGGTCCTCCTTTGGGACCTTCGTGTGTAATCACAACACAGTCTCCGCTTTTCACCTTGCCCCCCAGTATACCCTCGCAGGCATCCTCCTGGGAATCGAACACCACAGCAGGTCCCTCGAAATGCCACAGTGCCTCGTCTACGCCTGCGGTCTTCACCACACAACCATCCTGGGCGATGTTGCCAAAGAGTACTGCCAGTCCACCATCTTTCGTGTAAGCATGCTCCAAGTCACGGATGCAACCGTTCTGTCTATCAGTATCGAGAATTCCCCACTCTTCCGACTGCGACCCCATCTTCGTCGAGAAACGGTTGCCGGGAGCGGTTTGATAGATACGGTTAGCTTCTGGATCAAGTTCGCCGTCAACGATGCTATATTTCTTCATGGCCTCATCCAGCGTCATACCATCCACTCGGATAGCAGAGCCATCAACAAGCCCACCCTTGCTCAGTTCGTTAAGAATACCAAGGATGCCTCCTGCCCTGCCACACTCCTGAACGCTGTACTTCTGGGTGTTAGGAGCCAGCTTACAGAGACAAGGGACGCGGCGCGACAGTTCGTCTATATCCTTCATTGTAAAATCCGTTCCAGCCTCCTGTGCGACAGCCAACAGATGAAGCACGGTATTCGTAGAACCGCCCATAGCTATATCAAGTGCCATCGCATTCATAAAGGCCTGACGGGTAGCAATGTTTCTCGGCAGCACACTTTCATTCCCGTCTACGTAATAGGCAAAAGCATTCTTCACCACCTGACGGGCTGCAGCCTTGAACAGTTCAACACGATTAGCATGAGTAGCCAGGATGGTGCCATTGCCTGGCAGCGACAGTCCAATGGCCTCTGTCAGAGAGTTCATCGAGTTGGCAGTGAACATACCTGAACATGAGCCGCATCCCGGACAGGCACATGCCTCTATCTCCTTCATTTCCTCATCAGTTACTTCCGGATCGGCACCTTTCACCATAGCAGTGATGAGATCAGCATTTTCTCCACGCCACCTGCCAGCCTCCATAGGACCGCCAGAGCAGAACACTGTCGGGATGTTCAATCGCATAGAGGCCATCAACATACCTGGAGTTACCTTGTCGCAGTTGGAGATGCAGATCATGGCATCGGCCTTGTGAGCATTGACCATATACTCAACAGAATCAGCAATAATGTCGCGTGATGGCAAGGAATAGAGCATACCATCATGCCCCATAGCGATACCGTCATCAATGGCAATGGTGTTGAACTCTGCCGCATAGCACCCCATCTTCTCAATCTCTTCCCTGACTATCTGTCCAATCTCGTGCAGATGGGTGTGGCCTGGCACAAACTGAGTAAACGAATTGACGATGGCAATGATCGGCTTTCCGAACTGCTCTTGTTTCATACCTGTGGCCACCCAGAGCGCACGTGCTCCGGCCATCCTTCTACCTTCTGTGCATACCGCACTTCGTAATGCATGTTTCATATCTCTTTCTGTCATTATTACATGATTATTCTGTCTTGAACAGGTCTTTGATTCCGCCAATTGATCCAAGCAGGTTGGTGGCTTCGTAGGGCAGGTAGACGGTCTTGGTCTTGTCACCCTCTGCCAGTTCTTGCATCATCTGTATATATTTCTGAGCCAAGAGGTAGTTAGCAGGATTCGTGCTCTTACCCACGGCTTCAGTTATCAGTTCAATAGCCTTTGCCTCGGCCTCAGCCTTACGGATGCGGGCCTGTGCCTCACCTTCTGCTTCAAGGATAGCCTGTTCCTTGGCTGCCTCGGCCTTGTTGACAATGGCAGTACGCTCACCCTCGGATGCAAGGATTTCTGCAGCCTTCTGACCTTCTGACGTCAGAATCTGGGCACGTTTGTTTCGTTCTGCCTGCATCTGCTTCTCCATAGCTGTGAGCACAGAGTCTGGAGGAGTAATGTCTTGTAACTCCACACGATTTACCTTCACACCCCACTTGTCAGTAGCATCATCAAGCACAGCAGAGAGTTTCTTGTTGATGGTGTCACGCGAAGTTAGCGTCTCGTCCAGTTCCAGCTCACCAATGATGTTACGTAGGGTGGTCTGCGTCAGTTTCTCAATGGCGTTAGGCAGGTTGTTGATTTCATAGGTTGCCTTGAAGGGGTCTACTATCTGGAAATACAGCAGCGCATTGATTTCTGTCTGTACATTATCCTTGGTAATCACGTTCTGCTTTGGGAAGTCGTACACCTGTTCACGCAGGTCAATGGTAGTGGAATACTGATAGCGGCCATGATTGAGTACAACAATTGACTTGGCACGGTCGATAAAGGGGATAATGATGTTGATACCGGGCTGAAGCGTGGCATAATAACGTCCCAGACGCTCCACGATCTTTGTTTCCGACTGGGGAATGATCACAAGTGCCATCTTGGCAAACAGTACCACACAAATAATGATGACAATTAATACGTAAGTCATAATGTCCATAATTTTTTGATTGATTAATAATTATTTATTGCTTGTTGCTTGTAGTCTCAACAGTAATGATGGTGCTTTCGCGTCCCACGACCTTCACGAGAGAGCCTACTGGTATGTCTGCAGGTTCGTTGGTGACTGCCTTCCAAATGTCACCATCAATCTGCACACGGCCAAAACCGTCGGTCTTCACCGTTTCCACCACCCTCCCCTGACGTCCCAAAAGTGCGTCGGCATTGCTCACACGATTGTCCTCGCCCTTACGAAGGTAGCGCTTGGCAAAGGGTCGTACCCAGAAAAGGCTGATGAGTGTAAACACGGCAAAGGTGGACAGCTGCCAATAGATGTTAACACCAAGGGCTGCAGCAATGCCGGCAAAAAAAGCGCCAATAGAGAAGCAGATAATGAAGAAGTCACCTGCTGTCAGCTCAAGAATCAGACAGACAACGGCTACTACTGCCCACATCTGCCATAGGTGCTGTACGATGTATTCTACCATAATTATTACTATTTAAAGAGTTAAAACAAAATCATCCCAATCTTTTGAGGAGCCTTTCTTACCGAACACCTTGCCATACAGACGGCTACGGGTAGAGGCGATACTCTCTTTCGAATGAGCCGTCAGTAAAGCGATGTCCTTGGGCTGAACCCTCACTTTGATGAGCAAGCTCACATGATACTCCTGTTCCGTCAACCGATAGAGGCTGTAAAGCTTCTCAGTGAAGCCTGTATAGATACCGTTAACGAGTTCGGCCAGTTCTGTCCATTCCTGATGAGTCAGGCTGCGACCGCCATTCAGACAATTCTGCAAACGACGATAGACGTCTGATGAGAAGATGAGTGTCTCGGCCTGCTGGCGCTTCTCGTTTTCAATCATTGCTACCTTATTATTATAGTCTAACGTGGCTTTTTTCTCCTCCAGTTCCAAGCGAAGCAGTGAGTTCTCGTCGCCAAGTTTTTTCAACAAGGTCTCCAACTCATGGATCTTGGCCTCGTTCCGGCTGATGTTCTGCTGGCTCTGAGACTGCTGCGACAACTGTAGCTCACGTACCTTCTCCAGTCGCTCCTGCAGGTCAAGGACCTTCCGGCGGCTTCTTTGTACGGTTACCACAAACAGGGCAGCATACAACACAATTCCTATGAGTATCTCGTAAATCATAGCGCAAAGGTACGAAGAATTATCAAACCCACCAAATCTTTTCATTCGCAATAGTTCGCATTTACCAGGATAGTTCGCAAAAGTTTGCAAACACATGTTTTTTTACCGTATTTTTATGTCTTTTTCGCTTCCTAAGTAAAATGAATGTAATAAAACTACCACTTTCTACGTTATAAAATAGATGATAAACAATACGGCAAGATTCATCCTCCTCACGGCGATGTTCCTCGTACACACCGTCCTTCTGGCCGACAACTTCACACTTAAGGGTAAGGTTGTCGACGAGGACAACAATGCTGTGGAATTGGTTACAGTCAGTTGCGTACAGCAAGCAAAGATGGTAATGACTAACCTCAAGGGAGAATTTAGCATCACGTTGCAATCTGCTGATTCTGTGGTCGTGAACTTCTCCATGATAGGTTATAAGACACGTACACGCGTCCTACGTAAGCCTCGCGGCACTCTGACTTTTGTTGTGACCCTCCACCCCCAAGATGCCTTGCAGGAAGTCACCGTAACAGAACGGAGAAGACAGACCTCGGCAACAGAGCAGCTGGACATCAAAGACCTGCGTCAAACACCATCTGTCACAGGTAATGCTGTAGAAGAATTGATACAACAACAGGCTGGCGTCTCTACCCACAATGAGATGTCAAGCCAATACAATGTACGAGGCGGCAGCTTTGACGAGAATGCGGTATACATCAACAACATCGAGGTATACAGACCCCTGCTTGTCAGAAGCGGACAACAGGAGGGGCTGAGTGTCATCAATAGCGACATGGTAGAGAAGATCGGCTTCTCCACAGGTGGTTTTGAGGCTAAATATGGTGACAAGATGTCTTCTGTACTTGACATCACCTACCGCCGGCCACAACGTACAGAAGCCAACCTCACCGCATCGTTGCTTGGCGGAAGTGCCTACATTGGTTATGCCGCTCCATCACAGCATTCCACGCCTAAGTTCACCATGAGCCACGGAGTGCGATACAAGACAAACCGTTACCTGTTAGGATCGTTGGAAACTACTGGAGAATACCGACCCAATTTCCTTGACTATCAGACCTATATCAGCTGGAAGCCAAGCCAGCGATGGAGCATTGACATCATCGGTAACATCTCGGAAAACCACTACAATTTCAAGCCAAAGGACCGTGAGACAAGCTTTGGTACGATGGAAGACGTCAAGTCGTTTAAGGTCTATTTCGATGGTCAGGAAAAGGATATCTTCCGCACCGTGTTCGGAACCGCTTCCATAGCTCGCCATTTCGGCGACTCCACCACAGTGAAAATCCTTGCATCTGCCTTCCATACGAAAGAACAGGAGACATACGACATTCAAGGCCAGTATTGGCTTGACGACACCCAAACGTCTGAACAGTTGGGAGTTGGGACGTACATGGAACATGCGCGCAATTACCTGACAGCCGATGTACAAAGCGTTAAAGCCATGGTCAACCACAAACTCAGCAAACATGATATTGAAGCTGCAGCCACCTTGAAATGGGAACGTATTAAGGAGATGAGCCGTGAGTATGAAATGCGCGACTCCAGCGGCTATTCAGTACCCCACACCACAGACCGGCTCGACCTCATCTACACACTATCCTCTCGCCACCGCATGTCCTCAAGACGTATAGAAGGTTATCTCCAAGACACCTATCGATGGGCATCAGGGGGCCATGCCGAAAACACCGATAATAGTGATAGTCAAACATTCTACACCTTGAACTACGGATTAAGATTCAGCCATTGGTCATGGAGTGGAGAGACCACCGTGTCACCTCGCCTTTCGTTGGCCATTGTACCTTCATGGAACCACGACGTTACACTTCGCGTGGCCACTGGACTCTATTATCAAGCACCCTTCTTCAAGGAACTACGTGACACCACCCTGAATCAAGCTTCAGGCATTACAGAAGTCACTCTCAACGACCATATCAAAAGCCAACGCTCGTTACATTTCATTGCCGCTATGGATTATCGGTTCCGGCTGATGGAACGTCCGTTCCGCTTTACTGCAGAAGCTTACTACAAATACTTGTCAAACCTCATACCCTACAATGTCCAGAACGTGAAAACGACCTATTACGGACAGAATCTCTGTAAGGGCTATACTGCTGGAATAGATTTGAAGCTATACGGAGAATTTGTACCTGGTACCGATTCATGGATAACCTTCTCCCTGATGAAGGCACAGCAACAATTCGACTCAGGCCATTCACCTTCCTTCCCTCTGCCTACCGACCAGAGATGGGCTATCAACCTCCATTTCACCGATTATTTCCCAGGTACTGACAGATGGAAGATGACACTACGTCTGGCTTATGCCGATGGTCTTCCCTTTGGTGCCCCTCATCGTGGCATAGAGCAACAGAACTTCCGGGCTCCTGTCTATAAGCGTGCAGACATCGGCATGGCTTACCTCGCTTACAAATCGCCAGGCATTCATGGCCTTTCACTCCGAAGCATCTGGCTTGGATTAGACTGTCTGAACCTATTCGGCATCAGCAACGTCAATAGCTACTACTGGGTAACCGATGTCATGTCCCGTCAGTGGGCGGTTCCCAATTACCTGACTGGCCGCCAGATTAACGGAAAACTTACCATTGAGTTCTGATCAACCGAAACTGTACTTGGAGCCGTGGTCGCTCATGCGCTGTGCCAGTTGGTCAATTCTGGTAATCACATCCATTTGACATGCTAACGACCCGATAGTTCGTCAATCATTCGTTATAGAGGTCAACAAACCTGCCATAACATGAAATCAAGCCGTTTGGCACACTCGTTTATTCCAAATAGAATCTTATGCGAATTCGCTCTGGCACTGAACCTTGTTCATCCCCGTTCTCTCCTCGGTTCACAAGGGATGTAAACGGCAGAGAGAACGTAAGCGGATAACAGAGAGTGGCAAGGTGAACTGACTTTCAGGTCGACCACAGCCTCTCTCTTGCTTGAATCTCGACCTTAGATTGCCTTAGTTTGAAGAGAAATGCTCCTTCTGACAGGGAAAGAACAGTTCAAGGAAGTAGTCCACGGACCGATAATCAACTTATATAATCGCAAAACAAAGAGGGAGACCAATAATAGTACTCCCTCTTTAATAGGATGAAATAATCTGATTATTACTTCTTCGTCAGCGTAGCATCATCAATGAGGATGTCTTTACCTGATGAGTAACTAGATTTCTTTGGATTCATGGCTACCAGGCAAACGGTGGTTTCCGCATCAAGTTTGAATTCATGGGTCACCTGTGTCCAACTGCTATTATTGAGGTTGGCATATTCACCGTACGCATAGGTTCCTGCCTTACCATCGGTAATAGGGACATGGCCCGGTCGTACCTGAGCAGCATCAGCCGTTGTAGCCTTTGCATAGAACGAGAAGACATACGTTCCTGCAGCAAGTGTAATTTCCTGGCTTGCCAAGCGTTTGTTGCTGCCTTCGTCGCCATTGACGTTGACAGAGAAGCTACCACCATGTGCATCCGTGCTCTGCGCCAGCGTGGCAGAACTGGCAGTGGAAGCAGACTTCCAACCCGTTGGCAGCCCATCAGCCCAAGTCTCAAAGTCACCATTCGCCAGCGATGAAGTGGTGGAACCACCCGGGTTTTCCCCACCGCTACCACCAGACTGACCATCGATGGATATAATCTGACTGTTCTGATTAATCTCCGGTGTAACGGCATCACCCTTGACATACTTCTTCAGCTGTCCCTTCACCACAACAACGGAACCAACCTTCAAGTCAGCGGTAGAGGCGAAGTCAGCACCATTCAGGCCCTTTCCACTATACACTTGCAACTGGTTATTATCTGTACCATCGTCGGATATATAATACGTGATGCTCTTGTACTTGTCGTTATACGAGTCCACGGAGACAATCTTTCCCTTTACATAGGCATCGGTATCAGACTGGCCTGCAGGTTCGTAGCCATTGATTATTTCAAGTGCCTTAGCAACAGTTATCGGACTGTCAGCCGTACCCAAGTCGTTACTGGGCTGCGGGGTCTGACCACCTCCAGACCTTTCGGTCTTGCCGTTGAGCGAATAGAGATAACCTTCGTTCTGCTGTGTCTCAGGAGTAGAGTTATACATGGTCAGTTTCGCACACACAATGACCTCATCACCAACCTTCAAAATGTCACCCGCTCCCTGGGTCCATTTCTCATTGCCGAGATAAAGGACGCGGTAACAATAGAACGCATTGGTCTCAGAACCATCATCAGACAGATAGAATGTAGCGTTACCAAACGTTCCCTGATCGAAGTTCAGAACGTTGCCGTTCTTATCGACAGCAATCGAAGCCACCTTACCTTTTATATAATAGGCTTTATCGCTGACTGCACCACTTTGAAGTTTCTGAGCTTCAATCGTAGCAGCAACGGCATTGAAAGGATTCCCTAAAGTACCATCACCCTTGGCGTCAGCCTGTGGGTCGATGTTGCCTCCACCACTGGTCTCGCCATTGAGTGAATAGAGAACATTTCCCTGGGTAAACTCGTAGGTACCCTTGAAATTAACGAGTTGGCCGGAGACAACAACCACGTCGCCAGTCTTGATTTCCTCGCCTTTGAACTTTGAATTACCCAATCCATAGCCACGATAGACCTTAAGTTGGTTGGTAGACGTACCATCGTCAGAGATATTGTAAGTGGCATTGCCATAGCTGCCGCCAATCTCCTCGATGTTGACAATAATACCCTTCACATAGACCGTAGCATCCTCGGAACCTCCATCCTTAATGTAGGCACGGGCAGCTGCCACGTTGAAAGGATCGGACTGTGTGCCCGTTCCCTCCAACACCTCAGTAGAAGTGCTGCCACCATTGGGGTCGGGCATGGGGTAAGGCTCGGGTACGTCTTCACAAGCGGTAAATGAAATGGCTGCGATGGCTAAAGCCATGACGCTGTACAGTATTTTCTTCATAGTTGTATGATTTTTTCTGTTTGATGATTATTGTACTATTTCTATGTCGGACTCCTTGCGGATGAGAATCTGCCATGTGTCAGATGTACCCTTGGCATAGCGGGTGGCTATTCCTGTGATATTCACCACACGAGGGCGTTTGTTCACATCATCATAAGGAAGAGGGTTAGCCGCGAATTTGGCATAGGTGCTGGTGCGGATGACCACCTTTGACGACTTGTATTCACGGAGAGCGCGGTTCACGCAACCACCGAGAATGGTGACACTGCTATCGCCAGGGGCAAAGGTGTTCTTACCATTTGCATCCATAAATGAGACGTTCTTCAACTTGACAAGCTTGCCGCAGTTATCATCGGCATTCATATCGGCGTTGAATTCGATGGGCTGCACTGGAGCGATAGGGCTGGAAGTAATCTTGAAATGCTTCTGGAACACATCCTTCTGCATACGTCCAATGCTGCTGCCATTATAAGGGGAGCCCACCTCTGGCTGCTTGCCGTAACCGCCTACATAGAGACCCTTCAGATCTACGACGATTTCCTGTCCTTCAGCCAGGTAGCCACTGATACCACTTTCATTAACGGCAATGATGATGGCGCCTGTCTCATCCTGTATCATGAACTGCTTATAGATGTTGCCCCGAATGTCATTGGCAGTAACGCGACCTTTGATTTTGAGGTCTTTATCGACGAGAGCATTCTGGTCGGTGCTGGCAAAGACATTAGGGTACTGCTTCTTCAACTCAGCAATGGTGATGATATTATCGTCAGTGATGCTGTTGTTGCCGTAAAGCTCAGCACCATTGGGCGTATATACATCCCATTCCGTCTTCTGACAAGCCATGAATGTCATGCAGAAGAACAAAGAACAAAATATCAATAATAGAGGTAGTAACCTTTTGCTTCTTTTGGTATTCATATCTTCTAACTTCTTTTATCTTTTTTCCTTTTTCCTTTAGGGCTAAGCCCGCATTAGAATTGATAGTTAATTAACAGCATGCCGTTAATACCGTTAGCATAGAACTTACGAGGGCTCTGCTGGAAACGGTAAGCATTGTTGGTACGTTCCTCCTCCTGCTTGGTGTCGAGCCGGTTCTGCTCCATACCGCCGGTACAGATGTTGATATTGTTCAAAAGATTGGTTATCATCAGATTGAATCCGATGCGTCTGCCATGTTTCAGACGGAACGTCTTACCAATGGAGGCATCAAGCATGAAACCACCATCACCCTTGCACTGTGAAGGACTGGCGTAGGCCTTTTCTCCGTTGACAATTGTTTTGGGCACTTCGGTCTCACGACGAGATATGGGTGCGAAATACATATAGATATTGTCATAATAGTTGCCGATAAGGTCAATATACCAGAAGTTATAGTGGATACTCATGTCGATGCTACCGGCCGCAAGCGGGGTACTACCTTCGCGCATACCATCGATGACACACAGTTCGTCTACATAGCTACCCTTGTTCGAAAGAAGCATCCTCATATCGGCATTATTAGTATACTTTGCTTCACTGATAGTGCCCAAAGCCTTGATGTTCAGCCACTCAGTAGCTTTCACATTCAGACCCGCCTCAACACCATAATACTCCTTTTGGATGTTTGACAGCGACACATAGGCAAACGAGCTCTCGATATCACTGTAGAAGAGGCTCTGCTCCGTCACATCTTTCAATGCTGCATAGTATCCATTGATATTCAGGCTCAGCAGTGCATTCTTCCATTGATAGCCAGCCTCGGCTGAGAGTATCTTCTCCTGCTTCAGGTCTTTCACAAAGTCATTGTTTATCTGTGCGGCAGCAAAAGCAGTACGCGGAGCTGGTGTCTTCCACTCATAACCTACGCCGAGGGCAATGGCATGACCCTTACCCAAGGTAATATTAGCACCAGCTTTACCTCCGCCATCAAGGAACTTGGCCGTACCGCTCTTGCCGTAGCTGTTGTCCGGAGCCATACCATTGCGCATCTTACCGTCACGCTGCATTGTTGTACCAGCTACGCGACCCGACACGAAAAGATGCGTATACTTCAAGTCTGCAGAATAGGAAGCCCAAAGCTGTGCTTTGTTCACCAGGAGATTGTAATCGTAAGCGAATTTGTCGCCGACCTTCACTTCTCTTGGGGACGTTCCTTCGTTCATATCATAAAACGTCTGCGGACCTGAACCATAGTCCTTCACAGCATAAGTGTTGATGTTGTGAAACTTTGCATTGCCAAGGAGGTCATCCATCGTCTGGTAATGCATGCCTGTATTGTTAGCGAGTTGTAAGCCTGCACTTAACGATGAATTGGTTGTCAGCTGTTTGTCCAACTTTGTAGCCAGCGATAAAGTCAACTGGTCATCGTGGGCACGCTGAACATAGTACATAGCATCCTGGCCTTCGGCTGCCATCAGGCTATTGGCATAGTAGAGACGTCCCCAGTTGATCTGACGGTTCTCCTCAGAAGCACTAAGATAGTCATAGGCTGCCTGCCAGTTCTCCAATGCAGCCTCATCGTGGAAGAGCGTTGCTTCCGGATTCCAAACGTTGAAGTTGAAACTTGGCATCAGGCTGTAGTAGTCTGGCTCGGGATTCGTACCTCCATTGTAAGCAAGACGGCTGTTGCTATACATAGAATAACGTCCCAGGAACGATGTCACAAGCTTCGTTTTACCGTCAATCTTCCAATCCCACGTCAGCAAACCGGCAGGTGAGAAATCTTTGACGATGCGCGCATTACGTTTCTTGCCGTCCTGATAACCCCAGTTAGGGTTGTAGTTGTGCGTACCAGCAATCCAGTACATCTCGTCAGTAGCGCCACGCTGGGCACCACGCTGAGTTGGATTTCCCCATGTAACGAAGCTCACCGAATGCTGGTCGTTAATAAGTTTCTCTGCACCAAGGAAATAGCTCAACGAATTGTACGAAGTTCCCTCAATGGTACCTATGCCATTACCCCAGCGATAAGTCAGGCTACCGGTCACAGCCCAGCCATTCTCCATCACGCCGGAGTTGTAGGTATACATGGCACGCACATTGTAGCTACGGTTGGCCAATGCAAGAGATGCCCGCTGTCCTGTAGCAAAACTTGAAGGGCGGAAGTTATAGTTTCCAGATCCTCCAAGAGCACTCATAGAGTAGTTGTTGTCTTCAAAAGGCAGTGATGACTCACGGCCTCGTGTCTGATTGTTCAAACCTCCGATGAAGGAGTAGCCGAACTGGCCTCGCTCTACATCATTCACGGGGTTACCGTTAATGTACATTTCATTGTACTTCGCATTGTAGGCCCGATACTTGAACCTGGCCGGAGAAAAGCGGTATCCCACCTCGTTGGCATAGACATTGCGGTTGGAAGAGATGATGGTGATGTTCTGTGTAGAACTCTCATCATCCTCCAGTTGCGCCTCGGTAAAGGTGAACGCCGTTTCATCTGCCAGGCTATGTTCCAGCGAGTCTACCTCGGACTGAGCTGCCATAACTACTGGGCAGCACAGTGCCACAAACAGAATTTTCAGCTTTTTTTTCATAGCGTGTGTTATTAGTTATTGTTGATTTGCTGCAAAGATACAAAGAAAATCGGAAATGCAAAAGAAAAACGCGTTTTTATTTTGCACTTAACTCATTTTTTACTAACTTTGCAGCAAATAAACTAAAAACAATATGAAGCAGATATTCCTACTTTTAACAGCAGCTCTGTTTTCGTGGGCAATGATCGGACAGAGCAAAACAAAAAATTACGCTGTCTACGGCGTAGGGTTCTACAATCTGGAAAACCTTTTTGACACTTGTCATGACGTTGGTCACAATGACTACGAGTACCTGCCCGAGGGCACCAACAAATGGACAGGATTGAAGTACACCAACAAGCTGAAGAACATGTCGCGCGTGCTGGCCGAAATGGGGACCGACGTGCTGAAAGGCATCGGCTGCGCTGTCATCGGTGTTTCAGAGGTGGAAAACGCAAAGTGCCTTACTGACCTCTGTAACCAGGAGCCGCTGAAGGCACGTAATTTTCAGTTCGTTCACGTTGAAGGTCCTGACCAGCGCGGTGTGGACTGTGCCTTGCTTTACAATCCCAAGCTCTTCCAGGTGAGAAACGTGAAACTCGTACCTTATATATATGTATTACCCGAAGACTCGATGAGGGCCACTCGTGGATTCCTCACCGTCAGTGGTACAATGGCAGGCGAGCATGTCACCATCATCGTCAATCACCTACCATCCCGCGGAGCCACATCGTTCTACAGGGAAGAAGGTGGACGCCAGATACGCATTGTCAAGGACTCGCTCATCAAGGATGATCCCAACGTAAAGCTTTTCATTATGGGCGATATGAATGATGATCCCCAAGACAAGTCCATGGCCGAAGCTTTAGGTGCCAAGCGCAAGATGAAGGAGGTGGAGTCCGATGGGTTGTGGAACCCTTTCTGGGACACTTTAGCCTCAGGCACAGGTACACTACAGTATGATGGTAAGTGGAACCTCTTTGACCAGATTATCCTCTCCCGCAACATGATTGAGCCAGAGAACATGAAAGTCAATTCGGTGAAGCCAAGCAAGATTGACTGTTCAACGCTGAAATACCTGAAACACCAGATATTCCGGCGCGACTACTTGTTCCAGAAAGAGGGAAGATACAAAGGAAATACCCTGCGAACTCATGCCGGTGGTGCATGGTTGAACGGCTACAGCGACCACCTGCCTACGGTTGTTTATGTAGTAAAAGAGATTCAGTGACTATAGAAAAGCATCCTTTCGAACCATTCCTACCGGAGAATGCTCAGTTGCTGATGCTCGGCACCTTCCCACCTGCGGAAAAACGGTGGTGTATGAAGTTCTATTACCCGAACTTCAGCAATGACATGTGGCGCATCATGGGACTGTACTTCTTCCAAGACAAGCAGCACTTTGTCCGCCAGGAAGAAAAAACCTACGACTTGGAAAAGCTGAAATTATTCCTTCGGGAGAAAGGCATTGCCCTTTATGACACCGCAACACGTATTGTCCGCACTACTGGCACTGCAAGCGACAAGGACCTCGAGATTATAGAGGAGACCGACCTCCAACAGATGGTTCGGAAGCTTCCTCGATGCCATACCATTGTAACAGCTGGACAACTGGCTACTACCATAGCCAGCCGTCAGTTCTCCATAGCAGAACCCAAGGTTGGAACCTTCACTACCTTCTCATTCGATCATCGCGAGCTACGTCTATATCGCATGCCCTCCTCCTCTCGTGCCTATCCTATGGCCATAGAAAAGAAAACGGTATTTTATCAAGAGGTATTCAGACTGCTTCTGTAGTAGTCTTTCTGAGAAAACAATCTTTAAAAGAAGTATAACAATAATTATGACAATCATCGGAATAGCAGGTGGCTCCGGATCAGGCAAGACCACCGTGGTCAAGAGAATAGCCAAGGCACTCCCACCCCACTGTGTGGCAGTAGTACCCATAGACTCGTATTACAACGATACGACAGGCATGACACTAGAAGAACGACGCGCCATCAACTTCGATCATCCTGATGCTTTTGACTGGAAGTTGCTGACCGAACATATCAACATGCTGCGAAGAGGACAGGCCATAGAACAGCCTACTTACAGTTACGTGGAAAGCAACCGTCAGAAAGAGACAGTTCACGTAGAGCCGAAGCCAGTCATTATTATTGAAGGAATCATGGCACTCCACCACAAGAAGCTGCGTGACCTGATGGATCTGAAAATCTTCGTTGACACCGACAGTGACGTGCGCCTCATCCGTAACATACGAAGGGATGTGGTAGAACGTGGCCGTACTGTAGAGATGGTGCTTGAACATTATGAATCGGCTGTCAAGCCCATGCACGAGCAGTTCATTGAACCCACTAAGAAATTTGCAGACCTCATTATTCCCTGGGGTGGTGACAACCGAACTGGCATTCACATCTTGAAAACCTACATACAAGGCATTGTTACCGGGGTGTAAACCAACGATTTAAGCCTCGGAAATTGATTCGATAGCTATAGGAATACAAACTTCAACGACTCGTAAAACTGCAAAAGCAGCACATACAACACAAACAGAGGTGCAGCCCATGCAATACCATTGGACAAAGAATTGACAATGCTATGGACTGATTTGAATGATCCTACGGACAAACCATAAGTGACAGAAAAAAGGATCATCCCCACGGACAAGATGGGGACAATGGCTCTTGTAAATGCCGATGGCAGCAGACTACCAGTTGCAGAGAGCAATACGGCGTGGGGAATAACTGTCATTGACAGGATTAATAGTACATAGAGAATCACAATGATTGCCGATAAACGTAATGCTGCCAGTTCCCGATAACGGAAAAACGGATTGGCACGCCTGCTGTTACTCTCAGACAACCCGCAACTGCGAATGCACCCGAAGGCCATTGACAAAAGCAGTAGCCATACGAGCAGAGGAGAGGCCAGCATGTTGACATACTGACCCACAAACCAACGTATGCCCTCACTGGAAAGCAGCGAGTGAACACCCTCTGTCATAGAAGCCGACAGCAGCCATGAGACAAGTACCAACAGCACTTGGGCTATCAACAACAGGATTACAGCATAGGAAAGCACACGCTTTATTCTATCATTCATCAGCGGGTTCTACTAAATCAATTCTTATTTCTTACGCTTCGTCAGCCTCCAGATTGTCAATGTCAATGATGCGCAGCTCCAGAGCACGCACTACCAAGCGGGTAGCATTGATACCCATTCCTCCATTTCCATCAGGGAAGAGTTTTTTCATCAATTCGGTCTGCCGTTTCTCCAGACTCTTCACGCCAAAAGGCATACCACGGAGTTGTGTTATCTGTTCTTTGGTATAACCCAGTGCGAGGTGACGAAGGAACCGTTCATCGTATTCATCGATTTCATAGCTGATAAGAGCCTCCTGCTTAGCCAACTGACCATTAACTGCCCGTTTGAAACGCTCCACGATCTTCTTCAAGATGGGTTCGTTGAATACTAGCTGCTTTCCATCCATCACGGAGATCACATCGTGACGGGTGAGCAGTTCACCGGTTTTGAGGATGATACCGTCAGCACCAGCATCAAGCACATCAACCCATAGTTTCTCGTTAAGAATCTCACCCGTAAAGATAAGCACCTTCACCTGAGGGTACATCTCTTTGGTGGAACGGCAGATTTCAACACCAATAGTCGTTGAGCCGCCAAGTCCCAAATCAAGGAGAACAAGGTCTGGCAGTCCCTGTTTCATCACTTTCCAATATTCCGACTCATTGCTGGCAGTACCTATGACCTCGGCTTCCGGTATGTCTGCACGGACAATTCCTAATGTGCCTTTCATTTCGAGAGGCACGTCTTCTACGATGATAATCTTGAAAGGTTGCATATTATTAACTGTGATTCTTATGATGATTTGACAATATTCTGATTAGTACTGGGAAGCAAGACATGAACAAGCGTACTCCCGTCTGGCGCTACTTCAGCCCTGATGCTGCAACCACGCCGGTTTGTGGCTTCACCATGGTCACGCACAATCTGGCGGCAAAGCAGAAAGGGAATGTTATCTACAGCAGGTGTGAACAACTGCTGAGCCTGTAAAGGCGACAATCGCAAGTCTGGCAAGACAACGGTGATGGAAGCATAGCGGTCGTCCTGATGACTGACTGTCTTGGTCAGGCGTTTCTGTCCTGACTGTTTCTTTAAGATGTCAAACAGGTAACGAACCAATGTCTCGTCACCAAGAATACCATCAGCCAATGGCTTCAGATGCAGTTTTGTCCGTTCTACCTGCCGCATGGCCTGCTGACTGAGCAATCCATACAATTCACGATAGTAATTAGCCACTTCGCCCAATGACTTGGTATCCCCCTGACGGATCAATAGTCCTATACGAGAAGGGTAATACATGGTCTCGTGCTTCAAGGTAGACAGGCAGTTGTCCAATACAGCATTTGCAATATGAAGATTCTGCAACTCAAGTTCGGTACGCCTTATCTCATCATCAAGCGTCTCCACACTAGTACGTTGAAGCTGTTCTTGACGGGAACGGCTGTCATGACGGTTCCTATAATAAATAAGGTAATAGGCAGGAATCAATGCCAAAGCAAGGACTATCAACAGAATCACAGCAATGATCTTGTTTGTCTGCGACTGCTGCATCATTCTGCAATAACCATCGAGTGTGGAATCGGCTGACAGTTCTTTGAACAGCTGGGTATAGATACGGTTATTATAACTATAGAGTTGCCACTCATGAAGAGCCAAGGCAGCAACGGCACTCTCATTGCGTATATCGAGAATAATCTCATAGTTGGTGTCAAGGGAATCATGCAGCCATTTGATCTCAGGGATGGTCTGCGTTGTATTGTCAAAAGCCTGCATCAACAGTGTTCCATTAGGATACTGGTGGCGATAGCAGAGATTGAGATAGTAACGGCAGGAGTCTGCGAAGGACAGAGTACGTTCATACGTTCCATTGACATTCGAGAAATAGGCAGAATCAGCAAAGGCACTTGCCTTTTCCAACAATTTCAGATTGTTTGCCTGGATGGCGCCGGTAAAAAACACAAGCAAGAGGATGGCTAAAACCTTGCCTTTAGGCAGGCGGAAGAACAAACGGCTTCCCTTACCCTCTTGGCTCTCTGCCTGTAAGGTACAGACGGAGAATATTTGGCTCATCTTCCGGTATTTCTCAATAATGCCTCGGCAGTTGAGCAGTCCGAATCCATGAGAGACATGTGAACCAGGCTGGCGGGAAGAAGAGTCTGTATGGCTGTCATCAACAATAGGCTTATGATCAAACAAATGCTCAAGCTGCTCCTGGCTCATGCCGACACCTGTATCAGAGACTGATACCTCAACATAACTGTCAGTTTCTGCTGCATTGATTCTCACCTCTCCACCCTGCGAGGTGAACTTACGTGCGTTGTCAGCCAGGGTATTGAGCATGAAAAGCGTCAGGATACGGTCTGCCTTGACCACTGTGGGAGTGTCTTCTACCATCAGAGATACCCCTTTCAG
Organism: Prevotella sp.; assembly: GCA_016285075.1. Lineage (GTDB taxonomy): Bacteria > Bacteroidota > Bacteroidia > Bacteroidales > Bacteroidaceae > Prevotella. The sequence continues at coordinate 36,407 of JAEEQB010000037.1, forward strand.
CTGGAAAGAAGTACGGGCTCGTGCCACCATCTCGAAAAGAGGCTGCAACGGAAAGCTTTCTATATGCAGGCTCAGTTCTCCTTGCCGTAGTTGTATCCAATGTGTCAGGACACTATTATCAGCATTGATCTGTTCAACGAGCTCACTCACATAGTCCAGGTTCTGATTCCTTGTAATGGTATACAACATACGGTCGATGAGCGGGGTAATGCTATTGACAAGAGAAATCTTTGCCCGTTGCTCCAGATTAACCAGTTCGGCTTTTTCAAGATGCAGCTGATTCAGCTTCAACTGCTCCTGTTTCTGTTCTAACAGCTCGTCAATCTCTGCATTCTGTTGCCGCTTGCGGCGTTGGTTCAGATAGTTGAAGAGCCACAACGAGAACACCAGAAACCCGATGGCTGCAACCACGGCAGCAATCATCCAGTTCAGCTGTAATGCCGTACGGTCATACTGAACTGCACGGGCCTCAAGGTAACGGTCTTGGCGTGTCTGCTCCTGCAAATCAAGATACACATTACGGTTCTCGTCGCTCATAGCTTTTTCATTGACAGCAGCATATGCCACAGACAATTGCTCACGGATACTGGCCACCAGGTCAGGTGCCTGATTGATGAGCGTATCACCCAGCGACTGCTCAAGGTTGAAAAGAGCTGACTCATAGTCACCCTGCGCACGATAACAGGAAGCGAGGGTGCGATAGGCACCGGCAATCTGATACACATCTCCGAATTCACGGAAAGAGTCAAGTGCATTGTCAGCCAACAGGATTGGGAGCATATCATCGCTGAATCCTTCGGGATTTACCAACTGCAGGCCGGGAGTATTGTCCTCTATCAGCCGTTCACGACTTTCCTTATCAGCCAAATGCTCTGCCATAGCCTCCATGGCATTGGCCGCAAAGTAGGGATAATGATGCTGACGTGCCACTTGAAAGCAACGCAGCAAATAGTCAAACTCCTGCTGCTCGATGTCCTGCTTCGTTCCCTCCGTCAGTATACCGCCAGCTCCAATGTTATAGAGATAGTTCAACCACTGAGCTGTATCCTGTTTGACCTCGTCAGGCATTTCAGACAAGGCATCAATGCTTTTCTGCTCCAGTCCCACATAATAATAATAGGTGGATGTGACAATGGCCAATTCACTCTCGGCATAAAGCAGCCGACGGGACTGACGGTCTGTAAGCAGATGGCGTTCCTCATTGATACGATTCAAGGCATTGACTGCCCTCTCACGGAACTCATAAAACTCACGATTGCGTGAACGGCGTTGACACAAGCGCATCTGCTGGACATCACAGACGAACAATTCAAGCTGATTATCAGTAAGCTCCGGTATTTCGTTCAAGAAGCGCTCTGCTTGTCCATAGTTCATCTTTGCAATACTGACGAAGGCACGATTATTCAATGCTTCAGCCTTACCGTCACGATAATGCTCAGCCAACTTGTAGGCCTCATGACCATAGTAATCTGTAGAATCTAAATCACGATAATGATAGGCATAAGAAATAGAATTCAGCTTGTCCACCGCTTGCCTATCGGACGGTGAACAAGCTGAAAAGATGAATAGTGGGGCTACAAATTTAAGAGCGTGCCTTAGCCACATATCCAAGTGCCTCCTTGCACTTGTCGGTGACATACTGCCAGTCTCCGGCCTTCACCTTGTCAGAAGGGAACAGCTTCGAGCCCATACCTACGCAGTACACACCTGCCTTGAACCATGATTTCAGGTTCTCTTCCTCAGGAGCCACTCCGCCGGTAACCATGATCTTTGACCAAGGCATGGGAGCCTTCAAGCCTTTCACCATATTGGGGCCGACCACATCGCCAGGGAACACCTTCGTCAGGTCGCAACCCAACTCCTGGGCCTTACCGATTTCTGAAACGGTCATACATCCCGGGCAATAGGGAATGAGACGGCGGTTGCAGACAGGAGCAATATCAGGATTGAACAGCGGACCAACCACGAAGCAGGCGCCCAGCTGGATATACATGGCTGCAGTAGGTGCATCCACCACACTGCCGATGCCCAATGCCAACTCGGGGCACTCCTTGTCAGCCCATTTCACCAACTCGCCAAACACTTCCTGAGCGAAGTCACCACGATTTGTAAACTCAAATGCACGAACGCCACCCTCATAGCAGGCCTTCACCACATTTTTACATGTTTCCAGATCTTTGTTGTAGAACACGGGAACCATTCCCGTATCGCCGATTTTCTTCAGAACGGCTATCTTGTCAAACTTTGCCATTGTCAATTATCAATTACCAGTTATCATTAGCGTTGCACACGGCCATTGGCATTACCGCCAGCCAGTGATTCCACTTCGTCAACACTCACCAGGTTGAAGTCGCCATTGATAGTGTGCTTCAGTGCAGAGGCAGCAACGGCAAACTCAAGAGCCTCGCCTTGTGTGGCCTTTGTCAACAAGCCATGTATCAATCCGCCAGAGAACGAGTCACCACCACCTACACGGTCGATGATGGGGTTAATCTCATAACGCTTACTCTGATAGAACTCCTCACCATTATAGATAAGAGCCTTCCAACCATTGAACGTTGCACTATAGCTTTCACGCAATGTAGACACCACATACTTGAAACCGAACTCTTGCATCATCTGCTTAAAGATGCCCTCATAACCGGCTGCATCTGTCTGGCCACCCTCTACATCAGCATCAGGCTTGAAGCCGAGGCAAAGCTCTGCATCCTCTTCATTACCAATGCAGACGTCCACATACTTCATCAAGGGACGCATAATGCTGATAGCCTTCTCACTGGTCCAAAGCTTCTTACGGAAATTAAGGTCTACGGAAACCGTCACGCCATGACGCTTGGCAGCCTCACAAGCCAGCTTGGTCAACTCTGCAGCCTTATCACTGATAGCTGGTGTAATGCCGCTCCAGTGGAACCATGCAGCACCTTCCATCACTGCATCAAAATCGAAATCCGATGGATCTGCCTCAGCTATTGAAGAATGAGCGCGGTCATATATTACCTTAGAGGGGCGCATGGAAGCACCTGTTTCAGCATAGTAAAGACCTACACGGTTACCGCCACGAGCCACAAACTGGGTGTTCACGCCATAACGACGCAAAGCGTTCACGGCAATCTGGCCAATCTCGTGTTTCGGAAGCTTGGATACGAAATAAGCCTCATGTCCATAGTTTGCCACAGAGATGGCAACATTTGCTTCACCACCGCCAGGGATGATGCGGAAGCTTTCACTCTGAATAAAACGATCGTTGCCCTGAGGCGAAAGGCGAAGCATGATTTCGCCCAATGTTACGATTTTTGCCATTGTTTTCTCTTTGTTTAATTTTTATAGATTAATTGCGTTTTTAAAGTTTGCAAGTGCAAAAATAGCACATTTTCTTGAAATAACGAAACATTTCGCTGAAAATATACTATTTTTAGCGTTTTTACTAACATCGATCGCTTTGAATCATCTCACAATCACCTTGCGACCATTAAATATGTAGATTCCCAGCTGGCTGGGTTTATCTATCTGCTGGCCATTCATATCATACCAGCTGTCAACACCTTTACGGTTGACATAAAGATCCGAAATGTGTGTATCCAAGATAACAGGATTCATGTCAATGGTCTGCGAACTGGGGATAATGCCTTGGACTTCATTGGAAGAAGAAATGTTCTGCGGCTTGATGACGATAGAATGAACCACGATACGAGTGGTGGTTTTCTTGCCTCCACGCAGCCTGTCACTTGCACCGCCACTGAGACCTGCATTGTAGATATACACATAGGATGGAACGCTCACCTTGTAGTGTATGGTGTTCTTTGTCCAACTGGTATTCTGGAAAGTGTAAGGCAGTCCAGAACCAATTTTCACGGCCATCACATAGCCTTGGGTAGACATGTTGTCAATTATGATATCACCCTCTCCAGCGGGAATCATGATGGTCATACCCGCAAAGTTCTCAGCATAGCTGGCAGAACCTACAACTCCATCGCCAAACGAGGGATTCAGGGGCATCACGGTGTTCAGGACCATAGCACTCTCATCCTCGTAGAAACCATCCTCGTTCTCAGAACGGAGCGTATAGAGAATATTGTTCACCACACGGTTGGAAAGGTCTATCTCATCGCCATCGGCCGTCAGATAGTCTTTGGCATTGAAGGTGATGACGGCATCGTTGGTGAAAGGATGGATCAAGGGACCATAGACAGCCTTGCGACTTTCGTCCGACAAGAGTACGAGATGTTCGGCGGTGGTCTGCGAGAATCCTTCTGTCAGCTTCACATTGGAGGTAATCGTCAGCGTGCCCGGATAGTTGCCGGAAGTGGTGATGGTCAGCGGGATGGGTTCCCGGCCTGTGTGGTGAATGCCAGGTGTCGATTTGGTTCCCACCGTGTTGTCGCCCTGCACGAAGATCACCAGTTCGTTGGACAGCTGGCTGACAATACTGTCAAGCTCCGCATTACTGAGCACCAGTGTGTGAAGGCCATCGAACATCACGGAAGGATTGTCTTTTCCGTTCCCGTCACCCAGCACGTCGAGCCGGTTCTGCTGTGTCACCCTGATGCCGTTGACCCACAGCTTGTAGGAACCTTCCACCTCAGCAGAATCCAGAACGGCTTCTTCTACCTGCTCGGGGAACTCACCATCCTTCAGTGCCACGATGGTGAAGGCACTCCAGTTGTCGTCTTTCTTATAGACCCCCACGGACTCTGCTGGGACGTGAAGGGTGACTGCATGCGTTGGGGAAAGGCCAGAGAACGAATCGTTATTAGTCTGTGGAACAGTAGGTGCGGCAAGGTAGAAGTCGGTGAGTTGGAAACAGCCATTGAATATGTAGTCATTTATCTTCTGAATCCCATTACCAATATAGACATTTTTCAAGCTGACGCAATCCCGTAAGACTCCATAATCCATCTTCTTTACACTATTAGGCAGCTGGATGGTCTCAAAGTTACATCCCTCGAAGGCCGCAAAGCCTATCTCTTCAACACCGTCAGGAATAGTGAGCGACGTGCAGCCACTCTGTCCGGCAAAAGCATAGCTCAGAATAACCTTGACGTAGTTGGGAATGATTGTCGTCTTACAGCCTGCAACCAAGTTGTTGGTGGCTTTCTCTATGACGGCATTGCTGCCATTAGGTGATGCATATACGGTATTGCCGTCCTCCACTTTAATGGAAGTCAGTGCCGCACAGGAATGGATTGCCCCCGTCTCAATAGTAGTCACACTTTGGGGAATAACGATGCTGGTCAAGTCGCATTTGTAGAATGCCTGGGAGACTAATTTCGTCAGGCTGCGGGGCAGTTTTATCGTCTTCAGTCCAGTAACGCCCGTGAATGCGCCGTAATCAATGATCTTAACACCTTCGGGAATCACAGTACCCTTACAACCCGCCACCAGTTTGTTTTCGGCTGTGACAATGATGGCATTACTGTTGGCAGGCGAGCTATAGACGGGGTTCCCCTTTTCCACAACGATGGTTTCCATACCTGTACTGTATCCAAAAGGCATTGCCTCAATAGTTGTGACACTCTTTGGGATGGTGAAGGACTTCATGGCATCACAATAGGAGAACGCCTGCTGTCCAATGGATGTTACCGTATTGGGTAGGCTTATCGAGAGCAGATTGCGACAGCCGTAGAAAGCTAATCTGCCGATGGATGTTAACGTGTTGGGCAGGCTTACCGAGAGCAGATTGGAACAGTTGAAGAAGGCCTCCTGTCCGATGGATGTCACCGTAAAGGTCTTTCCATTGTCGGTCACAGTGGCAGGAATGATGATATTACCTGTGTACTCAGGGCTATTGGCTTTGACTTCGGCGGTAAGCGTCGTGTCATCCAACTTGTAATTGATTCCATTGATGAGGTCTGCATCGGGTTTGACCCTCAGCGTGTACCAAGCTTCTCCAGCAAGATAACTATCATTTCCTGCGAATGAGGCGATGATGTTGGTCGTTCCTTCATTGAGGGGAGATACGGCGCCAGTACTGTTCACCGTAGCTACACTTGGGTCGCTACTCGTCCAGGTTACCTCCAGGTTGTTGGGATTGTTCAGAGTGGGAGGCGTAAAGCTCTTACCAATCTTTGCCGATGCTGTATTCGCGGAAAAACTCAAGTTGGCAGGTGCCTTCGTTGCCTCGTATGTCAACACAATCCTGTTAAACTCTAATAATGGAACGTTCTCATCACCAGCCTCTTCAAATAGCAAGGTAATATGCTGTCCTGATATTTCTTTTGTTTTCCCAGAAAGAGGCACTACTTGCCAACTATAATTATCGAAACCTACCTCAGTGATACACAGTATTTCATCACCAGCTTTGACAGTAATACGATACCCAGCACAGAAAGCATCCATCTTCATGCTTTGTATACTTCCCGTCACAGTATACTCAGAAGTCATAGTAACCGCACCAACTTTAGAACTCACGCCCCATAGCCTGTCACCAGTCTCATAAATACCATTGGTAGGACTCGCCGTCCAGCTGTGGCCTTTTTGCTCGTATGACACCTTAAACTCACCTGTTTCTGGAGAATATGAAGTAAATGTCGAAGTAATCGTTTTGGTCTCAGCCTGCGCTGACTGTGCCGACAGCAACAAGAGCAGGCAAGGCAAAAACAACCTGAATATGTTTGATTTCATGATTCTTCTTGTTTTTACTTCACAATCACCTTGCGGCCATTGAGGATGTAGATGCCGCGCTGGAGAGGTCTGTCCATCTGCTGGCCGTTCAGGTTATACCAACTGCCTGCATTCTTACGGTTGACATAAAGATCCGAAATGTGTGTATCCACGATAACAGGATTCATGTCAATGGTCTGCGAACTGGGGATAATGCCTTGGACTTCATTGGAAGAAGAAATGTTCTGCGGCTTGATGACGATAGAATGAACCACGATACGAGTGGTGGTCTTCTTACCGCCCCGCTGCCTATCGCTTGCAGCACTATTCGAACCGGCATTGTAGAGATACACATACGTTGGGGCATCCACCTGATAATGGATGGTGTTCTGCTTCCAGTCGCTGTTGGTAAAGATATTTGGCATTCCGCTGCCTATCCTCACCGCCATCATGTAGCCGTCCATCGTCTTGTTGTCAATCAGGATGTCGCCCGTGCCTGCGGGAATCATGAAGGTCATGCCTGCATAGCTCTCGGCAAAGCTCTCAGAGCCTACGATGCCGTCGCCAAACGACGGGAGGAAGGGCATCACTGTGTTGAGAACCATGGCCTGCTCTTCTTCCCAGAAGCCGTCTTCGTTCTCTTGGCGGAGCGTATACAGGATATTGTTCACTACACGGTTGGAGAGATCTATCTCTTCAAGCTCGCCATCGTCCCCTATGGTCATAAAGTCGGAAGCCCTGAAGGTCACGACGGCATCCTTGGTGAAGGGATTGATTACGACGCCATAGACCGCCTTGCGGTTGTCGCCCGCCAAGAGCGTGATGTGGTCTAACTTTGTCTGCGAGAAGCCTTCTGTCAGCGCCACGTTCGACGTGATGGTCAGCGTGCCGGGATAGTTGCCCGAGGTGGTGATGGTCAGCGGTATTGGCGTCGTTCTCGTATGGTGTATGGCCGACGAGGCATTGTTTCCTATCTTGTTGTCGCCCTGCAGGTAGATCACCAGTTCATCGGACAGCTGGCTGACGATGCTGTCAAGCTCGGCGTTGCAGAGCACCAGCGTGTGGTCGCCGTCGAACATCACCGAGGGATTGTCTTCTGCCGTCTTGTCGCCCAATACGTCGAGGCGGTTTGTGTCAGAAACCCTGATGCCGTTGACCCAGAGCTTGTAGCTCCCCTCCACGTCGGCAGAATCCGTGGTTACTTCTTCCTCAATGATCTCCGGGAACTCACTTGCGTCCCACGCCACGATGTTGAACACGCTCCAGTTTCTGTCTTGCTGATAAGCCTCCACCGACTCTGCCGGCACGTGCAGGGTGACTACTATACTGGTAGGAAGGCCGGCAAAGGAGTATTCAGTCTTCGGCACTTTGGTCGCAGCAAGGTAGAAGTCGGTGAGTTGGTTGCAGTCATAGAAAACGCTCCTCCTCATGCTCTCTAAACCACTGCCTATGTAGACCGTCTTCAGCTTGGCGCACGATGAGAAGATGCCATCTTCCACCTTCTTCACGCTGTGTGGCAGCACGATGGTCTCGATATTGGTATACTGGAAGGCGGCACTGCCTATCTCTTCCACGCCATTAGGAATGGTGAGCTCCGTGATGGGCGTATGTCCGGCGAAGGCGTTTTGTTCGATTCTCTTGATGTTCTTAGGGATGATGGTTGTCTGGCAACCCACAATCAGCGTGCCGGAGGCAGTCTCTACGATGGCATTGCTACCTGCAGGCGAAGAATACTTGGTTCCGCCGCTTTCCATACGGATGGAGGTCAAGTCAACGCAGGAATGGAAGGATCCATGTGAAAGGTTGGTCATGCCCTTGGGAATGACAATGCTGGTGAGGCCGCTCTGGTAGAAAGCTAAATACTCTATGGCCTTCAGGCTGCTGGGCAGCTTGATGGTCTTCAGCTCTGAAAAACCGTTGAAAGCATACTCGCCGATGCACTCCACACCCTCTGGAATCACCGTTGCCTTGCAGCCTTGTATCAGTTTGTTTTCGGCAGTGAGGATGATGGCGTTACAGTTATTTGGTGAGCTGTAGACGGGGTTCCCTGCCTCAACGACAATGGTCTCCATATTGTTGTCATAGGAAAAGATTGCTCTGTTTATGGAGGTGACGCTCTTTGGGATGGTCATGGTCTTCAGGGCGTCGCAGTAAGAGAAAGCCTGCTGCCCAATGGAGGTCACCGTGTTGGGGATGGTTACCGACAGCAGGTTACGACAGCTGAGGAAAGCACTTCTGCCGATAGCCGTCACCGTGTAGGTCTTTCCGCTGTACGTCACAGTGGAAGGAACGACGATGTCGCCAGAGAGCTGGGTGCTATTTCTGATGACTTCGGCGGTCAGTGCCTGGGGATTCAGCTTGTATTTGAGTCCATTGATGTCAACTTCATTTGACTCTACGGTCAACGTGTAAGAGGCTTCACCAGGAGCATAATCGTCATCTCCTGCAAATGAGACAGTGATGGTGGTCGTTCCTGGGTTTTGATACGATACAAAGCCCTGATCATCCACCGTCGCCACATTTGGATCGCTACTCGTCTTGGTGACTTTGAGACCATGAGGATTAATCAGAGTGGGTTCGATGTAATTATCCCACCACATGACCGTCGCCGTATTCGACGACCAGCTCAGGTCGGCAGGTTTTCGCGGGTCGTAATAGGTCACCTCAATGGAAGGAAACCGGCAAAAAACGGAGTTTTCGCTACCTGCGATTTCTGAAAATATCAAGGTGATGTGCTCGTCTTTCAGTTCCACTGGGTTCACCGTAAACGTAGCTTTATTTTGTTCGTCATGATCATACTGAATGAGTTTATTGCTTCCTAAGTAGGTATTGCCTGCCATCGCAGTAATGTTCACATTTCCAGTATCAGATAACTTGATGCTTTGTACGCTGCCCGTAATGGTGTATTCCGAGGTCATTGTAGCAGTCCAGGAAGTCTCTCCGTATACTTTGGTGATACAAAGTTCGCCATCAAGTACCCAAAAGTAGTCGGACTTGATGCCTTCCCAGCCGCAGCCTTTTTCCTGCGTCTCTAAATACACGGTCATTGGTGCTGTTGGCGTCCTATTGGTAAATGTCGAAGTAATGGTGTGCTTGGCAGCCTGCAAGGGCAGTGCCGAGAGCATCAGGAACAGACATGGCAAGAGGTGCCTCAAATGGTTTGCTTTCATGATTCTTATGGTTTTGGTTGAATTTTAACTTTGTGAGCGAGCTCTTTATTTTACCACGACCTTGCGGCCATTGAGGATGTAGATGCCGCGCTGGAGAGGTCTGTCCATCTGCTGACCGTTCAAGTTATACCAACTGCCTGCATTCTTACGGTTGACATAAAGATCCGAAATGTGTGTATCCACGATAACAGGATTCATGTCAATGGTCTGCGAACTGGGGATAATGCCTTGGACTTCATTGGAAGAAGAA
>JAEEQB010000038.1 GCA_016285075.1 Prevotella sp.
CAAGACTCACCTTCGAGACCTGTTCGATAAGACTAATTTCAACGATGTCAAAGATCAATTGGGTCCCCTCATTCCGGGGTTATTTGATTAATATTAAAACTCGTCCCATTTTAACGGGACACTAATGAAAATTAATTTAAAATTTAAATTTAAATTTATATTTGCCCTTAAGGGCAAATTAATTAATTTATTTAATTTAAAAGGGCAAACTGTTTTCTTTCAGCTCCACCCTGGTCTCGCGGGTGTCAGGATGCGGCATCTTGCTGATGTCTGCCACCAGCTCACCCCGGTAGGAACAGGGTACATCGAACATCCTGAACAGGTGCATCATGGGAGGTAGGTCTGTGTCTGGCGTGTTGCGCTCAGCCTACAGACAGTCTATCTCCACCTGTGTCGGAGCAGATGCGTCCAACACGGTTGAGGCAGCCTTTCTCCTTCAAGCCATGCTGCCTTTCACGAGGTCATATCGGTCTGGGTTTATATTCGTTCCATATTGTATTAAAAGTTTTAAAGTTGTTTAATGATTCTACACAGTTTGTCCGGACAGTGCAAAGTTAGGAAATTATTACTACTTTTGCACCTTGTCTGTCCCGACAATGTCAGGACAAATTCAATGAACTTTAACATTTCACTATCAAAATTTTAGCTCTATGGCAAAGTTTTTCAAGACACCACGGACGCTGGCCTTCATCGAAGGTCAGCTGAAGAAGTATCACCAGTTCTTATCTGTAAGAGTCCTCAGGGCCATGCAAGTCAGTGACAGAACCCGCCGAAGAGTCTAATGATCCTGGACAGACTGGAACTGGATGTCCAGGAGGTATAACCCAACGAGGCAGCGCCATTGAAGGACGGCTTCCAGGGGACGCTCAAGAAGCCTCACCCCTAACCCCTCCCCTCAAGGGAAGGGGAATCTGTGAGATCTATGTGACATTAGAGAGAATTATAATCTCACACAGATCTTAACCATCTATGGGATAATAAGTGTAAATTGTTGTCTGGTTTTACCGTCACTAAACCCAGACTTTAGTGGCGGTAAAGCTGGAGTTTAGTGGCGGTAAACTCCACGCACCACATCCTGTAGGAACAAAGAAAAACAAGTTTTCCTTTGGTGATTCGTTTGTTTTTCACTACCTTTGCAGGCGATTTATAGTTAACCCCTCGTCGCGCCCTCGTGCAGGGTGTGAGCGCACTGACAAGAAAGACGATGGCAACAGCCCATCGGCCGGCTCTCGGGAAGGGCTGGCATGGTACGCAAGGGACAAAGTATCACAATTAAAAACAAAACGCTATTATGGCAGAAATGAATTTCGGTGGCGTCATTGAAACAGTGGTCACCAGCAAGGAGTTCTCATTAGAGAAAGCACACGAAGTATTGAAGGATGAAGTGATTGCCGTTATTGGCTACGGCGTGCAGGGTCCCGGACAGGCCTGCAACCTGAGAGACAACGGCTTCAACGTGATTGTAGGCCAGCGCCCTGGCAAGACCTACGACAAGGCTGTCGCCGATGGCTGGGTGCCCGGCAAGACGCTCTTCTCCATTGAGGAGGCTGCCAAGAAAGGCACTATCCTCTGCATGCTTCTCTCTGACGCTGGTCAGATTCAGCAGTGGCCCACAATCAAGAAATACCTGAAGCCCGGCAAGACTCTGTACTACAGCCATGGCTTTGCCATCAACTGGAGCGACCGCACAGGTGTAATCCCCCCGAAGGATGTCGACGTGATCATGGTTGCCCCAAAGGGCAGTGGCACCAGCCTGCGCACTATGTTCTGCGAGGGTCGCGGTCTGAACTGCTCGTATGCTGTCTACCAGGATGCCACGGGCAAGGCCAAGGATAAGACGCTGGCCTTCGGTATCGGTATTGGTGCAGGCTATATGTTTGAGACTACCTTCCAGCGCGAGGCCACCTCTGACCTCACTGGTGAGCGCGGAAGTCTGATGGGTGCTATCCAGGGACTGCTGCTGGCACAGTATGAGGTGCTGCGCGAGCACGGACACTCTCCCTCGGAGGCTTTCAACGAGACTGTTGAGGAGCTAACGCAGAGCCTTGGCCCGCTCTTCGGTGCCAAGGGCATGGACTGGATGTATGCCAACTGCTCGACCACGGCTCAGCGCGGTGCACTGGACTGGGCTCCCCGCTTCCACGATGCCATCAAGCCTGTGATGGAGTGGCTGTACTACTCTGTGCTGACAGGTAACGAGGCTCAGATCACCATCGATGCCAACTCGAAGCCCGACTATCGCGCCGGACTGGAGAAGGAGCTGGAGGCCATGAGGAACCAGGAGATGTGGCGTGCTGGCGAGACCGTCCGCAAGCTGCGTCCTGAGAACCAGGAAGACTAAGACAGAGGATGTTGCTCCCAAGTGGAGCACAAAGCAGTAATAGCCCCGTGGCCAAATGGTCACGGGGTGTTTTTTTGCTTATCCTAAAGCACATCTGTTCCAAAATAAAAACTGTTTTCATCATCACGCTAAGAACCAATTCGGGTTGAAGGTGCTGGATAGGACGGTGGGACCATCCTTGTAGTATGTTCAAACGGCATCAACGCTTCATTGAGATAGTCTTCATGAGTCGTTCGGACAATCCATTACCTCTATAGGGAATTATCTCAATAAAAAAAGTGACTTGGTTCCATGTGGTGCTCATCCGAGCCACTGTTTCCATATTAAAAACCGTTCCTGCTCCGCAGGGGAACAGGAACGGGTATAATTGTGTCTGGGGAAACCCAGGAAGGACTTGCTGATTACTTCAGCTGCATCACAGCATTGGCGGCCTCGTTCTGCGGGTCAACGGTAAGCAGGATGGCTGCATACTCCTTGGCCTTTTCATTGTCGGGGGCAATGTGGACGTAGTAGTTGATGAAGTAGCCACAACCCTCAGTGATACGCTTCACGTCGGTAGCATCCTTCTCAGACTTGGCAGCGAGCATCTCCACGAGCTTGGCATAGTGGGGATTGGCAAGACCCTTCTTGAAATCGGGATCCATGAACAGGCTGACGTGGGCACGCTGGAAGGCAATGAAGTCATCGATGTCCTCGTACTTCGTCTGCATGTCGGCGTAGATGCCATCGGCCTTCTGCAGGGCAGCAGTCTTGGCCTCACCCTCCAGCTTGTCAGAGTTCTTGACATGAAGCTGGGCAAAGCTGTGATAATCAGCAGCGCTGGCCTTGGACACCTCACCCAGGTACTGCTCGTAGTACTTGATGGCATTAGGATAGTCCTCAATACCCTTGTAGGCGTTAGACAGGGTCTGGATAACACCTGCACGCTTGTCCTTGTTGTCGAACTCCTGCAGCAGAGCCTTCTGGAACATGGCGATGGCCTCGTCGTGACGCTTCAAACCGTTCAGGGCATTGCCGTAGTACACATAGTCCATGTAGGAGATGTTGGCAGAGTCGGACTTGTTGAACAGACGGTCGGCAAAGTCAAGAGCCTTGTCAAAGTTGCCCTTCTCAGTGTTGCAGAACATGGCCAGACGGTTCAAGGTAGAGTTGCGAGGCTCCTTCTGGAGACCGAACTCAGACATCTCGATACCCTTGTCGTACTTCTGGGTAAGGTAAGCCGAGAAAGCACTCTCGATGATGTCCATCTTCTCGAGCTTGGTCTTGGGCACCTTGTCGTAGGCAGCAATAGCCTCGTCGAAGTTGTTGGAGATGTAGTTGATGTGGCCGATGATGGCATCAACAGGATAGTCGGGCATCTGTGCACGCAGGTCGTTCAGCTTGGCAATGGCTCCCTGCGGGCTGATCTTACGATAGACGGATGCATACTTCCGATAGGCATCAGGATTCTTCGGGTCGAAGTAGATGGCCTGGTCGTAGAGTGCAGCTGCACCACCACCGTCGTCTGCCAGGGCCTTGATGTCGCCTAAGATGATGTAGGCAGGAGCAGCCTGCGACTTATCCTTCGAAGCAGCCTTGATGGCCAACTCGGCAGCATTGCGGGCGTTAGCGGTATCCTTCACCTCATAGAATGCACGTGCAAAATCAATGAGGTTCTGAGGATTCTTCTTGTTCTTGTTGAAGAACGGTTTCAAAGACTTGGCATCTGTCTGCTTGCTGGCGATAAGATTCTTCACTGCGGCAACATCTGCCTTGGTGCCATCCTGAGCGATGGCGGGAGTGCCGACGCTGAGCATCAGGGCTCCCATCATAACGTATTTCATTGTTTTCATAATTCTCTTTCCTTTCTTAAAATTTAAGTTAGACATGTTAGTTTTCTCTCATTTTTTCAATTCACAACATTATGACGTTTCTACTCTTATAAAGTTTATACCTTTTACGATAATTAACCAAATCCGTGATTTTAATTGCTAATAGCCACTCATCACTCTGTATTCACCATCACGTCGCGGACCTCCATGCCTGCCTGGATGGGCAACAGGCCAGCCTTGAAGATAATGAGCTGACCTTTGGGCAGACGACAGAAATGGGCAAACCCTGAGGGTACGCCACTACGGGGCTCGGTCAGCAGGGCATAGATGGTGCGGATGAGCGGATAGTTGCCGTTGTATAGGTAGTACTGATAGGGACGCCAGCTGTTTTCAGGCGTGGCAGTATCCATCTTACTGACCTTCATGACTGTTATATTCTTCTTGAAGGTGACGTTCGTCGTGTCGCGGCTGTCGTTCAGCCAGTTTGAGCCGATAATGCCAAGGGCATTCTCATGCTTCTCCACCCAGTCAACCACCTCGCTGCTCTTCTTCACGGCACCGATGTTTTTGCTGTTGATAGGCTGGCCACCCAGAATGGAGTCGACGCAGAAGGTCACTGTGCTCGACTTGGGATTGTCGAAGACGACATCTATCTCGCCTAACTTCGAGTTAGGATAGATGTCTTTCCAGCTGTTGACCTCGCCACTAAGGATGCGGCGGAAGTCGTTCACTGTGATGCAGGTGTCAGGATTGGCATTGTTGACGATGATGGCCAGACCATCGTAGGCCAAGGGAATGACACGGGGTGTAAACTTGCGGGCTTTCAGACTTTCCATCTCACGCTCGGAGAACTGACGGGTGGTGAAAGCCAGCCACGTCTCAAGCTTCATCAGCTTGTCGATAGCCTCCTCCTGATTGGTATAGACGGGCTTCAACTCGCCTTGTGCATGAAGTGCACCGTAGACAGCCATCTGCTCGTCAAGGATGGGGTGGAAACTCTCGTCGGCATAGAAAGCCTGGGCTGCTGCCTCATAGTCATAAGGCAGAGATTTAGGCTTGTTCCCACAAGCGAGGAACAAGCCTAAACCGAGTGTTAATCCGATAATCTTATCGAATGAGAATCTTTTCATACTTCCATGTAAGAGTTACTGGAGACGGAAGGTTACAGGCACGGTGTACTTCACACGTACAGCCGAACCATTCTGCTTACCGGGGATCCACTTCGGCATGCTCTTCAGCACGCGGATGGCCTCCTTGTCAAGTGACGGGTCAACAGACTTCACGACCTTTACGTCGCTGATCGAACCGTCGCGCTCAACCACGAACGTAGCGATAACACGACCCTGGATGCCATTCTCCTCAGCCACAACGGGATACTTGATGTGGGTAGAGAGGAACTTCATCAGTTCTGCGTCGCCACCGGGGAATGAAGGCATCTGCTCAACGACGTCGAACACCTTGGTCTCTTCTTCCTTCGGCTTTTCGTCAACCACTACTTCCTTAGCCTTCAGCACTTCACCTTCGGCTTCGTCATTACCTTTCACATCGAAAGTACCGATAGCAGTGTTGGTCTTGGAGAGGTCGTCCTGAGACTTGATCTCATCCTCAGGCTGCACTTCGTCGTCCTTCTTGATTTCAGGAGCCGTGAACTTCACAGAGCTCTTTACCTTCTCGACGACTTTCTCCATCTCAACCTTCACGGGCTCTTTACGCTCTACCTTGGCTTCCTTCTTCTGTGCCAGTTTCGACAGCTCGATGTCGGCAGTGTTCACAGTCTGCTTAGGCATGGCGTTCTCAATGGCGACCTTTGCCCATACCAGCAAGAATATTGCTGCGATGGCTGCAATCACCCAGAGCAGAGCTTTCACGTTACGTACGCCAGTATTCTTACGGAGCTGATAGGCACCATAAGCCTGGTTCTTTCCTTCAAAGACGAGGTCGACCCAGTTATTGTCAATTAGATCTACTTTTGCCATAGTTCTTTTCCTTTCTTTTTGTCATTGAACGAATTACTTGATTCCCTTGAGGGCAAGAAGTTTCTCGTCGTCTTCGTTAATCTTATCAATGACATACTTACCAATACTGCAAATCGTCATCTCATCCAGAGCACCTACCATGTTATTGTAATTACAGGTGTCGAGCGGCTTGATAATGATGGTCAGAGTAGGAATCTTCTCACCATTCACGTTACCGTTTCTCAACTCTGTAAGTTGCTGCTGGTACTGCTCTTCTGTCATGGTGCTTCCGAACGCGGTCTTCTTGGCATCCAGATCCTGCTTGGCCTTCATGATACGGGCCACGGGGTTGATACCCTCCTCGGTGGTATGCTTGATAAGCACGTCACGAATACCTTTGGCACCCCAGGATGTCTCCTTGATGCACTCAGGATTTTCGTAATCGGGCAGACCTGCGATGTAATAGATCTTGTCATCTGCACCCAGATAAATTGTAATGGTATGAGAGGCCTTTGTTACCGACTTGTCCTCCTTGGTCATGTTCTCATCATTACTAGGCATGGTGAGCTGCATGGCCTGCGGCTTGCTCAGAGTAGTACAGAGCATGAAGAAGGTAATCAGAAGCATCATCATATCTACCATCGGCGTGAAGTTCACGCGGGTATCCATTTTTTTCTGCTTGCTCGCTTTCTTTTTTGCCATAACTTATTCCTCCGATGCAGTTTTAAGATTCGTAATAAGCTGATAACGGTTCTCGTTCATATCCTGAAGCTCAGACATCATTTTCTTGACATACTTGTACGGTGTGGTAGCATCGCACTTGATGGCAAGTTTCATGTCGGGATCAGCTTCATGAGCGGCTTTAATCCACTCCTGAAACTCGCTCATACCCCCATCGATAGAGTCAGTGGGGATACCCATCGTCTGGATCGCCTCCGCCATTTTTTCGGTCCCAAGATCATAATAAGCTGTGAACTGGCTCAGAGGTGCACCAATCATGGCGTCCTCCTTGAAGTTCTTCAGCTGCGCGCCGTTCAGCGAGATGTCGAACTTGGCAGTAACATCCTGCATCATGGCGAGCATGGTGTTCTTGTTCTCCGTGCCCACGTATATCTTGCCTTCTGGTGAGACAAGGATATTCAGGACATTGTCGGGGATCTTGACTTCTGACACAGAACTCGGCTGATTGACTTTGATAGGCTCCGGCGTCAAGAATGTTGATGTCAACATAAAGAAGCAGAGCAACAAAGTCATCACGTCCGACATAGGTGTCATGTCGATCCAGATGTCTTTTTTCTTAATTTGTATTTTACCCATAATCGTCTAAGGAATTAAAAGGTAAAACAAATTATGCCTCGTGGTGGTTAGAGTCGTAAGTAGCAGCGATAGTGTAACCAACCTCATCGAGGGCGAATGTCAGCTTGTCAATCTTGTTAGAGAAGAAGTTGTAGACAACGGTAGCAACCCATGATGTCAAGATACCCGAAGCCGTGTTCACAAGGGCCTCAGAAATACCTGCAGACAGAGCCATAGAGTCAGCACCACCACCGGCAGACAGAGCCTGGAACGAACCGATCATACCAAGCACCGTACCGAACAGAGCGGTCAGGGTACCCAGAGATACGATGGTTGCAATCATCGGGAGGTTCATTGTCAGCGTAGGCATCTCCAGCTGGGTAGCTTCTTCGTGAGCCTGCTGGATCTTAGAGATCTTCTGCTGCTTCTTCAGTGTATCGTCCTTCTCTACAGTCTCGTACATGTTGATGGAAGCCATCACCACGTTAGCCACAGAACCCTGCATCTTGTTGCACAGAGCCTTAGCCTCATCAAACTTCTGAGCCTTGATAGCTTCCTTCACCTGAGAAGTGAACTTGGCAAGGTTGATCTTACCAGAAGCATTCTTGATAGCGAAGTAACGCTCAACACCAAGAACGATAACGGTGAGCAAGAGGGTCAGGATCACACCCACAACAAAACCACCCTTGTAGACCGTTCCCATCAGGTTTGCGGGATGACCTTCACGGTCGCCGCCCTGGAAGTTTGCGGGGTCACCGAGTACGAAGAAATAGAAGCAGTAAGCGATAACACAGCAGATTACCAGAATAATCCATGCAGCTTTAATACCTCCGAAGCCCTTACTTTTCTTGGCTGGGGCTGCAGCCTTTGTTGTTGTTGCCATAATAATTTTTAATTTTTTAGTTATTAAATAAAATTGAGTTTGTAAAAATTCCTATTTTTTGTAGTTTGCACACAATATACCTTCTGTCTGCATAGCAGTTTTTGCAGTTTCAAGCGCAAAGATAGCAAATTAAGATGGACTAAAACGTGAATTAATAACTTTTAACTCTGATTTTGCCAAAAATTCTTTCCTTGGGCGTTCAAAAGGGTATTGTCTTACTGTAGTTTCGCCAACGATTCTTTGATGCGGCGCATGGCTTCAACGATATTGTCATCGCTGGTAGCATAACTCATACGGAAGCAAGCAGGGTCACCGAAAGCATCACCTCCGACAGTGGCCACATGCCCCTGTTCCAACAAGTACATAGCCAAGTCCGTTGAATTGTTAATGACATCCCCAGCAGGGGTTTTCTTTCCATAGAAATAGCTGCACTTGGGGAAGAGATAGAAGGCTCCCTCGGGAGTATTAACCTCCAATCCAGGAATGTCCTTTGCCAGTTCCACAATCAGGTCACGGCGGCGCTCAAAAGCCTGACGCATGTCCTCCACGCACTGCTGGTTCTCTATATAGGCAGCCAAGGCAGCCATCTGACTCACAGAGCAGGGGCCGCTAGTATACTGTCCTTGAAGTTTGTTACATCCCTTCACTATCCATTCTGGGGCAGCAATATAACCTATACGCCATCCCGTCATAGCATAAGCTTTCGACACGCCGTTCACTATAATGGCACGCTCCTTCATGCCAGGGAACTGGGCTATGGACTCGTGATGGCCCACATAGTTAATGTGCTCGTAGATCTCGTCGGCCAGAACGAACAAATCGTCGTGTTTCAGGATGACCTCGGCCAGTCCCTGCAGTTCCTCCTTGGAATAGACACTACCGGTAGGGTTACTGGGCGAACAGAGTATCAGCATCCTGGTCTTTGGCGTAATGGCTGCCTCCAATTGGGCAGGTGTCATCTTGAAATTCTGTTCAAATCCGGCCTCCACAATAACAGGTTCTCCACCTGCCAGTTTGACCATCTGTGGGTAGCTCACCCAGTAAGGAGCAGGAATAATCACCTCCTCACCATCGTTGACCAAGGCCATAATGGTGTTACAAACACTCTGTTTGGCACCATTAGACACCAGTATCTCGCTGGGCTGGTAGTGCAACTGGTTCTCACGCTCCAGCTTTCTGGCAATGGCCTGTCTCAGGTTCGGATAACCGGGGACAGGAGAATAGCGTGAATAGTTCTCATCTATAGCTAATTTTGCGGCCTGTTTGATATGATCGGGCGTATTGAAATCAGGTTCTCCCACGCTCATGTTTATCACATCAATGCCCTGGGCCTTCATTTCCGAACTCTTCTGCGACATCGCCAGTGTGGCAGATGGCGCCAATCTCTGCAGACGATTGGATAGTTGTGACATATTCTTCTTCAGTCAGTGTTTTAAAAAAATCGGGTACAAAAGTAATCAAAAACTATGTCATAAACAAAGAAATGAATCACTTTTTATTCTTATTCCTCAAAAAAGTAACATTTTGAACGTATTTTATTTCAAATGGAGCACATGTCCCATTCTGGTTCGCTTCGTTTCCAGATAACGAAGATTATACTCGTTGGGGGTCACCTCAATAGGGACATTCTCCACGATTTCCAGTCCGTAAGCTTCCAATCCCACTCGTTTCACTGGATTGTTCGTGAGAAGTCTCATCTTGTGAATGCCCAAGTGACGTAACATCTGTGCGCCACAGCCATAGTCGCGCTCGTCAGGCTTGAAACCCAGATGCACATTGGCATCCACCGTATCGTAGCCTTCCTCCTGCAGCTTATAGGCAGCAATCTTGTTCATCAAGCCAATGCCTCGTCCCTCCTGTTGCATATAGATGAGCACTCCCCTGCCCTCCTGCTCTATGGCCTGCATGGCTTTGTGCAGCTGTTCGCCACAGTCACAACGCTTCGAGCCGAGGATATCGCCCGTGGCACACGAAGAGTGGACACGTACCAGGACAGGCTCGTCCACATGCCATTCTCCTTTTATCAGTGCCATGTGCTCCAGTCCATTGCTCTTCTGGCGGAATGGGATCAAGCGGAAATGCCCGTAGTCGGTAGGCATGTCTACCTCCTCGCCCACCTCTATCAGCGACTCTTTCTGCAGTCGGTAGGCAATCATATCCTTGATAGAGATGATTTTCATGTTCCATTCACGGGCGAAATTCATGAGTTCAGGAAGCCGTGCCATCGTGCCATCAGCATTCATAATCTCCATGAGGGCGCCTGCTGGGAACATTCCCGCCATGCGACAGAGGTCGATGGCAGCCTCTGTATGTCCTGAGCGGCGCAAGACACCGTTGTCCTGAGCATAGAGAGGGTTCACATGGCCAGGCCGGCCGAATGTCTGAGGTGTCGAAGCGGGATCGGCCAAAGCACGGATGGTGGCAGCGCGGTCATGGGCACTGACACCAGTGGTACATCCTTCAAGTTTATCGATACTGACAGTAAACGGTGTGCCAAGGATAGAAGTGTTGTCCTGAACCTGATGAGGCAGATCCAGCTCCTGGCACCTGGTGATGGTAGTGGGAGCACAGAGCAGCCCACGTGCATTTTTCAACATGAAATTGACCATATCGGGAGTAATGGTCTCTGCTGCGCAAATGAGATCACCCTCGTTCTCACGGTCTTCATCGTCTACCACAATGACGAACTTGCCTTCTTTAAAGTCGGCAACAGCTTCTTCTATGGTATTCAGTTTCAGATTTTCCATTGTTATTCTCTTATACCTTATTATATTTATATAAGCTTAGGATGGCAATGAAGCCATCTGCCGTGCTTGTGGAATAATAGTATCACTGGTACGCCGTATGACGCGCAAGTCCTTATAGAGCCTGAGTCGGAATCGTATCATACGGATGTAGAAGAACACTCCTGCAGGCAGCAATAATCCTGTCACGATATTCAGCCATTTCCGCTGGAAAGGACGAGTATGGGCACGGACAGCCAAGATGGGATAATTGTTCAGTTCCTGCAGTATCTTCTTGTCACGTGTATTACCCAGATCTTCAATTGTAGCCTCAAGTTCCTCACTGATACGCTCTATTGCATGGTCATCGCCTTCGCGGAAGAACACATTGATGGGGTTAGGCCATCTCAGCAGTTTGTGCTCCTCGTTATAATGCACTATTTCCCCATTCAACTGCTCCAGCTGCTCAGCATCCATCAGATATTTCGGTTCTTCAATAATAACTTCCTTACGTGTAACACTTCGTTTAGCGCGAAGCCCTAATGCCTTCATCAGCAGCTGCTTATACAAATCGATGTTGAATACAACAGAATCATTATTTGCCTTATAAGTAAAGAACGCAGCCAAGGGAGAAAGTGCTGCTGTTGAAATCAGCATGCCAAACCATACCGACCATTCATCCTCCTTTGCCATACGATAGCCTGTATTGTCAAATATGTAGTAGACAATGAACACCAGCACGGATATAATAACCGGCACACCCAGTCCGCCTTTACGGATAATGGCTCCCAAGGGAGCACCGATGAAGAAGAAGATAATGCAGGTGAGCGAGAGTGTGTACTTCTTAATGGCCTCTGACTCATGAAGCCGCTCACGGCGGTTCATGGTGAACATATAGTCACCCTTCATGGACAGGTCTTGAGCCTGAATCTGGGCTGATTCCACTGCTGCCTTTACGGCACGCTGCTGTTTGACCTCACTCAGTTGAGCAAATATCGTGTCAATATTCACCTTTCCTGATGCAACAGCTTTCCATGCCTTCAGCGAGTCTTTACTGTCAATCATCGGCAAACGGTAAAGTGATGAACGGGCATCGGAATAGAACTGACGTCCAATACTGTCGTTCGATTCACGGATGGAATCCAGGTCATGACGTATCTTCTCCAACCCTTTTGCACGTGCGTCTCC
This sequence comes from Prevotella sp., assembly GCA_016285075.1. Lineage (GTDB taxonomy): Bacteria > Bacteroidota > Bacteroidia > Bacteroidales > Bacteroidaceae > Prevotella. The sequence continues at coordinate 12,198 of JAEEQB010000038.1, forward strand.
GGCAATGCCTGCCAAGTCCGTCAGGTTAAATTCGCCATCGAAGTCTAGCAAGATCTGCTTGTAGGCAAACGTTTCACGACGATAAGGCACACTGGCACTGCCAGCCAAGTCCTGAGAGCGCATGTTTTCAAACCACTCCCCACTCCACAGAGACAGCAGCAGGTGTTTTTTCTCGGCAGTAGACTGCATCATTCCCGAGTCAGCCAGGATAATCGCCTGATCCTCATACGACCCAGACTGACGATAGATAGTGATGCCGTAGAGCTTTCCCGTCTCCATATCTTTCTTGGCCACGAAGAGATTACTGCCGGGAATACCGTCATAAAACACGCCCTCAGGTATTTCTACCTCAGGGCTCTTCTGCTTCATCGAGAGCAGTAGCTGATAGAACGACAGATTGGCATTGGGGCCTATGACATTCTGGAAATAAAACGAGACGCCAGAGATGATGATCACAATGACTATCAGTGAGCGGAAAGCCTGCATCAGGGAGATTCCTGCTGCCTTGATGGCTGTCAGCTCACTGCTTTCACCTAGATTGCCAAACGTGATGAGTGAAGACAGAAGGATGGCCAGCGGGAATGCCTGTGGCATCAGCATCAGGCCCATATACCAAAAGAACTGAGCCATCACCTCCAGCGAGAGGCCTTTGCCGATCAGATCATCTACATAGCGCCACAAGAACTGCATCATCAGCACAAACTGGCAGATGAAAAATGTTCCCACAAACAGCAATCCAAATTGCTTGGCGATAAATATGTCTAACTTTTTTATCCTAAACATTTGTTCGGAATTACAATCCGCTCACCTGATGCAGACGTTCCATGTTCCCGTCCCAAAGATCACGCAGGTCATCAATTTCCTCTGCTTGGGCATAGTCGGCAACATACAGGCACAACTCGTCAGTGAGGTCACTACGTCCGATACGCATCTCCCAATACGCATCAGGATCTTCCTCGTTCACCCACTGAAAGCGGATATGGTCGTTTTTCTGGCATTCTACAATCCTGGCTTCCAACGTGTGATGGTCAGACCAAACCTCACCCCAGGTGAGCGAGATAATATCATCGCCAAGTTCCTCAACACGGTCGGCAAGCCATCTTCCCAACCCATGTACAGTGCCTATGTGCTCCCAGACCAGATTGGGAGATTTCGTTGCTAATGGGTACTCTATATAGAGCTTTTCTTTTGTATTATCCATGCCTTTGGGTATAGTGATGTAGAATAATGGGTACAAAATTACACATTTTATTTGAATAACCAACAATTTTCTCGTTAAAAATTTTGGAAATTAAAAAAATAGTCGTACCTTTGCACCCGCTAAACAAAAATGGCGGGATAGCTCAGCTGGTTAGAGCGCATGATTCATAATCATGAGGTCGCCGGTTCAATCCCGGCTCCCGCTACTTTAAAATCAGCAAGTTACGAAGATTCGCAGCTTGCTGATTTTTATTTTAGGGAACATATTCGGAACATTTACTGCTTCTATTCTGCATGTTGATTGTTATTAAAGGAACATGGATTCTAATGGGTCCAATACCTTTTAAAACGTTTCTTTATTCGCTAAATCCAGCATTTAAGTATGTTTATGGTCACAATAGTTTCTTCAGCTCCTCAATGTCTGGTAGAGTCTTACGTAACTCATCAGGCATGTCGGTAGTGGTTTTGTATGTGGCAACACCCATTGGTTTGTTATAGTCACGTATTACAAACTCTACGAACTCACGATTTGCCTCTTTGCATAGAACGATTCCTATTGCAGGGTTCTCATGGGGTTTCTTTACTTTGGCATCAAGAATAGACAGGTACCCCATCAACTGGCCCAGATAGGATGTCTTGAACTCACCAGTCTTTAACTCAACAACAACTAATGCATTCAGTTCGCGATTGAAGAACAGCAAGTCAGGGAAGTGCTCTACACCATATACTTCCAGATGATACTGGTTGCCAACAAAAGTGAAGTCACGTCCAAAGGTCATTATGAACTGCTTGACGTTCTGGACGATTTGTTGTTCCACTACTCGTTCATCCACGTCTATGGCTTCACGTTCTCCGATCTGTTCTACATTGATAAAGTCCAGCAAATAAGAATCCTTAAACATCATCACAGCCTTACGTGCCAATTCTGCCTGTGGAATCGTGCTCTTAAAGTTGCTGGGGATTGTATCTTGATTTCCGAAGGCATCGTCTTTGATCAATTTTTCCAAGCCTCTTGTAGTGAGATGTTCCTCAGCTGTGCGATGAATGTAGTAGTAACGAGCTTCAAGTGATGATTTGATTGTCCGTATTTGGGTGTGATGGGTAAAAGGCACCTTGAAGAAGTCTTCCACAGGGAAGTCTGCCAAATTTGGGATTTGAATAGAATGATAAATATCGATCTGATTGCCAAAGGCTTGCAATTCGTCGGTCATGACCGATGAATTTGCTGGATCAGAACCGATTAGTGTTTGATTTGGTTTTTCATCGGTCGTGACCGATGAATTAGGATCAAGTATCTTCCATGCTTCATAAAACAGGCGCATTTCCCTTAACTGAGTGGCGGAATACCCTTTTAATCCAGGTAGTTCTTTGCGTAATATCTGGCTGATAGCCTCCAATGCCCCAGTACCCCAGACACCCTTACGAGTATTTAGGGAAACAAACTTACCGATGCCAAAATAGACAGCAAGCTGTATGCGGTTAACACCCTTAGCTGCTTCGTACTGCCCTTGCAAAATTGCCGTTTTGATCGTCTCGGCTGCCGGCTTATATACTACAATAGCATTTTCTTCCATATTCATATTTCGTTTGCAAAATTAATGTTTTTATTCGATATATTCTCGTTATTATTTCTTTTTCCGTCTATTTGTCACTTATAGAAGGTAATCCAATTGGTTCTGAACTTGTAACTTGGGGCAGATTTGCTCTCTGGAAAGATTTCCTTGGCCTGTCCCGCTTTGTCACGATACCAGGCATAATTCCAGCCGCCGCCCATATCCAAATAAAGCGCATGCTTAACCTTAAATTCCGCAAGATACTTAACAAAGTCCTCGTATGTCATTACCTTCTTGGATTCAACGATACACAGCTTTCCATTCTTCTCGCACAAGGCTCGGTACACTGTCCTGTTCTTCCTCATTTTGGAACCAATAGGACGAGCCTGAGCATTATGAATAATCAATAGCTGGCAGAAGCCCATATTCCATCCATTGGCTCCTGTTGGATAATCAGCCTTTCGCATGAACTTCCATTTGCCTTTTCCCCATACGAATCCACCAGTATTCGTCCTACAGCGATAGCCCTTCTTCATCACCCCATTGCAAATATGATTGTCAGCGATGTTGGAATGCTTAAACTCATTCAGCAGTTCCCCAGTGAAAGCCGCCTCGCAACAAAACTCCACATCTTTCTGTGCAGCCTTAGGCATCTGCCCACACACTAGGTCTATCCGCGAATACTCAGGATAATACACATTGATATTTGCCGTCGTTTCTACCGTCACTGCAAAACATTTGATTTGCAATAACATCAAATATAAGATAAAATACAATTTCTTCATTCTTCGAAAGACATTAAATCTATAAACATCTTCACCCTTGCAAAATACTCTCGAATAGTAGTAAGAAATGCCCTTCTTGATTTTGGCATTTTAGCATTATACGCCTGCAGATTCTCCACATCCAGCCCAAGATGCTCTACCTGATACAAAGCTCGCTCATTATGGAACTCCTGCGAGATAATCGTAAAACTCTTCAGCCCATACAACTTATTGGCATTGATAACAGAGTTAATCGTTCTATATCCTTTACCATCAAGAAAGATATCATTCGCAGGCACACCTCTTGCCACCAAAGAGTCTCTCATACACTCAGGCTCGTTGATACCATCCAGACTGTTTTCATCACCACTAATCAGAATCTTCTCAATCTTCCCTGCCTTATACAACTCTTCTGCAGCATCGATGCGATAGATAAAAAAATAGTTCTTCACCTTTGTTATTCGAGCCTGTGGAGTCGTCCCCAACAACAGCCCCACCTTATTATATTTAATGCTGTCGATGTCAAAGTAGGCCTTCCCCTTGGCATTGTTCACAACGATCTGATTACATATCAGCAGCAAAGCCAGACATACAATAGTAAAAATACAAAAAGCTTGCATAACTCTGATAGAATCCTGCATAAGGTCAATCGTGGAATCTCGTTTTGCAAATTCCACACCATACTCATCCTGGGTGTATCCTCTCTTAAAGAGCTTACCCCATGAAACGCCTAACACTAATACAATTGCCATCAAGGCGATGGTTCCAGCTAATACCTTCTTCATAACAATAAAGCCTTATAGTCTGTATTTCTTGCAATCTCCTTTCCCTTTTCCGTTGCAAGCCTATCAGGATCTGGAATAATACCTACTCGCCACAAGTCCAGACGATCAGAATCAAAGCAAGCATCTATTGTGGGGTTACCCGTTTTGTGTTCTGTTGTGTGAAGACGGCATGCCTCTTTCAGCAATTCGATCTCCTCATCAGATACATCCTTCAGATATGTATTCCGCAACGTATCAATCCATACGGCAGCTCGCTCACCATGGTAAAGATCCATGCCATCATCCATACGACAAGAGTCATGAAGGTAGGCAAACAGTCCCACCACAAGCGGATTCACACCTGGCGCCAATAGTCGCTTCCCATTCTCATACACTCGATCCCAATGCCTGATACCATGCAGTTCCCCAAGCATCCATTGGGAATGTACGTACTCACGTATATCTTCAATTATCTTCTGCATATTAGCCTTTATTCCTTGTTTCAATCAGTTTCTCGAATTCATTTTGAATGTCCCTCAAATCCTCCGTTAGGATGGCATTACACTTGTCCGATATAGATTGAGGGATCTCATAACAACAGGCTGCTATAGCTCCAGCCATGGCACCAATTGTATCAGAATCACCTCCAAGAGAAATCGCTAAACGAATCACCTCTTCAAAGGCGTTTCCTTCTAAGAATGCGATGATTGCCTCTGGCACACTTCCTTGACAAGAAACATCGAAATCATACGTTGGTCTGATATCTGCTATCCGTCTGTTCAGATTATAGTCAAATGTCTTTTCTACATACTCCTTGATTTCTTGCTTTGATTTGCCCTCTTTACAAAGGAACACACTCGTAGCGATAGCCTGGGCACCCTTCACGCCTTCTGGATGATTATGGCTTACTGATGCTGTAAGAGCTGCGAGAGCCAATGCTTCATCAAGTGTCTTGGCATATAGCCCAACAGGACTCACACGCATGCCAGCTCCATTACCCCAACTGTTATAAGGCTGAGGTTCATCCTCACGAAGCCAAGTAGAGAAATTACCACCATAACCAGCAGTAGGATACCTGTTACCAAGTTCCTGCATACAATATACCAAATAATGTATGGTATGAGCCTCGTCCTCCACCAACCACATAGCCACAGCCAATGTCATCACAGAATCATCTGTAAAGTTCGACCATGGCGTTATCAAATCAAACTCCGTTGATTTCGTATTTTGAAACTCATATATCGAACCAACGATATCACCAATAATTGCTCCTAACATATTTACTATCTTTATTAATCAGAATTTAGCAGTTCTATTGCTCTTTTTGCCGCATCTTCATCAAGCCCATTGAACGGATTTACGACAAGCAGCCTTGGTATCTGGTGATCATTGAAGTTGTATGCATCCAGATCATCTATAATCACATATTGGCACTCTGTCCGACATTCCTCTAACCATGCATCTATCTCGTCTCCACGATTGTTTCTTACTGCTGGCGTAGGTGTCACGTCAGTTACAAAGCCAGACAAACCTCTATATTCCCACATATCTAGAAAAGGTCAAGTCCAAGATCCTCAGTATCTAGGATTTTCAGAGTAGCAGTTTTCTTTTTGAAAAAATCAAATATGCCCATCTGTTACTTTATTTGTCTTCAATTAATAATTCTGCATAGTCAGATAACAACTCCTTATAAATATCAATTGTTCCTGCTGGTATTACAATTTCTGATAATGTATCACATTGATCAAACACATCATCTTTAATTTCAGATACGATTCCAAGAAAAACAACCCGTTCTAATGATTTGCACTCCCAAAACGCAAGAGACTCAATATACTTAACAGAACTTGGGATTATCAAATAAGTTAAGCTGTCACAGTTTTCAAATGCTTCCTCTCCAATCTTTGTTACAGAATTGGGGATAATAATTTCTTGCAATGATTGACACCAACTGAACAATGCTTCTGGAATCTCAGTAATTGAATTGGACAAGATAACTCTTTTTAAATAAGTACAACCTTCAAATGTCTCTTTCCCAAGTTGAACCACAGAATCTGGTATCATGATGGATTCTAGTTTCTTGCTCCAAGCAAAAGCTTTTTCTCCGATCTTTTTAACAGAATTGGGGATGATAATATTACCAGAAGCGATACCATAAAGGTCGCCCTTAAAATCATCGCGACAAAATGCCTCATTACAAATTACAACAGTTCCCTGTTGAATTATATCACCTGATCCTTTCAAAAGTCTCTTTTTGTCTCTACTGTATTTACACTCTTCGTAATCTATGGCATTATCCAAATCAGAAGAGTCAAAATCCAATGAGAGTTCCATTTGAGATATAAAATTTCTAACCTTTTGGACTTTTAAAAATGCACACAAGCCATTGTTGTTCCCACCATGCATAATGCCAACAACCTCATTTCCCATTAATAATGGACTGCCACTGCTACCACCGTATTGTTCACAATCACAATAGAAATAATTACCTTCCTCTTTTCCCAAAGCAATGGCTGGAACTATTTTCAATTTGCAAGGAGGATTTAGTTGGCTAAAGTCCATTCCCTCATTCATGCAATAACTATTGAGGTGTTCTCCATTAAGAGGTATATGCTCTGAAAGATGTAAAAGACTTTCTATATCGTTGCATGGATACATTACAATATCCATCATTGTGGAATCCTGGTATATGTTACCGATACCAATATATATGTATTTTAATTCTGAAAGTGGATTATTCCAGAATTTCTCCTTTTTTATGTTATAATAAACATCGGATTTATTGAAAAATGGTGAGATTATGAATGCATCAGACAGCTTAAATCTTTTACCATTTATCCATGTTAAGCATGAAGGGAAGTCCTTCACCACATGCGCTGCTGTAATGAAGTACCCGTCAGCAATAAAGCCTTGTCCTACTATTGTGCCTCCACTATATATAGGGAAAATGTACTGTTCAAAATCCATCCTATTTAAAGTCGTTAATCTATTTGTAACCTAGTTCACCGCCTAAAGTGAGTTGGTATAGTTCTTTCACTTTACAAACAACGTTCCTGCCCCAAGTATTCATTAGGGAATCTGATCTAACAATTCCTTTGCCTCTGCATTGTCTGGATCAAGTCTTAGCACCCTGTTTCCATACTCAGCGGCTTCTTTATAGAATTTGTGCTTAACAAACAAATATGTTGCAGCCAGATAGTTTGCAATTGCATTCTCTTTATCACCTATCAATTCATAGATTTCTCCTTCATTAATGTAAGGTCTTGCATTTGTAGGCCCGGACTTAAAAACGGGAAACTTTCCATTTTTTACAGTTTCGCAAATAGGGAGCAATTTGGCTTTCGATTTACTTATACTACCATCTACAGTTTCTAATATAACCTTCATATTATTGCTTATAATTTCGATGATACTAAAATTCCTTTACGTCCACACCGAGGTGTTCACACTGACTCTATGAATTTCTTGTTAAACAGTTCTTCGAGACCGACATTTAACAACTTTGCAATTCTCGCGAGAGTTTCAATGTCTGGTTGTGATGAATTAGTACACCATTTTGAAACGGTGGATGGATTTACTCCCAATGCTTCAGATAGCCATTTGCTGGTTTTCTTCTGTTCTACTAACACAATTTTTAGGCGATTTACGTCTTGCATATCATTCAGATTAGTTGTTTGGGTGTAAAGTTAGTGAAATTTGTTCACTCCGCCATACAAATTCACAAAAAAATGCAATTTTCTATCTTCTTTTATTCTTTTTTTGCCAATATGATGGTGAAAACACACAATTAAAGCCTGATGAGTTTCTTTGCTATAGTGTGCTGTTCATCTTTGATTTCACATATCAGTATCTGTATTTCTCTGACCTGAGGGAAGATGACATTGTCATAATAGAATTGGTCCAGTTTGCCATCAATGGCAAGTTCATTTGCTCGCTTGACAGCCTGATTCAGGTTGTCTCCGATCCAACTTAGTTCTTGCTGGTATTTTTTGTATAAGGCAGTCTCATTTAGAGCATCAATTCTTCGAAGGGTGCCGATGTCGTTAAACTGCTTCACGGCATCACGAATGAATGGCCCCCAGTTCTTGTAGTGTACTGCTTTCTTTTCAAAAAGAGCAGCATCTTTTGGACTCAGATAGATTTCTATCCTCTTGTAGTTGTACTTTGCTTTATCTTCTTTTCTCATTTTCTCTTGAATAAATTGCCGAGTTGCGAGGGCTATTACCCCTGCTTCTCTGAAGTTGGCAAGTCGACTTTTTGACGGGATTACTGGTAAAAAGTACAACTTGCTATTATGTTTTCAAAAACTACTATTATTGAATTACCATAAAATCATAATGTAATAAGATGATAATTGTATATTTGTATAATTTCAGCTTTCCAAGTGGCTGGAGCTTGCTCTTCTCATAGCCACCGCCTCCTCCCAAAATTGGACTTTTGGCCTCTGAAATTCAGTGGAATACAGCTCTATCTTATGACAATTCTTGTTATTTCAGTAACCTTCTATTAGGGGACATGGCAATGCTTTTTCCCTAATAAATATTAATAATAAGGTGTAGCGAGTCGGATTTCACAAAAAAGTAGTACCTTTGCACATGATAGTAAAAATAAAAGAGTTTCGACAATGGGCAAACTGATGTTGCTTCTCTATTTCATCCTTTCTGTATTCCCTGCCGATGCGACGGAGAATCGTCGACACATCCATGTAGTACGTAGAGGCAGTAAGAAGTCGCACAGAGGTAATACCGTGGCAAAGATATGGATTGATGAGAATGGTGAGAAGAAGATAGAGGTTGCTTGATCAGAAATTAGGAGGACAAGGATATGTGCAAATTCAAGGATACAACGTTAGGCATTAAGAAACTCGACTTCAACGTAAAGCGTGGTGCAATGGCGGCTTATCTGACAGATGGTCGCGAGATTATTGTCCCCGTCTCAATGTTTCCCGATATCAAGCACCTGACGAAAAAGCAGCGCGAGGAATGGATGATTATGGATGACCAGTATTTTTCCTTTGAAGCACTGAGCCGTATCTATTCCGTCAAAGACTTACTGAGACTTTAGAACTTATAGTATAATTCGGAAAACGAGAGATTTGTATGCACCACCGAGGCGGACATATCGATCAAAGGTCAAACTTTGTTAAGGACACGAAAAATATGGCTGCGGGGCCTTCGCCCTGGCCCGCGCCACAAGTTACCGCGTGATGCGCAAGTACTGCAAGCATGGCGACATCCTGGCTTGTGGCTTCCCCGCCAATCAGCACGACACAGTGCTTCAGCGCATCCGTGAGACTGGCGGCGAGGTAGAGCAGGCGGGTGAAAAGACCTTCCTCTTCCGTGGACTCGACGGCAATCCCGACGAAAAACTGATGGCGGAACCGAAACTTCATTTATCAGAACAATTTGCTTTTGCATTCAGCATCTTATCGCCTGTATTATGAAGAGATTACATATACTTATTCTATTAGTCATGCTTAGCATGAACACAACAATGCTACATGCTACAGAGGCGGATACTGTACAGATTGAGACCATCGGCAACTATATTACCATACCCGTCAATCTGAACGGCAAGCCAAAGCGGTTTATCCTTGACACGGGCTGCGGAGCCCATGTAGTGTTCCGCCATGCCCTCGACAGTACGGAGCTGATAACGGTGACCGGTGACTCGATAGAGAGCAGCACTGGTAAGACCCAAGTTGCGGAGGAAATGCTAGGCTGTCTGAAAGTGAGCAAGTTTGACAGCGACAAGAGGGAGCAGATCTATGTGACAACAGTTGACAGCATCATGATGCTACGTGGAGACGGTATAGTGGGAATACAGTATATTCTCAGGCGCAATCATATGAATATGAAGATTGACGTACAGAACAAACGGGTGATATTCACCACGAACAAGCATCTCTTTGATGACGAAGAGGGGCAGAAGATACGCACCAGACTGACAGACCGACGCATGGCAATAAAGATGAAGATCAGTCCGGGCATCAAAATAAAGAACGTGGTTCTCGATACTGGCTGCGACCATCTGTTTGACCTGAATTCAGAAGATTTCAAAAGGATCATGACCCATAGGCATCGGAAACGATTCATGCATCAGGTGTTGGGCGAGAAAGAATCGATGATGGGTGGTGTCTATGGTCCAGACAAACAACCGATCACGTCATTGAGGCTCGACCAACTTACCATTGCAGGCCTCACCTTTCACGATGTAGAGGTTGAAACAGGCAAGGAATCGCTGCTTGGCTTCCCCTTCTTGCAAACGGCAAGCATCGTATACTACCACAAAGGCAAGCGCATCAAGGTGCAGCCTTATACCATAGTCAAGGATTACAGGATAGTCAGACAGATAGAAAATGTAAAGCAAGGTCCATACATCATTACATATAATAATGAGAAGGTAATAGAATCCTTTTTTTGAAAATGGCTTAATGACTCAGGCACTTTTTGGACGCGGGTCGAAGGCTGAACAATCATGAAGAGAATGCTCTCCTTTCCCCAGGAGTCTCTCTTGCTTGGAGAGTGCTGCTCACTTACTAGGAGAGTGACGTTCACTTACCGAGAGAGTGGCGTTCACTTACCGAGAGAGTGACGTTCTCTTACCGAGAGAGTGGCGTTCACTTACCGAGAGAGTGACGTTCACTTACCGAGAGAGTGACGTTCACTTACTAGGATAGTGAGGCTCGACTTTTAATAATAGGAAACGGCCCTGAAAGGCCAAAAGCTTACTGCCCAGGGCAGGGCACTGGGAACAGGAGTAAACAGTCATCACGCCCTGTAGGGGCAGCAGCCAATTGCAGCAACGCTGATTCTTTTGCCTTTAAAGGGCGCAGCCACACACCATGCAACCACCCAGGGCGCTGCCCTGGGCTATAAGCAGGCTGCCCCTTCAAGGCACACTTGCGGAAGTTGAATGAATGACAAAGGCCAATGAGGCACCGATGGTTTCATGCTCTTGGAGGAGCTTCTTCAATTTCGTTGAATGAAAATCTGAAATCTTGACAGATGGGAAACGGGTGTCTTCACCCAGTTAACTCGATTGATTAATCGAGTTAACTCAAACAATCGATCCAGTTAACTCAAACGATTGATCGAGTTAACTCAAGTTTTTGGGGTAGTTATCCCATGTGGCTTTTCCTATATGATGAAATATTGACAAAACCTCAACTAAACACAGAAAGTCCCTTATGGATGCCACTGGTTCTTAACAACAAGTTTGTCACCCGAAAGGTCTACCTCGAAGAGATGGGGAACACGCGCTGTCCTTCCCCTAGAGTCTTTCGTATGGCTATGGACAGACATCATCCACTGTCCATCGAAGCGCTGGAAAAGCATACTGTGGCCGAACCCTGGAGGAGTTATGGGCTTGGGTTCCTGAATCCAAGGTCCGTCAAGGGTACCGCTTTCAGAGTAAGCCACCCCCTGAGTATACACATCAAACACCCACGATGTCCAAAGCATGCCAAGACGTCCTGTACCTGTACGGAAAAGCCAGGGACCATCGGTCACTTTATTCCAAGTCAAGTTTCCGTTTTCATCTTTTTCACGGCTCCAAGGCGAGTCGCTCGCACGGAAGAGTACTTTGGCTGAGCCGACCGTTCCACTGAAGTCGGGCTTCAGCTCTATCTTCTCAATCGTCCCATTCCAGTTCTGAAGCCATTCACCACAGAAAACCATATAAGGCTTACCATCAGTATCGCGCCAGAATGTACCGTCAAGCGTAGGACGATCGGCGGGCAAGTAGGTAGCATCGCCAAATGCGCGATAGGGTCCCATGGGATTGTCTGCACGCAACACCTGCGAAGCACGTCGTTCAATGACATTGCCCTTAACGGTGTCAATCTTTACAGCCTGATTAGTGAAGGTGGCGAAATAATAATACTGCCCATCACCCGTCTGATGAAGCTCTGCTGCCCAGATCATCGGCCTTGGCCCCATCCACGAATCGCGTTCGAACTCTGTCACCCTATAGGGGCCTTCCCATAGCTTCAAGTCATTGCTGCGCCACACCATACCGCCAGTTCCTGTCATATAATACATCTTCGTCTTTGGGTCAGCAAGAATAGCAGGATCACTCAGTCTGATAGAGTCCAGAGGAATGTCGTGACGCACTCCGAAAAATCTCGGCTGAGCCAGCGCAATGATGGCACAGATGACAGAAACAAAACACAGAATCAGTCTTTTCATATTGTTTAGTTTTTATAAGAGCAATACGTTGTTAAAATAACACTTGAGAAATGTCGTTTGCTGAAGGAGCTATTAACAGACACCTTTTTTAAACTCTGCAAAGTTAGCCAAATAATTTGAAAGCTCCAAATATTTTTGGAAAAAGTAGGTTTATTCATTTTTTTGTTGTATCTTTGTGGCGCTTTTCAGAGAATGAGGTATAGGTGCACATGCCTTTCGACCCTACACAACACCAAACCACAAGGATGTCGAAGGTACGTAGTACACATATAGAGTGTGGGCTGCAGACCTTTCAAGTATCCAATCAATGTGGTGTTGTGTAGGACTTGAAGAAGCAGAGCCCCCACTCTTCTTATCAAATGATTATAGTTATGAGATTGCAAAGGTAAGCCAATTCTCAAAAACTAAATATAATTTATGTTGCAAATGATACGAATTATCGTTCTAAAACACTATTGGCAATGAATAAAACTGTGATATTATTGTTGGTGTCCCTGTTCCTTCTTGCCTGTACAGAGAAAAAGCCTCGCTATGTGATAGGGGTGTCTCAGTGCTCGGAGGATATTTGGCGCGAAAAACAGAATGCAGAGTTGCGCATGGCAGCCTATTTCCACGACAACGTAGACCTACGTTTTGCAGCAGCCTACGACAGCGATGAGCGCCAAATACAGCAGATAGACAGTCTTGTGGCTACAGGCATCGACCTGTTGATTGTAGCTCCCAACCAAGTGGCGACCATCTCTCCTGCCATCGATCGTGCGTATGACAAGGGTATCCCCGTCATCGTGTTCGAACGCAAGACCGGTTCGCAAAAACACACCGCCTTCATCAGTGCAGACAATTACGAGATGGGGCGAGTCATGGGTGAGTACATCATCTCCAGACTCCACGGACATGGAAACGTGCTGGAAATAAAAGGACTGGATGGGTCTTCGCCTTCCATTGAGCGGCACAATGGTTTTATAGAAGCCCTGAAGAATGCACCAGACATCAAGGTAGTAGCTTCACTCCAAGGAGACTGGACGGAGCCAACGGCCTATAAGACTACGAAAGAATGGCTCTATAATAATAAAGATGTACGCGTAGACCTGGTATTCGGTGCTAACGACCGTACAGCGATGGGAGCAAGGAAAGCACTGGGACCAACTCCTCTCTACTGCGGCATTGACGGTCTGCCAGGTAAGAATGGCGGAATACAATTGGTACGTGACTCATTACTTGACGCATCTTACATCTATCCTACTCATGGTGACCAGATCATTGAATTAGCTGTCCGCATACTGGAAGGCAAGACTTACGACAAGGAGACCATGCTGATGTCAGCACTCGTGACAAGAGACAATGCAAAAGTACTGCTGATGCAGAGTGAGGAACTGATGCGCCAAGCCGTTCGGCTGGACATGATGCACGACAAGGCCGACGTCTATCTGCACAAACTCGACACGCAACGGGTGATCAATTGGCTTGCTGTTGGTGTCATTGCCCTTTTAGTGGTGGTATTCGTCCTCTTTTACCTTTACCACCTGCGTAAGATTACCTTACAGCGGGAACGTGTGGTCAACACGTTATGGAACATGAAGCCCGAAAACGTGGCTGTTGTATCAGAATCTGTTGAGAAAGCTGAACCTGCAGAGGAATCCATGTCAGAGGCTACGGTCAACAGTGAGAACATAGAAAATGTTGAACCTGCAACCGTTTCCTATTTCATCACCCGATTTAAAGAGGTTGTCGAGGCTCGTTTAGAAGACAGTGATGTCAGTGTGGAAGACTTGGCTGCAGACATGAACCTAAGCCGTGTCCAACTGTATCGCAAGGTGAAGGCAGTCACAGGTTCTTCGCCTGTGGAACTGCTGCGGACAGCCCGTCTTAACCGCGCCTACCAGCTGCTTCTTACAACAGACAAGAGTGTCAGCGAGGTGGCATACATCGTTGGCTTCACTGCCCCGAGCTATTTTACCAAGTGCTTCAAAGAAGAGTACGGAATGGTTCCAGGAGACGTCAGGAAATAACATCGTCATTTCCTAGAAATAAGAAATATCGTTCATTCCATCGCAAAAATGTTACATTGCAACATATTTTGCACGGGATGAACGATATTTTTATGCTTTTCGCCTTATAAGTAAGTACTTTTGCATCAGTAATACGACAAAACAGTTTATTAACTAAAAACGTAAAAGCAAATGGAAAAACTGAAAAGATTCCTGTTGAGCACACTGCTCGTATTTGCAAGTACATTATTGTACGCGCAAACGGAGATTACGGGTTCTGTCGTCGATGAGACTGGCGAAGGTGTCATCGGTGCCACCGTAAAAGAGAAAGGTACCAGCAATGGTACTGTTACCGACTTCGACGGTAATTTCAAGATGAAGGTTGCGGCAGGTACCACACTTGTCATCACTTACATCGGTTATGACCCAGTGGAGGTGGCTGCTGCCAACGGTATGAAAGTAGAACTGAAGGAGAATGCCTCGGAACTTGCCGAGGTGGTTGTGACAGGTTACCAGACACAGCGCAAGGCCGACCTGACAGGTTCGGTGGCTGTGGTGAAAACCGACGAACTGAAGACCTCGTCCGACACCGATCCCATGCGTGCCTTGCAGGGAAAGGTTCCTGGCATGACCATCACCAGCACAGGTTCTCCTGTGGGGGCCGGTACCGTCCGCATCCGTGGTGGTGGCTCGTTTAACTCATCACAAGACCCTCTTTTCATCATTGACGGTGTGCCCACAACGACAAACCTGAACACACTGAACATGAACGACATTGAGTCGATGCAGGTATTGAAGGATGCTGCTTCTGCCTCTATCTATGGTAGCCGTGCTGCTAATGGTGTCATCATTATCACTACCCGTTCGGGTAAGAAGGGTGACAAAGTGAAGGTGGATTTCTCTGCTAACCTGACCGCATCGTTCTACAACAAGCAAAGCATGATGAATCTGTCCAATTCTTCGGAATATGCCACGGCGATGGCACAAGCAGCCATGAACGATGGATTAGACCCCGAACAATATGCCAACAACTACGGTCTGACACTCAATGCCAAGGCTGGCACGCCCATCAAGGCCTACGATCCTGCAACGGGTCAGATGCGCGAGTTCACTGTGAACGGCCGCTACGACGGTTTCATGAATCAGAGCAAGACGATGCGCTATAGCGACACCGACTGGTTGGATGAGATTTCACGCACAGGATTCTCACAGAACTACGACCTCTCTATTTCTAACGCCACAGAGAAATCCTCGGCATTGTTCTCTTTCGGTTACAAGAAGAACAATGGTATCTTGAAATACACAGACTTTGAGAGTTTCTCCAGCCGAATCAATACCAGCTACAAGGTAAACAAGATGGTGACTATCGGCGAGAATGCCACTATCACCTACAGTGATCAGGTAGACTGTGCTCCTTTGGAGAATGCGTTGAAGATGGCTCCCACACTGCCAGTATATGAAGAGGACAATGAGACGTTCTCTGGCCCCGTTGGTGGTATGAGTGACCGTCAGAACCCTCTGAGAGAACTCTACCACAACCGCGACAACAGGTTGAAGATGTGGCGTATCTTTGGCAACGGCTACATCAACATTCAGCCCATCAAGGGTTTGACGCTGCGTTCCAACTTCGGTCTTGACTACTGGTCGGAATTCATTCACAGCGTAGTTTACACCTGGCACAGTGACGTGGTGAACAACTCAACCCCTTCTGCCAATCTTGGCAACAAGAACTCCATCAAGTGGACTTGGTCGAATACAGCCAACTATAACTTCACTATCGCAGCAGACCACTCATTCATTCTGCTGGCAGGTTTAGAGCTTCACCGTGACGTGGAAGAACGTTCTTCGTCCTATGCACAGATGTTCGCTCTCGAGAACTACAATTACATGTGGCCTGATGCTGCCACTGGTACACAACGTGCTGGAGGTATCCGCGAGGGTTACAACCTGGTATCGCTCTTCGGTAAGATTGACTATAACTGGAAAGACCTGGTGCTCGCTTCGTTCACTATCCGTCGAGATGGCTCGAGCCGTTTCGGTGAGAACAACCGCTACGGTACCTTCCCTGCATTCACGCTGGGTTACCGTCTCTCAGAGAACCTGAAGCAGGACTGGATAAACGATCTGAAAGTACGTGCATCATGGGGTGAGACTGGTAACCAGGCCATTTCCAACTATGCTCGCTACGGTCTCTACGCAGCCACCTATGGCGGTGGTCGCAATGAGTCTACCGCCTACGACCTTCAGCTGGCTGGAAGCGGCATCTTCCCCTCAGGTTTCCGTGCCACACAGTCGCAGAACAACAATCTGAAATGGGAATCCACCGAGCAGTATAACTTCGGTCTTGACTTCACTCTCTTTGGCAGCAGTGTCTATGGTACAGCCGATGCCTATATTAAAAATGTAAAAGACATGCTCATCAACCCCGCATACCTCGGTTCAATGGGTGAAGGCGGTGCCTCATGGCTTAATGGTCCCAGCCTGCGCAACTGGGGTATGGAGTTTGCCCTTGGCTATCGCGGCACTACCGACTTCGGTTTACGTTACAATGTGAATGGCAACCTTGATTTCTTCCGCCAGCGTGTAACCTATCTGCCCGAGACAACCACTGGTTCATATGTCCATACCGCCAAGGAGAACCTCGTTGAGGCCAAGAAGCCATACGGTTCAATTGTGGGTTACGTTGTTGACGGACTGTTCCAGAACCGCGAGGAGGTGCTGGCCAGCGGCCAGGAGAATGCTCGCGTGGGTGGTCTGAAGTATGCTGACCTTGATGGCAATGGTATCATCAACGAACAGGATCAGACCTGGATCTTCAACCCCGTTCCCAACTTCTCCTGGGGTCTGAATTTTGAGCTGGGCTATAAGGAGTTTGATTTCTCTATGTTCTGGCAAGGTGTTGCTGGTCAGGACGTGTACAACGACCAGAAGTTCCAGACCGACTTCTACTCCATCACCGATGCAGGATCGAACAAGGGTAACCGCATGCTCGGAGCCTGGACTACAGCCAACACCGGCAGCACCATTCCTGCTCTGACCACCAACAACGTAGGTAATGAGAACCGAGCCTCCACTTACTTTGTAGAAAACGGTTCTTACGCCAAGTTGCGCCAGATACAGATAGGTTACAACTTACCTGAAACCCTGCTGAAGAAGGTGAATATGACCTCGGCCCGCGTCTACATCTCAGGCCACAACCTACTCACTCTGAAGAGCAGTTCTCTCACCTGTAGCGACCCTGAGAATCCCCGTTGGATGTATCCTAACAGCACCAGCTTCTCTTTCGGTATCCAAACGAGTTTCTAAGGAATCAATAAGTCTAAGGAATATAGGAATAAAGAAATTAATTACAATAGAAGAATTATGAAGACAATATATCAAGCAATATGTGCAGGTCTGATCGTTTGCGGATCATTGACTTCTTGCAATGACTTCATCGATGTTGAGCCGCAGGGTGTCATCAGCGAAGACCTCGCCATGAGCCAGCCCGATGAAATGGTTACCTCTGCCTACGCCAAGCTCGGCGACGACTGGTACACCTATCCATTCAACCTCTGGCCTTACGGCGATGTCAGCAGCGACGATGCCATGAAAGGTGGTTCGGGAACAACTGACACCAACTACCATCCCGTAGAGGTATGGTCAACACTGACTGCCTCAACGCCCGACCACATGGATGAACTGTGGTATCACTTCTACTGCTCTATCTCACGCTGCAACCGCGCCCTCGTATCACTCGCAGAGTATGGCAAGGACAAATTGGGCGAAGAGAAAACCAAGATCCGCGAAGGCGAAGTACGTTTCCTCCGTGCTCATTTCTACTTCAAGCTCGTACAACTATGGAACCAGGTACCTTGGGTCGATGAGGAGGTCTATAAGAACCATACGGAAGAGCAGACCCGCAATGATGCCTTCTCACATGAGGAACTGATGCAGAAAATCATCGCCGACTTCAAGGCTGCCTACGATGCACTGCCCGCACAACAGCAGGACGGTGGACGAGTCAACAAGATTGCAGCCGCTGCCTATTTGGCCAAATGTTATCTCACCATGGCATGGGGCGACGGTTACGAGGCAAATACAGGTGTCAGCCACATCAACCAGGAATATATGAAGGAGGTGCTGAAGTACACCCAGGAAGTACAGAATTCACAGTATGGCTACTTAGAGGACTATGGTGACATCTTCCTGCCCGAGTACAAGAACTCGAAAGAAAGCGTCTTTGCTGTCCAGCACTCTGACTATCAGGACGACAACACCCTCTTCGGTCGTGCCAACTGGAGCAACATGCTGAATGGCTGCTGGGGCATCTGGTCGTGCGGATGGGATTTCCACAAACCCACACAGAACCTTGTCAATGCCTTCAAGACCCGCGACGGTCTGCCCATGTTCGACGACTATAACAACGAGACTGCTTATCCCATCAATGGTGTACCCACCTCACAGAAATGGGATCCGCGGCTCTTCCATACCGTTGGCATGCCTACCTTCCCATACAAATATGAGACGGAGTACACCATGACAAAGGACAACAGTCGTACACCCAACACCTATGGATACTACACTTCACTGAAAGAGGTTCCACAGCGTTCCAAGGGAGAGACTTTCGACAATCCCTGGCAGGCCTTTGCCATGAACGATTATGTGCTGCGCTATACGGACATCATGCTGATGCGTGCAGAGGCTCTTATCGAGACCAATGCACTGGAGGATGCCCGCACCATCATCAATGCCATCCGTCAGCGCGCCAAGAACAGCGTTGCCAAGCACATTGGATATGCTGCCAACCAATGCGAGATAGCTCTCTATCCTTCCAATTATTTCTCTACAAAGGAACAGGCTCGCCAATGCCTGCAGTGGGAGCGCCGTCTGGAACTGGCAATGGAAAATGGACGCTACTTTGACCTGCGCCGCTGGGGCATTGCTTCTAAGACACTGAATCAGTTCTTCGAGAAAGAAAAAGACGTTGTCTATGATGGTCAGACCTATGCCCAGTACTACAAGGACGCACACTACACACCGGCCAAGAACGAGTACTTCCCCTTACCCTATATCCAGCTCTATTACGTGCCCGGGCTCTACACACAGAACAAAGGATACAATTAACTTTGTTATGAATTAACAGTTAAGAGGTTATAGTATAAGAACAAACAGAATAAACAGTTATGAAAAAAATATCATTCTTTATAATGGCGATGGTAACCTTGGTCCTGATTTCTTGTCAGGACAAGGACATCGACCGCGAAGCCATGGTTTTGAAGGCTCCCGATGCTTCACAGATCACAGGCCAGTTGAACGGCGATGACTATATTTGGACATGGCCCCAGCAACAAGCTTCGATGCAGGTGTCAGTCTACCGCAACGGCACGCTTTTCTCAAGCGAGACTGTCAGCGGCAACAGCTTCACACAGAGAGAAGTTCCTACGAACGTTCCTTTCGAATACGTCTTCAAACTCTCTGACGGAAAGAACCTCTCCACCGGTGTTATCAAAACCTATACCCGCGAGGGTGCAACCAGCATCAGCGCTGTACAAATGAGTCAGGTAGACAAGACAGGAGGTTATGATGCTCTCGTAGTATGGGACAAGGCTGCTGATGCCACCAGCATCAAGCTGACGGCCACAAACGGCAAGCAGACCATCAGCGAGACCCTCCCTGGCACTCAAACGAGCTATACCATACCCAATGTGAAGACTGGCGACACCTGGGAGGTCATCCTGACAGCTGTCAATGACAAAGGCACAGCCCTCTCCACCCGTTCTTCACTCCGCATCGGTAAGACGGCTATCGGATTCCTGAGTATCTATGCCACACCCGAGGAACTGGTTGAGAACGGTGACGATGACGAGGCTTCAGCATGGCTCTGGCTGCATGAGACCTATCCTACTGCCCAGTTCGTACCTTTCAGCAGCATTTCAGATGCCAGCGCGGTAGAACCTTTCCGTGTACTTTTCTGGCTGCGCGACTTGGAGAACGTGAGTGAGAACGACGTATGGAATATACCTGCTGACGTACAAGCTGCAACACCAGTCATACGCGAGTGGTACCGTCAAGGAGGCAGCCTGCTGCTTTGGAGCCACGCCACCGTCTATGCCGGACATCTGGGACGCATCAGTCTCGATGAGATGAAGGGCAACGACCACGCCTTTGGCTTCGGTGGTGGCGGTGTAAACAATGATGTGTGGAAGATGGCTGTAGAGCTCAATCCCGACCACAAGTTCAAAAAGGACCACTCTTCACATCCCATCTACAAGGGACTTGAGGTAGAGACAACGGCCGACACGAAGCTAATTGCCTTCAAGGGACCAGGTTGGACAGAAGACCATAATTGCCTGTATTTCAATCTGCCCAGCCTATGGACAGGTATTGGAAACCAGGAAGAGGCCTGCTACACACAATGCACCCAAACCTACGGTATCTATCCTCTTGGCACATGGGACAGCCAGATATGGTGGGTCAGCCAGATGAACGTTTGGGAAGCCCAGCAGGGCAATACAGAGTTCAAGGGTACCCTGCTCTGCATTGGCAATGGCGGCTGTGAGTTCTCAATGAAGAACAGTGACGGAACTCCCGACAAGAGCGCACACCCAAAGAACAACATCTATCAGGATAATGTGCTCACACTGGCCAAGAACTCTCTGGAATACTTAAAGACAAGGTAGTTTCATACATATTAGTTAGATTATTTATAGCTATGAAGAAATCAATTTGTTTCTTTTCTTCGTTTATGGTAGCCGCCGCGATGGTGGCTACCATTTGTGCCTGTTCGAGTGACGATCCCAAACAAGACTACAATCCTCTCATCGACGAGCCAAAGGAAGAGCAGCCCCAACCCAACGAGCCGACGAAACAAAGCGGCTACACCGAGCAATACCGCCCACAAATTCACTTCACACCAGCCGAGAACTGGATGAACGATCCTAACGGCATGGTCTATGTGAACGGGGTTTACCACCTTTTTTATCAGTATAACCCGCAAAACAACGACTGGGGCAACATGTCGTGGGGACACGCGACATCCAGCGACCTCATCCACTGGGCAGAACAGCCAGTGGCCATGACACGCGACGAACTGGGAGCAGTCTTCAGCGGTTCCTGTGTCATTGACGTGAACAACACGGCTGGATTCGGTGCCAATGCCATGATAGCCCTCTACACTTCGGCAGGAGAAACTGGCGACGTGCAGGGGAAACAGCAGCAGAGTATTGCCTACAGCACTGACGGTGGCAAGAACTTCACCCGCTACACGGGTAATCCCGTCATACGCAATGATGACGACAACCTGCGCGATCCAAAAGTGTTCTGGCACGAACAAAGCAAGCAGTGGATCATGGCACTTGCCAAAGGTTGGAAAATGGGCGTAGAGTTTTACAGTTCTCCCGACCTGAAGAGCTGGACACACCAAAGCACATTCTTTGTGGCATTGGCAGGACGACCCAGCCTACAATGGGAGTGCCCTGACCTTATTCAGTTGGGAGAGAAGTGGGTGTTGTTGGTAAGTGTTAATCCCGGCGGTCCTATTTTGGGTTCAGGAATGATGTACTTCCTAGGTGAATTCGATGGAAAGACCTTTACTGCCGATGAACTTGACTATCCGCTTTGGTTAGATTACGGCATGGACAATTATGCTGGAGTCACTTGGAGCAACACTGGCGATCGCAAAGTGATGATAGGATGGATGAACAACTGGCAATATGCCGGTGCAGTTCCCTGTTCACCTTGGCGCTCGGCCATGACACTGCCACGTGAACTGAAACTCATCAACTATGACAAAAAGACCTTATTGGCTACTACCGTAGTCAGCGAGATTGACAAAATAGCCGACAACTGGAAGGCGGCCGACGGAGACCTTGATGTAAAAGATGCCTACCAGTTGCGCATCACTGTCAGCCTTGACCAGAACTCAACCATTACATTAAGCAATGCAACGGACGAGAAGTATGTCCTCGACATCATAGCATCAGAACGCACACTAACGGCTCATCGTACGTCGGCAACTGGTCAGACATCCTTCAATGGCACCTTCTCTGTCCCGTCAGTGAAAGCTCCGCTCAATGTCACAGGCAAAGAAGTGACACTCGATATTTTTGTCGACCAATCATCGGTGGAAGTATTCACTCAGAATGGATCCATGTCGATGACCAATCTCGTATTCCCCAGATCCATCTACAACCGACTCAGCATCAGTGGTGCCACCCATGAGGCACAAGTGCGGCGTCTGAACAGTATTTGGCATTAGTCTGGCTGGGGAAAAAGGTTCGCAACTGATTAATATCTTGCAAAGAACGTAATATGATAGTATTTGTATCAATATTTACAGAGCAAATAGGAAAAATTATGTAATTTTGCAGCAGAAAACTTAAAACCTACGAATATGAAGAAACTAATGATGATGATGACCGTTTTGCTAATGACGGTATCAATGAAAGCCCAGACTCCTATGATTCTGGGCGAGAAACACGCCATGTTGCGGGTTACACAGGACAAGAAGTATGTGCTGCTGCCTGTTCAAGAGACAGAAGAGATTGCGGCAATTGCAGTTTTAGACGGCCGGAACGAGATGGTGCAGCGCATCAATGTGAAGCTGGCCATTGACCGTGTAGACTATTATGTCCCCTATGAACTGAAAAACGCACGACTGCTCGACATTGAATTTCACGGAGACCGTCGCCAGAAAGGTGCTGTTGGCGAGTTTGTATGCTGGAAGGAGATCAAATTCTCTGACACGTTCGACACCGCCAATCGCGAGAAGTTCCGTCCTATCTACCATCACACTCCTTTGTACGGATGGATGAACGACCCGAACGGAATGTTCTACAAGGATGGCGTGTGGCACCTGTTCTACCAGTACAACCCCTACGGTTCGCAATGGGAGAACATGCACTGGGGGCATTCCACAAGCCGTGACCTGGTTCATTGGGAGAGTCAGCCGCTGACATTTGAGCCCGACTGGCTGGGTAGTATCTTCAGCGGGTCTTGTGTGACAAACGGCAACGAGGTGGTGGCGTTCTATACTTCTGCAGGACATCACCAGACTCAGTCAATGGCAGTGTCAAAAGACAATGGTCGTACCTTCAAGAAATACGAAGGTAATCCCGTCATAACGTCAGACCAACCCGACTTCCGCGACCCCGATGTGTTTTGGTATGAGCCGACAAAACGTTGGGTTATGATTCTCGCTGTGGGCCAGGAGATGCAGATCTATTCCTCTGCCGACATGAAGGCATGGAACTATGAATCATCGTTCGGCAAGGAATACGGCAATCATGGCGGTGTATGGGAATGTCCTGACCTATTTGAATTGAGAAATGGAGAAAATGAGAAAATGAGAAAGTGGGTGCTGATATGCAACATCAACCCCGGCGGTCCTTTCGGTGGAAGCGCCACACAATATTTCGTGGGCGACTTTGACGGTAAGAAGTTCACTTGCGAGTCGATGCCGAAGGTGACCAAGTGGTTGGACTACGGAAAAGACCATTACGCTACGGTGTCGTTTTATAATGCACCAGACAACCGTCGAGTGGTGTTAGCCTGGATGTCAAACTGGCAGTATGCCAACCAGGTACCCACAAAACAGTTCCGTTCTGCCAATTCCATCGCCCGTGACCTTGGTATCTTCAAATATAATGAGGAGACCTATGTGAGTGTGGTGCCTTCGAAGGAGATGCTTGCTCTGCGTGGTCAGAAGGTGAAGAAGCCGACAGAGGCCTGTGAGATTGTAGTTGATTTGAAAGGCTCTGCAGACATTCTGCTGTCGAACAACAAGAATGAAGAGGTAATCATGCACTATGATGCACAGCAGCAGACCTTCTCGATGAACCGCGCTAAGAGTGGCGACGTGAGCTTCAGCGAGGCATTCCCTTGCGAAACCGTTGCACCCACTTACGGCTCTATCAAGCAGTTGCGTATCTTCATCGACCGCTGCAGCATCGAGGCTTTCGATACTGAAGGTAAAATGGCGATGACCAACCTTGTATTCCCTTCGGAACCCTACAACAACATCAAGATCAAAGGCGGCAAGGCCACCATCTACGAAATCAAAAAATAACACAATATTATGAGCAATCAAAACAAATCCATCTATCTCATCCCCGTGATGCTCTGCTTCTTCTGCATGGGCTTCGTGGATTTGGTGGGTATCGCCTCCAACTATGTGAAGGCCGACTTGGGTCTGAGTGACTCCGTAGCTAATGTATTCCCTTCATTGGTGTTCTTCTGGTTCCTCATCTTCAGCGTTCCAACAGGTATGCTGATGAACAAAATCGGCCGTAAGAATACCGTGCTTCTCTCGCTTATAGTAACCGTTGTATCGCTGATCATCCCGCTTTTCGGCAACAGCTTCGGTGTGATGCTCGTAGCCTTCTCACTGCTAGGTATTGGTAATGCGCTGATGCAAACCAGCATCAATCCGCTGGCCATGCTCATCATTGGCAATAAGAATCTAGCATCTACACTGACCTTCGGACAATTCGTCAAAGCCATTGCATCGTTCCTGGCTCCTTACCTGGCTATGTGGGGAGCAACACAGGCGATGCCATCTTTTGGCTATGACTGGCGAGTATTGTTCCTCGTATACTTCATCGTCGGAGTGCTTGCTACACTGCTACTGTGGGCAACACCTATTCAAGAGGAGATAAACGAAGGTAAGTCATCAACGTTCATGGATTGCCTGCGGCTACTGGGCAAGCCCATTGTTCTGCTGTCGTTCCTGGCCATCATGTGCCATGTAGGAATCGATGTGGGCACCAATACAACAGCTCCCAAACTGCTCATGGAACGAGTGGGTATGACACTCAACGAAGCAGCATTCGCCACCTCTCTCTATTTCATATTCCGAACCATTGGTGCGTTGACAGGCTCATTCTTCCTTCGTGTCATGAAGACACGCTGGTTTTTCATCGCCAGTGTATGTCTCATGGCACTGAGTATGGCACTCATGTTCGGTGGTGAGACAAAAGCTATGCTTTATACAGCCATCGCTCTTGTGGGCTACGGCAACTCCAACATCTTTTCAATGGCATTCAGCGAAGCTTTGCTGACCGTTCCCGACAAGCAGAACGAGGTGTCTGGACTGATGATCATGGGTCTGTTTGGTGGAACCATTTTCCCGCTTCTCATGGGCTTCTGCAGCGATGCCATGGGTCAGGCTGGTGCCGTGGCAGTTATGGCCATCGGCGTCATCTACCTCTTTACTTATATACCAAGAATCAAACGCTAAAACGCAAATATTATGGATCAGAAACGTTATGTAGTAGGACTCGGCGAAGTCCTGTGGGACGTACTCCCCGAAGGCAAGAAACTGGGCGGAGCCCCTGCCAATTTCGCTTATCATGCAGGTCAGTTCCTAGGTTCCGACAATACCATCGCCATCAGTGCCTTGGGCGAAGATCGTCTGGCCGACGAGACCATCATGGCTCTGAAGGAGCATGGATTGAACGACCTGTTGCCCCGCGTTCCCTACCCCACCGGTACCGTACAGGTACAGCTCGACGAGCAGGGAATCCCCACTTACGACATCAAGGAAAACGTGGCATGGGACAACATCCCGTTCGACGATGACATCCAGCAGATAGCCCGCAATTGCCGTGCTGTGTGTTTCGGATCGCTCGCCCAGCGCAATGTGGTGAGCCGCGAAACCATCCATAAGTTCCTCGATGCCACACCTGCAGACTGCGTAAAGATCTTCGATATCAACCTGCGTCAGCAGTTCTATACCAAAGATATCATCAAAGAGTCATTGCAGCGTTGTAACATTCTGAAAATCAACGATGAGGAACTAGTACTCATCGGCCGTATGTTTGGCTATCCAGGTCTTGACATTGAAAACAAGTGCTGGCTCATCTTGGGCAAGTACAACCTCGACATGCTTGTTCTTACCTGTGGCACAAACGGTTCATACGTCTTCACACCCGGTCAGATGTCATTCCAGGAAACGCCAAAGGTACAGGTGGCCGACACTGTTGGCGCTGGCGATTCCTTCACAGGTTCGTTCTGCGCTGCCATTCTCAATGGTAAGCCGGTGCCCGAAGCCCACAAGAAAGCTGTCGAAGTCTCTGCATTCGTCTGCACACAGAACGGTGCCATGCCTACACTACCCGAAAGCCTTCTGAAATAAGAAATAGCTGAGGACAATAAAAACACTTCAACCTTAGGGAGCCCTTTTCCTAAGGTTGAAATGTTTTATAAGGTGGTTTAACCCGAATCGGTCATTAGCGTTATGATGAAAACAGCCTTTATTTTGGAACAGATGCCCTGCGGACTGACAGTTTTTCAGATGAACTTCCTGCACGCCTTGCGCAATGGCATAAGCACCGACTTTGGCAGCAAGGCTATGTATCGGCGGCTGTAGGAAAGAAAGCGGCCTACCAAGCGCACAGTTCCTTATACTAAAATAATTGTGAAATGCCAAACACATTAGCAAAATAGCGCACATTTTGCGACGTTTTTAGTCAATAATCGTCGAATGAGCCTCATAAGATCATAAGAGCATAAAAAGGGACCTGCCCAAGCGGACAGATCTCATTATTATGACGCAGGAATTATTACTCCTCCACTGCTGCCTGGGCGGCGGCTAATTAACCACTATTGTTAGAACACAGATTGCATTACGACTTTTCAGCACGTTCTGCAAATTTTACTTGCAACATTAATAATTTCTCATGACATTACGGTTGTTTTGCTCGTTATTTCTTGCAGAATGTGTTTGATTTTATTTAATAACAAGGTGAAATACACAGAAAACCTGCCAAATATGTTAAAAATCGCACAAATAGGCAGAATATCATATACTTTATTTTGCCGTTTGATGTATTTTTATTACCTTTGCGGCAAAATATAATCAATATGAGTACAATTATTGGAAGAAAACATGAGATAGAAGAGTTGGAGCGACTCTACTATAGTGACCGTCCTGAATTCGTTGCTGTTTATGGTAGGCGGCGAGTTGGTAAGACATATCTCATCAAGCAAACCTTGAAAGATAAGTTCACCTTTCAGCATACAGGGGTATCGCCAGTTGATCAGGAAGATGATAAGAATCGCATGAAAACACAGCTGGAGAGTTTCTACTATTCCATGCTGAATCATGGTCTTGAAGGCTTCAAACAACCCAAGTCATGGATTGAGGCGTTCTACCAGCTGGAACAATTGCTCATGAAACTCGACAATGGTCAGCGCATGGTGATTTTCATAGATGAACTGCCTTGGATGGACACACCTCGAAGCCGCTTCCTGTCTGCTTTTGAGAACTTCTGGAATGGATGGTGCAATGGCCGTGATAATGTGATGCTCGTTGTTTGTGGCAGCGCAACATCTTGGATGCTCAGCAACCTGTCGAGAAGCAAAGGAGGACTTTATGGTCGACTTACTGACGAAATAAAGGTCTATCCTTTTACCCTCAAAGAGTGTGAAGTCTATTTTGAGCATGAGAATATAGAAATATCTCGTTACGACATTGTCCAGTCGTATATGGTTTTTGGTGGAATACCCTATTACCTCAGTTATTTCCGCAGGGGCTATAGTTTTGAGAGAAACACAGACATGATTCTTTTCGGTAGCAAGCCAAGACTGAAAGATGAGTTCAACCGTCTCTTCAAAGCCATCTTTACGAATTCGGAAGACTGTAAGAAGATCATCCGTTTTCTTGCCACTCGCAACTACGGTTTTACTCGCGATGAGATAGCATCCGCCACGGGTCTCCCTCTTGGTGGTGGCCTCAGCGACACGCTATCTGTACTTGCAGAGAGCGACTTCATCTTGCGTTATAGCCCTTACGGAAAAGGAACAGGTGAGTATTATAAGCTTATTGATAACTTCTGCCTGTTCTGGTTGAAGTATGTGGAGAAGAATCAGGAGAATGTCACATTCATCAATGATAATTTCACATCAGATGTGATGAAAGCATGGCGAGGTATTGCCTTTGAGCTGGTTTGCTGGCAACACATAACTCAGATTAAACGAGCACTGGAAATAGGTGGAGTCAGGACTTCCATCTCTGCGTGGAATGTACCAGGTACAGAACAAAAAGCAGGAGTACAGATAGACCTTTTAATTCAACGCGATGACAATATAGTAAACCTCTGCGAGATGAAGTTTTACGGTATACCCTTATCCATTGACAAGGAAGAGGAAACCAAAATGCTCCACCGCGTAGAAATGCTTAAGAAAACTCTATCTGCCAAACAAACTGTTCATCTTACGTTAGTAACCACCTTTGGACTTGTTCACGGAAAGCATAGCGGAAAGGTCCAGAAGATAATCACAATTGATGACTTTTTTACATAAGACCATTTTTTTTGCAATGAGGGGGTATTTGATTTGGCTGTCTGAGGGTCTTATATACGATTAAAGACCAAAATTCATTTATGAATTACAGTAAACAAGAGTTTGAACGCCTGTTCAAGGACAGCTATTCGCACATGTATCGCCTGGCTTTCTCGATGGTGGAGAATGCCGATGATGCCAAGGATGCAGTGCATCAGGTGTTTGCTCAAATCTGGCGAAACAAACCCAAGATCGCTAATGACAGCATTTGCGGCTACTTGTTGGCAGCCACTCGAAACCAATGCCTACATCTGTTGCGTTCCAGACAGTTGCAGCGGCAGTTGGAAGAAGAACTTCAACAAGAAATCACTGCAAGTGAGAACGAGGAACGCGAGGAACTGCTACAACAACTTAGACAAGTTATTGACAACAACCTAACTGAGCAAGACCGACGCGTGCTGAGTCTACACTATGATGACGAGATGACCTACGCGGAAACAGCCACGGTGCTGGGTATCAGTGCTTCGGCGGTGAACAAACACATTACACGGTCGTTGGCAAAAATCAGACAAACCCTTAAAATTGCAAAGTAAATGAAAAGAGAAGATATAGACAAAAGGATAGGTATGCCCGACGTTGATGCTGAGTGGGCAAAGTTTGAGCGCGAGGTTATCGATACAAGTGCTAAACCAAGGTTTCAACATGTGGCCACATGGGCAGTTGGTATTGGCATTGCAGCTGCTATATTATTGCTCTTTGTCTTGAATACAGACATGGAAAAGGCCACGGAGATGCCTTTGAAGGCAGAGCAAGTGGCATTGAACTCCCATCAGAATGATACACCTACAAGCCATCAGGATGATAATGTTATGAGACTTGGAAGTACTGAAACAGACACACTTCCCATTTCCCATAGCAAATCTATATTCGACTTGGACAACGAACAATTGCAAAAGCGCATTGCACAACTGACCATCGTACCCTCGTCGGCAGACTTGGGGTCTGGTAATATCATTAGGCTTGGAGGGGATTGTCCAAAAGGAAGCAACGAATCTGTCCTTGTCGTCATCGATGGAAAGCCTGTTCCTATGCCTGTTGATTTGCTTTCAACGGCAACAACAGAAGATTTTGAACGTTATTTCGAAACAGACATTGAAAGCATCATAGTCTATAAGGACGAGAACAACAAACTTCCGTATATCCAGAAGTATGGTGAACTGGCAAAGAGGGGTGTCATCGACATTAAAACGAAGTTGGACACTCAGGTCACTGTCGATATGCATGGGCACATCGCTGGTCTGGACATTTCACAACGCTCGAATGATGTCGTCCACAAAGACTCACTATTGGTAGAATCTACATTGAGAAAATCTTTGGCCAACAAGAAGGAAGCCGTGCAGCCCGTGCAGTTCGATTTGAACACTCTCGTCATCGTGGTCAACAAGCAGCAACTGCCAGACTCGCTTAGCAAGTTGATTCGTTACAAGGTAAGACAGTACTACCACCAGCAGGGAATGATGGTAGCCACCCAGAAAGATTGGTCGGCATACGGGGCGAAATACGACTCGGGGTATGACAAGAATTGTCCGTTGATGGAATTGACCGTCGTGCCCGACACGCTCAGCGATGCCTATGTCAGCCAGCACCCCGAAATGCAGCAGGTGCTGCGCCATGTGTCGGGCGTTGTCATGGATGAAAACAACCGACCGCTGGCAGATGTATGGATAGGCATTCGTGGTGCTGGGGCAGGTGCACCGACCGACTCCACAGGTCATTTCTCTTTCTGGATGCCACGTGAGGAGCAACGTCTCTATGCTGAATGTTTAGGCTATGTAAGCAAACGCAACATACCCGCCGACTCAAGCCTTACCATCCGCTTGAGGTCTGCCACTGTGATTCGAGAGGTGAAAGTCATTCCCAAAAGTGATTCATTGAAACACTATCATTTTTTGAAGCAGTAACGTAAAAAGAATTGGGTGCAACCCCTTCAAACAAAGGAAGTTGCACCCAATTTGTCTATATTCAAAGTTCTTTGATTATTCCTCGACGGCTGCCTGGGCAGCGGCTAACGGATGTTGATAATCAGCTACTTACAGGTTTTGTGTAAAGTACTGGCACCTCTATTTGGACACATTCTGCCTATTCTGCACGTTCTAAACGTGATTTTACAGCAGAATTATCTATTTCTATGTCATTTTTTCAATTTTGGTTTTACACTCTATTTCTTCACGTATTTCTTCCCTTCCTTGATGTAGATGCCCCTTGTGGGATTAGCGATTCGTCTGCCACTCAAATCGTAGATGACTGGGGGAATGCTGGGAACGGCAATGGAATGGACTGCTGTGTTGTGGCAGTTCATACGGGCAACGGAGAGCCCGAGGCCAGGGTAATGGGTGAGCCAGATGAGGTCACGCTTTGGGTCGAGGGTGATTTTCGTCACCTCATTGAGGGCGATGCCTGAGTTGTCGGTGTCGTAGGTCGTCCAAGCGGTTCCATCGTAGCAAACGAGGCCGACGTCACCGGCTGTGGCTATCCAGAGACGGTTGTCAGCATCGACTTGTACGTCCCAGAAGCAGTCGCTGGGCAGCGGCGAGTTGTTGTGGTTGTAGGTCGTACATGCGTTTCCGTCGAAGCGTGTCAACCCCAGACCATATTCTGAGCCCATTTTGTCGGGATAGCGAGGGTCGCGGCAGTTCAGCCAAAGGACATTGTTGTTATCGACGGTTACCGTGCCCACGTAATCGGACGGGAGGGAGGTGTTGGAGGTGGTGTAGTTGCTCCATCGTATGCCGTCGAAGCAGAATAGGCCGCTGCCGAAGGTGCCGCACCAGAGACGGTTGCTGCTGTCGAAGGCCATGCACTGGACTGTCTCTGTGAGGCTGGAATTGCTCTTGTTGTAGGTCATCCACGTCTCGCCATCGCGCATGTAGAGCCCCTTGTTCGTGGCTATCCAGAGGCGGTTCTTGCGGTCGAACTTGATGAGGTTGGCGTCTGCCTCGCTAAATGGATAGGCGGTTCTCATGTAGGCCTTCTTGCCCGTAGCGGTTATTTCAACAAGGCAGGTGTCGGTGGCAAACCAGGGCCAGAGTAGCCAGACGTTGCCGTTACGGTCGGCTTCAATCTGAGCAGTCTGCGACATAGACTCAAACTTATAATCGCCCGTCTCAATATTGTATTTCTGAAGGCCATAGAGCGAGCCTGCGTAGAAATTGCCATCAGTGTCGACACAGCCGCTTTTTAAAGACATAGTGTTATCATACAGCACATTGTCGATGAGGTTGACAGCAGTCAGTCCATTATCCGTGAGCTTTAGCAAACCCTCGAAGCGCGACCCTACATAAACATTGTCGTTGTCAACATCAATGGCTAACAGGTAATCATTTTCAACCCTCAGTTGATAGGGATAGGCAGTAAAACTAATGCCGTCAAACTTAGTGATGAAGCGGTCGCCAAACATCCACAGATTGTCATTCTCATCAGCCGTTAGGTCTGTGATGTTCGCCTCGGGAGGGCCGAATTGTCGGGTGTGTAGTACGTGAAATCGATGCCGTCGAACTTGACGAGACCGCTGTTGGTTGCTATCCACAGGTATCCGTTTTTGTCGGTTTCGATATTGTTTGCTTTTCCGTACGGAATGTTGTACGGCACCAAATCATTAGTCGTAAATACACAGAGGTTATATATGTTTAAAGCATCGTAGCAAGCCACCCATATACGCCCGTCCCTGTCGGCTCTAATCCTCTTGACGTAGGAATAGGGGCTAATAGGGTTGATGTCGTACACGGCTGTGCATTTCTTTCCGTCGAATACGTACAAAGACGCGATACTGCCTACGAGCATGGTTCCGTCGGCATTGAAATAGAAGCCGGAAATGTTCTGGTTAATGCGAAATCCGGCATTCTTCTTGTCGAATTTCTCAATGCCATCGTCAGTCACCTTTGCTATGCCGTTGAACTCCGTACCTACCCATAGCTCGCCGTTGTGCAGCGCCATGTCGGTAATAGAATTGCCCGTCATGCTCCCATCGGCGCGTTTGAGCACCATCTGCTCACCGCTCTGCTTGTGAATATTCACAATGCCGCCCTTGGTGCCGACATACAGATAGTTCTCGTCGTGGATGATTTTCATCACAAAGTTCTTGCTCGAAATGTTCTGCCAGTCCGTCAGCTGGGCCTGCGCCGTTAGGGCGATAACGAAGAAGAGCGTGTTAAGGATAATTTTCTTCATATCTATACATTCTTTTACTATTCTCTATTGCTTATAACCATATACGAGCAGTATTTGCTGAGCAGATTGGACAATGGTAAATCGCCTTTTTCACTATATTTCACGTTATCAATGCCCAGCCTTCTGGCAATGGAAGAACGTACCTGATCCATGTTCAGCCGTATGCCTTCAATCTCCGAAGAATACACCACGTCATAAGTCAGGTTCTCGGCCATAGCACGTAACTTGCTATCAAAACCCAACGAACTCAGCTACTGACTGGGGGTTGAACACGAGGTCGAGGCAAGCTTTGTCAAGGGCTACGGGGTCAAGTGAGGCAAGGATGCCGACATCCATCATCTTGGGCGAAGCAGGATTGCCGTCGCAGTCGCAGTCAACGGAGAGGTTGTTCATCACGTTGATATAGACGATGTCACGCCCTTCCTGCTTGAAGTAGTTGTGGGCGGCCTGCGCCGGGCGCTGCGAGAGTTTGGCACCCACGGTGGTGATGACGCTCGATAGTGCGTCGCTCAGGTTGTTGACGGCATCCATCACGATGGCTACGCTGCTGGCCAAAATACCTACAGCAGTTTTGAATCCCGCAACAATACGTTGGCTATAATACCATCCAACTGGTACGGATGATTTCCTGACTTCTGTCCATAAATAAAAAGTTAATAATTTGTCGGCAAAGCACAAGGGCTGTTCAAACTTCTATAAGTAAGTCTTTGCTT
>JAEEQB010000078.1 GCA_016285075.1 Prevotella sp.
CTTCGAGGATTTGGTAATCTTGAATTGTATGTATCGACCAGGGCCAATGGAAGATATATCAAAGCTCATCAAGCACAAAAAATCAAAGAAAGGAATAAAGTACATCATTCCCTGTATGGAAAAGTACCTTCAGAACACATATGGCATCATTGTTTATCAGGAACAGTTGATGATGCTATCGCGCTTGATTGCTGATTTTAGCAGAGGTGAGAGCGACTTGTTGAGAAAAGCTTTGGGAAGGAGGAAAACAGACGTACTATCTGTTCTAAAACCCAAATTTATAGAAGATGGCAGAAAGAATGGCCATAGAAAGAGTGCTCTGGAAAAGGTATGGAATGAAATGGAGTTGAAAGGAATGTATGCTTTAAATAAGTCTCATGCAGTTTGCTACACTTGGCTGGCTTATCAAATGGCTTATTTGAAAGCCAATTATTCAATAGAGTTCAGACAAGTCATCGAGAAGTATAATTCAGACTAATTACATTATTTTTTGGAGTCCAGCATGTAGATATTTCGCAAATAAATCTATTGATAATGGAATTTTCTTTGACCTCTGCCGCCAGTTGGCGGAGGTCTTTGTTTTCTTTGCACAAAAAATAAAGAATATAATGTGCAATATGAGTAAATTAAAGAACATGGAAAAGAAAAAACTGACCCTCCACGTTTACGATTGGAATTTGGAAGTGAATGTCCCTAAAGGGGAAGAGCAAAGGTTCGTTGATGCAGCCAGGAAAGTCAGCGAAAAAATTGAAGCATATGTAGAAATCTATGTTCGACAGCAATACGTTCCACAAAAGAGCTATATGGAAATTTTGTTAATGACATTACTTGACTTTGCTGTTACATCAACAGAAAAGGAAGATGTCCTTGGATTTAATAAATTGTGGAGACGAATCAATAATATAATCAAACATAAGTAGTAATATGATTGACATTCATGATTATGACATTCAATGCATTGAGCATGAGATTCTGTGGAAGTACGACAAATCCCCATGTGATTATCCTGACTGCGACTGCTTGTTGTCCTTACGAAAGGACATGATAAACAATCGTATTCTTGTCAATCAGGAAGAAATCCTCCCAGACATTATCGCGTTCAATGATGCGCTGACTGTCGCCCTACGGGAACTATATGACAGGGCACATCGTATCTGGGACAGCATCAAAGACAATGCGGATTTCAAAGATGCTGAAATTGAAGCAAAATGCTATCTCAGCTATGACTACCCGAAGCTTCATCCCGTTCAAGGAAAGGACAGACAGGATTTGTGGAACGCTCTGTGCGATACTGGTTGGAACGGGGTATATGAACAAGGTCTGTCTTTAATGACGCTTAGCTTACCTGAAGACAACTTTTCCTTTGAGGATTTTGTCGGTTTGGATGAGAAGGATAATAACTGGAATGAAGGGCTTGACCGAGAACTGACAAAAGACTTGCATCTAACAAGTGCCTTTCACAACACTTTTGAACATTTAAAGTTTGCCATTACCGACTTCATCTATGTGCGCGAATTTGAGACAGAAATAAACATTGAAATCAGAAAATCTGTATAACTACCAAATGAAAAGGTTGTTTATGTGGATTTTCATCAAAATTCGAGAGTTAATGACATTTTCCTTTATCTCTGCCACCAGTTGGCGCAGGTCTTTGTTTTCTTTGCACCATAATTCTTTTGATTATGGTAAAAGTAGAGAAATATGAAAAATTGAACAAACCTGGATTATGGTTTGTATGTTCGGAACAACCAGCTACCGAACTTAAACAGTACGTATATGACTTTGCTGTAGAATCAGGGTTGCCTATTGTGGTCTATTCTGATATTCCCAAAAAGGAAATACAGAATGCAGTCATTGATCGGATAAAGACGAAATACTTAGAAAATGCCACCGACGAAAAAGAAAGAAATTGGCTGGAGCAGGAAATGATGGAATACAATAATCATGGTTTCTTTTGGTATCCTGAAGAATTGAACGATTTTATTCCAAATGGTTCCTTTTGGTACAACTATGTTTACTTTGATGAATTCGAGATTCTTTCATTCACAAACTGCTTTTCCAACCTGTACCTTATAAATAACTTGTCTAAGTTGTACTCAGGCGACGGACATGATATGTCACATACTCTGCTTTCTATAGAGCAAGAGGCCGTGGAGTATAAGAAAACCATCATAGTTTTTGTTTCACCTAATGATTCCTATTATGACAGTACAAGAGATTTTTAACACGAAGGCTGTGCAAGAAATAGAAACCGAAATTCTGAACTTGCAATACGAGACAGAAAAAAGGAGATTATTTAGGGATTCCGAAGGATTCGCTATTAAGAGTCTATTGGGAATTAGAAGAAATATTCTTCATGATTATTTCGTCATGGACGAAAATTATAAACTGTTGTTAAGCGAATTCAATGAAGCCCTAAAACTTCAACTAATTGACATGCGCAATAGAACAATTAAGCTCTACGAATCAGTAAAGGGTAATGACGTTAAGAACAACATGATTGTGAAGGGGAATTGTTTTCTTGGCTATGGGTACTCTAAAATCCATCCTGTTCAGACCGTCAGAGCCAAAAAGATGTGGGCTATGTTAAATGGAACGATGGACGACTTTATGCCTCTGTATGATGACGGAGCATGCAGCTTCGAAATACAGACTTGGGGCGATTCCATTCAGATTCAATCTGAAAATGAAATGCTGTATTTACAGGAGGAACCAGATAACTGGAATGAAGGATTGGATAGAGAATTGACCAAGGACATGCATCTGATACATGCATTTCATAACCTGTATGAACATATGGATTTTTCAATTTTTGACTTACTATGGGTGAGAGACTTTAATGTCGAGCTACATGCAGAGATAGACTATCACACATATAAAAGTGATGAGTATGGAGATGATTTAGATTGGAGTAAGTGTGACTATTTTGATTAAACCATTAAGAATATGACACTTTACGAATTATTACATCAGGTCTCGTTTGACGAGATAGTGCCATTCATAGAACGGTATCATGGTTGGAATGCATTAGCTTTGTATAAAATCCACTATGACTACCTTCGCCATTTGACACCAGAACTGGGAGAAAGGACAACGGCGACGGTGAGTAATGGTGAGCTTGACGAGAGTTGGCCGGAACCACATTTGGCTGCTCATCCCTTGGAAGGGGACTTTTGGGAACATTCTCTTGCCAAGGAACTGATAATAGAACCAGATGTTAAAGCATCATTGGCAGAGATTGCTATGTGCTGTCTTAGGTTGCGAACGAGTGCCGTCCACAATGGTAGGATATGGCTTTCTCAATGCCACAGGCTGTCATCACCGTTTTCAACTTCTTGCACATCGACCAGTAGTTCTTGGACGAGCCAAGCGACCAAAGGTCGAGCGCATCTTGCCGAAAACCGGCTTGTCTTCTTGTAGGTGCTTGTAGCGGTCTATAATCTGCAAGGGGACGTCCATCAGCTTCACCTGGAAGGGGATATTCGTCTTGTGACGCTTGCTGATAATCCACTTGTCGCCGTTGATGTCCACGATGTTGTCCGTCGTCAGGTTCTTCACGTCGATGAACGAAAGGGCGGTGAAGCAAACAAAGACGAAGATGTCACGAACGAAGGCAAGATTGTCATCCTCGAACTCATGGGTTACGACAGTCTTCAGTTCTTCCTCAGTCAAGAACTCTCTTTCCTTGCAGTTGGGGCTGATGTGGAACTGCGCAAACGGGTTACGGGGAATCTTACCATTGTAGTGCGCCCTCAGCACAACACCTTTCAGCCACATGCATCTTTGCCAGATAGTACCGTTAGCCAGTCCTCGGTCTGTACTGAGGTAAGCGGCGAAGTCCTTGATGAACTCTGGCGTCAGTTCAAGCATCGACAAATCCGTGCGACGGTAGTGCGACTGAATGAACTCTGCCACATCCTTACGCGAGCGCTCCATAGCCCAAAGTGTGCTTGCAGCCCTGTCCTTGCCCACACGTTTCTTCTGATTGGCAATGTCCTTGTCGAAAGCACTCAGCAGTGTCTCATACTCACTGCCAAAGCCCTGATAGGAGTTGCGCACCATCTCTGCCGTCACGAAAGCCTCGCGGTCTGACAGGTGCTGATAGTGCTTGATGATCTGAGTCTTGATATTATCCAGTTCACGGTTGATCTTCAACGCCTCCTTACTACGACCTTTTGCACAGTTGCCCTTCACGTCCCACATGTCAAGCGAAATTGTCCTCTTACAACTGAACTGGCTCTGGGTGCCGTTAATCGTAACCCTGCCCATCACTGGCACCACACCATGGTACCCTCCCCGAGACAATCAGTCTCGTGGTCCCTCCCTTCTCCTTACTCTTGTTTACATAGAATGTTAAAAGTACTTCTCATGCTTCTTACTCCTTTTTTAATTTTGGCTGCAAAACTACTATCTTTTTAGGCATCCATCGCTATGCAAAATGTAGCAGTTTGCGGAATAAGAAACGGGTAGCGAAAGGTGCGCCAT
The DNA here is from genome assembly GCA_016285075.1 of Prevotella sp. Classification (GTDB taxonomy): domain Bacteria; phylum Bacteroidota; class Bacteroidia; order Bacteroidales; family Bacteroidaceae; genus Prevotella. Next base: position 4,486 of record JAEEQB010000078.1, read on the forward strand.
TCTGCCCCGGTTTGCGTGGTCAATAAAGGAAGGACAACCCACCTAACAGACTCGTTTTCAGGGTTACGATTTGGCAACCTAACTCCTTCACCAATCCTCCCCATTTTGCTTTCTGTCCCAAATTAAATTTCCTTATTCTTCCCCGTCTTGCCCTTATTTCAGGCCGAATTGCGTTAATCTTCCAAAAATCGCATTCTTTTTGCAGTTTTTTTTCGTAACTTTGTGGCATAAATGTCACGAAGTTACTCTGTCTCGGCAAAAAAAGAATAAAATCTTTTGTTTTGCACTCGACTTTTCGTAACTTTGCAGCATTATGGCAAAAGACAAGACAGCATATGTATGTTCCAACTGCGGCCAGGAGTCGCCGAAGTGGATAGGTAAATGCCCGTCATGCGGGCAGTGGAACACCTTTAAGGAGATCCGGATATCCGACACGCGTCAGCAGTCAGCGACATCGGCTGCTGCCACCACCGGGCATGCTCTGAGACGCAACAAGGCAATGAGACTCAGCGAGATACCTGCCCACGATGACCCACGCATTGACATGCGTGATGCAGAACTCAATCGGGTGCTAGGCGGCGGTCTTGTACCAGGCAGCATCGTGCTCCTTGGCGGTGAACCGGGAATCGGCAAGTCCACCCTCACACTTCAGACCATGCTTAACCTGCCCCAGATGCGTATTCTCTACGTCAGCGGTGAGGAGAGTGCCCATCAGCTGAAGATGCGTGCCGAACGCCTTTCTGCCAGCCAGTCTACAGGTGTCGACCATCTGCTGATTCTCTGTGAGAACTCACTCGAGGACATCTTTGAACACATCAAGGAAGAGAAGCCCCAACTGGTGGTCATCGACTCCATACAGACCATCATGACTGCCGACGTAGAGTCTTCTGCCGGTTCCATAGCACAGGTGCGCGAATGTGCTTCAGCGCTACTGCGATTTGCCAAGACCAGTGGAGTGCCCGTTCTGCTTATCGGTCACATCACCAAGGAAGGCACCCTGGCCGGTCCCAAGATCCTGGAACACATCGTCGATGCTGTCATTCAGTTTGAAGGCGACCAGCACCACGTCTATCGCATCCTCCGTAGCATAAAGAACCGCTTTGGCTCTACTTCCGAACTGGGTATCTATGAGATGCTGCCCACCGGTCTTCGCCAGGTAAGCAATCCCTCTGAGCTGCTGCTCACCGACACACGCGACGGACTCTCCGGCGTTGCCATCTCTGCCGCCATCGAGGGCGTACGGCCTTTCCTCATCGAGACCCAGGCTCTTGTCAGCACTGCCGCCTATGGCACCCCCCAGCGTTCTGCCACAGGGTTCGACCAGCGTCGCCTCAACATGCTCTTGGCAGTACTCGAGAAACGTGTGGGCTTCAAACTCATCCAGAAAGATGTCTTCATCAATATTGCCGGTGGGCTGAGGGTTACCGACCTCGCCACGGATCTCTCCGTCATTGCAGCTGTCCTCTCCAGCAATGTCGACACGCCCATTGAGCAGGGCTGGTGCATGGCTGGCGAAGTAGGGCTCAGCGGTGAAGTACGTCCTGTCAGCCGTATTGAACAAAGAATCAGTGAAGCCCAGAAACTAGGCTTCACCGACATGATTATTCCTCGTTACAATCTTCAAGGGCTCGACACACGAAAATATACCGGCATCCAGCTCCATCCAGTACGTAAGGTAGAAGAAGCCCTCCGTGCCTTGTTTGGCTGAGACGCATCTCCTACACTTGCACATCTGCTATTTCCCGAACAGATCGTCCAGAAGCGTATAGAACGCGGGATCCTCGCCTACGATGGTCTTGACAATCTTTCCGTCAGGACCGACGATGATCTTCGTGGGAAAACCCTGAATGCCATAATCACTCAGCACCTGGGAACTCCTCGGATTGTACACATGCAGCCAAGGCAGCTCGTGCTTCTTGACGGCATCCTTCCATTTCTCCTCCGTATCGTTACAATCCACGCCAAGGATTTCAAACTTCCCCTTGTAAGTGTTATAATACTTCTTCATCTCGGGGAATCCCTTGATACACCATCCGCACCATGAACCCCAGAAGTCAATGATGACATACTTGCCTCTCAGGCTCGACAGTGACAAAGGTTTTCCATTGATGTCGTTCAATGTGAAATCAGGAGCCTCAATGCCGGCAGACTGCTTCTTGGCAGACTCTTCCTCTGCCTTCATCGCTGCCTCAATCTGGTCGAGCATTCCTTGGTATAAAGGTTTCATGCGTCCTTCACGTACATCGGGCTTCAACAACGCAACAGCCTCTTTCATCTTCTCCAAGTCACGCATCATGGTGACAATATAGGCCGAAGCCTCATAGTCCGGGTGTGCCTTGATAAAATCATAGATGACCTGCGTCACGTCCCTACCCTCTTTCTGGGCATTCTCTATCACAATGTCAGCCTCATGGAACTGTGCATAGAATTTTGAGCCGTTGACATCATAACGCGAGCCGTCTTCAGCGGTTACCGACACCTCCTCATCAGGAATGGCGGGAATCTGATAAATCGAAGCACGTTCTCCGCGCAGTGCACCAGGCTCCACCAGATACATGTTGGCGGGACTAGGTACGTCAATCTCAAAGTCAAAGACGCCCTGCTTGCCCGTGAAGTTCATCCTCACCTCATTTTCTTCCCCGGCGTTAACTATCGCCACAATACTGTCACCAACAGGCTTGCAGTTCATTTTCACTCTCAGTTTACCTTCGGTAGCCGTGCATGAGACAACAGCCATCACCGTCATCAGACTTAACAAAAACTTTCTCATATAAAATTGTTTTACTGTTTTTCATTAAAAAACGGACAACACTGCAAAAACAGTATACTCCCCCTCCTTTTTTTCATATTATTTAACTGCCAGATAAAAAATATCGGAAATGTTTTGTACTTTCCGTTTTATTTACTAAATTTGCAATCGAAAGGACAGCTATCGTGTGTAACCATCATATTAACAACTAAAACTTAAAAATTTATGAAACAGTCTATTTCATTCAAGAGCATTGCATTGGCAGCTCTGTTAGCATTACAGTTTGCTACACCAGCACGAGCCCAGGTCACAGAGTTTGGACTCTTTGACCATCTGTCGGTAGGTTTAACCCTCGGAACAACTGGTACAGGAGTTGACGTGGCAGCCCCCATTGGCAATTTCCTGCAGGTGCGTGCCGGCTACAACTTCTTCTCGGGTTTTACTTACAGTGAGAAAATTGACTACAGGGCAAAAGGGAAAAAGGAACGCGGAAAAACTGAGGCAAAGGCGAAGAACTACATGAGTACAGCCCATCTGCTGCTTGATGCATACCCTTTCCCCAAGATACCGCTCCACGCCACAGCCGGATTCTATTTCGGCACCGACGAGATTGTTAAGATTGAAAACACCATTCCTGTGAAGGACTTCGATCCTGGCGAAGGTATTGCCATTGGTGACTACATCGTGGAATTCGACAGGGATGGTTATGGTCACGGTGCCATCAAGGTCAACAAGTTCAGGCCTTATCTGGGTATCGGCTATGGTCGTGCCGTTCCACGCAAGCGTATCGGCGTCAGCGGTGATCTGGGTGTGATGATATGGGGCAAGCCACGTGTCTTCGAGAAACAGACAGGGACCGATCAGGAAGCGTTCAGAGATGACTTTGGCAGTGACAGTGACAAATACTACGACTTCATCGCCAAGTTCCCCGTCTGGCCTGTGTTGACCATACGCATTACAGGCAGGATCCTGTAAAACAGGAAGAGCCCTTCGGATGCTGCGCACATAAGGGAAAATAAGGACAGAATATGAAAAGAACACTTTTATCGGCTATCACATTGTTGTTGGCCATCACATTGCAAGCGCAAAAGCGCGTGAACAACCGTATGTATAACCCCGACCCGGCTCCAGTGGTGTCGGGAGACCGACTGTATGTGTTCACAGGTCACGACCTGGACACGGCAACCTATTTCCGTATGCCCGACTGGCAGGTGTTTTCCACTACCGACATGGAGCACTGGACAGACCACGGCGTGGTGTTGTCCACTGCCAACTTCAAGTGGGCCAAGCAGGGCGACAATGCCTGGGCTTCGCAGGCCATCGAGCGCAACGGCAAGTGGTACTGGTATGTGGCAGCAGAGGACACCACCAAGCATCTGCATGGTATCGGTGTGGCTGTAGCCGAACATCCTGAAGGTCCTTGGGCAGACGCGCTCGGAAAGCCGCTCATCCCTGGCGACTGGGGGTTCATTGACCCCACCGTGTTCATCGACGACGACGGACAGGCGTGGCTCTTCTGGGGCAACAACGGCTGCTGGTATGCCAAGTTGAACGAAGACATGATTAGCATCGACAAGTCATTTGCCAACAACGGCATCTGCGACATGCGTGCCATGCTGGACGATGAAGCACAGTTCGGCCCCAAATGTTTGAAGATGGACTACCAGCTCCACAAGCGAGTGATGAAGACCGGCTTCGAGGAAGCCCCGTGGGTCTATAAGATTGGCGACACCTACTTCCTGGAATATGCAGCTGGCGGAGTGCCAGAACACTGGGCCTACTCAACGTCGAAGAGCATTCACGGCCCGTGGCACTACGAAGGCCGCATCACCGACGAGTCGCCAGGCTCGTTCACCATTCACGGTGGCACCATCGACTTCAAGGGTAAGTCATACCTTTTCTATCACGATGGCATCCCCTCCGGTGGCAACGGTTTCCGTCGCACTACCGCATACCGCGAGTTTCAGCGCACAAAGGACGGCCGCATCCCAAAGATCGACATCCAGGCGAAATAGGCCCGGAATGGCACGATGAAGGTCATCCATATTGACATGGACCAGTTCTTCGCGGCTGTAGAGCAGCGAGACCATCCGGAACTGAAGGGCAAGCCTATAGCGGTGGGACACGATGCCGAACGTGGTGTGGTGTCAACAGCAAGCTACGAGGCCCGATGGTTTGGTGTACATTCGGCACAGTCCATACAGGTGGCCAAGCGTCTGTGTCCGCAGCTGATCATCGTGGAGCCCCATTTCCAGAAATACAAGGAGGTGTCGGCACAGCTGCATGAGATATTCCACGACTACACTGACCTGATAGAGCCTATATCCCTCGACGAAGCTTTCCTCGATGTGACAGAAAATAAGACGATGGTGAGCACCAATCGTCAAGGGATATGGGCAATGGATATAGCCCGAGAAATCAAACAGCGCATCCGTAAGACCACAGGGCTGACAGCATCGGCAGGCGTGAGCTACTGCAAGTTCCTGGCAAAGATTGCCTCCGACTGGCGCAAGCCCGACGGACTGACGGTGATTCATCCTGACAGGGCATTGGACTTCATCGCCCAACTGAAGGTGGAGAAGATCTGGGGCGTAGGCCAGAAGACAGCAGAGAAGATGCACCGCATGGGTATCTTTACGGGCTTGGATCTAAGAAACGTGTCGTTGAGCCGGCTGACTCAGGAGTTCGGCAAGATGGGACAGGTGTTCTACGACTTCTCGCGAGGCATCGACAACCGTCCCGTCATCAGTGAGTGGGAACGGAAGAGTGTCAGTTGCGAACAGACCTTTGAGTCCGACATCAGCGATGATGCTGCCGTCACCATCCATCTCTATCACACGGTGCTGGAACTGGTCAGACGCATCGAGAAGAACGAGTTCGAGGGGCACACACTGACATTGAAGGTAAAGTTCCGGGACTTCCAGCAGATCACCCGTAGCATCACCGTTGACCATATCCTCCGCACCAAAGACGAGATCCTTCCTTTGGCGAAGCAACTGATGCAACAAGTGGAATTTCACTCCCACCCCATCCGTCTGTTAGGATTGGGAGTGTCAAACCAGAAGAGCTCCATACCACACGAAGGCAATCGATGGATTGAGCTGGAACTGGAATTTGAGCCTTGGCCCGAGGACTGATTCGCTCCAAGCCCTACCCTATCTGTATGCCATCAGTAAACCCTCGGCTAGTATGTATCTGAATGTAACAAAGATAGTAAATAATATATATCATACATCATGACTATTCTAGAAGCAATAAAAGCCCGTCATAGTGTAAGGGCTTACAAAGACCAGCCATTGAGCGAGGAAATCGTCAAGGTGCTTGAAGATGAAATTGTGAAACTGAATAAAGAAGGACAGCTCCACATCCAGTTGATATGCAATGAGCCAAAGGCATTCCAAGGGACGCTGGCCAAATACGGGAAGTTCCGTAATGCCAACAACTATCTGGTCATGGCGGGTCAAAGGGCCGATGACCTTGATGAACGCATAGGCTACTATGGTGAGCATCTGGTGCTGCTTGCCCAGACGCTTGGCTTGAACACCTGCTGGGTGGGACTAAGCTACTCGAAAGTGCCGGGTACCTATCTACTTGACGAAGGCGAAAAGATAGCCAGTTACATTGCCATCGGCTATGGTGAGACACAAGGTGTAGGCCATAAGATCAAAACCGTTGAGCAAGTCAGCCGCTCCGCCCTAAGGACACTTGGCTCCAATAACGCCAGCGAAGTCACTCCATCATGGTTCCGCAAGGGTGTGGAAGCAGCCTTGCTTGCTCCAACAGCCGTGAACCAGCAGAAATTCTCGTTTGAGTACCTCGGCATGAAGGATGGACGTCATCAGGTACGAGCCAAGAGGGGGTTCTCCTTGATTGGCTATACGCAGATAGACTTAGGCATCGCCAAGTATCACTTTGAGGTAGGTGCTGGAAAGGTCAACTATGAGTGGATATAAAAAGTATATCAAATAGATAATTAGGTATTTACATGAAACACTTTTCTAGGAAAAATTGCTTAAATAAAGGCTGTGGCTGTTTGTTGGGATTAATATTGATCTTAGCAATGGTGACATATCTGCTTAAACCTAAATGGCATGATGAATATGGAGAAAGATTTACCGATGTAAAATAT
>JAEEQB010000039.1 GCA_016285075.1 Prevotella sp.
CCTTCTTCACGTTCTCGTAGTTCTTGCCGCTGTCGATGTATTCCGTCACCAGCTTCGAGGCACCGAACAGGATGCGCTGGAAATAGGCATACTCCGACTCTCCCTGCACCTCTACCAGCAGCATCTCGCCGTCTTCATCCTCTGCCAGCAGGTCCACCCTGTTCAGCTTGGCGTCGTCACGGTCCTTGTTCCCCTCACTCTCCAGCAGGCGGTGGATCTTCACCGGACGGTCCAGCAGCGTGGACACGAACCCCTCAAGCACACCGAAGTTGGCCTTGTCGCGCAGCAGGCGCTTCAAGGCCCAGTCGAAACTGATGAATGTCTTGTCTCTCATAACTGTCAGTCGTTTATCGACTGCAAAGGTACGAATAAGCGAGCAAAACACCAAATTTCTTCGCTGTTTTTCTTCTTGCCACTTCTTCAATTTGGATTTGAATAGGAATCGGAATTCTTGACAAATCGGGAAGGCCTTACAGGCCGCTCATCACCGGACAATACTGAAATCTCGATAGTATGATACTAAAGGCATGATGGTATGATACTCAGGGCACTGGCGTGCCAAGCAATCAGCAGAATAAGCGACGGGAGCCAAGACCGTGCTGTCTTGGCTTCCGTTATTGTTTCCGAATCGGGAATGACTTATTGTATGGTAACAGTCTGCTTCTTCAAATCCTGATCGTTGGAACTGTTGCCAACGAGAATCTCATACTGGCCAGGCTTTACCCGCATGGTGTTGGTCTCAGGATCCCAGAATTCGAAACGTTTTCTGTCGAGCTTCAGGGTGACAGTCTGCGTCTGGCCAGCCTTTACACTGACTCGTTGGAAGCCACGTAGCGACTTCAGCGGACCATCGGGGTCCTGCAGGTTGCGAATATAAAGCTGTACGGTCTCCGTACCGTCTTTCTTTCCAGTATTCCTGACAGTTGTGGTGACAGTGATATCACCATTGACAGAACTGCTGGCTTCGCCCATTTCAAACTGCGTATAGCTCAAACCGTAACCGAAGGGGAAGAGAGCATCGGTGAAGTAACGGTAGGTGCGGCCCTTCATCGAGTAGTCTTCATAGTCGGGCAACTGGCTGCTGCTCTTATAGAAAGTGACAGGCAGCTTTCCCGAAGGATTATAGTCGCCAAAGAGCACGTCGGCAACAGCAGTTCCACCCTCCTGACCAGGATACCATGCCTGGACGATGGCATCGCAGGTCTCTGTCTCAGGCTGCAAGGCAATGCAAGAGCCCGAACAGTTGACGAAGATGACCTGCTTGCCTGCCGCCTTCAGTGCCTTCAGGAATTCACGCTGTACCTTGGGCAATTCGATATGTGTGCGGTCTCCACCCTTGAAACCGTCAATGTCTACTGGCATCTCCTCGCCTTCGAGAGCTGGTGAAATACCACCCACAAAGATCACCTTGTCGATGCCTTTCAGCTGACTGATGGTCTCGTTATAGTCAATAGGATATTCCTTGGCGATATTGATGGCCAGGTTGGCATTATAAGTATGTACATGTGAGAAACGTACCTCAATATGATAGCTCTTGCCCTTGTCGGCCTGAATGGCTACGCTGTTAGGCGTGGTACGCCAAATGCGGTGGCGGAACTTACGCTCTCCGTCAATATAAAGCTCAAACTGTCCGCAACCATCCACCTTCACCACATATTCTCCCGACTCATTTGGTGTAAATACCGTCTCATACTTGGCCGAGAAGTCTTCCAGCTGTACTCCAGGTGCGAAATTGTGCATACCAAAGGTGGTAACAGCCAACGGCTGGGTGTAATACTGAGTGGTGACAGGCTTGCCCTCCATCTGGCGGTTGTTCCAGAAGGTGCCCTTCATGCCCTTCTTACCCTCGAAGCTGCACTGAGAGGCCATGAGGCAATCCAGCACTTTGTCGTAGGTCAGGTCGCAGCCCTTGGCATAGAACAGTTTCTTCTGCTTGGCTTTGATGCCATCAAGAATAGTAATGGTGTGGTTGGGTGTACCGTTATAGTTACCCCACATCATCGGGGTGTTAGCAGCATTCGGTCCAATGACGGCTATCTTCTCCTTACCTTTCTGCAGGGGCAGGACATTGTTCTTATTTTGCAAGAGGACGATGGTTTGTCGAGCCATTTCAAGCGACAGGTTTGCCGAAGCCTTGGTAGACATGGCCGAATAAGGTATTTTTGACCATTCCACCAACGAAGGGTCATCCATCTCTCCCAAGTCAAAGCGGCCTTCCAGCAGGCGGATCACATGCTTGTCAACCTCGGCCTCAGTGATGAAACCCCTCTTCACGGCTTCAGGTATGCTGCGATAGGCATAGCCGTAACCACACTCCACATCCGTGCCAGCAATGGTGGCCTTGGCAGAAGCATGCGTGGGATCAGACGAAGACTTATGGGAATCGTAGAAGTCGGAGACAGCACCGCAGTCGCTCACCACCAAGTACTGGAATCCCCACTCGTCGCGCAAGATGGTCTGCAGCAGCCGCTGCGAACCACAGCAGGGGTCGTCGTCCAATCGCTGATAGGCGCACATCACCTCACGCACCTTGGCATCCTGCACCAGGGTCTTGAATGCCGGCATATAGGTCTCCCACATGTCACGAGGCGAAACGTTGGTGAGATTGGCTGTATGACGGGTATACTCAGGACCGCTGTGAACAGCATAGTGCTTGGCACAGGCCCACAGCTTGCGGTACTTGGCATCTTCTGGACCTTGCAAGCCCTTTACTACTTGTGTACCCATGACGCTGGTCAAATAGGGGTCTTCTCCGTAGGTTTCCTGACCTCGTCCCCAGCGGGGATCACGGAAGATATTGACATTAGGTGTCCACACAGAGAGGCTGTGGAACTTCTCGTCCTCGCCAGAGCCACGCTGCATACGCTCGTTGTACTGGGCACGGAACTCAGTAGAGGCCACATCGAAACACTTGTAGAGGAGGTCAGGATTCCATGAGGCAGCCATGGCTATAGGCTCAGGAAACACGGTGACATTGCCCTGATTGGCAGCACCATGAAGCGCTTCACTCCACCAGAAGAATTTCTTGATGCCTAAACGGGGAATGGCCGGGCTTTCATCGAGCATCAGCTTGGCTTTCTCCTCCAGGGTGAGACGACTGCAGAGATCCTTGGCCCGCTCGCGGGCAGAAAGATGAGGATTCTGATAAGGCAGGGATTGCGCAGTGGCCGACAGCGTCAGCCAGCAAAGCATCATGGTGGTAATGAAAAACTTGGATTGCATTTGTTCTATTGGTTTTAATGGTTTTTAATTGCACTGCTCCGTTGAAGTGAGCAAACTTTGACTGCAAAGTTACAAAAAACAGGAAAGAAAAAGGAAAGAAATAGCCATTTTTCTTTCAATAATGATTACCTTTGCACCGTTTTAGATAACAAATGAAACCTGTGGCAAAAAACACGTTACAATGACTGAGACGAGAAAGGGTTTTATCCAGCTACACCTGAGTGTCATGTTGGCAGGCTTCACTGGCTTGTTTGGAAGGCTCATTACATTGAACGAGGTGGATATCGTGTGGTATCGCATGCTGTTCACGAGCCTCATCCTGCTGGTATTTACCGGATTGCCACGTGTCGGATGGCGCAAGTTCCTCGAACTGTGCGGATGCGGTGCCCTCTTGGGAGTGCACTGGATGCTTTTCTATGGCAGCATCAAGGCTTCGAACGTGTCCATCGGTGTCATCTGCTTCTCGTTGATCGGTTTCTTTACCGCTCTGTTCGAACCCATGATTTTCAAGCGTCGCCTCTCATGGATTGAACTGCTGTTCTCGCTCATCACGGTGGCAGGTGTACTCTGTATCTTCTCGCTCGATGCACGTTACCGCTATGGCATCATGATTGGCATCGTGTCATCTGCGGTCTGTGCATTATACGCCATCTGCAACAAGAAAGCCAGCGTAGGTGTGCGCAGCCGTACAGTGCTGATGTATCAGATGTCGGGAGGACTGATGATGGTCTCTGCCATCATTCCCCTCTACCTCTGCATCTTCCCCAGCCAGCAACCTGTCGTGGTGATTCCCGAAGGTAGCAACCTGTGGTATATGCTCTGCCACGCGCTGTTCTGTACTGTAGGTATGTATCTGCTCCAGATCCAGGCCCTGAAACGTCTCTCGGCATTCACCGTCAACCTCACCTACAACCTGGAGCCCTGCTACACTATCATACTGGCCTTCCTCATCTTTGGCGAAGGGCGTGAAATCAATTTCTCTTTTTATATCGGCATCTTCCTCATCCTTCTCAGCGTGCTGCTGCAGACCTTGAGGGCGGGGAAATCCAATCATCATTAGTCATTCATAAAAATCAGTATAAATGAAACAGATAATTAGTCTGAGCCGTTGGCTTGCTGCGAATGCGTCGTTGTTTATCATTGCCATAGCGTTAGTGACGTTCTTTATTCCCGATCTGTTTATTTGGGTAAGAGGCACCACGCAAACCGTGATTCTGGGCATCATTATGCTGACAATGGGACTGACACTGACAACCAATGATTTCCGCATCCTTGCACATCGCCCATTAGACATCTTAATAGGTGCCTGCGCCCAGTTCCTCATCATGCCGTGTGTGGCTTATCTGTTGGTTCGTGTATTCCATCTGGAACCAGCTTTGGCATTAGGCATTCTGCTGGTGGGCTGCTGCCCTGGCGGTGTGTCGAGCAACATCATGTCGTATCTTTGTCATGGCGATGTGGCTTTCTCAGTAGGTATGACCTGCGCCTCCACCCTCCTCGCTCCTGTGATGACTCCGCTACTGATGGAGCTGACTGCAGGCGAGATTATCGAGATTGATGCCATAGGAATGTTCCTGAACATTCTCATTGTGACAATCATTCCCGTTGGTATCGGCTGTTTTCTCAATTACACTTATTCAAAGAGCAAACACTTTCCCACCATCCAGTCGCTGATGCCCGGTCTGAGCGTGATATGCCTTGCTTGTATCGTTGGTGGAGTTATATCAACTGTCCATGATGACCTTGTGGCCCGTGGCCTGATGCTCTTTCTTTGGACTTTTGCTGTTGTGTTCTGCCACAACACCTTGGGTTATGTCCTGGGCTATACAGCAGGCCGTATCTTCGGCTTCTCAAAAGCCAAGAAACGTACCATCTCTATTGAGGTAGGAATGCAGAATGCAGGTCTTGCCACCGTTCTTGCTGGCAACTTCTTTGCAGCCCAGCCCCTCGCCGTCCTACCCTGCGCCATCAGCTGCGCCTGGCACAGCATCAGCGGTACCATCCTTGCAGGCATCTTCCTGCGCTTCGATAAACGTTCGGAGAAATAGGTTTACTTCTGTTTCAAGGCACGATCCACACTGCCAGCACTGAGCAGGCGCTGGCGGGCCTCATTGTAGGAGAGCCCTAACGACTCCTGCAGCATCCGCGTACCACGGTCCACGAGTTTGGCATTCGTCAGCTGCATCTTCACCATCCTATTGCCCTCTACACGGCCCATGCGGATCATCAGCGTAGTACTGATCATATTGAGCACCATCTTCTGAGCCGTGCCGCTCTTCATGCGGCTGGAACCTGTGACGAACTCCGGCCCCACAATGGTCTCAATGGGATAGTCTGACGACTGTGCGAGCGGCGTGTCCAAATTGCTGGTGATACAGCCCGTCAGCAAACCGTTCTTCCTTGCTTGCCTGATGGTTTCAACAACGTATGGGGTTGTGCCAGAGGCAGCGATGCCGATGATACTGTCGTCAGCGTTAGGATGATACTCAAGCACATCGCACCAACCCTGCCCAGAATTGTCCTCAGCTTTTTCCACCGCATGGCGCAAAGCCTCATCGCCACCGGCAATGATGCCCACCACCAAGCATTCCGAGACACCAAAGGTCGGAGGCAGTTCGCTGGCATCAAGCACACCTAACCGACCACTGGTACCAGCGCCTACATAGAAAAGTCTGCCTCCACGCTTCATCCTAGGTTCTATGGCCTCCACCAACGCCTGAATCTGAGGCATGGCAGCACAAACAGCCTTTGCCACCAGTGCATCCTCGTCGTTGATATGCTGCAGCAACTCCTGGACAGACATTTCTTCCAGGTGGTCATAGTGAGATGGCTGTTCAGTAATACTTTTCATGGTTCTTTATGGTAAAACCTGTTGATTCTCTCATATCATTGCAGAAAAAACAGACTGACACCCACGACTGAGATAACGGCACCAAGTACGGCTCGCCAGGTAATCTTCTCATGGAAGAGCCAATAGGAGGGCAAAAGAATGATGATGGGTGTCATGGCCATCAGTGTAGAGGCGATGCCTGCTGCTGTATATTGCACAGCCATCAACGAGAAACCTACTCCTACGAAAGGACCGAAGATGGTTGTGGCTGTAGCGACAGAAAGACCCTTTTCATCATGCATCGCCTCACGTAAAGGTGCCATTCCATCGCGAAAATACAGTAATATCAGAAAGCCGATGATGCCAGCAACACAACGATAGAAATTAGCACTGAACGGCACCAGCCAGTCAGGCATAGACGCTGTGACCTGATAATGATCCATGCCTATCTTGCTTAATACCAACCCAACGCCCTGGCACACAGCAGCACCGATGGCAAAGAGCACCCCATTAAGAGGCAGCCGCAGCGACACCTTATGATGCTCGCCCCTTCCAAGCACAGAAATGCCGATTCCAACAAGAGTCACCAACATCGCCACGATGCTCATCATTGTCATCTGCTGGCCCAACGTCATCCAGGCCATGAGTGCTGCTGCCAAGGGGGCAAGCGTCATGAAGAGCTGCCCATATCGCGAACCTATTATAATATAGCACTGGAAGAGACAGAAGTCGCCAATCACATAGCCCACGAGGCCTGACAGCAGCATCCAGCCCGCAGCCTCGGCTGATGCTCCCGCTGGCATGGGACTACCAGTCACCACTAAAAACAGCACCAGCGAGAACAGCAGTGCCAGCGCCATACGCAGCACATTCAACGTCAGATTACCCAGCCGCTTAGAGCCGAATTCGCTCAACAGCGCTGTTGCTGTCCATGAGAAAGCAACTCCTATCGATATCAGTTCACCAAAGTAAGCCATCGTTTAGTCCCCATTCCTTTGCTTCGCTTCAAAAGCGGCAGGGTTCTCTCTGTTATGATATCTGCAAAATACTATTTGCACTCACCGTCACCATAAATGAACGGCTGGCTGTTGCTGGCATAATCGAACACCTCCTCTGGCAGAAAAAAGCGGTGCAATTCTATTGCTGCATTCTCCACTGAGTCGGAGGCATGGACAATGTTCTGCTGATTGCTCATCGAATAGTCACCGCGAATCGTTCCAGGGGCAGCCTCACGTCCATTGGTGACACCTGCCATCTGGCGTACCACCTTCACAGCTTCAACTCCTGTCAGCGCCAATGCCACAACAGGCGATGCCTGCATGGAAGCCTGAAGCGAAGGGAAGAAAGGCTTATCGACCAGGTGGGCATAGTGCTCACGCAGGATCTCATCGCTCAACTGCATCATCTTCATGCCTGAGATACGCAGTCCGCGACGCTCAAAACGGTTCACTACTTCGCCGATCAGCTCGCGCTGAACGCAACTGGGTTTCAGTAAAACAAGTGTTGTCTCCATAAATCTTCTTTCTTAATTAGTTTGACAATAAGTATTCAAAGTGTTCATCACTAAAGCAATACGATTATTTCTTGAAATAATCGTTATACATCTTGATACCGAAGACAATACAGCTGCACGTCGTCGTTACAAGATTAGTCAGAAACAGCGCCCATAGCACTTCGGGCTCATGCAGCAGCCCCTGCATCATGAACGCAAAGCCACCCACAGCCATCATCAGAAAAGTGGGCAGGGCAATACCATCGGTATTACGGGTGCGAATGGTCTCAATTGCCTGTGGCAAATAACCCAGAATCATTCCAATACTGGCTACCCATCCGCAAATCTCATAAAAAAGTCCTTGCTCCATAAAAAAGAATTTTCAGTTCTACTATTACTCTTCGCTTGCAAAGATACACAGAAGATTTGATATTAGCAAATAATAATAAGAAAAGACTCTGCCAAAAGGACAAAAAGAGTGGTTTTCTTTTGCTATTTACCCGACATTTCGTAAATTTGCACCATAAAGACAATAAACATCGCCGAAATCCGATCATGACAGAACCACATCTACAATACTATCAGCTGGGTGAGGGCGTAACAGCCTTCAGCAGTACAAGGCAAGGGGGTTATAGCACGGGAAACTATGCTGAGTTTAACATCAATCACTTCTGCGGTGACGATGAACAGGCCATCAGCCAGAACCGCCAGGCATTATGTCGGCTATTAGGTATTCGTAATGACCGCCTTCTGCTGCCCCATCAGGTGCACCGTGCAGAGATACTGGCCGTTGATGAGCTATTATTGGGTCTTTCGCCAGAAGAACAGCATAAAAAGCTCGATGGAATCGATGCTTTGATGACAAATGTTGTGGGGCTGTGTATTGGTGTTTCGACAGCTGACTGCATTCCCCTACTACTCTACGACCCAAGGTTTCACGCTGTCTGTGCCATTCATGCCGGATGGAGAGGTACGGTGCAGCACATTGCAGAGAGGGCGGTGGCGAAGATGACAGACGTCTACGGTTCACGCCCCAGTGACATCCTTGCACAGATAGGACCCGGCATCAGCCTCGACAGCTTCGAGGTGGGCGATGAGGTCTATCATGCTTTTGCCGAAGAGGGGTTCCCAATGGCACTTATCAGCAAGAAATATGAGAAGTGGCACATTGACCTGCCCGAGTGCAACCGGCAGCAATTGCTAAGTATGGGTGTACCAGCAGACCATATTGCAGTCTCTCCTGTCTGTACCTACCAGCTGTCAGACGTCTATTTCTCGGCACGCCGCTTAGGCATCAACTCCGGCCGCATCTACACTGCCATCTTCTTGGACTCCTGATTCTCATTCCATATAAATCAATCGTCCATAATCTTGATTTGGCTGTTGTCGAGCGACTCAATGATAGCCAAAGACTCGATACGGCTGATTCCTTCCTGTTGCAACACTTCACGGCCTTTCTGAAAGCCTTTCTCAATGATGAATCCCATGCCCTCGATTGTTGCACCGGCCTGGGAGCAAAGGTCTATAATGCCCTTACCGGCATTGCCATAAGCCAGGAAGTCGTCGATGAACAGTACATGGTCGTCAGCCGTTAAATACTCTTTGTCGATGACTACATCGTATAAAAAGTCATTGGTGAACGAATGTACCTTGGTATGGTAGAAACACTCTATCGTTGAGGGAACTATCTTTTTTACATACACCACAGGCAGCTCCATCAGATAGCCCAACATCACTGCCGGGGCAATGCCCGATGCCTCGATAGTAAGAATCTTGTTGACCTTTATATCGGCAAAACGTCGAATAAACTCAATCGCCACCTGTTTCATCAGATAGGGATCCATCTGATGGTTCACAAAACGGTCTACTTTCAGAATACCACCCTCCAAACAACGTCCCTCCTGAAGGATGCGGTCACATAATACTTTCAACGCCATAATTCCTGTTTTCTGCAAATTTAGCCAATATAAACGAATGGTGCAAAGATTTCTCCCTGCACCATTTTTCTTTTTGAATTATTTAACTACAACCACGACATTCTGCATCATGTGATTTGACACAAGGCTCATAAGGAGCACTTTCCTCAGATGCCTGTGACAACAAAACGTGCACCATTGGTATATTCAAGGTCAAGAGCAATGCTGTACCCCATTGAGGTGGCAAGACGTCGAGCCAAAGGCAGGCCGATGCCCAGGCTGTGCTCATTGGGCGAGAGGCGGACAAAGGGCTCGAAGATTCGTTCAGCATCTTCTGCGGCAATGACGGGTCCTTCATTGCTGACAGATATAGAATAAGTACCGTCAGCGGCAGCATGACAGCTCAGCAGCGCAGCACCGTTTGAAGTGTACTTGTCGGCATTCTCGAGCAGGCAGTTCACCAATTCTTGTAACATCGGGCTGGTATTGACCATTACATCATCTGCTACGTCAGTTTTGAACTCAGTGGCCAACTTGGTGTTCTGTTCTGTAATTGTGGGACGCGGTTCATAGCTGAGCAAGAAAGAGCGTAATGTTTCATTCAGCGCCACTCTGTGCTGCTTGGGCGTAGGAATGTCATCGCCATAGAGGCTGAACAGGATGAGCTTATTTGTAGAGGTAGCCACATGATAGGCATCACGGCACACTTCGGAACGCAGCTGCATATATTCTTCGTGGGGAATATGCCCGTTAGCATCAAGAATAACCTCTGTTGTGCTGATCAGCGTGAGTAGCGGTGAGCGTAGTGCATCCAAACAGACCTGTTTCTCATCCTCTGTAATACCCGTCATGCCTTGGGCATAGGAGTCGAGCATAGGATCCATCATCGACTCTACGTTGCGGGCGGCAACGAGGATGTCACTATAACGTTTGGGACGCTCCTCGGGCTTCAGGCGGAAAGCCGGATTGTTGAAAATACGCGCATAGCCTCTCAGCACGTTAAGGGGCGACTTCAGCTTATCCTGTATCGTAGTGACAAAGGCACGGCGAACAGCCTGTCCGGCTTCAATATTACGCCGGACCTCCTGCAATTGCAGGAACTGCTCCTGCAATCGGCGGTTTTTCTTGTGGCGATATACAAGCAGGCCTACGAGCAGGGCAATAATGGCGACTGCCATGATGCCCACTATCAGCAATTGTGTGCGCCGCATCTCAGCCTTTTCACGCTCTGCCTGAAGCAGGTCAATGTCGTTCTCCATATCCAACATATGCAGCTCCAGTGCTTCACGCTCACCTATCTGCATCAGGCTATCCTTCAGTTTTGAGGCCTGAAAAGCCCGCTTCCAATCCCCCATTTGCTCGTAAACGGTGATACGCAGCTCAGTGGCGGTCAGCGGCACATCAATAGAGTCGCACCAGGAGAGGGCACACTGATAGTCGTTCTGTATGAGGCAATGGCACACCATCACCTGCTGTAGGTTGGCAGCATTGAACTGTTGCGGCTGGTGCTGGCGGATACTGTCGTATTTTAAGAAATAACGATTGAAGGCGTCGTAATCGCCCAACTTGTTGGCAATGATGCAACGATAGCCTAATACACCGCTTTGATACATCGGGTTCTGAAGCATCTGCTGCGGCAGACTGTCAAGATAGGCCATAGCCTCGGCAGGACGATTAAAACTAAGAAGCTGCGCCAATGAGAGGTAAGAATTGAATGCTGCCACCGGTTCCTTGTCAGCATCGATGTCTTGCAACGCACGCTGGAAGTATTCCTCGCCCAACTCCGGCTGATTGCGACCGTTATAAAGGAAACCGAGACACATGTTGGAAATGTAGAGATACTGCTCCTGATGACGCTCTTTAATGTCATCGGTGAGGTAATTAATCTCGATGAAAGCACGATGGAATCGCTTATTATTCACCTCATAGATGACACGATTCATCCACGCACGGTAGTACTTCTCCCAATCCTCATGCTCCTCCAAATAGTTCATGAATGTCACATGAGCCTCATAGAAATCAGTATCGCTGCCACTCACCTGCGCCTGGTAGATACGTTGGGCCATAGCCAGCTCCTGTTCGGAGGGTTGTTGTTTTTCTTGGTCCGATGGATGCTGCTGAGCGCTGAGGGTTACGCTTACCATCAGCATAACCGCAGCGAACAGAATCTGTCTACAATAAAAAATCAAATACCTTATATTATTCATCAAGTAGTTTGCCTTCTTTGATTCGTACGCGAAGAAGGTTTTGCAAAATTATGAAAAATGTTAGAAACTCACAATAGGTGAGAAGCCGCTAATAGCAATTTTTGTGAATTCAACAACATTTTTTGCTAATTCTGCAACTCAAATCTTGGTTGGCAGTCCGTTTTTGTTTACTTGGCAGTGTCCCGCATCCACTCCCTCACGGTCTGTCCCATGCGCTGTTTGAAGGCTGTACCGAAAGTGCTATAGCTTCGGAAACCGCTCTCCTGAGCCAATTGTTGAGCGGTGGAAGGCGAACTAGAAGCCATGGACTCGCCATAGAGTTTGACAAAGTGCTGGATGCGAAGGTCGTTGATGTAGGCATTGTACGTCGTGTTCTGCTGCGTGAAGTACTGGCTGAGATAATAGCGGTTGGTTCCGATGGCTTTGCTGAGTTCGCTGAGCGTAAGGTCTTGCTGCAAGTAGAAATGTGTGGCCTCACAGTGTTGCTCCAACAGTTTTCCGATGTTGGAGGGTATTGTTATAGAAGGTGCTACAGACGCTAAAGCCATAGCTTCTTCCGGATGGTCAGCTTGTTTGGTTGAATCGTCCAATGTCTGCAACGACTCAACTCGCCACAACAGATGACCGAGAAACATAAAATTTAACCCTTGCACAATATACTCGGACGTCTTGTCACTAATACCGCTCATGTAATAAATAAGAATCATCATGCAGACAGCCAGCACCATATAGCTTTGCGACACCTCCTTGTGCTCCAGATCGGCATAGTTGTCGCGCAGCCAATGACCATATTGCCAGACAGCGCGCACCATAAATATAATAAACACGAAAGCAAGTAAAAGGAAATAGGCACGTAACAAAGGGACGAATATATCGCTATGCTGGACTATAGCCACAACAAACACCACCAAAATGGGTATGATCGACAATGCTATAGACCAGAGCGGCCTGCGACGGTCTTGCAGCATGGTAACCAGAACAGACATCAAACAAGGCGGTATGGTTATGCAATCTAAACAGGAAGCTACGACAGCATTTGTCCATGAATCGCCAAAAATGTTATATTTGATTAAGAAATACCACCACAGATGGCTCAGCGCCATGACAGCAAAGAAAGCGGCCACCCAGCGACGCAGACGCAGAGGAGGTGTCACATCTGGGAAAAAGGCATTGCTGCGGCGGAAAAGCAGATAGATACATGCAAGGATAGCTGTTACCATCGCTCCTCCATAGAACATCATGAAAAATGAATCTACATATACGGTAAATCCTTCGTACGACATGAATGGTTACTTTTTGTCATTGTTCACAGTAAAAGTACTGCAAAATTACACAATTGATTTCAAATAACCAAACAAGAATACATTTTTTTCACATTTTTCTTTCCTATGTGCTATTTGAAGGTTGCTCAATTGAGGAACCCTTATACGCATGTTACCACATAACAGTCTTGAGTTTACCGGCAGTAAACTGGCTTTTTACTGCCGGTAAAACGGAGGTTTAGTAGCGGTAAAACGGCAGCCCAAAAACGAAAACTTCCAAAATTTCGCACAATCTTCATATATTCTTACCAGAATTACACGGAATTAGTGGTCGATAGTATCATACTATCAGGTGTTTAGTATCATACTATCGGGTGTTTAGTATCATACTATCGGGTGTTTAGTATCATACTATTGGTTAGGTAATCGTTTGGGTTAGCATCTATGTAACGGAATGCGTAGCTGAGTGGCAATGAGCCAGGAGCTTCTTCAGTATTCCCACGGAGGGAATCGGTGTTCCCCTCCGTAGTAACACTGGTTCAGCCTCGGCCTGAAGCCTGCTTAGGCTCGGCTGGAGCGACCTTCAGTCCCGTCCTGAGTAGACCCACTTCAATATATGCGAACATGAATAATAAAAAACCCGAAACTATGGAAGATATATGGAAGAGACTATTTTCTCTTCCATACATATAAATGCCGATAAATCAAGAATTTTGAACGGTTATATGGAAGATGGAAGATTATTTCAAATAGTAAATTCATTCTGATCTGAATGCCCTTTCAAGATATTGTTTCAAGTATTTTATGGGTGGGAAACTTTAGTTACTATGCCGTGAAATCTATGAACCCAAAACGAGTTTTTTTCGGAGAATGATATCATCAGGATGATTCTGCGACTCTCTATCTTTGATAGAAACATTCCTGTATTCTGTATTATAGCCTTGTTTGGAGACTTTAATGATGTACCGATCACGGCGGGGCACATCCCAAACATATCGATACATCTGAGAACCGACATACACTTCCTGTAACATCGGTTTAGCCAACACCACACTATCCAAACTCATAATCGAGACATCTACATCATTCATGTATTTCATTGACTTCTCATCGCGAATGAACGCACCTATCAAAACTCTATCCTGAACATTCTCAAATGAAACGCTTGTAAGGGTGAGGCTTTTAACGGGTTTGCCATCTTTGAGGGCTGGTTTCCAACGAGGCATGGAACTCACTAATCGGATGGCCTCATTATTCAGCCAATGGTTGAAACCTTGCTTCAGTCTGACGCCACTGACTGAGCCGTCTTCATCGACCACCAGCCAGACGGTGACACGACCAGAAACGCCTTTTCCGCCAGCAGCAGCTTTCTGCAATCGAGTATTCTTGGCAATCCATCGCTCCTTATCACCGATGAACTCGGCTTGTTTGGAGACATTTCTGTATATCTTATCACCAGGCTTGCTCATCCAGAATGTCCAACCTTGTACTTCATTGCCATTAATGTGGTTGATTTTATAGGTCTCGCTTTCATATCCAGGGTAGGACGCTTTGACAGTGGTGCCCAAAGGGACTTTCAACTCGCACCACCCTTCTTCGTTGGTCTTTGCCTTCTGTCCTGTTTCCACAACAGTCACCTCTACGCCCCACATTTGTCGTCCTGTGGCAGCCTCTTCGGCCCTGAAGAATATCCAAGCCTTGATATTCTCCTTATAGTCTGCCGGGTAATCATAATCAGTATCTCTGTTGAACTCCGTCCTATGTTGTGTATAGAGCTCAATCTCTCGACGACCATAATCGTCTTGTATCAGTTTTACTTCCTTGATACTATTAAAAGGTATGTAGGGGATATCATAGATGCTGATCGGTTTTGTATCGAGGGAAATATAATACTCCGTTGGGGAAAATAGACTCAGCACGTTCCAATTACCATCTTCTTTTATCATGCTTCTTTCTGCCAGATGACCATTTACAAGCCAGGTGAAGAAAGCGCCAGCAGGTGCTTTCACTCCATAGTAGTCTTTGCCATCCTTCTTGACAAGCCTGATAGCAGATTCCTCAGAACCACTCTTCAGCACTTCTTCCTTTTGGATTTTGGCCGACATAGCCAGCGATATGGTTATGATGGGCAGCAGATATGCATAACGGATCCATTGTCTTTGGTTTGATTTGGGTTTCATCATCATTGTTACTCTTTTTTTGAGGACACTGTTAGAGATTCCGTTAGCCAGAGAGTACCCGCTCTGGCTGGCGGCCTTACGGATTAAAAGTTGTAGATACTGAATGTCATTGAATCCGTGAGAGAGTACCTGCTGGTCAGCCTCGTACTCGTGGATGGTACGCAGATCATTACGCAACATCCACATGGCGGGATTGAACCATTGCAGGGCGGTAAGTAGTTCCACCAGAAGCACATCGGCAGAATGATAGAGCCGGATATGTCCCAGTTCATGAGTTAGAAGGGCGGTAGTGTCTATACCAGACCTTTGGTCGTCCACCTGTAGCCCGTCCTCGAAGTCCTGATGATTCAGGAATACTGTCTTCCACCAACTAAAAGGTGTCTTTACCTTATCGATTACAGCTATCTGTAGCCCGTCTGGCAAAGGATGAATCTCACTTTCGATCGTCATCCTATGCAATCGCCACAACGATAACAGCATCTTCGACAGGACCACCAATACACCTATTATATATATGATGGTCAGCAGCAACTGCCAATTGAATGGCTGCTCTGCCTCTGTTCCTGTTATCACAGGTAAAACCTCTGATGGCATTGTTATCTCTTCTTCTGGCATCAGCACCGGCATCTGTTCCATCACTGTAGGAACAACCTCTATTGTCTGGTGAATAGTGATGACGCAAAAAGGCAATACAAAGGAGGCTATTGCCGTCGACAGAAGCACGATGCGGTTGAGCCTATGCCAAGTCTCGTTGGCCACCAGCAGGCGCCAGAAGATATAGAAGACGGCTATCAATACGGCCACTTTCAGTTCATAGGTGAGAAACAGGGTCATCATTGTCTCGATTCTTTGTATGTTTCAACTTGGGAAATCAGTTCGCGGAGCTCGTCAACGGAGAGCTTTTCTTCTTTCAGGAAGGTTGAGACGAGACCCTTATAGGAGTCTTCTATGTAGTCATCCACAAGCCGGAAAATGTTATTCTTTGCATAGTCCTGCTCTGAAATGAGAGCGTGGTATTGGTAGGTGGAGCCATACTGCTTATGGCCGATATAGCCCTCATGCTCCAGTCGGCGCACAATGGTAGACAATGTGTTGAAATGCGGACGCGGTTCCTCGTAATGCTCGAGCAGCTGACGAACGAACATGGGTCCGTGCTGCCAAAATAATTCCATCACTTCCCGTTCTTTATTCGTTAGTTTCTTCATTTGTTGCTGTTTGTTCGTTTTAACATCAATGACTCTTTCAATATCTGTCGGCAAAGATAACTATAAAAACAGAAGCGCACAACTATTTTTTGTAGTTATGCACTTCTTTTATACTCTTTAAATAGTTGTTCACCCCGCTTAACAGCGCCTTCCTTCCATTCTCTACTTGTGAGCCAAAGCAGAGTAGTTCAAGATACGCATTTCAGTTGCTTCGCATATCTCTCGGGCATAGTCATTGAGCTGATGAAAACGGGAGTAATCTGTAGAGCCGTCCAAATGCCAAGGATAAAGGATGAGCAGGTGGCCTGCAGCACAGGCATAAAAACGGCGCTGCGAAGGTTTCCAATACTCACCAATAGGTTCTTTCTGCAAAAGAATCAAAGGGAAACAAGCATCAAGGGCATCGCTGACAATAAGACTCTCGCCTTTTGAGATGCCTGGGGTAACAAGCACCGTACCTTCCTCGGCAATACGCAACAGACGGTCATGCTCTTTCTGATAGTCTGCGGTCTGTTCGGTGGGTTGTCCTGTCTTTGGGTCCTTGCGATGGAAGAATACTGGTTCTTTCATCGGGTATTTAAGCAAGAAAAGGTTACCAAAAGCAGCATATTCCCTGCCACCTATCCATAGATGTAACTGGCGCTCCATAAGCCTGGGGCACTCTTCGCGGATACGGGCACGGAGAGGGTTCTCATCCATATAGCGCTTGATGTTTTCCAGCATACCGGGGCGATTGATGATGCGGTCATGGTAGCCCTTTTCGAAAAGCACGGGCCTAAGCGGCTCTTTTCCCAAGGGAGAAGCCTTGGGCACAGCAGCAGCGGAAGAAGAAGCAGTGGGCACCGCGGTGGTGGAAACGGCTATGGGCACCACGACAGCAGCAGAGGAAGACGTTGTGGGCGCCGCGGTGGTGCTTGGCGCTTCTCCACCAAGAACAGCTTCATCCTGCAAACGCCACCATGCTCGCGAACAGCCCGTCTTGAAGCCCCGCACCACCATTCCCAGATGCTTGCTGTCTCGTAGCGATTCACGTACCCATAGTAACAAATGGATATGGTCAGGCATCATTGCTACCCGCCACACCTCGACCTCAGGATAATAGCGATGTATCTTTGGCACTTCATCTTTAAGAACACACTGCCCTAATTCTGAAAGCAGGATATGAGGCGCTTCATCTGTTCCTGGCCGTCCATTAGCACGTCCCACAATAGTCCCAAAAAGACGCTTACGCTCCCCGATGACCATTGTGATCATATAGAGTCCCTTTTCGTGATAGTCGTGCCAATACGACCGACGATGCTGATTATGTTTGGTCTCGCATCGTATTGCCCCTATGCCATCATGCTTCTCTCTTTTGTTTTCCATCGCTTATCATTTCTCTTGCAAAACAAGAACAACAAGAAAGGAGTACCACAAGAAATCCTTCAGTGGTACTCCTTTATAAAAACAGACGAAATTAGTCTGCCAGCTTTGCCTTGATCATCTCGCGGTTCAGACGGGCGATGTTGGCGATGGTCTCGTTCTTCGGGCAGACAGCCTCGCAGGCGCGAGTGTTGGTGCAGTTACCGAAGCCAAGCTCATCCATCTTGGCAATCATGTTCTTCACACGACGGGCAGCCTCTACACGTCCCTGTGGAAGCAAGGCGA
Source organism: Prevotella sp. (assembly GCA_016285075.1). Lineage (GTDB taxonomy): Bacteria > Bacteroidota > Bacteroidia > Bacteroidales > Bacteroidaceae > Prevotella. Next base: position 17,962 of record JAEEQB010000039.1, read on the forward strand.
GCTGGCTGACCTTCGACGAAACGAAGAGCATAGCCGAACCGTTCTTACAAGCTGCTACACAAGCACCACAACCGATGCAGGAGGCACAGTCCATAGCCTCGTCAGCATCCTCCTTAGGAATGAGGATAGCATTGGCATCCTGTGCCTGACCAGTACGGATAGTGGTATAGCCACCGGCCTGGATAATCTTATCGAAGGCACCGCGGTCGACCATACAGTCCTTGATAACGGGGAAGGCAGCTGAGCGCCAAGGCTCGACGGTGATGACATCACCATCGTTGAAGCGGCGCATGTAGAGCTGACAGGTAGTTGCACCACGTTCTGTCAGACCGTGAGGCGTACCGTTGATGTAGAGTGAGCACATACCGCAGATACCCTCGCGGCAGTCATGATCGAACACGAAGGGCTCCTTGCCTTCGTTGATGAGCTCCTCGTTCAGGATGTCGAGCATCTCGAGGAACGAGGTATCGTCGGGAATGTCATGCATTTCGTGGGTGTCGAAATGTCCCTGGTCCTTGGGGCCGTTCTGGCGCCAGAACTTTATAGTGAAACTTATGTTTTTAGCCATAATTTACTTCTTTTTATTGATGATTGATAGCCTAAACCGACAAGCAACGTGCAAGATAGCCAAAGCAAGAGCACCATACAGAAGACTTCCTCTATGATTCGTTTCCGCATCAAAAATATACCATATCACGAAAACAACACAGAAAACGCCTGAGATAAGAGCACCCTTAAAAAGCTCTTGGGTGTTGCCCCATTCGGAAAATAGCTCTCTCAACGTCATTTGTTAGTTCTTATAATTTCTGGTTTGAACCTTGATTGCCTCGTACTCCAGCGGCTCCTTGATGAGCTCGGGCTCGTTACCCTTACCTTTGTACTCCCAGCAGCCTACATAGAAGTAGTTCTCATCGTCGCGCTTAGCCTCACCTTCCTCAGTCTGATACTCCTCGCGGAAGTGACCACCGCAAGACTCATTACGAGAGAGGGCATCGAAGGCTACGAGCTGACCCATGGTGAAGAAGTCACGCAGGTGGATAGCCTTGTCGAGCTCGATGTTCAGGCCTTCCTTTGAGCCAGGAACGAAGAGGTTGGTATCGAACTCCTTCTCGAGTTCATGCATCTTCTTCAGACCCGTCTTCAAGCCCTCAGCTGTGCGACCCATACCTACATATTCCCACATGATGTGACCCAGCTCCTTATGGATAGAGTCGACAGAGCGCTTACCCTTGATGTTCAGCAGGCGATCGAGTTCTGCATCCACCTTCTTCTCAGCCTCAGCGAACTCAGGCAGATCGGTGGAAACCTTAGGCCATACAGCTTGATCAGCCAGATAATTCTGGATGGTGTAAGGCAGCACGAAGTAACCATCGGCCAGACCCTGCATCAGAGCCGAAGCACCCAGACGGTTAGCACCGTGGTCAGAGAAGTTACACTCACCGATGGCAAACAGACCGGGAATAGAGGTCTGCAGCTCATAGTCAACCCAGATACCACCCATTGTGTAGTGGATAGCAGGATAGATCATCATCGGCTTGTAGTACTTCACACCATTGATCTCATTGGCCAGGTCGCCAGGGAATACGTCAGTAATCTCCTCGTACATCTCGAAGAGGTTACCATAACGCTGCATGATGATATCAAGGCCCAGACGGTTGATAGACTCAGAGAAGTCGAGGAACACAGCCAGACCGGTATTGTTGACACCGAAGCCCTTGTCACAACGCTCCTTAGCGGCACGAGAGGCAACGTCACGAGGTACGAGGTTACCGAATGCCGGATAGCGGCGCTCCAGATAGTAGTCGCGATCCTCCTCAGGAATCTCCCAACCCTGCTTGGTGCCAGCCTGCAGAGCTTTGGCATCCTCAATCTTCTTGGGAACCCAGATACGTCCATCGTTACGCAACGACTCAGACATCAGCGTCAACTTAGACTGCTTGTCGCCATGAACGGGGATACAGGTGGGGTGAATCTGAACGTAAGAAGGATTAGCAAAGTAAGCACCCTTACGATAGCACTGAACGGCAGCTGTACAGTTACAACCCATAGCGTTTGTGCTCAAGAAGTAGGTGTTACCATAACCGCCAGTAGCGATGACCACAGCGTTGGCGCTGAAGCGAACTAGTTTGCCAGAGCAGAGATCCTTGGCGATGATACCACGAGCGCGACCATCAACGATGACCACATCCTCCATCTCGTAACGGGTATAAAGCTTCACCTTGCCAGCATTTACCTGACAGCTCAGAGAGCTATAGGCACCCAGCAACAGCTGCTGACCGGTCTGACCCTTAGCATAGAAAGTACGGCTTACCTGGGCACCACCGAACGAACGGTTGGCCAGCATGCCACCATACTCACGAGCAAAGGGAACACCCTGAGCGACGCACTGGTCGATAATATTGTTGGATACCTCAGCCAAACGATAGACATTGGCCTCGCGAGCACGATAGTCACCACCCTTTACGGTATCATAGAACAGGCGATAGACAGAGTCACCATCGTTCTGATAGCACTTGGCAGCGTTGATACCACCTTGAGCGGCGATAGAGTGGGCACGACGGGGAGAGTCCTGAATACACAGGTTGATCACATTGAAGCCCATCTCACCAAGAGAAGCAGCTGCGGAAGCACCAGCCAGACCAGTACCTACGACAATCACATCGAGCTTCAGCTTATTCTTTGGGTTGACCAAGCGCTGATGAGCCTTATATTCCTTCCATTTCTCAGGTACTGGACCTGCGGGAATCTTAGAATCAATTACTTTTGCCATAATCTTTTTAAATGCTTAATTCTTAATTCAAAATGCATAATTAGCAACAGCTACATTACATGAGCGATGGTGCGCATTCAAATGCAAAAGCCAGCACCACTACGAGGAAGCCGAGCATGAGCAGAGTAACATAGATGAAACCGATGATCTTCCAACGGCAGAGCCAGGTCTTACCACTCCAGCCAAGCGTCTGCAGAGCGGACCAGAATCCATGGGTGAGGTGGAACCAGATGGCGACCAGCCAGATGATGTAAAGAACGACGAAGACGGGATTAGAGAACGTCTCGATAATCCAGTTGAATCCGTCGGCAGGTCCATACATGCCCGTTGTGCCCAGCAGCTCAGCGAACATCATGTTGTACCAGAAGTTGAACAGGTGAAGGATCAAGCCGAGCAAGATGATGATACCCAGCACAAGCATGTTCTTCGAAGCCCACTCCACTTTTCCTGCATTCACCGTTGTAGCCACCTCATAGCGGTTGTCGCCGCGAGCGGTACGATTCTGTGCTGTCAGGATGAAAGCATAGACAATGTGAATCACTGCCAGGGCAGCCAAACCAAGTGTAGCCACAACGGCATACCAGTTGGCACCCAGAAATTCGCAAATCATGTTGTAACCCTCTCCCGAGAATAGCGCGACAATGTTCATGCAGCAGTGGAATGTCAAGAACAGAATCAGCGCAATGCCCGTGACAGACATTACAACTTTTCTACCAATTGATGAATTGATTAACCACATAAGTTGTTGAAATTTAATTAATTAAATATTGTTTTAAGATGTATTCAATAAACTGTAAGCCTCTCACGAGTCAATGTTCTTATCATAATAACTTGGTACGCTCGCGCATAATTAGGCCACAAAATTAATTAAAAAATATGAATTTTGCAAACGTTTACGAAAGAAAATGTGCTATTTATACAAAATAAAATCAAACAGCCCTCTGTCGCACGGCTTCATACATCAGAATTGCAGCGGAAACAGAGACATTCAACGAGTCAATCTGGCCTAGCATTGGTATGCGGATATGAGCGTCTGCAGCCTGACGCCATTGGTCTGTGAGGCCTGTTGACTCGGTGCCCATCACAATTGCCGTGGGACGGCTCATATCGATGTCGTAATAGAGATGAGAATCCTGCAGCTGAGCCGTCAGAATCTGAATACCCTTCTGCTGAAGGAAGTCGATACACTCACCTGAGCTGCATGCCACGCAAGGAACGGTGAAAGCAGCACCTACGGAGGAGCGGATAAGGTTTGGATTATACAGATCCGTCAGGGGGTCACACACTATAACAGCATCTACCCCGGAAGCATCGGCAGAACGAAGAATAGCACCCAGATTGCCTGGTTTCTCTACACTTTCCAGAACAACAATCAGAGGACTCTCGGGCAGTGACAGGTCGTGAAGCGTGAATTGTCGGGTGTGAACCTCAGCGACGATACCTTCCGTGCTGCCTCGATAAGCCATCTTCTCGTATACTTCACGGGAGACTTCAAAGAGATGAACACCATTGGGCAACATAGGCAAATGACCCTGGACATCGGACAACACCGAAGGACTGTCAGTGCCCGCCATAACGGCCGGACACCAGAAGACGGTATCGACCACATAGCCTGCCTCCATGCAATGCATGAGTTCACGACGGCCTTCAACGACAAACAAACCAGCCTTCCTGCGTTCTGAGGACTTCTGCTGTAACTGCAGCAGAAACTTCAGCTTTGGGTTCTGTAGACTTGTGATTACTTCCATAAGTGCTGCAAAATTACAAAGATTTTATCGAATTCATTCATAATTGAAGAAGTTTTTGTAATTTTGTAGCGGAAAAACCAAATGACAAATGAATAAGAACTACGATGTGATTGTGATTGGTGGTGGACACGCGGGCTGCGAGGCAGCAACCGCTAGTGCCAACATGGGTGCCCGGACACTACTGATTACGATGGATATGAACAAAGTTGGCCAGATGTCTTGCAACCCTGCCGTTGGCGGTATAGCCAAAGGGCAGATTGTACGAGAGATTGATGCGTTAGGTGGACAGATGGGGTTGGTTACCGATGCCACAGCCATTCAGTTCAGAATGCTGAACCGCAGTAAAGGGCCAGCCGTATGGAGCCCCAGGGCTCAATGCGACCGAGGGAAATTCATTTGGGAATGGAGGAAAGTTCTCGATGAAACCGCTAACCTCGATATATGGCAGGATCAAGTGGAGGAGCTTGTGGTGTATGAAAAACTTGCTACGAAACGGGTGACTGGCGTGAAAACCATCTGGGGCGCAGAGTTCAATGCTCCTTGCGTGGTGCTGACAGCAGGCACGTTCTTGAACGGACTGATGCATATTGGACGTCGTATGGTGAAAGGGGGAAGAATAGCGGAACCTGCAGCAGAAAGACTGACGGAGAGCATCACTAGACATGGTATCCACTCTGCACGAATGAAGACAGGAACACCTGTGCGCATAGACAAACGCAGCGTGCATTTCGAGGATATGAACCAACAAGACGGAGAGCAGGACTACCACCGCTTTTCTTTTATAGGCAAGCCACGCCCACTACCACAGCTGCCTTGTTGGGAGTGCTATACGAATCCTTTGGTACACGAAACCTTGCGGACTGGACTGGCCGACTCACCACTTTACAACGGACAAATACAATCAATAGGCCCCCGATACTGCCCATCAATAGAAACGAAACTGGTGACGTTTCCTGACAGGGAACAACACCTGCTGTTTTTAGAGCCAGAAGGTACAGATACAAACGAGATGTATCTGAACGGCTTTTCATCAAGCCTGCCGATGGATGTGCAGATTGCTGCATTGAAACATATACCGGCTTTAAGGGATGTGAAGGTATATAGACCGGGGTATGCGATAGAATATGATTTCTTTGACCCGACACAATTAGAACACTCGTTGGAATCGAAGATAATTGAGGGACTGTTCATGGCAGGACAGGTGAATGGCACGACGGGCTATGAAGAGGCAGGCGGACAAGGCACGGTGGCTGGTATCAATGCGGCACTGAAGGCGGGGAGATATGGTTGCGATAATATCGCAACAAACGGTAAAGAGAGGGGGAATACAATGGAAAGAGAGAGGGGGATTTCGTTTGGGGAAGAGAGAGGCGGTACTTTAGGGAAAGACGAAGAGGTATTTACATTAGCTAGAGATGAGGCGTACATAGGGGTGCTGATAGATGATCTGGTGACGAAAGGGGTAGATGAGCCCTATAGGATGTTTACATCAAGAGCGGAATATCGCATTCTTCTCAGACAGGATGATGCAGATGCAAGGTTAACAGAACGCGCATATAAGCTAGGATTGGCCACAAGAGAACGATATGACTGGTGGATGGAGAAGAAAGAACGTATCGAAGAAATCGAAAGTTTTTGCGATAGGTATGCGATAAAACCGAAACTAGTTAATAGTGCCCTTGAAGCCCTCGGCTCTACCCCACTCCAATATGGCTGCAAACTGACGGACTTAATCAGCCGTCCAGAACTGAATTTCGAGAAGCTGGAGGAGGTAATACCAGAACTGAAAGAAATGCTGAATCGAACGGAAAATCGGAGAGAAGAAATAGCAGAAGCAGCTGAAATCCGTATCAAATATAAAGGATATATAGAACGAGAAAAACAAGTAGCAGAAAAAATGCACCGCTTAGAGAATATCAAGATTCGCGGTCATTTCGATTACGAAAACCTCAATGCCATCTCGACAGAAGCTCGACAAAAGCTGATGAAGATACAGCCAGAAACATTGGCACAAGCCAGCCGTATCCCTGGTGTCAGTCCGAGCGACATCAATGCGATGCTGGTGCTGATGGGACGGTAAATGGTGGTCCTCTGAAATGGCAGAGACGAAAGACAACTGCTCATGTTCCACGTGAAACATATCAAAGTGTGTAACAATTATAACTTACTGAAAATGAACAACAAATTATTAATGGACAATCTCAGGTGCATACCTGATTTCCCTGTAAAAGGCATTAACTTCAGAGACGTGACAACGCTGTTTAAGAATGCCGAGTGTGTGAAGATTATGCTTGACGAGTTGGAGGCTCTGTACAAAGACAAAGGCTTAACTAAGATTGTAGGCATCGAGAGCCGTGGGTTTGTGATGGCTTCAGCTTTGGCAGCCAGACTGGGGTGTGGCATCGTTTTGGCTCGAAAGCCAGGTAAGTTGCCTTCGACCACAATTAAGGAATCATTCACTAAAGAGTATGGTGTAGATATCATAGAGATACACATCGATGCAATCAATGAGAATGACGTGGTGCTGATACACGATGATCTGTTGGCAACGGGAGGAACCGCCAAAGCAGCCTATAAACTGGTACAACACTTCCACCCGAAGAAAACGTACATGAACTTCCTCATAGAAATTACTGACGAGGGACTGCACGGCAGAGACCTATTTAAGGACATCGAACTGACAACGCTGCTGACGATATAGGGGGTTGCGGCACAGCCGCAACTTACCCTAAAGAAACGGAGAAATGAGGGAAGGAGGAAGATTTGTAAAAAGTGCAAGAGGAAGATTAGGAGAAGGGTGAAAGAAGGATAATGTAAAAGTTCGGATGAAAGAACAGAGAAGTATAGGAGGAAGATTCGAAGGAAAAAAAGGGGGAAGTTACAACGAAAATTACGTGAAATATTCAAGCAATAGCAAACTGTTAGTAACAAAGAATGGAGATGTTCCACGTGAAACAAAAGGGATGGAAGGACGACAGAAAAGGGGAGGTTAGGACGATAGAGAAAAAGGTCGAAAAGACAAAGAGAAAGGAAGGAAAGGAAGATAGAGAAAACAGGCAATGGACAGTACATAAAAGGGAGAAGAACGATAGATAAAAGCAGATGAAAATATAAAAAGAAATAAATGCCGATACAGAAGGGAATTTAAACAATGACAAAGGAAGAAAACGAGAAAAGGTTGGAATACCTAAAGGGTATTGTAAGGCGACTTCCAGACAAGCCTGGAAGCTATCAGTTTTATGACCATGAACATACCATAATTTATGTGGGGAAGGCCAAGAACTTGAAGTCGAGAGTGTCTTCTTATTTCCATACGGAGGTTGACAGATACAAGACGAAGGTGCTGGTATCGAAAATCTACGACATCAGTTATACGGTTGTAAATACAGAAGAAGATGCTCTGCTATTAGAGAACAATCTCATCAAGAAATACAATCCACGATATAACGTACTGCTTAAAGACGGAAAGACATATCCCAGCATCTGCATCACCAACGAATATTTCCCACGCATATTCAAAACCCGCACGATTAACAAGAAATGGGGTTCCTACTACGGACCATACGCTCATGTGAGTGCTATGTACGAGATCCTGGACCTGATTAAGGAACTCTATCATCCACGCACCTGCAGACAACCCATCACAAAAGAGGGAGTAAAGACAGGAAAATACAGGGTATGCCTGGACTATCACATCAAGAAATGCAAGGGTCCCTGCACAGGAAAACAAAGCTATGAAGACTACCAGAAAAACATTCTCCAAGCACGTGAGATACTCAAAGGAAACACACGTCAGGTACTACGAGACATGAAGGAGGAAATGATGAAGCTGGCAGAGGAACTACGTTTTGAAGAGGCAGAAGAAATCAAAAGAAAATACATGGCATTGGATGGCTTTGTGAGCAAGAGCGAAGTCGTGAGCCATACCATCAACAACGTGGATGTATTCTCGATAACAAGTGATGAAAAGATAGCATTCATCAACTACATACATGTATCAAACGGCAGCATCAACCAGAGCTTTACGATTGAATACAAAAAGAAGTTGAACGAGACAGATGAAGAACTGTTGCAGCTGGGCATCATAGAACTGAGAGAACGCTTCAAAAGCGATGCCAAAGAGATCATCGTGCCAGTAGAATTACCAGAGATACTGCAAGACGTGAAGTATACCATACCAAAGATGGGAGATAAGAAAAAGCTGTTGGACCTGTCGATTATGAACGGTAAACAATACAAGTTCGACAGGCTGAAACAAGCAGAGAAACTCAATCCTGAACAAAAGCAAGTAAGGCTGATGAAAGAACTTCAGCTGAAACTGAACCTGCCTACCCTACCCTACCACATTGAATGCTTTGACAACTCGAATATTTCGGGTACGGATGCAGTGGCAGCATGCATTGTATTCAAGAAGATGAAACCAGCCAAAAGTGAGTATAAACGGTATAACATCAAGACGGTGGTAGGACCCGACGACTATGCTTCTATGAAAGAGGTGGTGGGTAGACGCTATAGTCGACTCATAGAAGAAAACCAGCCGCTGCCAGATCTGATAGTGGCAGATGGAGGAAAAGGACAGATGGAGGTCATCAGGGAGGTGATACAGGATGAACTGCAACTGGATATACCCATAGCCGGACTGGCAAAAAATGACAAGCACAGAACCAATGAACTGCTTTACGGATTCCCACCATTATCGGTTCAGCTGAAGACAGATTCCGAGCTGTTCCATGTGTTAACCCAACTACAAGACGAGGTACATAGGTTCGCCATCAAATTCCATCGAGAGAAGCGTTCTAAGCGCGCTTTACACTCAGAGCTTGATGATATCAAGGGTATAGGTCCCAAAACGCGTGACGGGCTTCTAAATGGCCTTAAAACGGTTAAAAACATACGTGAGGCATCTGTGGTACAGCTGGCAGCCATCGTAGGACCCTCAAAAGCGGCTATCGTATACCAGCATTTCCATGATAGGCCTGAAGAATGAAGAAACGTAACATTCGGCACGAAGAAAATACTTTTCTCTACTTCGATAAACCGTTCTGACCTTGTGAACAATACATTCAAACTTTTTCAAATGATATACTTGGTAATCTGAAGCAGTGCATCATAATTGAATAGGATTGTGAGAACGTGACAAAGTGACATCGTGACATCGTGACATTAAGCACAATCCATAAACAGTTAAGAGAAAATCATGGATAATAATAATAAAATTATATAATATTGGATATTATATAATTTTGAAGCTCTATTGACGGGTGATGGATTGTGCTTAATGTCACGATGTCACTTTGTCACGATGTCACATTTCACAGAATCAATTCTGCTTTAAAGATCGGATAGAATAATAAAAACGAGAGAAATAAAGGGATGAAATTTGGAGGATTCAAAATAATGTCGTAACTTTGCCAAAAAATCAAGAGAATGAGAGCAGTCGTACAAAGAGTCAGCCACGCCAGCGTCACCATAAAAGGTATAGAAAGGAGCCGAACAGGCCAGGGATTCCTCATCCTGCTGGGCATCTGCGATGAAGACACCATGGAGGATGTAGACTGGCTGGTCAAGAAAATAGCGAACCTGCGGGTATTTGACGACGATAACCACGTCATGAACCGTTCAATACTTGATATTGATGGTGAAGCCCTGGTAGTAAGCCAATTCACACTCTACGCCAGCTATAAGAAGGGGAATCGGCCATCATGGTTCCGAGCCGGTTCGCATGAACACTCTATCCCACTCTACGAAGCGTTCTGCTCACAACTTTCTGAGGCCATTAGCAAACCCGTAGGCACAGGCGAATTCGGGGCAGACATGAAGGTTGAATTACTAAACGACGGCCCAGTAACAATATGTATGGACACTATAAACAAAGAATAACTATGGACAGAAGACAATTAACCAATTACGTGAATTTCGCGGCCCTGATTTGCTACATCATCGGACGCGTGGCAGGTTTCGGCATCCTCGTATGGATTGGCTTGGGTATCATGACCTTATCGAGCCTTTGGACCATCATCCATTGGAAGGAAAACGACAAAATCTCGAACTACATCTCCGTGGCCTTCTTGGTACTCGTCGGACTCTCACTATTCGGACTATAAGTCATGAAGAAATACATCAGGGAAATAGAGACAGCAGGCATGGTTTTGCTGGCCATAGGAGTCATTGTGGCACTCATCTGGGGCTATGGCTATGGTGCATGGCCATGCGGAATGGGCTTGGCACTGCTGTTGATACCCTTCCTCTATAAAGCCTTCCACTGGAAGGAATACGAGCGTGAGAACAAGCGTTACATTGTCATTCTGCTCATCTGCATCCTATTACTGTTCCTACAAATGCTACGAATGAGATGACCATCAAGGAAGCCCAAGAATTAGTAGATCATTGGATCAAGGAATACGGCGTACGTTACTTCTCGGAACTGACAAACATGACAGTTCTGACCGAGGAAGTTGGCGAACTAGCGCGTATCTTCGCCCGTCGATACGGTGACCAGTCATGGAAGCCCACTGACCCTCGTGCAGAAGACAACGGCAAAGAAGCACTTGGCGAGGAAATGGCAGATGTGCTCTGGGTACTGCTCTGCCTGGCTAATCAGACAGGTGTAGACCTCACCGAAGAGCTCAGGAAATCGATAGAAAAGAAGACCCAACGCGACTCATTAAGACATATTCATAACAAGAAACTATTAGCATAAAACAACAGAATTATGGCAGAACATCACCACGAGCATCATCACGAGATGCCACAAATGAGCCGCATAGAAGAGGCTCTGAGTAAGTACAACCTCGAAATAAACGACGAGGAAGTGAAAGCAGCAGTTAAGAAAATCATTGCTGAGAAAGTACATGAGAACGACACGCCCGAAGTGAAGAAATTCCTGATGGGAAGTGTTGAACTAACCACGCTAAAAACCACGGACAGCGACGAGAGTGTCATGGCCTTTACTGAGCGTGTAAACCAGTTCGAATCGGCCTACCCCGACCTGCCCCATGTAGCTACCATCTGCGTCTATCCACGCTTTGCGAACATCGTTTCCCAGACACTTGAGGTAGAAGGGGTAGAAGTAGCATGTGTATCGGGCAGTTTCCCGTCTTCTCAGGCGTTAATCGAGGTAAAGACAATAGAGACGAGCCTGGCAGTAAAAGACGGCGCCACAGAGATTGATATGGTGCTTTCCGTTGGTGCATTCCTGAGCGGCGACTATGAGACCTGTGCCGATGAAATCCAGCAGATGAAAGAAGCCTGCGGTGACAAGAATATGAAGGTCATCCTAGAAACAGGCTGCTTGAAGACAGCATCAAACATCAAGACGGCTTCCATTATCGCAATGTATGCAGGTGCCGATTACATCAAAACATCTACTGGTAAGGAACAGCCAGCGGCCACGCCTGAGGCAGCCTACGTGATGTGTCAGGCCATCAAGGAATACTACGATGAAACGGGCATACAGATAGGTTTCAAGCCCGCTGGAGGCCTTAATTCCGTCATGGATGCACTCATCTACTACACCATCGTCAAAGAGGTCTTAGGCGAGAAATGGCTCACTAACCAATGGTTCCGCATGGGCACTTCCCGATTGGCAAACCTCTTGTTGAGCGAGGTGATAGGAGAAGAAGTAAAGTTCTTCTAAAAAGATAAGAAAGGAAGTAAAGTTCTTCTAAAAAAAAGAAAGAAAGCAACGCTCAAATGAACGTTGCTTTTTCTTTATGAAAAAATCAGTAATTTCGCTGAATCACATAATCCAGATAGGCACTGAAGGAGCGTTTCATTTCTTCGGAATGAATACTATTTTCTATATAATAGCGAGCCTCATCTGCCAATTCATTCATCTTCTGTTCAGCATAGGTGATACCACCTTTCTGTTTGGTAAACTCAATCAAAACAGCGATTTCATCTTTGTTGACCGTTCCTGCTTTTACTTTTCTAGCCAGGGTCAGCATCGATTCCATATCGGTATGTTTCAAGGCATATAGGACAGGCAATGTCAGTTTACCTTCCATCATGTCATTGCCCGTAGGCTTACCGATATCCTTGGAGCTGAAATAATCGAAAATATCATCACGAATCTGAAAAATCAAGCCTATGTTTTGTCCGAATTTTGCAGCAGCTTGTATCTCCTCATCAGAAGCACCGGCGGCAATGGCTCCTATCTTGGCACAAGCCTCGAAGAGCACAGCAGTCTTCTGGTTAATCACCTCAAAATAAACGTCTTCCGAAAGTTCCGTATTCTGGATATTCGATAATTGAAGTATTTCTCCTGCTGCCAACGTACGTCCAAGTTCAGCCAGCAATTGTATAATTCTTTGATTGTCGGTCAGCGACACTCTCAACAAGGCAGAAGATAGCAGATAGTCGCCTACCAACACAGCAACCTTATTATTATATTCCGCATTCACAGAAGCCTGACCACGACGTTCAGTGCTCTCATCTACCACATCGTCGTGAACAAGGCTAGCAGTATGAAGCAACTCCAGTCCAACGGCAGCAAACTGAGCCACATCGTTCACATTGTTACAATAGTTCTTCGAAGTAAGGAAGATCAGTATAGGACGCATCCGTTTACCTCCTCGTTGACGGATATGAGAAAGAACCGACCCTAAAAGGCCATCGGTGTGGGTTAAAGACTCATTGAACAACTCAACAAAACGGTTCAAATCGGACTGAATAGGCTCTCTGATAAGCGATAAATAATCCATAGCTACGATTTTTGATACAAAATTAGTGAAAAATTTGCATTATCAACAAATTTTTTAGTAATTTTACGCGAAAATTCTTACTTGTTATGGATAAACTATTCCTTTTAGACGCCTACGCGCTCATTTATCGTTCCTATTACGCGTTTATCAAGAACCCTCGTATCAACTCCAAGGGTCAGAATACCAGCGCCATCATCGGCTTCTGTAATACGCTGAACGAAGTACTTCAGAAAGAGCAGCCTACCCACATCGGAGTAGCCTTCGATCCTCATGGACCAACCTTCCGCAGCGAGGCTTTCCCTGCCTATAAAGCCCAACGCGATGCTACGCCGGAGGATATTCACAAAGCCGTTCCTATCATAAAAGATATACTGCGGGCTTATCGCATACCTATCTTACAAGCTGACGGTTACGAAGCCGATGACGTGATAGGAACATTGGCCAAAAAAGCCGATTCCATCGGAGTCAAATGTTATATGCTGACACCCGATAAGGACTATGGGCAACTGGTAACAGAACTGGTAAACATCTATCGTCCAAGACATGGAGGCGGATATGAAATAATGGGTCCGCAAGAGGTATGCACGAAATATGGCATCACTACCCCAACCCAGGTGATTGACCTGTTGGCACTCATGGGCGACTCGGCAGACAATTTCCCAGGATGTCCAGGCGTAGGAGAGAAAACTGCGGCAAAACTCATCAACGACTTCGGAAGTGTGGATGAACTCATGGCAAGGACATCGGAAATCAAGGGTAAGCTAAGAGAGAAAGTGGAAGAACACATGGAGGACATCAAAATGAGTTACTTCCTGGCAACCATCAAAACCGATGTTCCGATCGAACTCAATATGGACGAACTCAAGTTGGTTGACCCTGATGAAAGTGAACTGGCAAAAATCTTCACCGAATTGGAGTTCAAACAGCTGGCAGACAAGATTCTTAAAAAAAGCCAAAAACCTAAAATTCCTGTGAACGTAGAACTGGATCTCTTTGCAGAATTTCCGTCCGACGGTGGGGAATTAAGCAAAAACACGAGTTTTGAAAGCCTGAAAACGGTTGCTCACAACTACAAACTCGTTGAAAATGAGGATGAAATGAGGAAACTTTATGATTATTTCTTGACAAATGAAATTCTCAGTCTAGATACAGAAACCACTTCCACCTCAGCAATCGATGCAGAATTGGTGGGATTAAGCTTCGCGGTGAAGGAATTTGAGGCGTTTTATGTGCCTGTTCCTGCTGAACGTGAAAAAGCATTGCAAATTGTTAATATCTTTAAACCTCTGTACGAAGACCCCAAAATTGTAAAGGTAGGACAGAACTTGAAGTACGATTTAGAAGTTTTAAGAAATTATAACGTTCAGTTACAAGGACCGATGTGGGACACCATGATTGCCCATTATCTCATCCAACCCGAGCTTCGTCACAATATGGACTTCATGGCAGAGGTTTACTTGAACTATCAGACCATCCACATTGATGAACTGATAGGACCGAAGGGAAAAAACCAGAAATCCATGCGTGACCTCTCCCCTACCCTCGTCTATGAATATGCTGCAGAAGATGCTGACATCACACTAAGGCTAAAGAACAAACTGGAGCCGGAGCTCAAGAAGTTTGAATGCGAAAAACTATTCTATGAGATAGAAATGCCACTGATGCCCGTACTGGCAGAGATGGAGATGAACGGGGTGTGTCTGGACACAGAATCACTAAAGGAAACGTCAAAGGTTTTGACAAACAGAATGAATGAACTTGAGAAGCGTATCTATGAGTTGGCTGGTCAGTCATTCAACATTGCATCGCCAAAGCAGGTAGGAGAAATACTCTTCGATAAACTCAAGATTGTTGAGAAGGCAAAGAAGACCAAAACAGGACAATATGTCACATCAGAAGAGGTTCTTCAGCAGTTGAGAAACAAGCATGAGATTGTGGCAGATATATTGGAACACAGAGGATTAAAGAAACTAATTGGTACCTATATCGATGCTCTTCCAAAACTGGTTAATCCACGTACAGGTCATATCCATACCTCGTTCAATCAAACGATAACAGCCACTGGACGTCTGTCTTCATCAGACCCCAATCTGCAAAACATTCCCATCCGTGGCGAAGACGGAAAAGAGATAAGGAAAGCATTTGTACCAGAACCAGGTTGTCTGTTTTTTTCAGCAGACTACAGTCAGATAGAATTGCGTGTCATGGCACATCTTTCGCAGGATGAAAACATGATACGAGTGTTCAGCGAAGGTAAGGATCTGCATGCTGCTACTGCTGCCAATATCTACAAGAAACCCATCGAAGAAGTGACACGCGATGAACGCACCAAGTCGAAACGTGCCAACTTCGGCATCATCTATGGCATCACAGTCTTCGGACTAGCCGAACGTCTGGACATCCCTCGCGATGAAGCCAAACAGCTGATTGACGGCTATTTCCTCACCTTCCCACAGGTGCACGACTACATGGAACAAGCCAAGCAGGCAGCACGTCAAAAGGGTTACGTCACTACCCTATTCGGGCGCCGCCGCTATCTGCCTGACATCAATTCTGCCAACACCACAGTTCGCGGCTTTGCTGAACGGAATGCCATCAACGCACCCATACAGGGAACTGCAGCCGATATCATCAAAGTAGCCATGATACGCATCCATCAGCGTTTCAAGGCCGAGGGCATCCGTTCAAAGATGATTCTCCAGGTTCACGATGAACTCAATTTCTCTGTCTATCCAGAGGAAAAAGAACGTGTGGAAACCATTGTCATTGAAGAGATGCAACAAGCCTTCCCCCTATCCGTTCCCCTAATTGCCGACTCCGGGTTCGGAAAAAACTGGCTTGAGGCACACTAAATAGGCAATAAATAAGGAGATTTGTTTGCATTATTGCTCACTAATTCGTAACTTTGAGCTTCGCTCTTAGTTCCTCTCGTTCGAAAAAGCTCAAATAAATTTGGCTTTTTACTCACTTATTCGTAACTTTGAGCTTCGCTCTTAGTTCCTCTCGTTCGAAAAAGCTCAAATAAATTTGGCTTTTTACTCACTTATTCGTAACTTTGCACCCAAATATAAACGTTTATAGAAGAAAATGGCATTAAAATGTGGTATTGTAGGACTTCCGAATGTAGGTAAGTCCACTTTGTTCAATTGCTTGTCGAGTGCGAAGGCACAGGCTGCAAACTTTCCGTTTTGTACGATAGAGCCGAATGTGGGCGTGATCACCGTACCCGATGAAAGACTCACCAAACTCGCTGAGTTGGTCCATCCAGGTAGAATAGTACCTGCCACTTGTGAGATAGTAGACATTGCAGGCTTGGTGAAGGGTGCTTCCAAAGGTGAAGGACTGGGAAACAAATTCCTTGGCAACATCCGCGAGACCGATGCCATTATTCATGTACTGAGATGTTTCGAGGACGAGAACATTACACATGTAGATGGCACCATTGACCCTATACGCGACAAGGAAATCATTGATACAGAACTACAGCTGAAAGACCTCGAGACCATCGAGAGTCGCCTGGCAAAGACCGAGAAAGCCGCTGCGGCAGGTAATAAGGACGCCAAGGTGGAAGTAGGAGTATTGAAGGCATATAAAGAGGTGTTGGAACAAGGTAAGAACGCCCGTATCGTGGAGTTTGAGAGCAAGGATGAGCAGGACTGTGCCAAGAACCTCTTCCTGCTGACATCCAAGCCTGTGCTTTATGTATGCAATGTGGCCGAGCAAGATGCAAAATCAGGCAA
Source organism: Prevotella sp. (assembly GCA_016285075.1). Taxonomy (GTDB): domain Bacteria; phylum Bacteroidota; class Bacteroidia; order Bacteroidales; family Bacteroidaceae; genus Prevotella. Next base: position 34,922 of record JAEEQB010000039.1, read on the forward strand.
CGACTTCACAAGAAAAGTAGAGCAACTTGCCAAGGAAGAAGGTGCAGAGGCAATGATTATAGCGGCTAAGACAGAAGAGGATATTGCCGAGCTGGAATCGTATGAAGACAAGCAGATGTTCCTCGAGGAATTAGGCTTGGAGGAGAGTGGTGTCAACCGCCTCATCAAGAAAGCCTATGCCCTGCTGAACCTCGAGACCTTCATCACCGCTGGTGAGATGGAGGTGAAGGCCTGGACCTACAAAAAAGGATGGAAAGCCCCTCAATGCGCCGGTGTCATCCATACCGACTTCGAAAAAGGCTTCATCCGCGCCGAGGTAATCAAGTACGAGGACTATATCAAGTATGGCTCTGAAGCCGCCGTCCGCGAAGCAGGCAAGATGGGCGTAGAAGGCAAGGACTACATCGTTCAGGATGGTGACATCATGCACTTCCGATTCAATGTTTAAATTCATCATCAAGAATTAGAGAATTAGAGAATTTGTATGCCCGACTATATCTATAAAGAAGAATCAAAACAACTATTAGGTATTGCGATGCAGCTGCATCGCGAACTCGGATGTGGATTCAGGGAGAAGATATACCAGGATGCATTTGAAGTTCTGCTTAAAGAGAACATGATTCCTTATGAGAGAGAGAAGCATATTACAATATCCTTTCATGGAGTTGTTCTTGAACATGATTTCTACTATGATTTCCTCTGTTATGATAAGATTGGCATTGAACTTAAAGCCTTTAGCGAGATTACAGGTGAATTTGAATCACAACTCATCAACTATCTTCATGTAGGTCATCACCAATTAGGCTTGCTTCTTAATTTTGGGACAACAAGTCTTGAATATAAATTCATACCTAATCATGATAATTATGGTTATCGCTCTTTATAATTCTCTAATTCTCTAATTCTTGATAAAATAAAACATGACAACTATGAACTGTGAACTGTTTGTAAACTGGAATCCGGACTTGGAGGCATTTTCCTTAGGTCCCTTGTCGTTCCGCTGGTACTCTCTGTGCTGGCTCATCGGTCTGGCATTGGCATTCTTCGTAGTGAAAAGACTCTACAAGGAACAGAAGATCAAGGATGAGTTATTCGACCCTCTCTTTATCTACTGCTTCATCGGCATATTAGTAGGTGCGAGACTTGGCCACTGCCTGTTCTACCAGCCTGATTATTTCCTGACATCCGGCAAGCACTTTATTGAGATGCTGCTGCCCATTCATTTCCTGCCTGATGGTGGCTGGAAGATGACAGGATATGCCGGTTTGGCTAGTCATGGAGGTACTGCAGGCCTGATGCTGGCTTTGTGGATTTATACGAAGCGTACGAAGCTGAATATCTGGACAGTACTCGACAATATCGCCATTGCCACAGGTACTACAGCCTGTTTCATCCGCTTGGGCAATCTGATGAACTCGGAGATTATCGGCAAGATTACAGACGTTCCCTGGGCCTTTATCTTCGAGAAAGTAGATCCGATGCCTCGTCATCCCGGACAGCTTTATGAGGCTATTGCCTATGCGATACTTTTCTTTATCATGTGGGCCCTTCACAAGAAGATGCCTGGGAAGATCGGCACCGGCTGGTACTTCGGCTTCTGCCTGACATATATCTTTACATTCCGCTTCTTCATAGAATACACCAAGGAAATCCAAGAAGCCTTCGAGGCCTCCCTGCCTATCGACATGGGGCAGATTCTTTCCATTCCCTTCATCGTCATCGGCATTTGGTGTATGATAAGAGCCAATAAAAAACAAATAAGCGCCAAGTAACAACAAATAAACGCCAAATAACAACAAATAAACGCCAATTACGAGAAATCCTTAAAACCTACGAATGAAAAGAGCCTGTATCATCCTGTTATCAGCTGTCTGCAGCACAGCATTCATCCTTTCCATCAGCGCAAAGGATCAGGTTGATACGGCCTTTCAATCGATGCTCCAGAAATACGTCGAAGTCTACAAAGCACCCAATAAGGAAAAGCAATTCTTTGAGTTGTCCAACCGTATAAGAGCACACTATCTGGAACAAAAAGACTACAGCAACTACTACGACATACTGCTCAATCAGGCTCTCTACAAAAGCGAGCACGGCAAAGTATACGAAGCCATCAAGGAGGCCAACGCCATGATGAGCGACATGAAAAGCCATAATATCAGCCAATACGAGAAAGTACACACAGCCCTGGGCAACATCTATGAAAACAGGGGCAACATCCGTATGGCTGAACACTACTACTTAGAAGCCCTGAAGCACATTAAGCCCTCCGATCGGCTCATGCTCGCCAATGTCTATTCCCGCCTGGCCTATCTACAAATGTTCGTTCATCCAGACGAGGCAGCTAGTTGGAACGAGAAACTCAGGAATATCGCTGATCATGAACCGAATTACCTTCAGTTCCACTATTTCGTTAAGGCAGGCATCTCCTTCTATCAAGGCGACAAGCAGGGTTTCAACAGTGCCTACAACGACTATCAGGACTTCCGTAAACAGCAACAGGAGATATACGGCAACTATGGGCTCTATACCCTGCAACTCATGAAGAAAGCGGTCGACGGCAATTACAAGGAGGCGCTGAAAATGACATCAGAAGCCCATGCCAAGAACGAAATCAACAACACCATGGAGTTCGACCTGCGAGCCAAGATCTATGAGATGCAAGGCAACATGAAAGAGGTCATCGACATGTTGCAGAAAAGACGCAATATGCGCGATTCGCTGAACTCCGATATGCTGTTCAACAACATCAACGAAATCAATGCCCAGCTGAACATGTACGAACTGCAACATGAGACATCGAAGCGTATGCAACTCATGTCAATCGTCATCATCGTGCTCGCTTTTATCACCATTATCATACTGGTATTCTGGATTATGCGCTTCAGGAAGCTGCGCAAACAACTCATCAACTACAATGAGGCTCTTAAGACAGCGCTCCACATGTCTGAGGAATCAGACAGGATGAAGACAGAGTTCGTACGCCAGGTAAGCCACGAAATACGCACGCCACTCAATGTCATCAACGGCTTCAACGAGATACTCAATTCGCCAGATTCCCAGATAACAGAAGAAGAGCGCGAAGACCTGATTCTGCGAGTCAAGGACAGCACGAAAGACATCACCAACATCGTCGACAATATGCTCTTACTTTCCGAGAAGGAAAGTTCCTTCTACTACGCCAAGAAAGAGCCGATGCAATGCAACACTATCCTCTCGGAACTCATCTATAGCTATCGTAGCATGGTCGGTTCGTTTGTGGAACTGATCTATCATACCCAGGTTACCAACCACTTCATCATCAATACCAATCAGGAGGCCGTTGTAAAGATAGTAGACCACCTGATACAGAACGCCATCAAGTTCACCAACAAGGGTTCCATCACCCTTGGTTGCCGTTCTACAGACAATGAGGAAAGGGTTGAAATCAGTGTAACCGATACCGGGCGAGGCATCAAACCTGAGATGCGCAAGCAGATTTTCAAGCATTTCATCAAGGAAGATGAATTCGAGCAAGGCATGGGTCTTGGACTCACCGTCAGCCGAAAAATGGCACAGAAACTCGGTGGCGACCTCGTGCTTGACGAATCCTACAACAAAGGCGCCCGTTTCCTGCTGATTTTGCCTGTCAAATAGTCCCCCTTATATAACCTCTTTAATAATAGGCTGTTGCAAAAAAAAAATGCGATAGCCTATTAAACCTTTGTCTTTTTGTTGCGTCAAAGAAGCAGAAACAGGATAACAAACATGTTTCAGGATAACAACAAAACAATTCAGGATAACAAACAAAACAATTCAGGATAACAATAACAAAAAAAGAACAGAACAATGAAAAAGATTGCTTTAACACTGGTAGCTTTGATGACGTTAACAACAGGTTACGCCAAGACAGAAAAATTTCAAAGAGTAGTTGACAACACCGAAAGGTATGACATGAGCTTCGATGTTCGCCGTCTGGCAGCAAAACTCGATCTGACAGAAGAGCAGATGAATGCCGTAGAAGCCATTCAGCAGAGCTTCAACAATGACATGCAGGAAGCAGCTACCGCAAGACGCTTTGAACGCCGCCACCTGGTTCACCAGGCAGTAAGAAAAGACGCACATCAGATGCAGCGCGTACTCACAGGAAAGCAGTTCGATACCTATATGCTGCTACTGGGAACTACCCTTCGCAACAAAGGACTTTAAACAACAAGCATCTGAAGCTTTCACTAACAAACAACAAACGTCTGAAGCTTTGCACTAACAAACAACAAACATCTGAAGCTTTGCATTAACAAACAACAAACGTCTGAAGTATCGAGCTTCAAAAGCAATCGGGAGAGCCGCAAGGTTCCCCCGATTGTTTTTAGAATGCTATGCTGAATCTCAGTTCTACACTCATCCGTTACGTGACTATTCCCTATTTTCCTGAGACTATTTTCTTAATGTCATTCAGTTTATTCAGGGCTTCCAGCGGCGTTAGATTGTTGACGTCGAGGCCTAATATTTCATCACGAACCTGACAAAGTACAGGATCGTCAAGCTGGAAGAAACTGAGTTGCATACCCTCTCTTGAAGCAGCTATTTCTGCTGTAGGCTTCCCAACAGTACCTACTTGCGAATTGTCTGCCTCCAACTGTTTCAGTATCACATTGGCACGTTTCACAATAGAGCGCGGCATTCCGGCTATCTCTGCCACATGTATACCAAAGGAGTGTTCACTACCGCCACGCTCCAGCTTTCGCAGGAAGATCACCTTGCCTTCCACCTCCTTCACACTTACATTATAGTTCTTGATACGTGAGAAGTTCTTCTCCATCTCATTCAGCTCGTGGTAGTGAGTGGCAAAGAGTGTACGGGCATGAGCCTTAGAATTCTCATGCAGGTATTCCACAATGGCCCACGCTATTGAAATGCCATCATAGGTACTCGTACCACGACCCAGCTCATCAAACAGTACAAGGGAGCGAGAGCTGACGTTGTTCAGAATGTTGGCAGCCTCTGTCATCTCGACCATGAAGGTTGATTCTCCCAGTGAAATATTGTCCGAAGCCCCTACCCTGGTGAAAATCTTGTCTACCAGCCCTATTTTAGCGCTCTCTGCGGGCACGAAGCAGCCTATCTGGGCAAGTAGTACGATCAAGGCTGTCTGGCGCAGCAGAGCCGATTTACCTGCCATGTTAGGACCTGTGATGATCATGATTTGCTGACGGTCATTGTCCAGCAGTATATCATTAGGTACGTAAGGTTCGCCGATAGGCAATTCCTGTTCTATCACAGGGTGTCGACCCTGCTTGATATCCAGCACTTCTGTAGAGTCAATCACAGGGCGTACATATCGGTTTTCCTCAGCCGTCTTGGCAAATGCCAGCAGACAGTCCAACTGTGCTAGCAGCGTGGCATTGATCTGTATCTGCGGAATGAAGTCCTGCATGTCGAGCACCAATTCAGTAAAGAGCCTGCCCTCCAACGACAATATCTTGTCCTCAGCACCAAGGATCTTCTCCTCATACTCCTTCAGTTCCTGGGTAATATATCGTTCAGCCTGAGCCAAAGTCTGCTTTCTTACCCATTCCTGCGGCACTTTATCCTTATAGGTATTACGTACTTCCAGATAGTATCCGAACACATTGTTATAACCTATCTTCAGGCTTTGAATGCCCGTCAGTTCTGCTTCACGCTGCTGTATCTGCAGCAGATAGTCCTTTCCGCTGTAAGCTATACGTCTCAGTTCGTCCAACTCCTCGTTGACACCGCTGCGAATCACCCCGCCTTTAGCCACCAGCAACGGCGGATCGTTCTCTATTTCCTTGGCTATTCGGTCTCTTAATGATTCGCACAGATTGAGTCGCTCCCCTACCCTCTTCAGCGCCTCGTTATTGGCATAGAGACAGGCGGTCTTGATGGGTTGCAGGGCTTGTAATGCTACCTTCAGCTGCACTACTTCCCGAGGTGATACACGTCCTACAGCCACCTTCGAAATAATACGTTCCAGATCGCCCATACGGTGCAGCTGCTCATCAACACATTGACGGAAATCGGGTTCACGATAGTAATACTCCACAATGTCAAGCCGTTCATTGATGGGACGCTCATCTTTCAATGGAAATACCACCCAACGGCGCAGCAATCTTCCACCCATAGGACTCACCGTTTTGTCTATCACATCCAGCAGGCTCTTACCGTCTTCCTGCATAGGCTGGATCAACTCTAAGCTGCGGATGGTAAACTTGTCCAGACGTACGTATTTCTCTTCTTCTATTCGTTGCAGGGCGGTAATATGGCCAATTTGTGTGTGCTGCGTCATTTCCAGGTACTGCAGGATGGCACCAGCAGCCACCATTCCGCTCTTCAGGTGATCTACGCCGAAGCCCTTCATGCTCTTTACATGGAAGTGCCGCAACAGCTTCTGCATGGATGTCTGTTCAGTAAACACCCAGTCGTCCATCTCGAATGTAAGGAGCTTTGTACCGAAAAACTTCTCAAAATCCTTCTTCCGTGCACGGTCTATCAGCACCTCCTTGGGTTGCAGGTTTCCCATCAGCTTTTCCACATAGTCGTAAGTGCCTTCACCCGTAAGGAATTCACCTGTGGAAATATCAAGGAAAGCCACGCCGCAGGCTGACTTTCCGAAATGAACGGCAGAAAGGAAATTGTTTTCCTTGTAGTTCAGCACGGTGTCGCTCATAGCCACTCCAGGAGTCACCAGTTCAGTAATACCTCGCTTCACTAGTTTCTTTGTCAGCTTGGGGTCTTCCAACTGGTCACATATCGCCACACGTTTGCCCGCACGTATCAGCTTTGGCAGATACGTATCGAGTGCATGATGTGGGAAACCAGCCATCTCGTCACCTCTTACGCCAGCACCGTTGTTCCTGTGTGTCAAGGTGATGCCCAAGATGGCTGCTGCCGTTACAGCATCTTCACAATAGGTCTCGTAGAAGTCGCCGCATCGGAACAACAATACTGCATCGGGGTGTTTTGCCTTCAGATCGAAGAACTGTTTCATCATCGGGGTCAGTTCCTTACCCTCTTTCTTTGCCATAGTCTTCAGTTCTTTTGCTATCAGTTACACTTATCTGAGCGTGATGCTCAACAACTCACGGGCAAACTGATGAATGCCGGTAATAATGCGTTCAGCCTGCTTCTGTCTGGGTACTGAGCGGCGGTTGAGATAATTGGAAAGCTGCTTTTGATGTATGCCCGTGATCTTCTCCATTCCTGCTAATGTCATAAAGGTACTGTAGTATTTCAAGAAGCTGGGAACATCAAATTTCCATTCAATCTCGAAATCTTCCTTAATCTGCTTGGGCCATTGTTTTTCAGGAAGATTGCGTTTTATACCCTCAATAGCTCGATAGGTATTTTGCTTCACAGCCTCAACATCAGCGCCAGCCGCATTAATACCTTCGCAGTTGTCTGAATAGGCATCAAAATAGTCCTTAGACTTTATAATGATCATGATGATCTTTTCCATAATGCTTATGATGTAATTCTCTGATTTCCTTTTAGCGGTTTAATTTTGCAAAGATAGTCATATTTCTATGATTAGCCAATAATTTTACCTCAAAAATAGAACTATTCCTATTAATTAACACTTTGCTATGCCTAAGCTGTTTATAAAACCTAATCATTTGAGCTTACTGATGAGTGGAGACAGTCGTTTTGGAAATCTATAGCGGCAACTATCAAAAAAACTCCCTGCGGGAGGTTGTTCCACAGGGAGCTTTTTATCGAATCCCCAAAAAGGGTAGGGGAGAGGTTACGTTTTAAACGTAGAGAAGTTACGGTTCAATTGCCTTGAAGTTACGGTTCAATTGCCTTGAAGTTACGATTCACTCGGCATGTGAGTGCTGTTCACTCGGCATGTAAGTGCTGTTCACTCGGCAAGTGAGTGCTGTTCACTCGGCAAGTGAACACGGTTCACTCGGCATGTGAACGCGGTTCACTCGGCATGTGAGTACGGTTCAAACGTAACGAGAATACTGATTGATGGTATTGAGAATACTTCTCAAGGATGATGGAATTACTTCTGATAGAACTTGCGTCCTTTCACCATCACCATACCACGATAGTTAGCATCGACACGCTGACCAGCAAGATTGTAACGCTGAGAAGGAGCCTGGGCGTTCTTGACTATATCAACGACACCCGTATTTCCGTTCACAGAAATCAGGTAGCCACCTTGAGCGAGCTCAGGTGTCACATTGCCATCCTTCACATATTTCTGTAACTTGCCCTTGAACACCACTTCGTCACCATCCTTAATCAGCGAGATGGTTTCCTCAGTAAACAGCTGGTTATTAAAGCTCTTGGCACGATAGATAGTAAGTTTGGAAGTACCGCCTTTTTCATCGGCAATATCCAGATTCACATTACCATACAGCGTTCCATCGGCCTTGCGCTGGAAGTCGGGATCACCCACTACGAAACCTTTCACCTCATACTCTTCTGAGGTAGTCTTACCATCTTCCAAACCATCGATAATGGTCAGTGCCTCAGCTACGCTCTTGACCTCGGTCTGAACAGGATCATCGTCACCAGAAGGATCAAAAGTGCCGCCGAGACCTATCACGCTGAAGTCAAAGATTTCCCATGTGCCAGCATGTTCGTTGGTACTGGTGTACTTGAAACCTATCTGAATCTTCTTGTCCTCATAGCCTTCCAGAGAGAACTCGAAATAAGCATCCATTGCTGTTAAATCAGAGAAAGACTTGCCTTCAGGGATGGCGGGATAAGTTACCTGTACCTGTTTCCACTCTCCGCCAACCTCACGCAACCAAACGGTAGCTTCCTGCGTCACATCACCAAAGTACTTGTTGATGGCTTGGGTAAAGCCTGCCGAAGGCATCTTAATGCCTGTAAGGTCGATCACAGGAGAAATAAGCCAGCTCTCCGACTCAATGTTCTTCTTATTGTAGGCAGAAGCTTTCATTCCATACTGGCTATCTTCCTTCCATACGTAGGAAAGACCCTCACCCAGCTTTACATTCTCAATGGTAAAATCACCTATTCCTTTGTCTACGAACAAAATAGCATAGACAAAACCAATTTCGTTGACCCACAGTTCTTTTAATGCTTCCTCGCCATCCTTGCCCGTATAGACCATAATCTTTGAGGCTCTCACCTGATTCTCAACAGCCGCAATCTTCAACTCTGACACCGAGCCAGTCCACCAATAGTGAGGTCCAGCATTTTCAGCAAGCTCAGTAGAATTGATATCAGAATCTGTAGCTTCCAGATTACCAGGTCCATACTTCTCATCGCCGTTGGCGGTGCAAGTAAACTCTACCAATGTAATTTTTTCACCCGTAGAGGTAATGGTAGCAGTCTGACCCTTGAAGATACGGAATTGATCGGCTGTCACCGTGCTGGCTGTTACTGACAGCGTCACCCCGTTTTTCGTCAGAGAATAGTCAGATGAAGTGACTGCCTCGAACTCTCCCGGCGTAAAAGTAATAACATCGGCAAACAGATTGCCGTAAACGAAGCTCAATAGAGCTACGAACGATAAGCGTAAAAATTTGTTCATAAGCATTGTAATTTTTTTATAATGATAAGTTAATAATCAGCTTGCAAAGATAGTCATAATTATCAAATTACCAAAATAAAATTACCGAAAAAAAAATTCGACCTGTACGGTTGAAAAGTTCCTATCAACTTGCCATCCGATAGCTAATTCTATGCTTTGTTATCCATCCGTCCAATTCTCCGTTGATCATAGTAGCGGTAATAACAGCAAGCGCCCCACTCCCAT
>JAEEQB010000040.1 GCA_016285075.1 Prevotella sp.
TGTTTTAAGCGGTTGCAGGGCCAACTCCTGCGATTGACAACCTTGCGTTGTCGGGATGAGGCGACTCGAACGCCCGACCCCTACGTCCCGAACGTAGTGCGCTACCAACTGCGCTACATCCCGAATGCTTTTTCTTAAGCGGCTGCAAAGGTACGGCATTTTTTTGAATTACGTGCATTTTTCTTTGTATTTTTTTGATGAGACGCAAAAATCAGCAGTCTTTTTTTAGTGTCAGAAGGTTCTTCTGCCTTGATTTGTAACTTTTCGGGATAAATTATTCACTTTTTTTCCCCGATGGGCTTCTAATTCGAAATTTTTATCTAAATTTGCAAGCGGATTCACCTGCAAAGGTATGTCTATTTGAGGGAAATAATATCTTAACCTAATTAGAACCTATTATGATTCAGACAGTTGTAAAGCGCGACGGGCGCATTGTGGGATTCAACGAGCAGAAGATCATGGCTGCTATACGTAAGGCCATGCTCCACACCGACAAGGGTGAGGACGAGCGATTGCTATATCAGATTACTGACCGAATAGCCGCCAAGGGCAGCGACCAGATGACCGTGGAGGAGATACAGGACTTGGTGGAGATGGAGCTGATGAAGTCGAGCCGAAAGGACGTGGCTCAGAAATATATAGCCTACCGCAACCAACGCAGCATCGCCCGCAAGGCCAAGACAAGGGATGTGTTCCTGGATATCGTGAACATCAAGAATAATGATGTGACGCGCGAAAACGCTAATATGAATGCCGACACACCGGCAGGCATGATGATGAAGTTTGCAAGCGAGACCACCAAGCCCTTTGTCGATGACTACCTGCTCTCCGAGGAGAGCCGCGATGCCGTGGAGCATAACTATCTGCATATTCACGATAAGGATTATTACCCCACGAAGTCGCTCACTTGTGTGCAGCACCCATTGGATAATATCCTGAATTGCGGATTCATTGCCGGCCACGGGGCCTCACGTCCCGCAAAACGCATCGAGACGGCTTCGGTGCTGGCATGCATCTCGATGGAGTGTGCACAGAATGAGATGCACGGCGGACAGGCCATCCCGGCCTTCGACTTCTATCTCGCGCCCTACGTGCGGATGAGTTACATTGAAGAGCTGAAGGCTTTGGAGGAATTGAACGGTGAGAACTATAAGGAATTGTATGACGAGCCGCTGATGGACTATATCAAGAAGCCTCTTGACGGTCTGACGGGCAAGGAACGTGCACAGCAGCATGCCATCAACAAGACCGTTGGACGTGTACACCAGGCCATGGAGGCGTTCATCCACAACATGAACACCATCCACTCACGTGGCGGCAACCAGGTGGTGTTCTCTTCTATCAACTATGGTACTGATACCAGTGCCGAGGGACGCTGTGTGATGCGAGAGATTCTGCTCTCGACCTATGAGGGTGTGGGCAATGGCGAGACGGCCATCTTCCCTATACAGATATGGAAGAAGAAACGAGGAGTGAACTACTTGCCCGAAGACCGCAACTTCGATCTCTACCAGCTGGCATGTAAGGTGACTGCACGGAGGTTCTTCCCTAATTTCCTGAACCTCGATGCCTCGTTCAACCAGACTGACGAGTGGCATGCCGATGACCCTAAGCGCTACCTGCACGAGGTAGCCACCATGGGATGCCGCACCCGTGTGTTTGAAAACCGCTTCGGGCCGAAGACCAGCATAGGACGCGGCAACCTGAGCTTCTCTACTATCAACATTGTGAAGCTGGGCATTGAGTGCATGGATATAGAGGACAAGCAGAAACGCATCAACACGTTTTTTGCCAAACTCGACCATATGCTGGAGGTAACAGCCAAGCAACTCGATGAACGGTTCCAGTTCCAGAAGACAGCCTTCGTCAAGCAGTTCCCACTGCTGATGCGCTCGTTGTGGATAGGTGCCGACAAGCTGGGGGCCAACGACACGATTGAATCCGTGATCAACCAAGGCACTCTGGGCATTGGCTTCATAGGATTGGCCGAATGCTTGGTAGCCCTTACCGGCAAGCACCACGGCGAGAGCGAGGAAGCCCAGGAGCTAGGACTGAAGATTGTGACCTACATGCGTGACAGGGTGAATGACTTCTGCGAACGCTACCACCACAATTATTCTGTCCTCGCCACGCCCGCCGAAGGCCTCAGCGGCAAGTTCACGAAGAAGGACCGCAAGCAGTTTGGAGTGATTAAAGGCATTACCGACCGTGACTATTATACCAATTCTAACCACGTGCCTGTCTATTACAAGTGTTCCGCACGCCATAAGGCCGAGGTGGAAGCCCCCTACCACAACCTGACACGTGGCGGTCATATCTTCTACGTTGAGATTGACGGCGATGCTACTCATAACCCGCAGGTCATCATGAGCGTGGTAGACATGATGGACCGGCTGGACATGGGCTATGGCAGTGTGAACCACAACCGTAATCGCTGTATGGACTGCGGCTACGAGAATGCTGCCGATCACCTGGAAGCCTGTCCAAAGTGCGGTTCGAAGAACATTGACAAGCTGCAGCGCATCACGGGCTACCTGGTAGGAACTACCGACCGATGGAACAGCGGCAAACTGGCTGAGCTGAACGACCGGGTGACGCACATAGACCACGGTTCGCAGGACATGTTTGGAAATAATTGACAATTGATATTTGAAGATGAAGAAATTACTGGTTTTAGCCATCGTACTGCTCATTGCCGTTCTGATGGCACTCATTGTGCCCGACAAAGAGGCACACAAGGAGGCCATGATGAAGGCCATCAAGGAGTATGTGGACGAAGAGGCTACTGAGAAGTTCGGTGACAACATATTGACGAAGATTGGCAAGAATGTTGTGACGAAGACCGTGGAGCTGGCGCTCAATTCGAAATTGAAAGTCAACAACTATGGACTCTTCAACACCACCTCTGTACGTTATGACGGCAAGGATCAGATGCTGTCGGTAGGACTCTTCGGCACGGTGATCACCTTTGACAAGGAGATGTTACGCGAGAAGTTAGAGGAGGCCATGAATGCGAAGGAGGAAGCTGCCTCTGAAGAGGAAGCTGCCAAGCAGAGTGCCAAGGAACTGAAGGCACTGCAGAAAGAGCAGAAGAAACGCGAGAAGCAACTGGCCAAGGAACAGCGCAAACGCGAGAAGGAAGCCCGCCGCGAAGCAAAGCGGCGAGAAAAAGAAGCCCGCAAGGCAGCCAAACAGTAGCAGGAAGCACATGAGAGTACTCATTGTCAACACAAGCGAGAAGGCCGGGGGTGCCGCTGTGGCAGCAGGACGCCTGATGGAAGCACTGAACAACAATGGCGTGAAGGCCAAGATGTTGGTGCGCGACCGGGCTGTGGCCAATATCTTGCAAGACAAGGCAATGAGTGAAAGACTTACTGTTGTAGGAATCGGAAACAGCTGGTATCGGCAGTGGCCTTTCGTATGGGAACGGCTGGTCGTGTTCTTCCGACTGCATTTCTCCCGAAAGCACCTGTTCGACATTGACATTGCCAATGCAGGCATCGACATTACCCATCTGCCGGAGTTCCGCGAGGCTGATGTCATCCACCTGCATTGGATCAACCAGGGAATGCTTTCGTTAGGAGGCATACGACGTATCCTTCAGAGCGGAAAGCCAGTTGTGTGGACGATGCACGACATATGGCCTGCCACCGCTATCTGCCACCTCACCCTCGACTGCCACCGCTACAGGAACCAGTGCGGTTTTTGCTGGTATCTGCCTGGAAACGGCACCAAGAACGACCTTGCCGCCAAGGTATGGCAGAAGAAAAAGATGCTGCTGGCCAGTGGCTCTATCAGCTTCGTAGCCTGCAGCCGGTGGCTGGCTTCTGAAGCCAGCCAGAGTGCTTTGCTGGCCGGACAGAAGATTTCCAATATTCCCAACCCCATCAACACCCGTGTGTTCCGTCCGGCAAGTCAGGCTGAGACACGTCAGCAATTAGGGCTTCCTGCCACCGGACGGCTTCTGCTGTTTGTCTCACAAAGGGTGACCAACCGATATAAAGGAATGGACTACCTGGCTGAGGCCTGCCAGCAATTGGCTCAACAATATCCCGACATGGTGAAAGATACTGGCGTCATCATCCTTGGCGGACATGCTGAGGAGGTGGGCCATCTGCTACCTTTTAAGACCTACCCCTTGGGCTATGTCAGCGATGAGCATCAGATAGTCAAAGTATATAATGCCGCCGATGTCTTTGTACTGCCATCACTGTCAGAGAATCTGCCCAACACCATCATGGAGGCGATGGCATGCGGTGTGCCCTGCGTAGGATTCAAAGTGGGAGGCATACCGGAGGAGATCGATCACCAGAAGAACGGCTATGTGGCTACCTACCGTGATGCTGCCGACCTGGCCCGTGGCCTTCGCTGGGTGCTCTATGATGCCAATCGTGAAGCCCTAAGTCAGGCTGCCCTGTCGAAGGTTCACCGATACTACTCTCAGCAGAGCGTGGCCTTGAAATATACAGAAATCTACAACGAAGCCATCGCCCGACAGCACTATAAGATATGATTACCATCACTTACGTTACCATTACCTATAATGCCGAGGCAGTGCTTCAGTCCACTCTCGACAGTGTGGTCTGTCAGGACTATCCCTACATAGAGCACCTTATAATAGATGGCGCTTCCACCGACAGCACACTTCAGTTGGTTGATCAATACATAGCACGCAACAATGCTTTCACTACTGACGGTGTTTCCTTGGAAGGAGGAGGAGGCGGAGGACACAAGGTGCTTGTTAGCTCGGAACCCGATGGCGGTATCTACGACGCCATGAACAAAGGCCTCCGTTCTGCCACAGGCGACTATATCTGCTTCCTTAATGCCGGTGACACCCTGCCCACTGCCGATACTGTTTCAAGGATAGTCGATGCAGTAACTGCCCTTCCCGCCCTTCCCGCCGTGCTCTATGGAAACACTGATATCGTGGATTCCGAAGGACGATTCCTGCATCACCGTCGTCTTCAGCCACCAAAACAACTGTCGTGGAAGTCGTTCAGGCAGGGCATGCTTGTTTGCCATCAGGCTTTCTATGCCCGTACCGACTTTGCCATAGCTACCCCTTACGACCTGCAGTACCGATTTTCTGCCGATGTAGATTGGTGCATCCGCGTGATGAAAGCCGCCGCCAAGGAGGATGTACCCTTGCTAAACCTTCACATGACGGTGGCTAATTATCTGCAGGAAGGAGCCACCACCCGGAATCACCGTGCCTCGCTCATGGAACGCTTTCACGTCATGCGCCGTCACTACGGTCTCATCACCACCTTGGCCATGCACTGCTGGTTCGTATTCCGGGCAGTTAAAAATGAGTAAATAGAGTTTCGGGAATTCTGACGTTTCTCTTGCTTGGTTGTTTCTCTCTTACTAGCAGAGTGGCGTTCACTTACTAGCAGAGTGGCGTTCACTTACTACCAGAGTGGCGTTCACTTACTACCAGAGTGGCGTTCACTTACTATCAGAGTGGCGTTCACTTACTATCAGAGTGACGTTCACTTACTAGCAGAGTGGCGTTCACTTACTAGAAGAGAATCGTTCTCTGGCTTGGATCGTGACGTTCGATTGCTTGGATCTCAGCCTTGGACTGCTTGAAGAGAAACGCTCCGTCCGACGGTGCAAGACCTCCGCGAAGCACTTGGGCACCTATGGAACGCTAGGAAACGACCGCTCGGCGATGAAGGAGACGTTTTACTTCCAGAGATCTTCCGAAACTTCTGTTAATAAAATTTGGTGTTTTGCCTGCTTCTTTGTACCTTTGCACACGAAATACTAATTACACCTGAGAAGATGAATATAAGGACTTTAGTTTGTATAGCGGCTTGTTTGCTGACCACTCTGACGGTCAGTGCCGAAAAGGTATGGTCGGACGTGACCAATCGATACATCCAGAACCCACAGTTCACTGGAAACAACAAGGAAGGCTGGCTGTGGGAAAGCAATGCCTCAACACAGGAAGTGAGGGTGGAGTGCATTAGTTTCTATAATGGCAATTATGACTTGCACCAACAGTTGCGCGGGTTGTTAAAGGGACATTACCGCCTGAGCGTACAGGGATTCTATCGCATGAGCGACAATTCCGTAGCCTTTGCCGCTCATCAGGGTGGGACGGAGAGCATCACGGCTTCACTTTATGCCGGCGGTGCGGAGAAGAAGTTGGCTAGCCTTTATTCGGCCTCGCTCAACTACAATGCTGCCAATCGCTGTTATGAGAATGGAGGAAAGTATTACCCCGACGGGAAGGAAGCTGCACTGGCTGCCTTTGATGAAGGTTTTTATTGGAACGAGATAGAGTTTGACGCAGAAGGCGACGTGATGATAGGTGTCAGGTGCAGCGACTACCAAAGTACTAATTACACCGTGCTAGACAACTTCAAGCTGGAGTATTACGGGGAATTGGTTAAGGTGAGTAACATCACCCTTTCAGCACCGCAGACGCAGTTGTTTGTTGGTGAGCAGGTTCAGATGTCAGCCACCATCACTCCTGCCAATGCCACTGTGACCTCGGTGAAATGGTCGTCCAATAATACGAAGGTAGCTGTAGTCAGTTCGGACGGTGTGGTAACTGCTAGGAGCAAGGGCAATGTCATCATCTCAGCAACGGCCACTGACGGTTCTGGCAAGCAGGGAAAGCTGATGCTGCTTGTCACCGATAATGAGGCGGAGCCTGGTTCCCTGGTCATCAATGAAGTGATGGCTTCCAATGTGGATCAGTTCCTTAGTCCGGCCTTCAATTTCGACGGGTGGATAGAACTGTATAATCCCACTGACCGGCCTGTGAGCCTGGTGGGCTTGAGGGTCAGTGATCCCACTAACGGAGAAGGTCCGTGGACCATGCCCCTTTCCATGGGAATTGTTCCGGCAAAGGGCTTCCGAACAGTTTGGTTCGACTCTAACGGCATTGCTTCCCAAAATGCGCCGTTCAAGCTGGATACCGATGGCGGGTCTATCCTGTTGACAAATAGTGACGGTGAAGAGATTGCCCGTGAAGTATATCCTGCTTCCTACGAACGCACCAGCTATGCTCGTACTACTGACGGAGGCGACACCTGGGGAGTGACCAATACCCCTACACCCGGAGAGACGAACGCTGGCATCAAGGTGTTTACCCGTCAGTTGGCAGCACCCGTGGTGAACCAGCCTTCACAACTGTTTAACGGAGCGTTGAGCGTCAGTGTCGACATTCCTGCAGGTGCAATACTGCGCTATACCATCGACAGCTCGCTTCCTACAGAAGAGAGTAATCGGAGCCGGGACGGACAGTTCCGGATTAACGAGAACACCTGCCTGCGCCTGCGTCTCTTTGCCAATGATGCCCTGCCATCGCCTGTGACTACCCGGTCCTATATTGTCCGTGACCAGGACTACTACCTGCCTGTCGTCTCTGTGGTCTCTGACTGGGATTTCCTTTACAGCACGGAGTTTGGTGTGATGGCAAAAGGTCCTAACGGACGGCCAGGAAACGGGCAAAGCGACAAATGCAATTGGAACATGGATTGGGAGCGCCCTGTGAACTTCAGCTATATTGATGCCAACGGCGAGATGGTACTCAATCAAGATGTGAACCTGGAGATGTGTGGCGGATGGAGCCGTGCCTGGGAACCTCATTCCTTCAAGCTGAAAGGAAGTAAGGAAATGGGCGGTGACAAGAATCTGCCCTACCCCTTCTTTGAACAGAAGCCCTACATCCGCAATCGCACGTTGCAGATTCGTAATGGCGGCAATGACAACACTTGCCGTTTCAAGGACCCGTCGTTGCAGTATATCATTGAGAGCTCAGGTCTGAACATTGACTGTCAGGGCTATCAGCCTGTACATGAGTTTATCAACGGTGAATATATTGGCGTGCTCAATGTGCGTGAACCCAACAACAAGCATTATGTCTATGCCAACTACGGTTGGGACGAAGAAGAGATAGACCAGTTCGAGATATCGCCAGACTCCAACTATGTGCAAAAGTGCGGAACGGCCGATGCCTATGAAGATCTGCTGGCATTGTCGGCCAACGCTGCCGATCCTGTCACTTATAACGAAATCCGTACACATCTGTTAGACATTGACGCGTACATTAATTATATGGCCATCGAACTGTATCTGGGCAATAATGACTGGCCGAAGAACAACATCAAAGGATTCCGCCATCGTGACGACGGAAAGTTCCGCTTCGTTGTATTCGACCTTGACCATTCGTTCAATTCCAACAGTTCCTTCTCAGATTTCTTCGGCAAGGAGGTATGGACTTTTGACCAGCTCTATCCTTCCGGCAACAGGATCAGGGAAACCATCACTTTTGTGACGCTGTTCAAGAACCTGCTGAAGAACGATGACTTCCGTCGACAGTTTATTGATGCATACTGCCTGATTGGTGGTAGCGTCTTAGAAAAGACCCGTTCTGCCGCCATCATCGACAAACTGCTAAAAAGGGTGGAGCCAGCCATGAATATGGAAGGATACTGGAGCTGGAATGGTTTTGTGCCCAACTCTGCATCAAGTACTGCCAACGAAGTGAAGAGCAAGCTGAACAACAGACTCACAACAGCCATCAATGCCATGAAGGGCTACACGGCTTTAAAACTTCAGAACACCAGTGCACAGCGTGCTACCTTGAAGAGTAATGTGAATGGCGCCCGCATCTTCGTCAATGGCCAGATGGTGCCTACGGGTGCCTTCGACGGCCAGTTGTTCCCACCTGTGAAGTTCAGTGCCGAGGCTCCTGCCGGATATAAGTTCAGTGGCTGGTATGACAGGATGGCAAAACTGGTAACCAGTGAACCAGAGGTGGACATGCCTAAGGGCGTGGTTTATCTCGAAGCTCATTTTGACCCCTTGTCTGAATCCGAGAAACTGGCACAAGGTGTAACACCTGTCTGCATCAACGAGGTGAGCGGATCGAACGACAGCTACATTGATGAGTATGGAAAGAAAGGCGATTGGGTGGAACTCTTTAATACTACAGACCAGGAGATCGACGTGGAAGGCATGTATCTTACTGATAACCTGGACAAACCAACGAAGTATCAGATTTCCAAGGAGAACACGAAGGCCAATACGAAGATTGCTCCCCATGGATACCTGATTGTATGGTGCGACAAGCGTGCCACTACTGACAACGGCCTGCATGCATCGTTCAAGATTGACGGAGACGGAGGACAAATGTCTCTTATGGCCGCTGATAAGAGTTGGAAGAACACCATTACCTATGGTGCTCATGATGCGCGTACCACCATAGCACGATTCCCTGATGGAGCGCCTTCTGTCTATACCACCAATGTCACCACGATCTGCAAGCCCAACCTGATGACTAGCTATATGGCACAGGTAGACCAGACCACAGTAGGCATAGAGCACAACACCCTAATCAGCTCTGCCAACGGTTTCCGCCTGCGTTATGGCAACCAGCAGCTGTTGCTTCGCGGCGAGGACAACGGAACCGCTTCCGTTGACATCTATTCGGCTGACGGTCAGCTTGTGGAACAGGCCACTGTCAACCTCCAAAACGGTACTGCCCGCATCAACGTGAGTCACCTGCCTGCCGGTTTCTACATTGCCCGAGCAACAAGTGAAGACCATACGCGTGTAAGTTGCAAATTCATGAAATAAAACACTTACGAACGACTAAAGAACATAAAAAACGTTAAATAGTTATAAATGGCGCGGCTTCACGAAAGTCCGCGCCATTTATTTCGTAGAAAAGAAGTACCTTTGCAGTCCGATTATTTGGGGAGAGACTTAGAATCCCCGTGAGTTGTTGTGTGAATAGTGATGTCTTTGGCCAGGCATGACGGTTCGTGAATCAGTAGCTCAAAGTTCCCGTTAGGATCAAACCTACGGATGCGTTCGTTAGACTTGCAACCGGGTATTCTTGCAACATGATGACCTTTGGGTCGTAGCAGGATCTCGGATGTAGTCTTTTGCGCGTACATTACATTTATTTAGTAAACTGTTTTTTAGTAAAAGAAAAAAGGAAAGATGAACACTTTAAGTTACAAGACTATTTCCATTAACAAGGAAACAGCAAAGAAGGAGTGGGTTGTCATCGACGCCACTGATCAGGTGGTGGGTCGCCTCGCTTCGAAGGTAGCCAAGTTGCTCCGTGGAAAGTACAAGCCTACTTTCACCCCGCACGTAGATTGCGGCGACAATGTGATCCTTATCAATGCCGATAAGGTAGTATTCACTGGTAAGAAAGAGACAGACAAGGTCTATACCCGCTACACGGGCTATCCCGGTGGCCAGCGTTTCCAGACCCCTGCCGAGTTGCGTCAGCGTCCCAATGGCACTGAGAAGTTCCTTCGCCATGCTGTGAAGGGCATGCTGCCCAAAGGTCCCCTTGGACGTCAGCTGCTGACAAACCTCTATATTTATGAGGGTACAGAGCATCCCCATGAGGCTCAGAAGCCACAGGCTATCGATATCAACCAGTACAAGTAATGGTGAAAAGGTTTAAAAGTAAAAAGTAAGAAAAGATGGAAGTAATCAATGCAATCGGTCGTCGCAAGAGCTCAGTAGCTCGTGTTTATCTCCAGGAGGGTACTGGTAAGATTACGATCAACAAGAAGGATTTGGAAGTTTATTTCCCCTCTGCCATCCTGCAGTACGTGGTGAAGCAGCCGCTGAACCTGCTCGAGGTGGCCGAGAAGTATGATATTAAGGTGAATCTCGACGGTGGTGGCTTTACAGGTCAGAGCCAGGCTCTCCGCATGGCTATTGCCCGTGCCCTCGTCAAGGTGAACGAAGAGGACAAGAAAAAGCTGAAGGATGCTGGTTTCCTGACACGCGACAGCCGTGAGGTAGAGCGTAAGAAGCCCGGTCAGCCCAAGGCTCGTCGCCGCTTCCAGTTCAGTAAGCGTTAATCCGAAGGAACCTGTAATGAGCAACTTGGTAAAAGGCATTATGATCACCTTTCTGTTTGCTTGTTACGTTCCAAAGGAAACTGACAACGTTTAGCATCTAAACCCGTTGGATTCTTTTCGACTACCATCGGGCTGATTCTAACAACAAAGAATTAAAAAAGAAAGTAAACAACATTTTAAAGAAAAAAGCAAAACAATGGCAAGAACAAATTTTGACCAATTGCTACAGGCTGGCTGCCACTTTGGCCACCTGAAGCGTAAGTGGAACCCTGCAATGGCTCCTTACATCTATACTGAGCGCAACGGTATCCACATCATCGACCTCCACAAGACTGCAGCCAAGATTGACGAGGCAGCAGAAGCCCTGAAGCAGATTGCCAAGAGCGGCAAGAAGATCCTGTTCGTGGGTACTAAGAAACAGACCAAGGAAGTAATCGCCGAGAAGGCCACCAGCGTCAGCATGCCTTATGTGATTGAGCGCTGGCCCGGCGGTATGCTTACCAACTTCCCCACCATCCGCAAGGCAGTGAAGAAGATGGCAAATATCGACAAGCTGATGAGCGACGGAACATTCGGAAACCTCTCAAAGCGTGAGCTGCTGCAGATAACCCGTCAGCGTGCCAAACTTGAGAAGAACCTCGGTTCTATTGCCGACCTGACCCGTCTGCCTAGCGCACTGTTCGTGGTTGACGTGCTGAAGGAGAATATTGCTGTTCGCGAGGCAAATCGTCTGGGAATTCCCGTATTCGCTATCGTCGATACCAACAGCGATCCTAAGAACATCGACTTTATTATCCCTGCCAACGACGATGCCAAGGACTCTGTAGAGGTGATTCTGAACGCTTGTTGCGCCGCTATCACCGAGGGTCTTGAAGAGCGCAAGGCAGAGAAAGCCGACGAGAAGGCTGCTGAGGCTCAGGCAGAGGCAGAAGAAGAGGAAAAGACTCCGAAACGTGCTGCACGCCGTGCACGCAAGGAGGAGGCTGCTCCCGCTGAGGCTGCTCCCGCCGAGGAAGAGGCTCCCGCCGCTGAATAATTCATCAATTCACAGTGCACAAAGCACAATTGGCTGCGCCGTGCTGACTGCATTGTGAATTACGAATCAAACAAAAAGAATCAACAGGCGCAGCCTTCATTCGTGCATGGTGCATTACGCATTGTGCATTATAAAACAAAGAATTATGGCTTACAAAGTAAGTATGGATGATATCAAGAAGCTCCGCACCATGACGGGTGCCGGCCTGGCTGACGTGAAGAAGGCGCTGACCGAGGCTGAAGGAGACTTCGACAAGGCTAAGGAACTGCTCCGTGAGCGTGGATTGGCTATCGCTGCCAAGCGTTCTGACCGTGAGACCTCTAATGGCTGCGTGCTCGTGAAGAAAGTGGATGACTTTGCTGCTATGGTGGCTGTGAAGTGCGAAACCGACTTCGTGGCAAACGGTGCCGACTTCATCGCTATGGTTCAGGCCATCCTTGATGCTGCAGTGGCTGCCAAGGTGAAGACACTCGACGAGGTGAAGGCACTTGAAATCAATGGCCAGAAGGCTGAGGACATCGTTACCCAGCGTTCAGGTATCACAGGCGAGAAGATGGAACTCGACGGTTACAATATTCTCGAAGGCGGCAATGTGGAGGTTTACGACCACATGGGCAAGCACATGCTCTGCACGATGGTTCAGACCAACAAGGAGAATGTTGACGCCGGCCACAAGGTGGCTATGCAGGTTGCTGCCATGAAGCCCGTGGCTCTCGATGCCAAGAGTGTTGACCAGAAAATCCTGGACGAGGAGTACAAGACTGCCGTTGAGAAGACCAAGCTCGAGCAGATTGAGAAGTTCGTTGAGATGAAGCTCAAGAAGGCTGGCATCAACCCCAACCTCGTTGATTCCGAAGATCACATTGAGAGCAACATGGCTAAAGGCTGGCTCACCAAAAAGCAGGCAGAAGAGGCTCGCAAGGTAATTGCCGATGCAAGGGTAGAAGGCGAGGCTCAGCTGAAGATGCAGATGATTGAGAACATTGCCAAGGGACGTGTGCAGAAGTTCCTAAAGGAGAACTGCCTCATTGATCAGGAGTTCCAGTTTGGCGATGGCGATAAGGCTACTGTTGCCCAGTGGCTCAGCCAGCAGGACAAGGAGCTGAAGATTGTCGCCTTCAAGCGTTTCACGCTTGTTGCCGAGTAATCTATCATCCTATATGAAAGTAGTAAGAGGCTGCGTATCTTGATGCGCAGCCTTTTTCGCTCTTTTACACATCATTATTCATCGTATATGACCATCAAAGAACTATACCAGCTCTACAAGGAGCATCCCTGTATTACTACCGACAGCCGCAACTGCCCGGAAGGCAGTATCTTTCTGGCATTGAAAGGCGATACTTTCGATGGCAACAAATTTGCCATTGCTGCCCTGGAGAAAGGTTGTAGCTACGCCATTATCGACAATAAGGAGATTTTGGAAAGTCAAGAGAATCCTGATGGACGTCTGATTTGTGTCGACGACAGTCTTCAGACCTTCAAGGCTCTGGCACGCGAGCACCGTCGTCAGTTCCACATCCCTGTTATTGGTATTACCGGCACGAACGGCAAGACAACGACAAAGGAGCTGATAGCCGCAGTGTTGCAGAAAAAGTACAACGTGCTCTTTACTCAGGGTAACTTTAACAATGATGTAGGTGTACCCAAGACCCTGTTCCGTCTGACAGATGAGCACGAGATAGCCGTCATTGAGATGGGCGCCAGCCATCCTGGCGACATCAAGACCTTGGCAGAAACAGCCGAGCCGACATGTGGTCTGATTACCAATGTGGGACGTGCTCACCTGCAGGGATTCGGCTCGTTCAAGAACGTGGTGAAGACCAAGGGAGAGCTCTACGACTATCTGGGTCGGCGTGGCGAGTCATTGGTATTCCTTAATGCTGATAATGAACGATTGGTGGACATCTTGCCTGACAATGTCTGGGTGGCTCCCTATAGCACCAATCCAGACAATGTGGAGGGCTGCACGTATGGTGAGATCATAGGCTGCGACCCGTTCCTGAAGTTCCGTTGGCGTGAGTCAGACTCTAACCTGGAAGACAAGGGCGAGGAAGTGAAGTGGTATGAAGTTCAGACACACCTCATCGGCGCCTATAATATCGACAATCTGATGGCAGCTATTGCTGTGGGACTGAACTTTGCTGTGGATCCCTGTCTCATCTGTGAGGCCTTAGCCGATTATGTCCCATCAAACAACCGTTCGCAACTTACCATTACAGCGCATAACCGCCTCATTGTGGATGCCTATAATGCCAACCCGTCGAGCATGCGAGCTGCTCTGGAGAATTTCCAGTTGATAGAGTCAAAGCCCAAGATGGCTATCCTGGGCGACATGCGTGAATTGGGCAACAGCAGCCACAAAGAGCATCAGAAGACGGTGGATCAGCTGCGACAGATGGAATTGGACAAAGTATGGCTCGTAGGCGACGAGTTCGCCGCCATCGACAGCCCTGAGTTCCGCAAGTTCCACGATGTAGACGAAGTGAAGGCTGTCCTTGCGCAGGAACAGCCACAGGGCTATTGCATCCTCATCAAGGGCAGCAACAGCACCAAGCTCTACCAGCTACCCGAATTGCTATAACCGTTTTCTATCTGTATATCTCTTCCTTCTTCAGCTCGACAACCTTGCCGTAGCGGGAGAGGGCATGCATGTCTGTGAGCTTCTTGTCACCGATAACTATCCAGACGCGGTTCCGGTTGGACGCGATGTATTGCTGGTGGAACTGCTCAATGTCGTGCGTGGTGACTGAGGGCAGTATTCGTGCAGTTTCGGCATAAGGATCGCTGGTGTAGCCTTTCATGCGTTGGTTGGCTACGTATGCGTTCATTTCCCGGAAGGTGGGATAGTCGTTCTGGATGTCGCTAAGCACACTCTGACGGGCGGCAAAGAGGTTCTCTTCCTTCATTGGCATCTGGCGCAGCAGTGAGTCAATGACTGATACGGCCTCAATAGTCTTATCGGCTTGCGTGCCAGTGGCTGTGATGTAACCCAACAGCTCGTTGGGATATCGCGCGAGACTTGTTGTGTAGCTACGTCCACTGGTGCTATAGGCAAGCGAACGGAACTCACGGACATTCTGGAACAGTACTGACGACATGCCGCCACCAAAATACTCGTTCCAAAGTCTGAACTTAGCGCGCTGTCCAATTGTTGGGAGCGGGCTGATGGCGTCGTAGCTAACCACATAGTTCTGACGCGACTTGGGCACATTGTAGAAGAATACGGTGGGTTCTTGGTATTGCTGCATTGGACGGAAAGTGTCTATCTGAGGCTTGGTGCATTGAGCCAACGGCAATGACTGCTGCGAAGCCTTCACCACATCGTCGATAGCTTGGCGGCCACAATAGAACAGTTCGCAGTCATACTGTTGTAACTCCCGGAAGAGACTGAGCAGTTCTTCGCTTTTCAGCGCTTTGATTTCCTTCTTGGAGAGTTGGTTGAGATAGGTTGATTTGTCGCCAAAGAGTATGCGCTCCAAGGCAGGGCTCAGCACATCGTCCTTCTGCTTGCCAAAGCCCTTGCGAGTCACTTTGTCGGCATCTTTTGCTTCGTCGAGTGCGTGATTGTCGCCCTTGGCCGAACGCAAGAAGTGAGCCAGCAGCTTCAATGCAGGCTTAAGCTCGCTGTCAGGACCAGTCAATTTAAATGCGAAAGTGTTGCCGCCTGCTTCTATACTCATCGAAGTACCTATGAGCTGCCAGGCACTTTCTAGTTGCTGCTTCTTCAGGGAGTCGGTGCCGAGAGCCGACAGATAGGGAGCCAGTACATCGAGCATAGGTGAATGGATTTTCCCATCCTTATAACGCAGGGTGAACGTGAAAATATCGTTGATGGGGTTTTGCTTATAGTATAAGATGGCGTGTTCGTTGAGCCTGCGTGTGGTGACATCTTTCTCGAAATCAACTGTTCGTACCGCTGTTTCCTTTACGGGCAATTGTTCCAGCTGCAGAGCGAAGGCCGACTTGGCATCTGTGTTTTTGGGAGAAATAGGTTTGTAGCCAGGCTGCTTGAGTGTTTCTTTGTCGGGTGTACCGTATTTCTTCGACAGTGTGATGTAGTTGGCACCATAATACTTCTTTGCGGCTGCCACCACTTCGGCCTTAGTAACGTGCTTGATACCTTCGATTTTGTTGAGCAGATCCTGCCACTTCTTTCCCTTGGAGTATAGCATTACAAGTTTCTCTGCCCTGCTGTCGATGGTCTCCAGCTCCTGTTGTGCTTCCATCACCTTCTCACGCTTCAAGGTTTCAAGCTGCGCCTCGCTAAAGTCGCCGTCCATCACCCTTTTTAGCTGTGTCATCACACGTTCCTCTGCAGTCTTCATCTTGCCAAACAGTTTTGGAATGACGACCAAAGCTGTACCGGCGGCATCGTCGAGTCCCACATTTGTGGCAGCAGCTAGCATCAACTGGTGCTCATTCATCAGCGAGTCGAGCAGTCCGGCTTTACCGTTCGACAGCAAAGCATTGGCCATATCGAGCGCGTTGGCATCAGGCTCAAACTCTGTCGGACCCTTATATACCAGTGCTTCAATGCCAATAAGGGGAATGGACAGTTTTATTTCGCATTTCTCACCTTCATTGATGTTAGGCATGGGACTGTAGCCGCGCTTTGGCACAGGACCTGTCTGCACCCTTCCGAAGGTTTGCTCCAGGAGGGCTGTCAGCGTGGAATCGGGTGTGATGTCACCACAAAGAATCAGACACATGTTTGAGGCTACATAGTACTTCTTGAAGAACTCTGCCATGTCCGAGAGCCGTGGGTTCTTCAGGTTATCGGTCGAGCCGATAACGGGGTAGGCGTAAGGCTGTGTTTTGAACACGGTGCCGAAAACCTTCTCCTGAACCTCACCCGACATATTATCAGAAGCCCGGTTCTTCTCTTCGTAAACATTCTCCAGTTCGCCCTGGAAACCGCGGAACACAGGTTTCATCAGGCGCTCAGCGTTGAGCCAACACCATTGCTCGATGAATTGAGGCATGAAGAAATTATGATAGAAGGTGAGGTCGTAGCTGGTGCCTGCATTCAGTCCACTGCCGCCATATTTTGAAATGAGACGGTTGAACTCATTGGGTATCATATACTTAGCAGCCTCCAGGCTCAGCTCGTTGATGTGCTGTTGAATCTTGGTTCGCTCCACCTCATTCTTGGTCTGCGATAGCAGGTCATACTGTGCAGAGATGCTGTCGATCCAGGGCTTCTCTTGGTTGTAGTCGATAGTTCCCAAACGCTCAGTGCCCTTGAACATGATGTGTTCGAAGTAGTGTGCAATACCCGTGTTTGGACAGTCTTTTGCGCCCGCTTTCACGACTACCGCACCAAACACCTTCGGCTGAGAGTGGTCTTCGTTCAGCCATACGGTCATGCCGTTACTCAGTTTCAACTCCTTAACCTCTAACTGGGCTGCAGCCGTTAATACCACAAACAGAGCAGCGAATGAGAATACAATACGTTTCATGTGTTTTTGTTCATTTGACGCTTCTATATAACTAACCTCTGCAAGGTGTTGTATAACGCCTCTGCTTTCGTTCTGCCGAAAAGTTTGCTGCAAAAGTAATAAGATTTTGCAAAACAGCCAAATGTTTGGCATGTTTTTTAAAAGACTTGAAACACTTTACAAATGGAAGGAAAATCTGCCGCCGGCATTTCCATCATGGGAATTCATACACCAGATACTGAACGTTGGGTTCGGTTGGATAGTTGGTGAGTCGACCCGAGCGTGAGATAAACGAGAGTATGCCGTTGTGTATGCCATTCCCGAAAGTATACTGTCCACCATAGATATTGATATAGTGAATACGACGTGCATCGTAGTTAAGCAGCCGTTCAATGTCGATGACGGGCATGCCGTCGATAAGCACCATTGCCGGCCATGAACTGATGAAAGAGTCCTGCTCTCTGCGTACTATCAGTTGGGGCAGGTCATTGATCTTTGTGCTCCTCACGCAGTTCACGTATTCAAGCAGCACCTCCCTGATGGTGAAGAACTGCCTGTACTCGTCAAGATTGTAGGTGAGGTCAGGCTTTGCGCCAAACACGGTCTCGTCATAGTCCAAGGGTACTCCTTCCTCAGCCGTGTCATCCGCATAATCGCCCAGCTGCAGCTCACGCTTGGCCGGTGCAATGGCCATCTGGTGTCGCTGCATGTCAAGGGAACGGGCTTCCACCTCGTTGCGGTCGAAATGGAACACCAGATGGGGCAGCTTCTTCGGAAGCAGGGTTGCAAATGGGCTGATCATCTCAATGGGCAAACTCACACCGGTAATCGACATGGCCGATAGCACTAATGGCTGCTTGCCATGAATACCGAAGGTATAGAAGACGGCTGTGGAGTCGTTGACCATCTTTCCCTCGAAATAGTGTATCTGTTTGCCAACGATACTGAGTGAGGGAAGGATATGGTTGGCCTTGAATGTATGACCGTTATTGACATTCTTCACACGCGCCTTAATGATATGGCCTTCCGTCTCGCGCACGTCCACATTCTTTACAATCGGGTCAAGGGATTGTGCTGCCTCGTTTCGCTTTGCAAAGAGCGAGTCGGGGTGGGTGGCCTCAACCCATTCTATATCGTCATCCATGCTCTTATGGAGAGGGTTGACGATGGCCACCAGCCGGCGCGACACGGTAGGATTGTCACGGGTGTAGACCGACAGCACGTAGTAGCCGCTGTGAAGGTTGGACGGTAGCTCTATCGTCCCTTCACCAGTTCCACCTTCCAGACCCACCACGACGCCGGCAGCGAGGTTGTAGGTGTCGCACAGTTCGGCATAGGCTATCAATGCATTGCCGGCAGTCACACGTACTTTCATTGCCTCGCCAGCAACATACCATGTGCGGTCTGTATCGATGCTTATTGCAAGGGTGTGCAGGGTCCCCACCAATGCAATCGCCAGTGATAATATCCTTCTATTTATCTTCATGACCTTCCCTTTCTTCCATATTCCAGAACTCAGGTTCTTCTATATAGGCTCCTTTACTCCTGACATCGAGTTGATATTCGAATGCCCATGCCGTTCGCAGCTGGCCATTGGGCGACGACATTCTTTCGTCCAGCCATTCGCACAGGAACATGCCTTTTTCTACCATATTCTTGCAATCTTCCAAGGTACAGTCTTCCAGCCACCAGCGTGTGTCTCTTCGTGGAGGACGGTAGATGGAGAAATCCTTGGCATGGAGGAAGAACCTGCGTTCGCTCGTGTTCATCGAGCATCCCACAAATCCTATGACGCGTTTGTTGGGTGATGTCAGGCAATGGATATTCGACGGAAGGGCTGACGGTTGCGGAGTGAACAGTCCGCCCATCTCTGTACCGGCCTGACGGCGTGCCAGTTCGTATTCATACTCTGCTTTTGTTATGGCGCGCTGGTGAACCAGTCCGCTATACTTGTGGAACATCCGCTCGTTGCTACGGTCTATGTCATATATCTTGAATCCTTTGATGTGCTGTCCCTCGTAGTTATGGCTGGCACCCACCATGATAGTCTTGCTGAACCCATCTTTCCATCCCCGCTCGGGAAACTGGTTTAGTTTATGAATACATTTCATTGTAGCTATGTCGAAAAAGAGAGTGGTAGTGTAGTCAGAATGCACTTCCCACGTCTCATCGAATGTCCATGAATAGTAATTCGTCCGTTCGGGGTTAATAGGGGCTTCAGGTGTGACGAGCACGTTGATGTTGCTTTCCGGGGTGTTCTGCACACCTCTCACCTCTACTAACTTCTCGGTAGGCAGCGGTTTCTGCGGTACCGATTCATACACATCTCCATCCACCTCGATGTGCAGATAATATTCCACATCGGGGTAAAGGGTGTCAATCCAGCAGGTGTAGCCTCCATTGGTCACCATCGGCATGTGTCCCAAGTCGTTTCCATGGTAGGATTCGATTCCCCAGTCGTAATGCTGTTGTGCATTGAATTCCGTGCCGTCGCTTCCGCGCACTGATACTTTAGCCCCCCATTCTCTCCCGCTTGCATAGGTGGTGTTGAGTCCCTGTGTACGCGACAGGTAGAACACATTCAACTGAGACGAACATATTGTCCCTTCAACGACGAGCAGATGGGATTCCTCATCAGGAATATCTGCTTCGTATTCCTCGATGCAGCCTGACAACGTACACACGCCCGCCAAGAGGTATAGCACGAAATATATCGGTTTCTTCTGTTTCATCATATCTTTAGTTGAAGCGTATATTCAGTGAGACGTACGGAATGGCTGTGCCGAATACCGACAGTTTATACCCCTTGATCTCATCTCCCTCAGTGAGATAATAGATGTTATAGGCATTTCTGCGTGCAAGGGCATTATAAACACCAACAGAGAACGACGTATGAAGGAACGACGTGAGCCTGTGGGTGGGCTCGATATTGAACGCCAGATCCAGACGCATATAGTCAGGTATGCGGTATGTGTTGCGGTCGGTATAGTATGGCATGAGTCTCTGATTGTGCTCGTCGTAGTATTTTCCTGCGGGCACCGTGGTAGGCCGTCCGGTGGAATAGTTGAAATTACTAGAAAGGCTGTATCGCTCGGTAAACTTGTAGTTCAGCACCGCCTTTACCTCGTGAGGCTTGTCGTATTCCGAGGGATACCACTCGCCGTTGTTCAGGGGCATGGCCACCCGCTTGTCGTCCTGGCGCAGCCTGGAGCGTGCAAATGTGTAGCTCACCCATCCGTTCAGTTTGCCTGTAGGTTTCTTTGCCTGAAGCTCTATGCCATAGTTCTGCCCTTTGGTCGATATGACATCGGTTTCCAGGTGCGGGTTCATTAGCAGCACCGCCGAGCTGCGGTAGTTCAGGTAGTCGTCAATATGCTTGTAGTACACCTCTGCCGAGAACTCGTATTCCTTGTCCTCTGTCTCATAATAGATGCCGGAAGCCAGCTGCCAGCCGTTCTGAGGTTTGATGTTCAGGTCGGAGAGCTTCCATATGTCCGTAGGTGACATGATGGAAGTGTTCGACACCTTGTGTATATACTGGTGCATGGTGTTGAACCCTGCCTTCAGCGAAAGGTTCTCCCTGAGGGCATAGCGTGCCGACAGGCGCAGTTCCGGAGCATGATAGGTCTTGATGACGCCTGTCTCATGGCGGGTCTCCAGCAGAGTCTCCTCCAAGGGCAGTTCGCCTTCATAATAGTGGTTGACGTCACGTGGCCCCAGCGCATTAAACATGGTATAGCGCACTCCGGCGGTCACCGACAGCTTCTCGGTGAGCGAACGTTCATAGTCTATGTATGCAGCACTCTCAAGAGCCTTTTCCCTCTGCAGTTGCTCTGCCTTGATGAACGACTCGCTGCCTACGGGTTCATACTTCCCGCCCTGTACGTTGTAATGCTGCACAGAGAGGCCATAGTTGAATACCTGACCCTCCGTCAGGCGGTGACGCACATGCAGCCTTCCCCACAACTGGTCGATGCCGAAGCTCAGCCGGGCTGCCATCGTGGGCGTAGCACGTTCCTCGTTGAAATAGTCATAGTGGTCCAGTCCCGAGGAAAGTGTCACCGTTATTCTTTCATTCAGCATCGAGCGCCACTCGGCTGAGATGTTACGGTTCTGGTAGCCGTACTTGTCCTGCGAGCTGAACGAGAACCTGTCCTTGCTCCAGTATCCAAAGACCTTCAGGCGATGCATGCTGCTGAGTTTCCACGTCAGCGCGCCGCCCAGGTCGTGGAAGTTGGCTGAACCGTTCTTGTAGCCGCTTTTCTCCGACAGTTGCCCCAGCATCCAGTCGCTATAGGTGGTACGTCCGTTCAGCAGCAGCGACACATGATCCTTCACCACAGGTATCTCCAGGTTAGCCTTGCTGGTCAGCGCACCGATGCTTGCCGAACCCGTAAGCTTCTGCATATTGGCTTCCTTCGAGCTGACCCTCAGCACGCTGCTGATCCTGCCGCCATACTCCACGGGGATGCTCGACTTATAGAGTTCCACATCCTCCACGGCATCGGAATTGAACGACGTGAACAGTCCGAACAGATGCGAGGGATTATAGACCGTACCTCCATTGAACAGTATGAGGTTCTGGTCGGTGGCGCCACCCCGCACATTATATCCACTCGAAGCCTCGCCCACGGTGGTGACGCCAGGCAACGTGAGCACTATCTTCATAATATCCGACTCGCCGAAGGCCGACGGGATGTTCTTCAGCAGCTGGGGCTTGAACTTCTCCGAGCCCATTGTCGTGATTCTCACCGCCGATGGACGGCCGCCCACCACCACAATCTCCGACAGCTCCTGGTCGTCGGCAACACTGGCCTTGGCTTTCCTCACGCCCGGCACCACGTATGTCCTTGTTCTTGACGATGCTGTGGCCATGGTGACTGTGTCGCTGTCAATCACAGGAATACCCCTGACCAACGCACTTTCATCAACAGGGGCAGCGGGAGTCACCGGCCTCACGGGTTCAGCTGCGGCTACCGGCAACGGGCTCGGCACACCAGGCAGAGGAGTGCCTGAAACAGCAGCAACGACCCTTGCAAGGCTTTCCTCACGTTCATCCTTCGCGAACGAGAGCCTGTTGCGGCTGGCCATCTGCCTGATCTGCACCTTCTGCTCAGGGAACAGCTTTGCCACGTCCTTGGCGTTCTTCACATGATACGTTTCTCCGGCTGGGGTCATGAGCGTATAGTGCTCTTTGGTGCTGAGTACCTTCAGGTATCTGTTTCCCCCAAAGGTGTTTTCACCGTTGCCCACCTTCCACACACAGTGGTACAGACGGATGCCGTTGCTCCCTCTGCCGTCGTAGATCAGCGATGCATAGCGTGAGCCGTCCTCAGGATCGTGCACATACCGGCGGCCGTCCATTTCAAACCATTCTACGTGCTGCTGCTCAGGCATACAACAGACATTCCCCACTGGAGAATGCACCACAACCCGCTGCTCCAGCTGGTCAAAACGAAGCTGCACATCATCGTAAACCACACCGTAATAGCTGATGCGGCCACGATACATGCTTGGCGTGCCTTTGTAATAGGGAATATCGTTCCACAACGACAACTGGTACTGGGGCTCCACAGGACCCACATACAGCCGGGCAAAATCGGCAGCTGAAGGGAAATACTCCTGAGCTCCCGCATTCAGCACCACAGCCATCACGCAGGCAAATATCAATAAATACTTCTTCACGTCTTTTCCGTTCTACTTGCTGTCCTTTTATCTGTTGCCTTTGAAGCGAAGGCAAAATTACATCTTTTTCTATATATATAATTCAGACACTATGGAAAACTTGCATGACGACCAATAAGTTTAACATTTTTTTGCGTTCAAAGCTGCAGCAGGCAACTATTCAGTCGTGGGTACATGAGTCTTATATTACAAGCTTGTAATTCTCCGTTTTGTTGAGGAGCGTGAGGACTCCCATTGGTTTTGCAGGGGAGCATGAGGACTCCCGTTAATGAACTGAATAGTTATTGCAACAAAAGCCACTCGGTTCACCACCCATCACTTCGTTGCCGAAAAACTCCCACCTATAGTTATTGCAACAAAAACCACTCGGTTCACCACCTGACTCCGAGTAACATCCTTACCTTTGTACGACTGCAAGGATTCTTTTCCCGACTGTTTCTTGTTTTCTCCAGTTGGGCGTTTCTTCATGAGGTGCCAAGTGTATTCTTCAGCAACAGGCTTTCGAAAGGCCTTTAGTACGGGGTTACTTGGTTTTTGGGCAAGGCTCTCCGGGTAAGAGGCTGGCTTAAACTTGCTTTTGCCTATACGCAAAACACCTTGTGCCTATACGCAAAACACCTTGCGCCTATACGCAAAATCTCCTCGCCTTAACGCAAAATAAACGGCTTTAAATGTTCATCTATGAGCAGAACACAGCGACGCCCGATGAGAACTCCGAACCATAATAGCAAGCCCGATGGTAACATAAAGTTCCGCGAAAAAACCCTCGGCGATACCAGGAAATATCTGCCGAGGGTAAAAGCCTGAACAAATGTTCGAGGGTTGAGTGATTATTCACAACAGTTTACGGAAGCAAAAGGTGACATCAGGAAACTTACAGGCTGACTTCGGGCACCACTTGACCGTCGAGCATATTGACGACGCGTTGGGCGTAGCCAGCATCGCGCTCAGAGTGAGTCACCATCAGGACGGTGGTTCCCTCCTGGTTCAGCTGGGTGAGCAGCTGCATCACCTCCAAGCCGTTCTTCGAATCGAGGTTACCTGTAGGCTCGTCGGCCAGGATCAGCTTGGGGTTCATCACCACGGCACGGGCAATGGCCACGCGCTGCTGCTGACCGCCAGAGAGCTGTTGGGGGAAGTGGTGTGCGCGATGACTGATGGCCATACGGCGCAGTACCTCTTCCACTCTCACCTTGCGTTCCTTCTTTGGCACGCCCAGATAGGTTAATGGCAACTCAACATTCTCTTCTACGTTCAACTCATCAATCAGGTTGAAGCTCTGGAACACGAAGCCTATCTGCCCCTTGCGAACCTTCGTGCGCTGACTCTCCTTCAGCTTACCCACTTCCTCACCATCGAGCCAATAACGGCCGCTGGTGGGGTTGTCGAGCAAGCCTAATATATTTAATAAGGTAGACTTGCCACAGCCCGAAGGCCCCATGATGGCTACAAACTCACCTTTCTTTACTTCGAGCGATACGCCGCCCAGTGCTACGGTCTCCACCTCTTCCGTGCGGAACACCTTCTGAATGTTTTCAAGCTTAATCATAATACTATAGCGTTTTAAAATTTATTATTCGTTTTTGAGATAATCAACAGGATTGCTGCTGGCCACACGATAGCAGCTCAGGCAAACCACTCCAAAGATGACGACGATGACAAACAGCACGCCCAGCGCATAGACTGGCGACAGGAGCGAGGCTTTCTCACTGAACTGCTCGAGCCACAGACGCGCCACATAACAGGCACCAGAAACACCTATCACAACGGCAGGCAGCGCTACACGCAGGATGTCAACGAAGAATAGTTGAAGTACATCGTTGATGGTGGCACCATTCACCTTACGAACGGCTATCTCCTTCTGTCGGCGAGCCATCTCGCCAGCCAAGTAGCCAATCAATCCAATCAGCGCAATAACCAGCGCCACCAAGCCACCAATCATCACCGTACTACGGAAACGACGGGCATCGGTATAAAGATTGGTTATCAACCGGTTGTAAGGCACGATTTCGATATCGGGATTATCAGTCGCTATCTCCCTGAGCTTCTTGTTGGCTGCCTCCAGTCCGTCCATCGAGCGGAAACGGATGGTGAAATGCTGCATCTGGTCAACACGTCGACTATAGAAGCACACACAGGGACGCGTATCTTGATCGGAAATGCTACCCACACGGACATCCTCAAAGACACCCACAATGGCGTGAGGACCGTCGAACGAGGTGCAGATAATCTGCTTGCCCAAAGCCTGATCCCAGCCAGCCAACTGTTTCATCTTCTCTTCGAACTGGCGACTCACCATCACCTCGCGCAGCGTGTCAGTTTGCTCCGTAAAGGTACGACCGGCTATCACAGGAATACGCATCACATCGAAGAAGTGATCACCCACGTAGAACCAGTCTGAGACATTCATATACTCACGGTCGTCACCAGGTAGGAAGATATTGTCACCACTCTGATATTTGGTCAGGTCAACACACGACATCGTGATATTCTCGACAGATGACAGCTTACTCAACTCGTCGTAAGCCAGTTGGCGCTGCTCTTTCGAGACACCATCTATATCGACCATTCCCAGATTGGTGTAATCATAGCCGGGATTATCGTTCACCATCAGCTGATACTGTCGGCCCACCACCATCAGCAGCACGATGAGGAAGGTGGCAGAAGCAAACTGCAAGCCCAGCAGCAGGAGTTTCCACAAGCGATGCGTGTGGCTGTAGTTCTTGAAGGCTGCCGTCACAGGGATATGGGTGTAGATCCAACCAGGCACCAAGCCCGTAACCACCAGCACCAGCAGGCAAGTGAGCGAGATCATAAGCACATTGCTATCCAACTGCAATAATACCAGGAGCGGTGCGCCTACCAACTCTTCGATGGTGTCTTTGAACACCAACAGCAATAGAGCTGCGAGCACCAACGACAGCAATAGATGGCAAAGACTCTCCACAATCACACGCAGATAGATATGACGCGCCTCAGCACCATAGCACTTATGCACAGCCATCTCGCGCGCCCGACGGCTGACACCGCCAATCACTAGCAGCAGGTAGTTCATCACGGCACAGCCAATGAGCACAGTAGCCAGGATGGAGAGAATCCACGTCATGCGGCGCGTGGCATCATCATTCGTATGATGCTCGCTCAAAGAACCAACGGAGAAGCCAAGATCCACGCCAGCCTTCTTCAGTTCCTCCTGAGGCAGGTTTTCTTGCTGCATCTTCTTAATCTGGGGTTTCAGGTCGTCGGGGCTTACACCCTCAGCCAGGCGCACATAGCCAAAATAGCGATCATTGCCCACCCAGTTCTCGCGGCCGTCCCACATAATATTTGTAATGCTGGGCATCGACACCATCACCTCCATGCCGTGCAGACGAGAGTTGAGAGGCACATCCTCATACACACCACCAATGGTGATGGCCCAGCTGCCGCGCTTGTTATAGTACACTTTCTTACCCACCAAGCTGAGAGGATTGGAACTCCCAGCCAATTTCTCGGCCAGCGAGAGGGGAATCATACAACAGTCCACCTGACTGAGCGTTTTCTTGGCATTACCTGCCAGCACACGGAAGGGGAACACATCGAAGAAACAGCTATCTACGAGGGCAAAGTTGGTACGAACACGCTTGTCGTCGTCAGTCACGATCGGCATATCCCAGGCTATTGGTGTATAGCGAGTGGCCGCCTCCACCTGTGGGCAGTAGCGTTTCAAGCCAGGCGCTATAGCACCAGCCGTTTGTGAGTAGTGCTGATATTCGCCATCGCGAATCACTTCTTCATAGACCACGTAGGTACGGTCGCTCGTTGGGAAGAAACTGTCCCACGACTGCTCGAAGCCTGCCTTGCCTATCAGTACAATGCCCGTAGCCAGTCCTGTGGCCAGACAAAGGATTTTGATCCAGTTGTGCTGTCCACGCTGATTGAGAGATTTTAATACGTTCATATACTTATTCTGTCTTAATATTGTTAATAGGATTCTCAGAAGCAGCGCGCCAGCTCTGGATGATGACGGTGAGCAGGGAAATGATGAAGCAGGTAAACCCAGCAGCAGCGAATATCCAAGGGCTGAGCGCGATGCGATAACTGAAGTTGCTGAGCCAGTCGGTCATGATGTACCATGAGATAGGCACAGCAATGACAAACGAAATCAGCATAGGGATCGAGAACGTGCGGAGCATCAACAGCAGCACTTCGCCCGATGTCGAGCCCATCACCTTGCGAATGGCTATCTCCTTCTGCCGCTGGCGGATAAAGAAAATCGACAGCCCCATATAGCCCATCACAGAGATGACGATGGCTATGAGGGTGAAAAGCGAGATGATGTCCAATGTGTTCTGATGATCCTCGAAGGTCTCGGCGATGCTCTCCTCCAAACCACAGACAAGCCATTTTGCCTCAGACTCAGTACAGCCTAAATCCTTAACCATCTCTATAAAAGTTGTCTTTGCTTTCTTGTCACCATTTGTCTTCACCAAGAAGCCTGGCCACTCCATATTGTCCTGCAGGCGAATAGCGAAAGGCTGCACATCTTGCAACACGTTGACACGATGGAAGTCGCGAAGAATGCCTGCTATAGGCCTCTTCTGCCCGCTACCCCAGTCTATCTCACGATCTTTGTCCGTGTAGTCCAACTGGCGCATGGCTTCCTCATTCAGATAATATCCACCATCCGTCAGACCATAGTCTTTCAAAACCTCCAATCCATAAAGCCTGAAGGCTGTACTGTCCAAATCGGTCAATAGAAGATTGACTTTTTTGTCGCCACGGCTAATAGTATTAGAACTCCAACTTAAGTTCGAGAATGTCGTATTTTGAAAAACGCCTATCTCCTCGACAAACGGCATCTTCTCCAATAGACTCCTTGCTGCCTGGAATTGTCCTTGGGGGGCATAGACATAGTAGAGGTTCTTGGTGTTATAGCCCAGAGGTGCATGAATGAGATGGTTCAATTGCAGCCAGATGACGAGTGCAGAAGTCAGCATCGTGACGGTGATGATATTCTGCAGGATGACGAACACCTTGCCCAAAACCATCTTGGAACGAAAACGAAAACTACCTTTCACAATATCAATGGGCTGATAGTGCGAGAGTTGCCATGAAGGCATAATACCAGAGATGATACCAGTCAGCAGGACAAAACCGAGACAGACACCTATCGTGCTTGGACGTATGTCATCCAGCAGTGCTATCTTTCCTTTGAACAGTGCGGATGCATCGTCTTGAAAACAGCAGGCTAAGGCAAAGCCCACGACAAAGCAGAAGGCTACCATTAGCGTCGATTCGACTATCAGTTTCAGAGAGATATCATGTTGGCTGCTGCCAAAGAGCTTGCGAGTCGCCATTTCCTTGGCACGAAAGCCTGTATTGGCGACAGTCAGATTGATATAATTACTGATGGCGAAGAAGAGAATAGCCAGTACGGCTGCAAGCAGTATCTGGAGCCTTGTCTTGTCGCCCTTTATCATACCCAAACCTTCATTCTGTGGTGCAAACATGACGTCTGTAAGCGGGGTAAGACTCAGTTCATAACTGCCCCATGCATTCGTATAGTTCTTTTGCAGGTAATCTTGTATTTGCTTTCTTTTGTTCACAAGGTTCGTGCTAGGTTTCTGCATGAGAAAGGCCTTTATGCCACCTGTGGATGCATAAGCAAACATATTTTTATCAAGTCTATAGCCGACCACCTGAGGATAACGCTCCATGCTCGCAATCACCTGCGTCTCGTTAGGCAAGACAGTATGGTCAAGATCCTTGGCAACAGCGCTGACGGTATATACCAACGTACTGTCGTAAGGATCTGTGCCGTTGATATCAACGATATGCACATGTCGATTGCCTACTATCTGTAATGATTCTCCGATGGGGTCTCTATCGCCAAAAAGCCTTTTAGCCAGATGTTCGGTGATGATGCATTTGTCTGGCGCATCAAGGGCTGTCAGGCGGTCTCCCTTCACCAAATCAAAATCGAAGAACTGGAAGAATGTAGAATCAGCCAGCATAATGATACCTTCCTGTGCATCTTTTGATTTCACTTCCTGCTGTCCATACTTGATTCTACCGTCAGCACTCAACACGCAGCAGGTCTTTTCCACCTCAGGGTATTGATTCTTGATCTCTTCTGCTGCCTGCGGCCACATGAAGAACATTTTCTCATTGCCCATCAGGTAGATACGATCGGCATTCTTATGCCACGAGTCGATGCTATATTGGCGCCATGTATAGTCGCCCATGAGGATGATGAACATCAGCGACACCACCAGCCCTGCTATATTAATTAAGGTATATAGCTTGTTGCGCGAAAGAAATCTGAAATAACTCTTCATGTTTTATTATTTTTTCTTTTGTCCTTATGTCTAAATTGACACTGCAAAGTTACCCCAATAAATCGAATCCGCCAAGGTTTTTCACCCTGGCGGAAGCAGATTGTCTAATAATTAGACAGTTCGTTGTATGATTCTTTGACACTATATCAGTCTCGGCAAACGTCACCTTGCACTAAAAGCTAAAAAAGACAGGCAGCAAATGGTAATTCCAAAAAAAAAGATGTAAATTTGCAACCAAATTAAAAACATCCATCCGTATGAAGAAACCACATTGGCTTGAAAAAGAAAAGCTTTACAGCATCATGTTCGAGTCGGAGCAGCCGGCAGGACGCATTTTCGACATCACCCTGATAACTGCCATCTCGCTGAGCATCGTCATCTCGTTCATCGAGACGATTCCCTCGTTGGCCCAGACCTTCAAGCTGGTTCTGGAGATACTGGAATATCTGCTCACTTTCTTCTTCACGGTCGAGTATATTGCCCGTGTCTACTGCTCACCCCGTCCTCGCGACTACGTGCTGAGTTTCTTCGGAGTCATCGACTTGCTGTCTACACTGCCACCCTATCTCTCCTTCTTCCTGCCCAATGCACGCTACATGATCCTGCTGCGTTCAATTCGTTTCATCCGTATCTTCCGTATTTTCAAACTGTTCAGCTTCATCAACGAGGGCTACATCCTGATGCACTCGCTACAAAAGAGCCTTACCAAGATTGCCGTCTACTTCCTGTTTGTGCTCATACTGGTCACCTGTCTGGGAACACTGATGTTTATGGTTGAGAGCGGCCAGCCCAACACACAATTCACAGATTTGGCCACATCGGTCTATTGGGCCATTGTCACAATGACTACTGTAGGATATGGAGACATCACGCCCGTCACACCCATAGGACGGTTGCTTTCAGCCTTCGTCATGCTCCTGGGTTACACCATCATTGCCGTACCCACTGGCATCGTTACGGCAAACATCATTGACGAATCAAAAGAAAAGCCGAAAGACGGTCATTGTCCACGTTGTGATGCGAAGGTACGCACCAAGGACCATTATTGCTCACAATGCGGGGAAAAACTGTAGCAATGACAGCTCGGCTGCAATAATGAACAGAATCAGCATCTCATCCGCCCAACTATCTAAGTTTCAGCTCGTATGCACGTCCTCTGTCTGATTCTATCTTAAGTTCGGAATGCTCCTCGATGATGGGTTTCAGGCGACGTATCAGCGTATAGAGCGTATCGTTGGCATCGTCTTTCTTGGGCCAAAGGGCATCACAGATTTCTGTTTTCGTCAGCTGATGCGACTCGCTACGGAAGAACATTTCCATCAGTTGCTGCTGCATGGGAGTAAGCCTCACCTGCATGCCCATCGCATTATAGAACCGGCCTTCGTCCTCAGAATAAGCCAGACCACCGAATGCCACCATCGGCACCTGTCTGCGATATCGCCAGAAGCAATAGATTCCCCAAAGCAGCGCCATTGTCCACAATACGGAGGCGGGTCTTTGGTCTGACAGCGAGAAGATGGTTGCAGCAGAGCACTTGGCCTCGCAGCGCAGTCCCATTCCCGACCGATGGTCGCCCACTCGGTGTCTTTCCTGACGCGTTGCCACAGCCAACACGGCATTGCCACGTAACTGCTCCAATTTCAGATAGCTGTTGAACACACGGATGGTGTCTGTGCTGATTACATCGCTCTGCTGCTCGGCCAGTGCCTTCGTCAGCGCACAAGCCATGTCCTCGGAAACC
Organism: Prevotella sp.; assembly: GCA_016285075.1. Taxonomy (GTDB): domain Bacteria; phylum Bacteroidota; class Bacteroidia; order Bacteroidales; family Bacteroidaceae; genus Prevotella. The sequence continues at coordinate 31,074 of JAEEQB010000040.1, forward strand.
AACCTTTCCGTTGCCCGATAGCTACCAAAGCTCGTCAGCCCCGATGCGCAAATCAGGCAAAACAGGATAACTACTGCATACTTCTGTTTCATCATGATCATCTAAATTTCACGATGCAAAGTTACAACTTTATTCCAACAATTCATACAAAAGTGAGGGGAAACCTCGATCTTTATAGGAAAAATAACAATCAATAAAGAATCTTTGTGAAAGGAGGATACTGGCTTTACGTTCATCGCCCGGCTACTCTCTACGAGTTGATGCATCAATTTCCAGAAGAACATAAAAGACAAAGCGCTCTCTCATTCGAGCTGGAAGTAGGTCAGATACTCCGTCCCGTTATCCTGCCAGAAGCCATCGAAATACTGCAGCAGGGTATGCCCTTCATAGATGCCATCAACCGTAAACTGGAAAACGCTTTGATTGGCAAAAGGCATACCTGTATCCAGACTGGCTTTCGTCAGACGGATAAAACTCGTGGAACTGAGTTTCAGCACCAAGTAATGATCAGCACCGCCATAATGGAGCGTGATCGGAATGGCCGCAGGTTCGAAGCCCCAGCTTACATCGCCATTGTCCTGTAAGTCGTAGAAACGGTAGTTGGCCAGGAAGTCCACATTAGGGGCACTGGCTAAAGCTCCTGCCAAATCCGGATCACTCACAACCTTCGAAAGCTGACTCACTGGATAGTTGTGGAAACAGACTGAGTGCATTGTCTGGTCCGTAATGGTCATCTGTGATCCCTCAACCTTTACGGCTTTTGCATCGTCTCCACCATCTTTATAGATGATGACGTAAGTTCCTTTATATTCGCCGGCAAGTGCTTTGGCGTAGTTCTCTTTCTGCTGGGGTGTCATTCCGTGATAAACAGGATCGCTGCTACAGGCTGCGAAGGTCAGGACTGTCAGCAGTGCAAAGAATAGTTTTCTCATCATGTCTCTTTCATTTAATTGATTACCGTTCTATTCACTAAACGCACGACAACCTTGTTTTATTGCATGAAATGGTTTAATTCAGAACAGATAGCCGATGGATGTTTCCTCCGTGATGTTCTTGCATGTTTATGGTCTTTGCCCCATAAAAGCAAAGCGCCTCAAAGCATGCTGATTATCTGCAAATAGTTAAGTATCAGTTAAAAACATTCTTTATTCTCGTTCGTTGCTGTATCGTTCATTGCTGTAGTACAGCAACAGGCAGAACAAATAGAACGGGCCATTTCATTCAGCGAGAGGCACTGGTCACGGCGGATGGCGATGCGCTCATTGTGATGCTCCCAAGGAGCAAGGATGAGAAGACGTCCTTCGGCACATGCCTCCATCCGCTTGCCACCAGGCTTCGCCAAGTCGGTGAAGCCATTCTCCTGAAGGACAATCAAAGGAAATCCCTGTTCAAAAGCGGCACGCATCACAGCCTTCTCGCCTGGCGAGATGGAGGGCGAGACCAACACAGCGCCTTTCGCTGCTGCTTTTGTAAAGTAAGTCACGCTTTCCTGTATCTCCGTCTCCGTCAGTCGGCGGGAGCATTGCACTTGCAACAGGACGGGCCGCTGCAAAAGAAACCTATTGCCAATGGCAGAGAACGACATGTTTCCAACAGTCAAGTCCCTCTGTACGCGGAAAAGGTCGGGATGCTCCCTTTTCATCAGCAGTCGGCGCGGGTTGTCTCGCAAGTAGTCGTTCCACCGCTTCAGTTGTCCTTCTCGCAGCAAAAGCTTGTCGTTGTAGCTCGGTTCAAAGAGCAGGCCGTGTTTGCGGTCTGTTTTTGCTTGTTGCTGTAGTACAGCAACAGACGGGACGAGCAAACGGAAGGCTTTGTTGCAGCCCTGTTTGAAGCCGAGCAGCACCTTCCCAAGCGGCTTCTCTATGCGATCCTTCACAAAGAGGATGCCATGGAAATGGTCGGGCATCAGCTGAAAGGCCAGCACATCTATTTGCGGGTAGCGCAAGGCTATCTCATGCCAGCACTGTTCCACATACCGCCCCAGTTCCGTGGGCTCTGTACGCGGCGCGTCGGGCGTATCAGTAGGTGCCTCACTCTTTCCCACGACCTGGCCCAACAAAGGTTTGCGGCTCTCGGTCACCATCGTTATCATATACATCTGCCGTTCCTGATAGTCATGCCCCACCATACGGCGATGCATCGAAGGAATCTTCTCACCGGCAAAGGCTTTCTGTTTCTCGTAGGTCTCTTTGTCCATCGTGTAGCAACTCATTATTCGGCGACAAAGGTATGAAGAAATCCTGTTTGTAGCAAACTTCTGGTTATGTTTTAGTAATGATAAACCATTTGTTAGTGATTTTACTCATTCTATACGTGACCAGCAGTGTCCACCTTTAACTGAGCATTGGAAGCAATAGCAATACTTAAGCCTGCAACTAATAAGAATACTTTTTTCATTGTTTTGTTTGTATTATGTTATTGATTATTGATTAATTATAGTTCTTTAATAGGAGTGCCGACCGTCGGCATTGTGCTTCCGTGCTGGCACTCCGAATAGATTTCATAGTCCTGCTCTGAAATGAGAGCATAGTATTGGTAGGTGGATCCGTACTGTTTATGGTCTACATAGCCCTTCTGCTCCAGCCGGCGCACGAAAGTGGACAATGTGTTGAAATGGGGACGCGGCTCTTCGTAATGCTCAAGAAGCTCACGAACGAACATTGGGCCGTTCTGCCAGAACAGCTCCATTATTCCCCGTTCTTTATTCGTTAGTTTCTTCAAATTTTCCATACCAAACTTTCATTATCATAAATAAGTCTCTATTTGCCATCCATCGTTAGAGGCCTTGAATGCTAAACGTCATATTGTAGCCAGCCATAGAGCACCAGTCTTCCACCTCAGGAAAGCAGTCTTTCAGTCGCTCGCCTACACGGAAGTTCGACATCATGCACATTTCATTGCCAACGACGAAAGTCCTGTCAGCACGCGTCTGGTAGTTCTCTACCGTTGTCTGGCGATAGATGAGGTCACCCAACAACAGCAGGAAGGTCATCGAGAGGCAAAGCCCAACGATATTGATAATGGTAAACAGCCGATGCCGACTCAGGAATTTCAGATAACTGTTCATGTTTCTTTTTATGCGATATTTTGCTAATAACGGTAGAATTCACCCGACAGTTACTCCGTCTTGATGCTGTTGACGGGATTCTCCGAGGCAATGCGCCAGCTCTGGATGACAACCGTCAGGAGAGTGACGAGGGCGACGGCGAGCAGAGCCAGCGGGAAGAGCCACCAGTAGATAGGTGTGCGCTCGGCAAAGGATTGGAGCCACTCACGACCGATATAGTAGGCAAGAGGGGCGGCTATAATGAAACTGCCGATGAGTAGCCACACGTATCGTCGGCAGAGCATCGTCAGAATTTCGACCGTAGAGGAGCCGAACACCTTGCGGATGCCAATTTCCTTGCGGCGATACTCCGTCTCGAACATCGTCATACAGAACACGCCAATCAAGGTGATAATCAGGCAGATAAGCGAAAATACAAGCACCTGACGAATAAAGCGGAACTCGTCCTCATAGAGCCGTTCCAGCTGCTGGTCGAGGAATTTAGCCTCTACCTTCTCGCCACTGCCCATGGCCGTGAGCCGCTGGCTTACCTGCTGGCGCACGGCCAGTTTATCGACACCCTTGCCCACACGAATGTTCAACATACCCAACTGGTCGCCCCACTGGCTGTACTTCTCGCCGAAGATGATGAAGGCGACGGGATCCTGCGTGCGGTCCTGACGGGTGGAGGCATAGCGCACGTTCTCACAGACACCGACAACCGTCAGGTCGCCCTGCAGCAGCGGCTTGTCCATTTCTACCCACGGCCACTGCTTGCGGGCGGCCTCGTTGATGATGTAGCAGTCGCCGTCGTGTTCGTTGAAGTCGCGGCCTTCGATGACCTTGATACCCATGGTGCACAGGTAGTGGTAATCCACGGGCAGGCAGGTGAAGGTAATCCTATGGTCATTGTCACCGCGCCCCCATGTCATATATCCGTTTTGCGAACCCAACACGAAGCGTGAAAAACTGACATCCTCGACACCGCCTATTTGCATCAGTTCCGTACGCAGAGCATTTTTCTTAGGTCTCAACTCGTCGGTGAGCTGTGCATAGAGTACTTCGTCTTTCGCGAAGCCGTAGTCGGAATGGTAGATGAAACGACTCTGCAAGAGAAGGATGCCGATGTAGGTGACCATCGTGAGAGCAATGCCGATTTGCAGACAGACGAGGGACGTGCGTAGCTTTCGTCCTTTCGGTGTAAGGCCGAAGGAGCCTTTGAGGGCGAGGGCAGGCTGGAACGAGGTGGCAAAGAAGGCAGGATAGCTGCCTGCAGCTATGCCTACTGCGATGGCTATCAGAGCGGTGAGAAAGGCAACACCAAGGTTAGCGGAAAGGCTGGGGTCGCCCAGCAGCAGTTCGCTTTGCCAGCGTGATACGGCAATGGAAAGAACAAGAGCCAAGGCACAAGCCAGCAAAGCGGTGACAACGGTCTCGCTCACCATCCCGATGCGTAACCGCCACAGGCTCTCTCCTAAGACGCGGCGCGTGTTGAGACCTTTAATGCGCATGGGACTCTCGGCCAGTACGAAGTTGAGGAAGTTGATGGCGGCGATGACGATGATGAGCAGCGAGGCGAGTTCAAGAATGAAGAGCATGGCTGGGTTGCCTTTGTCATCTGAGCTGACACCAGAGAAATAGGTGTCGTGAATAGGAGTCAAGCGGAATTCGTAGTGAAACTGGGCATCAAACTGCGCCTTGATGTCTGCCTCCTGACTCTCGTTGAACTGGCCAGCGGCAACAGCCTGCCCCCACTGTTCGCGCCACATCAACCCTCGCATCTGCTCGGGGAAGTCCTTCAGCAGGGCCTCGGCATCGACGTTCTCGGCCAGCTTCACGTAGAGGTTGTAGCTCCATTCGCTCCATTCGTCAAGGTCTCTTCGGCTGGCATAATAGACGTTGTTCTTCATTGAGCAGTTGTCGGGGAAGTCATCATAGACGCCTTGTATGGTCAGTGTGTCGCTCTTTGAATAGAATGACTCGCCAGCCACGTCGACACGCCCAAAGACCTTGCGGGCCAGCGAGGCTGGGATGATGGCACTGTGTTCCCCATAGTCGTCCCACGACAGGCGGCCGTCGAGGCAGCGGGCGCCGACAGCCCCGAAGGGCGTCAGGTTAGTGCCGATACAGGGATGCTCAACTGTGGTCTCGCCGATGATTATTTCCCTCCAGTCTACCCATGTGCACAGTTCCGATACGGCCTCCACCTGTGGCAGCCTGGCTATGAGCGCGTTGATAGGACGGCTGCAGTTGATGCCCCACTGTGCGTCGGGGTTCATCTTCGACTCTAAGCGAAAGACACGGTCACCATCGGGGATGGAGGCATTGTAAGAACGATTATACACCACCTGCGTCATCAACAGGTAGAAGGCGGCTAGGGCTACTGTGAGTCCGATGAAATTAAGTACCGTCGCAGTCTTGAAGCGACGTGCCATGTAGAGCATGTTTCTGAGTATGTTCATATCTCGATTACGTTTAATTCGTTGTCTTTATCTGATTACTAATACTTCATTGTCCTTAAATGCTTCGTAACCGCTGGTGACGACACGCTCACCCGGCTCCAACCCTTCAAGCACCTCGTAGTGCTGAGGATTCTGGCGGCCCACGCGGATGGGGCGGCGATAGGCTTTGCTGCCGTCGGCGGAGAGCACGAAGATCCATTGGCCGCCTGTGGTCTGGAAGAACGTGCCGCGAGGGATGATGATGGCCTGCTCAGGCTGGCCCAGTTCGAGGTCGATATAGTAGGTCTGGCCTGTGCGGATGTTCTCAGGGCGCTCGCCTCTGAAGATGAAGTCGCAGCGGAATTTGCCCTCGCGCACCTCAGGATAGACCTTGCGAACCTGAAGCTGATACTGCTTGTCGCCCCGCGTAAAAGTGGCAGTAAGCCCTTGACGGACACGATCGATATAGTGCTCGTCAATCTGTGCCTGAACCTTATAGTCGCTGAGGTCGTTCAGCTGACCAATCTTCTGTCCCGGCTGAATGCTCTGGCCCAGCTCCACATCGAGCAAGCCCAGTTCGCCGTCGATGGCCGAGCGCACTTCGAGTTTATCCTTACGCTGGCGAACCAACACTACATTGCGACGCATGTTCTGAAGGTTGTCCTCCATCTGGTCCATCTGAACGGTGCGATAGATGGAGTCTTGCTTCAGGCGCTTTGAGACCAAAGAGCGTTTCTTGGCAGAAAGCTGGTAGTCCTCCTGCGACTGCAAATAATCTTCCTTGCTAATCAATTTCTCTCCATAGAGCCGTTTGTTCTGCTCGAAAGTTCGCTGCTTGCGCTGGGTGTCCATATCCAGCTGGGCCTGCTCCGTCTGGTTGTTCAGACGGTCCTGTTGCATCGCCACTTGGGTATTGCGAAGCAGGTTCTGCTTCTCTGCAAGTTCGGCTTCGGCATTCAGAATCTGCAGGTCGAGGTTGCTGTTCGAGAGGCGGACGATGACATCACCCTTCTTCACCATCGTGCCCTCCTCGACCACCTTCTCCATCACGATGCCACCCTCCTCGGGCGAAATCTGAACAATCTGAATGGGCATCACCTGTCCGTTGGTACGCACATAGTCCTTAAACTCAGCGCGCTGCACGTCGCTGACGGTCAGTTCGTCCTTATTCACTTTCAGCGTTGAGGCGTGATTGCCGAATATCACCCAAGCCAGTATCACCAGCAAGAGACATCCTCCTGCTGCATATGGCCAGTACTTCATCAGTCGCTGCTTTTTTGTCTTTTCAATTACTCTATCCATGACTATTTACTTTTTTACTACAGTGCCACGTTTTTATATTACCATATCTGTTCGCCTTTATAATAACGCACTAACTGTTCCTTTACCATTGCCATCAGCTGACATTGCAGCAGTGTTGCCTTTGAATTCAACAGTTGTGCTGAAGTGGTACGCAGGTCGATAGCAGTCGAGAGTCCTTCCTCGAACTGCCGACGCGTCAGCTGATAAGCCAGACTGTCGGCCTCCACCTTATGAGTCATCTGTTCCACTTGCTTCAGATAGCCCCGCCAGTCCTGCCAAGCCTCATAGCTGAGTTTTTCCAATTCCAGCAGCTCCTGTTCGTATGCCTCACGGGCTATCCGATAATTGTTCTTGGCCCTGCGGATGTTAGTTAGGCTCTGCAAACGATTGAACAACGGAATGCTCAGCGTTGCCCCCACATACTCTCCCTTATTATTCTTGAACTGATTGTGGAAAGACGCTCCGGCACCAGAATGGAGGGTGTGATAGTAAGAGGTGTTCAGACCCGTGCTCAACGAGAGAGAGGGGAAAAGGGATGCACGGGCCTGATGCCACTCATGTTTAGAAACCTGTATTTGGTAACGGGCCTGCTGAAGTCCAGGATGAATCCTGGATACTGGTTCATGGTTGGCCGAAGAATCGGCAGAATCACACCATCGGTCCCCATCATCCACTGACAGCAGCAAAGAATCTCCTAACGGGAAAGCCATTGTCTTTTTCAGCTCCAGCATGGCAGAGGCATAGAGGTTCTGCTGACGGGTCAGCTCGTAGTCGGCTTCTGCCTTCTGCGATTCCACCTGTGCCACATCGGCTGCACTCTTGCGTCCCACCTCCTCCAACAGACGTATCTGTTTCAACAAGAGCTCTGTCTCCTGTACTTTTTCTCCTGCCATATTGACCATCCCTTCGTAATAGGCCACATTGACATAGGCTTGCAGGACATTCAGCGCTGTCTGATCCTGCCTCTGGCGCAAGGCTGCCCGTCCCATCAACATACTGGCTTTGGCGGCTTTCAGTGCATGAATGCGGCCGAAACCATCGAATACCGGCAGTGAAGCATACAAGGAATATCCATTGTTAAAGGTATTCACATCGGTATAACCGTTGGTCTCAGGGTCAATGGCACGTCCGAAGTTGTACTGGGCACCGATGCTGGCATCTACGGAAGGCAGGAACCTCCCTGCGGCTTGGGTCTTCTGTGCCTTGTAGTTGTCGAGTTCCAACTCGGCACGTTTCACCTCATGGTTATGCTCCACAGCGTACTGCATACACTGCTGCACCGTCCACTCTTGCGCCCCTGCAGGGCAAAATGACAAATGGCAAATGATAAATGATAAACCTATCAGTCGTTTCATAATCGTTTCGTTTTACACTGCAAAATTAGCACTTTTCATTTATTCTTCATCACTTAACGAAACGCCAAGATGCAAATCGTCTAAAAATTAGACAGTCGGCTGTATGATTTTTAGACAGAAACATGAAAGCTGGCTTCGCCGAAGGCACTCCCGTTCGGAAAAGCTCAAATAAATTTGGCTTTTCGCTCTCTTATTCGTACCTTTGTGCCCAAAACAGCAACGATGAAACAATACGGAGCGATATTAATTGTAGATGACAATGCCTCTATCCTGACGGCGATGCACTATCTGCTGGAAGGTCTGTTCGAACAAGTGCTGACCTTGGAGCGACCGGATGGCATTCTGAAACTGATGGCCCAGCAGCCCATCGACCTGGTGCTGCTCGACATGAACTTCTCATTAGGGGTAAACAGCGGGCAGGAAGGACTGCTCTGGCTTCGCACCATCCGCAAACAGCATCCTCAGACACCCGTTGTGCTGCTGACAGCTTACGCTGATGTGAATCTGGCAGTAAAAGGACTGAAAAACGGAGCTGCCGATTTCATCACCAAACCTTGGGACAATGACGAACTGGTGCACAAACTAAAGGATGTGCTTGACATGCAGAGCGAGATCGTCAGCCTCGATGAGATGGAAAAGGAACATATCCGCCGCACCATCGATCACTGTCATGGTAATCTCACCCAGGCAGCAGAACTACTGGGTATCACTCGGCAGACGCTCTATAACAAGATGAAACGGTTATAACGACCACTAATTACACGAATGTCACTAATCTACAGCGCGGCCAAATTCGTATAATTCGTAGTCAAGAATAAAAGCACACCAAAATTCGTGTAATTCGTAGTCAAGACAATATGAGTATCATTATTATAATAGGTGTAATCATTGTGGCGATGGTGGCGTGGTTCGTACGCCATCAGCGGAAGCTGCGTCTGCGCGCCCACCTGATGCAGGAGGCCATCCGTAACCGTGACTTCACCTTCCGTCTTCCTACCGATGGCATGTTGCCAGGCGAACGAGCCATGCAACAGACGCTGAACCAACTGGGAGAGACCATCCGACAGCAGGTGAACCAGAACGAGGTGGAATCATGGGAACGTCTTACCCGTGTGTTGACCCATGAGATCATGAACGCCACGGCACCCATCACCAGCATCAGCCAGTCAATGCTAGGCCGCAACGATGTGAAAGGCACCCCGCTGGAGCCAGGCTTGCAGGCTATCTACGACACCAGCCGCCATCTGAGCGACTTCGTGGCCAACTACCGGAAAATGTCGGAACTGGAGAAACCCGTATTGGCTGTCATTCCTCTTCGTCCGATGCTCGACGACGTATGTAAAGCCTATCCGGGACTGAGCTGGGAAGTGAATGTGCCTGACAACATGGTAGTCCGCGCTGATGCCGGAATGCTTCGGCAGGTACTGATGAATCTGACCAAGAATGCAGTGGAAGCAGAAGCTGAGAAAATGGTTATTGAGGCTTCAGTCACCACTCAGCACCTTTCACTCTATATCGGCAATGATGGTCTGCCTATCCCTGCCGAGAATCGCCAGTCGCTCTTCGTACCGTTCTTTACTACGAAACGCAACGGCAATGGCATTGGCCTTTCCCTGAGCCGTCGGATGATGATACAGCAGGGAGGCATGCTCGACTTAGCCGAAAAACAACTGTGCGGGTGTCGGGCTGGATTCATCCTTACTCTGTGTAATGCAAGTGCCGAATGACGAAAAACGCGAACAGAACGAAAGTATTTATTCTTTTTTTTGGCCATTCGCACTTTTTGCATTATCTTTGCGCTGAATTACTAAAACAAATACTAAAAACAGAACACATTTATGAAGAACGGAAAGACATGTTTTGGCGTGATTATCGGTACACGCGCCTATTTCAATTCAGAGTTGGCCCACGACGTACGCAAGCAGTTACTCAAGACCCTGGACGATGGCGGCTACGAGTACATCATCCTGCCTGAAGACGCCACACCTACCGGCAGCAGCAGTATAGAAACCCGCGAGGACGGGCTGAAGGTCTCGAAGCAGTTCCGCGAACACCGCGACGAGATTGACGGTATCATCGTCTCGCTGCCGAACTTCGGTTTCGAGATCGGTATCATCAATGCCATCAGCGATGCTGACCTGAACGTACCCGTGATGGTGCAAGCCTGCGACGACGAGAACGACAAGGTGGACCTGGACAGCCGCCGCGATGCTTTCTGCGGAAAAATCTCCGTCTGCAACAACCTGTATCAGTATGGCATTCCCTTCACCGACACCACACTCCATACCTATTCTATATATAGTCCGCTGCTGCGCCAGGACATTGACCGCTTTGCAGCTGTCTGCAGCGTAGTCAATGGGCTGCGTCACTGCCGACTGGGACAGATAGGCACACGACCGCTGGGCTTCAATACCTGCCGCGCCAGTGAGAAGCTTCTGCAGCGCAGTGGCATCACCGTGGTCCCAGCCGATCTCTCCGAGATTCTCTTTGCTGCACAGAAGGTCAGCGATGACGATCCGAAGTTCAAGGAGATGTGCAGCCGTGTCAGCAATTATGCCAAGGTTCCTGAAGCCTATCGTGAGAAACTGAACCTGCAGGCTAAGTTCGGTGTTGCTGTGGAAAACTGGATAGAGGCCAACGACGTGCAGGCTGTTGCCATCCAGTGCTGGGACTCGCTGGAACAGAACTACGGCTGCGCTCCCTGCATCACCATGTCCATGCTCTCAGACAAGCTCATCCCTGCTGCCTGTGAGACCGACCTCGCCGGAGCCGTCTCCATGTATGCACTGGCACTCGCCTCGAAGAACGCACCTGCCCTGCTCGACTGGAACAACAACTTTGCCGAGGAGCGCAACATGTGCGTATGTACCCACTGCGGTAACTTCCCACGCCAGTTCGTGGGCAACAATGACCTGAAACTGGGTCCGCTCGGCGTCCTAGGACGTACCCTCGGCAAGGTCAACACCTTCGGTGCTGTCTATGCCAAGGTGAGCGAGGGTCCATTCACCTTCTTCCGCATCTCTACCGACGACCCGAAGGGTTGCATCAAGGCTTACCTCGGCAAGGGCGAGATTACCAACGACCCTTACGGCATGGACGGCTGCATTGCCGTGACAAAGGTAGACAACCTGCAGACGCTGATGAAGTATATCTGCAAGAACGGTTTCGAACACCATGTCGCCATGTGCCGCACCGATGTCGTCGACATAGTCCGCGAGGCCATCGAGACCTACCTCGGATGGAACCTCTACGTCCATGAGTAGCTTCGCCTACCTGTAATGGTTTAGCATCGGACTGACACGGATTGACACGGACTTTGTTTTAAGCATCGGACTGACACAAGGTAAAGAAACAAGAGGGACGGCTCATTGATCAAGTTGATCGAAGAGGCGTCCCTTCTCTATGTGTCAACGTTCAGGTGAATGTTCAGGCTGGCGTTAACGCTTCCTGGCTTCGGCCTCTTCCTGGTAGGCCATCCTGACCTTACGCGCACCGCCCGGCAGCTCCACGCCCTGCATGGGGTTTTCGAGCAGCGAAGCAAGCAGGCGTTCAAAGTCTGCCTCCAGCGACTTGTGGCGTTTCTTCAGCTGCTTGTATGAGGCTCTGAAATCCTCTGAGATTCTTACTCTCATAGCGCTCTCAGTGCTTCGATGGCCTCCTCGGGAGTCATGCTCGGTTCATCCTCCACCTGCTTCATGCTGCGCTTGATGATGCGAGCAAGCTTGTAGGTCTGCTCCAGCTGAAGCATTCGGTTCCAGCGTCGGGTACTCATGCGGACGGTGACCGTCCTCGGTGTTCTCTCTACGATTGCTTCCATAATTCTCGTTGTTTAGAGTTTCCGCGTGCAAAGTTAGTGCAAATCGAGCGAAATACCAAAGGAAAACTAGTTTTTCTTTGTATTTCCGAACCGATGGAGCAGCGAGAGCCATGATGCTTGCATCGATGGCCGAGTCGCGACAGAGGTCGACAGAAAGTCAGATGCAGCCTATCTTCGAGCGAAGCTCAAAGATAACACTTTTTTTCCTATATTCCCGCTAAAGATGGCGTTATTTTGTTCTACGGACTTAATGCACTCGACCTTTGGTCGCTTTGCTTGCAAAGAACTTTTGGGACTGTCGGTGCAAGCGCCGAAGGCGCCCCTCCTTTCCTCCTTGACTCCTTAGACAATTATCCCCGCAGAGATTTTGGGGCTAAGGAGTTTAGGAGGAAAGGAGTTTATGGCTTCGCTGGCGAAGCCGATAGTCCTTTCAGTCCTTATAGTCCGTAGACAATTATATAGAAAAACCGCCGGGGCATCGTAGTGATGTCTCGGCGGATAGTTATTTCAGAGGAAATAAAGTCAGTGGAGAAGGCTACTCGTTTGGCAGGCTAAATGTGAAAGTGGTCTCTCCCTGACAGAGGTCTAAGTGGAAGTGACCTAGATTGATGATGTCCATCCCGATGATGGCGTCGCACTCCGAAAGTTCGCCAGCATACACCTCTTGGTAGGTGATGACGTCGCCAGTCGGCAAAATGATGTGCATGAGATACGTGTTGTTCTCCGACTCGCCGCCAATGCCCTTCATGCCGCCCTGTCCGAACAGGTCGGGACACAGTTCGCGAATGAGAGCCGTGGAGAGGATGGTGGCGTTGCTGCCCGTGTCCCACATCGTGCGGACAGCTTTCACTCTGCGCTTCTGGTCGAGGGTGACAAACTCGCACTCGGTGACCACCTCGTCGGCCAACGGGCCGAGGTTCTTGCTATAGTGTCCCATCCTTTGCGCGGCGTTCAAATTCCTCTATGGTCAGAATTTCACTCTTCGGCTTGTCCGTCCTGCCGCTCAGCCGTACTTTGGCCGATATGACGCGGGCCATGCGGCCAGTCGGGTTACTCATTGTTCTTGCTTCCATAATTCTCGTTGTTTAGAGTTTCTTGCTGCAAATTTATATAAAATTTTTGAGATTATAAGCCAGTTTAGATAAAAATGTGAACAAATTGCCCCGAAAAGTTAGAAATCAAGGCTCACATACGCTCAATCCTATTCTTTTCCGTGCTCTAAGTCACAATTATTTTGTATATT
>JAEEQB010000041.1 GCA_016285075.1 Prevotella sp.
AAGCCCGCCATGTTCGATGACTTCAGCACCAAGAACTACCAGTATCACAACATTTACTTTTGGCAGCTTGTTTGCAAGGCCTGGCAGGATCAGGATCTCTTCGGCAGGGTGCTGGGCGTCTCAAAGGCACAGCTTGACGGAGGTCTCTCCAATGGTCTGCATTTCCTCTATAGTGGCTACTCCTGGTGGTGGAAGACCTCTTGGTGGTGTACTCTTTATGAGGCCACCTACAAGAACGGTACTGGCAAGAAGTCGAACATGCATGAGGCAGCCACTTCCAAGCCTAAGAAGGACATGCGCGACATCATCGTCGATGCCAAGACTGGCGATAAGGTTGGAACGGTCAACGGCAAATTCTTCGACAACGACAACGCCGTGCGCTGGTATGCGCGTTGCAAGACTGGCTCACAACTCAGCAGCAATGGCAAATACAACGAGAAGACTGCCATCAGCGGTGTCCAGGAAGTGTATGTCTATAATAGACTGCATGGGGTTGACCTGAACAATGAGCCCGAGGTGACTACCAAGGATATGTTGATGGGAGATGGTGAGACTTACTATGGCGACTCTTACTATCGTATAGGCGACGTGGTGAAGGATGAGGACGGTGCCCTCTGGTTCTGCGTCCAGCTTTCAGGCGTTCCAGAGATATTACGCGATGAATATCTGAAGTATGGTGTAGAAGGGGTTTACAACAATTTTAAGATGAAAGTGTTGCCCAGTCAGTACTCTTGGTTCGTTAGTCTCACCCCCAAGGGCAACAGCGGTCAGTCGCTCTTCGAGGGCGACGGCCAGCAGTATTACACCAACCTGCCTACCATCAACCAAGCTAAGTATATTTCACATATCTTGGCCTACATACTTTGGGATGGCCTTTGGAGCTTGAATGTTGGCGCATCGCTCACCAAGGCTTATAATAACATTCTCCAGTACGCCAAGGTTGACCTGACCAAATTGGTTGTTCGTCGCGACAGTTTGTTCGATGCAGGCACAAATGGTACCCAGACTAACCATATCCAGAATTGTTTCGTAAATCTCGCCTATAGCGATGCCAGCAATGCCGCCCAGCAGAAACAATCCTATATGCGCTACATCCTTGACGGCTGCGGACAGGATACTGATGATAATGGAAATTTAAAACCAGGCAGCCGCATGAATTATGACAGGATGCAAGACAGCTATACGACTGGCAATTACACCACAAAGATGTACATACAAGACGTGGGCAACATCAATATGGTACGCCAGTATGCCTATGACTCGTGGGTTACACTGCCCTGGTACACTCTTGGTAATATGGGACCAGGCCAGACAGATGGCAAAGCCACTGACATCTATCCTCATGAAAAGATCTTGGAGGGACGATATTCGCAGGCTGTACCCGAAAGGTTCCTTTGGGACGAGCAGAAGGTTGACTATAGCAACCCACAGTTAACGTCGATGTACAAGGAGCCTATCACCATACTCCGCGTGATGCGGGTGAAGGATCGTGGTCTAAAACCCACCGAGAGCGTTGATGGGAAGAAACTGACCGAGGAATTCCTCTGCACGTATGATGGGAAGCGTGATACATATGGCGATATGTCGGGGTTCATGAGCAACTTCGGTGATGTTGCCTTCTTTTTTAATGGCAATAAGTACAAACTGAAGGACATTCCATTCCTTGGACAATAATACTTATAAGTATGTGATTATTTAATAATGTATAATGAATACAAGAAACTATTTCAACGCAGTGCTTTCAGCCGTCTTCGTGATGGGACTGGGCATGAGCGTCACGTCGTGCAAAAGCGATGATGACAGCAGTGGCGGTGATGACAATCAGGTCAGCACCCTGACACTCGATGAGAGCGTCATGCGCAATGGTGTGGAGACCGACATGGAGAGTGCCGTCGTGCCTCTCAACGTCAAGTGTAATGGCGCTTGGAGTGTAGCCATCGAGAAGGGCAAGGACTGGGTGAATGTGGAGAATAACAAGATTTTCTACAACGGCTCTCAGACGCTACAGTTGCTCTTCGACGAGAACCGCACTGAGGTGGACCGTACCGCCATGCTCTACATTACCAACGACGCCGATGAGACACAGGTTGTCACCTTGCGACAGACCACACTCTATAAGGGTGAGGTCCCCAACAACTCGAACATCCAGAACTTCGGGGGTAAGGGTCTGGGCTGCGGTATCAACGTGGGACAGCTGTTCCGCGACCAGACACAGGCTGCTTCGAGCAAGTATAACCCGCTGGCCATACACAAGCTGAATAATGTGTTTAACTTGGGTAAGATTGAAAGTCTGATAGACAAGGGCGCCTTCACCGGCGAGAATCCTTATGTGGAGATCATTACAGAGCGTGGCGAGGCCAGCATCGTGAAGTGGGACTCGCTGGTATCCAAGAGTCGTACCCTTGATGCTTCACTCAATATAGAGATCTCGTTCGGATTCTTCAACATGACCGTTGGCGGACATTATAATGCTTCCGACACGATGAACCATGTGGGTGTTGACTACGCCATCGTGCGCAATCTGTCGCTGTTCAATGCCTACGTGCAGCCAACAGTCCTGCGTAGCTATGCGATGAAGCAGGATGTCATCGACATGATGAACGCTGGCGACGTGGATGCCCTCTATGATAAGGTGGAGCAACAGGAAGCCTCATACAAGAAGCGCAACAAGCGCCGCTTTGGCAAAGAAGACCTGACTGCCGACCAGCAGGCTGCCATCAACGCCATGTACGATCAGATAGACAACCTGCATACCTACGGCGGCGTATTCTCGACGGGCTTTGCAACGACCTATACCAAGTTGGCTTCGGCATTACGATCTAACGATCAGGCGAAGATCAATGCCACACTAGAGCAGATTGATGCCGATTATGGTCCGTTCTTCATTGCACGTGCCGTACTGGGTGGTTCGCTGAACATGAACTGCTGGCTGTCAAACTCATACCTGAAGACTGCCGGTACACTCGAGGTGAAGGCTGCTCTTGAAGGCGAGGGTATGTTCAATGTCAACGGTACGCTGAACTGGAGCCAGAACGGTCTGGATGCTGTACGCAACTCGCGCCGTACCTACGACATCTATGGCGGTAAGGCCAACCAGCTGATGAACGACATCGAGGCTGTGATGAACAGCGAGAACCCCCGCGACGGTGTACGTCTCGACGAGTGTACGAATGCCTGGGTGAACTCACTCTACGGTACCAACTCCGACGGCACCCCTGGGACCAGCAATGCAGCGCTCATCACTGTCACGCTGACTGGTATCTGGGAACTGTTCGACGATCCTCAGATACAGACTACGGTAAAGGAATACTTCCTGAAGAAGTATGAGAAATACGATCTGTCGAAGTATATCGACATGATGTATCAAGTAGAGCCTGACAAGTGAGAATCTGCAGGTGGCTTTTCGTAGTCGTAGGGCTGCTGGTGTTGGGAGCATGTAGCCAGGAAACCGGCTTGGAAGGCGATGACGCAGCAGCGCCGTCGGCCTTCTCGTGGACACGCGGCACTATCGAAGAGACACGCATGGCCTTCCTGCGCAACTTTGGCGTGGGATACGGCTATAATGCCGTGTCGGGTCGTTATTGCAACTATGACGATATCCGCTGTCAGGTGCTGAACCGCCGACAGTTGGAACGAGCTGCCGTGAACATGCAGGAAAAGCTGTTCTTTGCCGACTACACCACCCGCTCATTCTTCCGCGACACCGTTGCCTACTCCGACCATGATTATGTGGCCATCTTCAACCTCGACGAGAACTCGAGTATCAATTGTGTGGTTTACAGTCAGGAGCAGACCATTCGCCAGAACATTCTGGAGGATGGCTTGCGCCAGAGTTTCTACTACTGTGCCGATGAGACACAGCAGGTGGCGAGCCAGTGGATCAGCGTGGCATCAACGAAGGCTGCCATGCAGTTGGGTCTCGATCCGCAGAATCTGCTGACCGCATCGTTCCGCGATGCCGTGAGCCATCTGGGCGACACCAACGACCCTGCCGCCGTCGACTCGTTCATCCGCGTCTACGGCACCCACGTCGTAGTGGGGGCTGCCGTGGGCGGACGCCTGCACATCGACCTGAAGAACTCGATGAAGCGCTACAGCCGCCGGTTGCAGGAAGAGGAGTTTAAGAGTGAAGACCTGCTGGTGGCATTCAAGAGCCGCAGCGAGAACCGTCAGCTGTCGGAACAGTATGCATGGGTGGAAGATGCCTCTATTAACGTGACGGCCTACGGCGGCGACCAGTCGGCTCTCTCACAGCTCGTCGGCCCGCAACGCTACGATGGCTCCCGCCATTTCGATGTGGCCTCGCTGTCGGCATGGCGCAGCAGCATCACCTTTGTGCCCGATGACGAGTATGCCTCGAATGCCGAGATGATCGACATGGAGGTGGTGCCCATCTGGGAGTTCGTGTTCGATGTGGATGCTGCCGCCAAGTTGCGAACCCGCATCACTTCCGACGCGGCCCTGGCCAGGAAACTGTTAGGCGAGAAGAACTTCGCGTCGTGTAGCTTCCCGCTCAGGCACGACGAGGCGAAATGTCAGGTGGCACATCGTGACGGCTCATGGGAGACGGTCACCCACCGCACCGGCAAACGGAGCGACCGCCACGTGGTGTTTGTGGTAAGTGGAGGTCGCTATGTAGCCATGCAGAGCTACGAGTACCTCTCGGGACCGGGTGTGTCGGGCCGGTACTTCTGGACGGTCTATCCCGTCTACGGAACCGAAGTGAAACTCTATTGCGGTCTGGCTGTAAGCGAAGCCGACGGAAGCGTATACCGGCTGGTGATGGGCAATGACGGATATGTGAGGCCACAGGTACTGACTGGTGCAGAACAGGTGGGGTGGGACGCTACCGTGTATCTGAATGCGGGACAGCTGAGCTTTACAGCCCAACAGGGCTATGACTATGCGCCCGCCACTCCTATGCTCTACGTGGAGCCGACACATGGCGTGAACACCGATGGTACGGTCGATGTGAGCTATGCCATCGTAGATAAGCCCAGTGGAAACGAGTTCGAGATAGAGATTCCTGCTGACGGTCCGCAGGACATTGGCGAACAATGGACGCTGGTCTTCACGGGCTACAATAAATACAAGCAAGTGATGAACACGTACACGCGATCGGCCGACTTTGCCGGGAACTATAATCCACGCGAAGTACGCCCTGTGCAATGATAAGATAGTAAACAATGAAAGATTGGATAGTGACGATCCTGATGGGAGCACTGCTCGTGGGATGTTCTGAACACGAGGAGGACATGACTAGGCCAGAAGTGCCGGCAGACACTGGATTTACGGTGTCGGCTGCCGACAGTCTGCTGAGTCGCTTCGCCTCCTTCGAGAACATCACTGTGAAGGTGACTCGCAACGAAAAGGGCGAAGGAACCATCACTGTCACTGCCAATGCTGACTGGCTCACTTTGAAAACCGACACGCTGCCCGGCGACGGCATCATCAGCCTGGCGACATCCGACAACAAAGGTACGACACGTCGTGAGGCCCTGCTCACCTTCTCGTCTACGACAGGGAGCAAGGCCACACTCCGACTGTATCAGCGTTGTCTGGCCGACGATGACGTGAACGCCGACCCGGCAGCGGAAGGCTATCTGGGCTATGGCTACGACATCTACCAGAGTCTGGACAATCCTATGGCTGTGCGCAAGACCCATGCTGTGCTGAGTCTTGATCAGTTGCGCACCCAGAGTTCGGACATCACCTACGAACTGGTGCATGAGAACCGCCTGTCGCGTACCGACTTCAATATCTACTCTGCCCGCTCCATCAGCGAATATGCCACACTGCTCACCAACGCGGCCAGCAACACAGAGGTGACACTGATGGGGTGCAAGCAGAACTGCGACCTGCTCCGACAGGTGAGTCGTCAGGAAGACCTGATGGTAAGCAACCTGGCCTATGGCGTGATGCAGAAGGCCGTATGGAGTCGCACCATCGACCGGGGAGCGCTGATGCATCTGCGTGATGCCGGCAAGCAGCTCTTCACCTTCGAGTTTAAACAAGACCTACAGAAAGTGACAGGGCAGACGGGAGGTGCACGTGCCGACGCACTGGCACGACTGCTGGAGAAGTACGGCACGCACGTGGTGGTACAGGCCGACTATGGCGGTAAGATAGACTACACTTTCAGCATGACGAAAACAGGCAGTCTGCAATACGATGAGGAACTGCGCTGCCAGGCTGAGTTTACGCTGGGACGACTGCCAAAAGCCGAATGGAGCGACAAACAGTCGGCGGTGCTCAGCAGTTCGAAACAGGCTCAGGGGGCCATCAATATTACCGGTGGCAGTCCTGCCACCCGTCAACAACTGCAACAAGACGTGAAGGGATTAGGTGCTGCTGACGGTCTGCCGCCCGAACACTTGCTACAGTGGTTAGGCAGCATCAATTATAGTGACCATCCCGGCACCGACGAGGCACTCGATGTGGTACACTTCGATATCATACCTTTATGGGATCTCTTCACTGGCGACTTGCAGCGTGAGGTGATGCAGGCCGTGATGAGCCGTGCCGACCTGAGCAGCTGTAAGGTGAGCGATGCCATGGCCAATATCGACCTCTACTGGATCGACCTGTCGCAGGCTGTGCGGTTCGACAGCGACGACAATGCCTCGCTGTCACGCATCCTTTATGTGAAAGGCGTACCGGTGCTGAACATCTGCTCGGAATATGTGCCCATGATTAGGGCTGATGAGCGGGTGAACATCGCTTATCCTATATATCATAATAAGGTAGGACTGGCACAAGGCTTTTTCGGCCTCTTTCTCGGCGACGGCATTCACCAGCCTGCCTATGTGATGTTTGATAAGACCGACTGTTACGTGGAACCAATTGTCACGCTCACGGGAGGAACGGTTCTCAATCAGATAGCCTATATTGGCGGCAACCTGTATCCCGACCGCCACCAACTGCCATTCCAGAATGTGACACCAGAGGTCCACGACGACTACTTCATCTATCGTTACGATGGTGAAACACACGCTACGCCGGTGGTGAAAGTAGGCTCCAACTTCTGGACCCGGCGCGACATCACCCACGGCATGGGATATACGCCTGACCCTGACAGTGATGACGACGTGAGGGAGATTATGACTGACGGCACACTGTTCACCCGGTTCCAGTATGACGTGACAGCACAGGCTGCACGTGCCAACAGTTGGAGCTACGGCTACAATGGAAAACGCTGGTATCTGCCGCAACCCGTGCAGGTATACCAGTTGTTTACATACATGGGCAATACCCCAAAAGCACTGTTCCGTGGACAGGTGAGCGGATTCAATGCACAGTTCAACGGTTATCAAGGGCAGGCTGATATTCTGAACCACAATGCCCTCGGCGACAATGCACGCCGTGGTAAGGGCGAACTGAACATCTTGGCTTCGAAGGCCACCAGCAGCGTAGGCGATGCCTGTCTGATGGTGCTCGACAGCCACTACCGTCTGCAAATGATAGACGACAAAACCTATACGGGCGGGGATGCCCAGCAGTGGCGTACCAACTACTATCCCGTGCGACTCTGCCGAGGTATGGGCTATGAGTACCCCTCGCTCCAAACGTTGCAAGAGAAATATCCCGGCTATTAAATTAAAATAGAAGTATGATGAAATGTAAGCAAATAAGCATATTGACGCTGTTTCTGGTGATGGCAATGCTGGCACAGCTGAATATCGGATGCAAGAGCGATGACGACACACCCGACACACCTGTGCCTACTAATGGCGAGACACTGACACAGGCTGATAGTCTGATTATCCGTCAGCAGATGGCTGTGGTGAACATCCTCAGCACTCTGACAGGGCGTAACGACATAGGCGCCGACTTCGACACCCAGCGCTATGACCCCGACTACGGCACGGTGCGCGACGAAGCACTGCCCTACGTCAGGGCCATCGCTGTGGCAGATGCCGCACAGGCCGAGAACCAGTTCCTGGCCCTGGGAGGCGCTGTTTTTGCCGTCAAGACCGCCGACGGACTGAAGGTGACGCTGGCCGACATGAACCTGCGTACTGACGGGCGCCGTCAGACCTTGGGCACGCTGACCTTCCATCGGGCTGCCGACGGGGAGCGGCTGGCCTATGCCGATGTGGAGATCGCTTGCCTGCCAACCCTTCGCCGCATCGACTATATCGACGAGACCAACTGGGGCACCAATGCCAACTCTGCCTATATGCTGGGTCAACTGGTGTATTACACGGGAAACTACTACACTACAGGACTTTACGTCTGCGTCAAGACGTCAACCGACGGGGCCAACAACGGTCGGCTGATACATTTTGAGAAGGGACCGGGTGCTTCTGACTGCTCCTACAACCTCGACGGTGACGACGAGGGCTGCTGGGTACCTCTCCATCCTGGGGCTGCTGCCGACATGGAATGCTACATGCAGCTGCTGATGCGCAACAAGCGGGGCTATCGCAATGCCATCAAGAAATATCTTCAGCGAGGCGATACCGACAAGAAATTCAAAGACCGCATCGAGCAGGTGCTGCCTGACGGATTCCGTAAGGACGGCTACCTGTACTATGGCAACGGCATGGACTTCACCGCCATCCTGAATGCGGAATTCAGCAGTGAGTCGGAGTGGCTCTTCGGCCGCCGGCGCAAGGTGACCACCTGGCGCGTATCGAAGGATAGTGTCAGCGAATATGGTACCGAATGGATATACACCTACTGGTATGATGACGAATGGGGTAAGGGCTTTGAGCGTACATACACGATCCACACGATGAACATCATCAAGTTCGGCTCATCGGAAGTGGCGGGTGCCGCCAAGGTGTACGACCCCGCACCAGATGCGTTTTAAGCGACTATAATATAAATAAGGTATATGAATACGAAAAGATTGAAATGGTTGATGCCCGTGCTGGCTGTGATGCTGATGCTGACAGCCTGCAACAAGGACGATGACACACCCGACAAACCGCAGGAAGCCAAGGGAGTGCCTACGCTGGTGACGATTGTGTTTGAACCAGGACAGCTGGGGGCCATGTGTACCAACGACTATCTCCAGTTGGATGTGCTGACGTTTGCCAATGAACACAAGGACTCGGTGGTAGGCTCCTTTATCTGTCTGAGGACGTTTGAGAGAACCAGAGAGGCCATCAAGGAATGGGCTGAAGCAGGCAAAGACGCACCGGGCAGCGAGCACCGTCTGCTCATCCTTGCCTCGCCAGAACTGTTGCGCTGTATGAAAGGCGTGACACTGCGGGAAACCGATCATGTGCTGATGCTGAGGACCTGGCTGGACGATGCCAAGTCCGTGGGACCGGCAGGACGAACGCATGTGCTGAACCTGTCATATGCTCAGGCGGTGAGACAGGCTGTGGAGCGTTACAAGGCCAAGTATCTGGAAGATTATGCTGATACGCTGGACAGCTTTTCACAGAAAGAGTACGGCCCGTATAGGATCTACCGGACCTTCTGTTCCGTTCATGTGGCTGACAGTATCAACGAGACACTGCACGAGTTGTTCCCGGAGAAGAAAATAGGCTACCCCTTCGATAATACGAATGAGAACACCGGATTCTATGACATTGAAAACTGGGGCCTGGGCGTGATTGACGAGCAAGCGGATCAGTGTAACTGGAGCGAGATGGTCTTAATCATGTCTTATGCCACCACATGGGATCCGCTTTCTGACGGGGTATTCAGCCAGCCCATCCAGTTTGTGGACTACGGTGTGTTCAATCGCAGCTATGAGTGGTACTGGATCACTCATGGCTATGACGATGAGCAGCCGCAGTGCGTGATTATCGGTGAACCGGGTAACATTGAGAAGCAACTGGACTACATCGTACCCAATTACAACCTGAAGTCGTGGCTCAGCCGGTGGCTGGCCAACCCAGATAACATGCCTGAGGAAGAATGGGGCGAGGTCAGCCTCACTATTTGGGAGAATTTGATAGGAAGATAATAGTGGAAAAGCGAATAGGTATGGATAAAAGAAACATTACAAGGCAGCTGATAAGCTTATCGTTTATCATTTGTCAGATATTATTAAGCGCATTGCTTACTGCTTGCAGCAGCGATAATAATTCCTCCACCTCTGCACCCGTTGAAACAGCCATTGTGGAAACGCTGAACGTGGATGTCATCATGCCGGTCGAAGTCCGTTCCATGTGGCAACCAGCCATCGATTTGGCTATAGCCAATATCGAAGCCGCCCAGAAGAACCTTCCAAGAAAGGTGAGGCTGAACCTGCGCTATCACGACGAGGGTGCTCCCGACTTAGAGCAGACAGTCTATTCGCTGTGCTATCCCCAAGAGGGTGACGACACCTGCCATCTGATACTCGGTCCTTACAGGTCGTCCATGGCAGAGATGGTTCTGGCCAACGCCGCACAGCGGCGAGTGCCAGTGATGATGCCTGATGTGACAAGCGACGAGGTACAGCGTATCTTGGACAACAAACCGTATGCATGGTTCATGACCGAGAGCGATGTGACAGCCTGCGAAGCCTTCATGAACCTGGGATCCTCAATCAATATACGCAATGCGGCACTTATCTACAGTAACGACCGCTACGGCAGCTCGTTCAGAAACTGGTTCGGATACATGGCTACTGAGTTCGACATCTCCGTGAACCCAAATTTCCTGCATTCCTACATACCGGGACAGGACATGACTGCCAGCTTTCAGCAGATAGAAAAGGCTGCCGCCGACAAGGGAGAATCCTACATGGTGCTCATCGCCGTAAGCAGCGACAATGATTACAAGCAGCTTATCAAACAAGCCATTGCTGCCCGCGAGCGGATGGGCATCCTTGACCCATCGGCATCGCTTGTTACCTACTTCGTGAGCGACGTGGGTGACTCGCCTGTCGTGTGCAGTGCCGGGTTGCCGCTCTATGGCCTCAGCCCAGCTGCAGCCACCATGAGTGGATTCGACACTTACTACTATTCACTCAACAAGGAGAATGCCCCGAATGGTGCAGCTCAGGTATATGATGCCCTGATGATAGCTGCTCTCGGTGCTGCCAAACGTGCAGGTAACCCGTCGGGGCCTGACCAGCTGATACTCGACGGTGAGAAAGTGGAATACAGCGATAAGCCTTACGGCCCGAACCTCTCCGACTGGATGCGGGCACTGGTGGCAGACAAGAGCGGTACGGTCACCACGTGGACCGTCGACGGACTGAACAAGGCCTTCAGACTGCTGAGCCAAGGCCAGAATCCGAACCTGACGGGTGCGACGGGCAAGTTGCTGTTCGATGCGAAGATGCATAACACCATCCTGCAGACCACCTACTGGTTCTGGATGACCTATGGAAAGGGTGAACGCTTGCCGCTCATCAATTTTTCTACCCATGGCGATGACGGACAGGTGGCCACACTGCCCATTTGGGAATGGCAGAAGCGGAACCGACAGGACTTTGAGGATGTTTATGTCGATCATGACCTGCCCGACGTCAAGGATTACTGGGCACTGCTCATCACTCCCTCCACCACCTGGTTCAACTACCGCCATCAAGCTGACATACTTGCCATTTATCAGACATTGCGTCGCCACGGCTATGATGACGACCACATCGTGCTGATCTGTGAGGACAACCTGGCAAATGCGCCTGAGAACAAGTATCCGGGAAAGGTCTATGTGGATAATCCACTCACGCCCGAAAGCCCTTACAGCGATGATGACGACATGCGCAAGAATGCCGTTGTCGACTACCACTTCACTGATTTGCAGATGGACGACATACGCAAGATTATTCTCGGCGACACCGATGGAGGCCGTCTGCCCCATGTGTTGCATACCACCGCAGAGAGCAACCTGTTCATCTTCTGGAGCGGACACGGTGCCAACGGTAGGGGCATGTGTTGGAGTGACGGTTCTGGCAGTGAGGTGTTCACCGGTGAACGGATGCGTGGCATCCTCAAAGAGCTGAACGACCGCGATGGCTATCGCCGTTGTATGCTTGCCATCGAGACCTGCTTCAGCGGGCTCATCGGAGAGGCCATCGTGGGACTGCCCGACATGGTGGCTATCACAGCCGCAAATACTGTGGAACCTTCGAAGGCAGACGTACATAATCCTGTGCTCGGCGTGTTCCTCAGCAATGCATTCACACGCACCTTCCGTATCACCATCAACAACAATCCCAACGTGACCCTGCGCGACCTCTTCTATCATTTGGCTCGCACCACAACAGGTAGTCATGTGACTCTTTACAACGATAACAACTACGGCTCGGTTTACACCCTCAATACTGGTGACTATTTCCCGGAACAATGAAACAGAAGGCGTGTCAAGATTACTTGGACATGTCGGAAGGTAACGAGGAAATGGTTTTGGTTCAGAATGTCATAGAAAAGGATTTCCCTAGTGCTGGCCTTGATAATTCTAAGAGTCCTGAAGAAAAGCTAGAAGTCCACATAAAACTACAGCCATCTCATCATTATTGTATTCAGAGCAAGACGTTTTGCAATTGCAGATACAGGATTGAAGAAAATGAGGAGGGCTATTTCATACGCAATGTAAGGAATGGAAAGATGAACTCTATGGGCAAATTTTCATCTCACACTACAGGCTCTATTCAGTTCCGTAAACTGGATGGTAATAAGTATATGATAGTAAGAATTTTTCCCAGGGCGAAAGGGATAAAGGGCAAAGAAATCATTATAGGCTTCATTTCCCAAGAAGGAAAATTAGTTAAATTCACTTCTCTCGACAAGTCTATCATGGACAAGAATGTGAGTATTTGATAGAAAAATCGATTAATAGTTGTATTATTCCGAATAAGTTTGTATCTTTGCAGCCAACAATATAGATATAAAACGATGTTAACACCTTATAAAATTAATGCCTATTACGAGGAATTCAAACCAGAATGGGCTTGCGAAATGCCTGTAGGCTGTCCACCTGAGGATGTATTAGTCCCCAGCGAGCATCCGTTTTTCCGGTTGGCAAGTCAAATAGGTTCTTATACGGCAGATGATTTTAAATCTTACGCTGAGGCAGATCCTCAACGAAATTGGGGTGAAAAGCTCCCATTGGCAGTAGGATTGTCACTTATTGACAATGAGGTCAAAGCTCGTAAGTATTTGAAGCTTCCATGGTTCCGCCAGTTCAAGGGTATCATATCACTAACACTTAATCCGAATGACGGTGTGGTGAAACAGACGGGTGTACATCTTTCCCACTATACATGGTGGAGGACAAAATCGTTCCAATTGTCAAACTTAACAATGCTGCAGTTATGAGACCTCTTACACTGATTAATACGCTAGAATATTATGATGTACCACAAATTTTGGTGGCATCTGACGCAACAGGCACCAACTATCTCTGTACGTTGTATAAGAGTAATACGGAGAGTGGTTATCTCTATCTGGGAGTTCAAATTTCTGAGCCTCGGATAATGGCTTTTATAGGTGGACAGCTTGACCTTCGTGATGCATATGTTCATCCTGAAGTTGAGAATGCATTGTATGTTGTAACTGCCAAGCAGGAGGTGCTGACGGCAACTACTCTCTTGCAACCACAGGACCTTACTGAGGATATGCTGCCCGAAGCTGGATATTTTTATGATGCATCCGACTTGGCTGATGAGACTGAACCCCAGACTGATACCTATCGTTTGGAAGTGCCGGCTCACGACCGTATCACATTCTCAACTCTTATCAGCCGCATGGGGTGGCGCGCGTTATCTTTGCATAATGAGTTGAAAGGAAAAGTTGCATTTTTTTGACCCAGAACACTAACCCCACATCATCCTACCTGCTCCCACTTTCGAAAAAGGCAGTGGGGTTAGTATAACAAACTAATAATCAGTAGATTAGGCAAAATTGAAAATTTTCGGAAAATAGTCGTAAATACAAAACTGGATTTAGAATCTTTGCCAACGGAAATCAGAAATGACGACCGTTGGCAAATTTTTTTTGTGATGGTCTGGTAGAGAAGGTGGATGAGTTTGTGGAGAACGGCACCACCAAGGCTAAGTACAGGAAAACCGGGGCTGTGATGATTTGACGTTGGCTGCGCCTTCGTCTCTCACGACTCGGCCATCCAAATGAGTTTGGCGGCTCTCGCTGCTCAATCCGTTGGCTGCGGGCAGGGCTTCGTCCCTGCCAACGCAGTTCTTCGACTAGCGAAGCGGCAAAGCCGATTACTTGCTTAGGCAAGCGACCATAGGTCGGAGCGACGCAGTTACGCAGTTACGCAGTTACGCAGTTGCATAAGTTTTTTTAGAAACGAGAAATATGAAGGAAAAGGTAGAAATCAACAAGCAGGCACGACTCAGCGAGCACTTGACTTCGTCGAGTGTGGCTACGCTCGGCCATTCTTGCGTCCCTGCGGTAGCAAGCGACCAAAGGTCGAGCGCAAACGAGCTTGATGGCTCTCGCTTATCGCCACACTTTACGCTCGGAGAAATGTGCAAGACCAGTGCGAAGACGCTGGATGGAAACATCCCTTCGCACGTACATATCGAGAACTTGAAGCGCCTCTGCGGCTGCTTGGAGATGCTTCGCAGTGAGTGGAACAAGTGTTATGGCGAGGGTGATATCCCAATAGTCATCAACTCGGGCTATCGCTCTGAGGCAGTGAACAAGGCCGTAGGCGGTGTCTCTGGCTCGAACCATCTGACCGGCTGCGCCGCTGACATCCGCGTGGCAGGCATGGAGCAACTCATCCGCTACGCCACCATCCTGCTCGACATCAGCGACGAGAGCCAGGAGGACTTCGACGAACTGCTCATAGAACGTTCGCCCAAGGGCACCTACTGGCTTCACTTCGCAGTAAGACCGTCGGGAAACAGACGGAAGATCTGCCTGATACAGACGTGATGAGCCCCGCACAGGATCTACAGCCCGAGGGGGCAGGACCATGGCTTAGAACTTGTAGTCCACGCCCACGCCAATGACATTGTTGGTGCGGCTGTAGATCTCCTGTGGGGAAGTAGTTGTAGGCTGTTTGGTGTAGTCGCTGTAGATGGTGCAGAAGTAGCTCACGTTCAGGCGCATCTTGTCGTTGATGTTCCATGCGCCGCCCAGTCCCACACTGTAGCTGTCGCAAGCGAAGGAGGTGTCTTTCTGGTACTCATCGCTCAGACCGTAGTCAGTACGCTGCCCACCACAACTGACGGTGAATTTGTCGTTGATGTCGTATTCTATACCTGCCAGGATCTCGTGCGTTCCACCTGTCAAGTCGTTCTGGCGGTTGCCTGCCATCTTTGCGTTCTTGTCGTCGAAGAAATGGTATTCCAGGGCTGCACGCAGTTTGGGGGAGATCTCATATCCTGCAGCTATGGCCAACAGGGCAGGCATGTCGTAACGGGTCATGGCACCGTCCTCGTACGGAGTCGTCTCGTTGCCCAGTGTTGAAGCGATGGTCTGCAGTACGGCGGGGCTGTTGGCGGCAAGGTAAGCCATGAGGTTAGTGCCTATGCTGGCGTCCAGCTTGTTGGTGCTGTTCTCGGTGTTGATCTTGGTGCGGAACTCATAGCGGGCGGCTACGGTAATGGGCCCCTGATGAAAGTCGAGGCTCACGATGGGTGCAAAGCCCCAGGCACGTTGGTCTACATCGAGCTCCAGTGATGCCAGGGAACCGAACATGCGGTGTTGATCGGCAATGACGTGACCTTGGTAGTAGCCGTCATAATAATTTGCCCGCACACCTACTGCCGCCGACAGGAAATCGGTGATGCGGTAAGTGAAGTTCAGCTGCCCGCCATAGATATACTGCTTGCCTTTCATCTTCGAGTCGAGCTTATACTGCTCGGGAGTGATGCCGTTGGCTGAGAGCAGGCCTGCCAGCTTTTCGTTGAACATGGGCACGCCGTTGTCGTATTTCACAAAACCTCCGCTACCCACGATGCCAATCATGGAGGACAGCGCCCAGCGGTCCTTCTTGTACGAGGCAAACAGGGCAGGGACGATGGGTGCCGAGGCCTTGCCGTTGTATTTGGCTGAAGGGGTCTCGATGTCTCGGTTCTGCCAAGGCTTCTGGAAGTCTATCGACATCTGGAAGCCATCATAGCCCCAGGCGAGTCCTGCAGGGTTGGAGTAGGCGGCATCGATTTCGGTCGAAGCTCCCCGTGCAAACATACGGTCAAAAGCAATGTGATAGTTGGTGTTGGTCATCAGTCCACCAGCGTTTGTGGTGACAGAAAGGCAGAACAACAATGTTGCCAGTGTGAAAATTCTCTTTATCATTTTGATGGTCAATTAATTTAATCGCCTGCAAAGGTACGAATAAAAAACCAAATAGCCGACAAAAGGGAAAGATTTTTTCCCAAAAGGAATAATAATTATGACAATAAGCAAGACTTTGAGCTTCGGTCTTCGGCATATACCAAGGACGAGCAACGGTCTAATTAGAATAATTCTGGCATCGGACTTTACGGACTTTCTATTTGTCCTCGCTTAATCGAATTTTTCGTACCTCTGACTTTCGTCGAAGGTACTCTCGCTCGACAATAAAAACAAAAAAGCTGTTTTTTGTTTTGTATTGTGCTCACTTATTCGTACCTTTGCACTGATGAAACGAAAGATTTGGATATTTGCGCTGGCAGCAATGGTGCTGGCGGCGTGTTCGCAAGGTTCACGAAACGGTGGGGCCAGTGGTGAGACAGACAGTACGGCAGACTCGACTTTGAGTCTTGTCCCTAAGTTTGCTACAGGTTACTCGGTAAGAGACTCTGCTGGGATACGCTTGGTCGATGTGGGGAAGCATGACCATTTTGCACTTGTCACGACTGACGATGCCCAGGTACCGGAAGAATACATAAAAGTCCGCGTACCCATTAAGGGCACATTGTGTATGACAGCCCTGCAGCTGTCGAATTTCACCATGCTTGATGCCCACGACGTGGTCCGTGGAATAACAGGCACTAAGAACCTGTTCAACAAAGACATCTTGCAGCGAGTGAACGACGGCCGCATTGTGAAGATAGGCATGGAGGGAAACTTTGACACGGAGATGGTACTGGCTGCCAATCCTGACGTTATCTTCATCTCTCCCTCGAAGCGTGGCGGCTATGAGCCTATCAAAGAGACTGGTATCACGCTTGTCCCCCACCTAGGTTACAAGGAGCTGGATCCGTTAGGACAGGCAGAGTGGGTGAAGTTCGTGGGTATGTTCATTGGCAAGGAACGCGAGGCCTGCGAATTGTTTGCTGGCATTGAGCAGCGATACAACGAACTGAAAGAGAAAGTCAGGAGTTTTGTGTCGTCAGACTCTGTCCACCGTCAGCTACCCACCGTTACCAGTGGCGAGATGCACTATGGTACTTGGCACGCCGTAGGTGGCAAGAACTACCTGGCTCAGATATTCCGTGATGCGGGTGCCGAGTATGTCATCAACGATGACGAGACCTCTGGCGAGAACCTGGAGTTTGAGAAGATGTATGAGTTGGCTGCCAATGCCGACTACTGGCGCATCTTGAACAGCTTCTCAGGTGATTTCTCGTATGAGGCTCTGAAAGCCAGTGAGCCCCGCAATGAGCTGTTCAAGGCTTTTAAGGAAAGGAAAGTTATCTATTGTAACATGAAGCAGCAGCCTTATTACGAGATGACGCCTGTTCAACCCGATGTGCTGCTGAAGGATTTCGTGGCTATCTTCCATCCAGAACTGGTAGAGCCTGACTACGAGCCTAAGTACTACAGATTGTTGAAGTGAGAGCATCGAGGTTTGTCGTATTGTCAGTATCCATTGGTGTGCTGCTGGTGGTGAACCTGCTAATAGGCACGGTGAAGATTCCTGTGGCAGAGATCTGCCGCATCCTTGCTGGTGCAGACAACAATGAGATATGGACAAACATTATATGGAAGTCACGCCTGCCTCAGGCTCTGACAGCTATTATGGCGGGAGCGGGGCTGGCTGTCAGTGGATTGCAGATGCAGACGGTGTTCCGTAATCCTTTAGCCGGTCCTTCGGTGTTAGGCATTTCCAACGGCTCTGCTCTTGGCGTGGCTTTCGTGGTGTTGCTTTCTGGACGTCTTGGAGGTGTGGCACTCAGTCGTCTTGGCTACTTAGGCGATGCTGCTATGTCTGTGGCTGCCATTGTGGGTGCTCTGGCGGTGATGATGCTCATCGTGTGGATATCGCAAAAGGTGAAGGGCAATGTCACCTTATTAATAATAGGTGTGATGATAGGCTACCTGGCAACAGCCATCATCGGTGTGCTGAAGTTCCTGTCGCCCGAAGAAGACGTGAAAGCCTTTGTGGTGTGGGGGCTGGGTTCTTTCAGCCGTGTGTCGGGCGACGAGATGGTGCTCTTCGTGGTGCTCATGGCTATATTGCTGCCGTTGAGTTTCCTGCTGGTGAAGTCGATGAATCTGTTGCT
Source organism: Prevotella sp. (assembly GCA_016285075.1). GTDB lineage: Bacteria > Bacteroidota > Bacteroidia > Bacteroidales > Bacteroidaceae > Prevotella. Next base: position 18,296 of record JAEEQB010000041.1, read on the forward strand.
TTTAGGTGATCGCTATGCCCAGAATCTTGGGCTTAACGTGCGTCGTGCCCGTCTGCTGGTGATTGTATGTTCGGGCGTGCTCGTGGCAATTGTCACGGCCTATTGTGGGCCTATCATGTTCATTGGCCTTGCTGTGCCTCATCTGGCCCGTGCCCTGTTCCGTACATCTGACCATCGTTTGCTGCTGCCTGCTACAGCCCTTTGCGGGGCTGCGTTGGCATTGGTGTGCAATCTCATAGCACGGATGCCAGGCTTCGAGGGTGCCCTGCCTGTCAACAGTGTCACAGCCCTGGTGGGTGCTCCCGTCATAGCCGTTGTGCTATTCAGGCGTAGAAAAGACGAGATGGAGTAGGGTGTTCTTACTCCCCCCCCTGGCCAATCAGTTCTTGATGTGAATATCGCGTTGAGGGAACGGGATCTCTATGCCGTTCTTGCCAAGTGTCTCGTAGATGCAGGAGAGAATGTCGCTCACTACGTAGATCTTCTTCACGGCGTCCACCCAGACAATCAGGTTGAAGTTGACGCTGGAGTCGGCCATCTCTCTCATGACTACCTTCACAGCCTTCTTGCGGTCTGTCAGCGGATGGCGCAGGTCGTGTACAGCTTGTTCCACCAAGCTGATGACCTGGGGCACCTTTGTGCCATAAGCCACACCAAAGGGTATGAGGGCGAGGATATAGCCGTGATTTCGTGTGAGATTCTTGTAGTTCTTTGTGAAGAGCTGCGAATTCTGGAAAGTGATGACCTCGCCAAAGAGCGATTCGACAACTGTCGATGTGTAGCTGATGCTTTTGACCTTACCCATGGTACCGTCCACATCGATCCAGTCGCCCACCTTCACACGTCCTGCCATCAGCGAGGCACCATAGTAAATGTTCTCGATGATGTCCTTTGATGCAAAACCAATACCGGTGGACAGACCGCCGCTGATAGCCAGCAGCCAGGCGACGCTGATATGTAATAGTGAGAGGGAGATGAGCAGCCAGGCACCCCACACCAACACCTGAATGACGTTCTTGCCCATGACCTGACGCGAGGCGGCAGTTGTGGGGTCTTGCATCTGGTAGTGCTGGGCGAGCAGGCCGAGAATGGTCTTGGCAATATAACGGAACATGAACCAAAGGCTCACCACAATGCTCAGCTTGACAATGCTCACCCTGAGGTTCTCCAGATGAATGAAGTTACGGTTGAACAGCTTCCAGCAGAGGTCGCTCAGGTTAAACACCTCTGCAGCCCAGTAAACGCTTATCATGACAGACAGTACGCCAAGAACGGGGAGGGCCACCTGACGAATCAGATGGTAGCCCCATGTCTGGGTGACAGGCTTCTTGCTGAACTCATGACGTTCGCCGTAGCGTTTCACGTAGAGGCCGATGCAGGTGATGGTGAGTGTACAGGTGAGCTGCATGAGCCACCAGATAAGCAACTGCACGGAGAGCAGAGTGTAGCCTATGATGGAACAGATGAGTGAGCAAAGGAATACTGTGAGTGAGATATAGGAGTAGAAGATGTCGGAACGGGGTATGTTACGGTTGTGACGATGGATGACTATCCATTGCCACAGCGTGCATAGCAACAGTATGGGTGGGAAGATGATGTTGACCAGTTCGCTGGGAATGAGCACGATGCGGAACACTATCACGATGAAGCCTACGACGATGAGTGGGGAATAGATGCGTACGGCACTCATGACCTGTGTCGCTTCCACGCGAAGTAAAAGAGATATCAGGATGACTCCCAACAGCCATCCGTATTCTACAAGCAAGTCGCTTGCCATCACGAAGAAGTTCTGGTCAAGGGTGTTCGTAAGCAGTCCCATGCACAGGGCGAAGGTGATGACGGTCGTTGCCATGATGATGGGGGTGCGTTTGCGCATGAAACGCTCAGTACGGAAACGGCGGGGCAGCAGGAAACGGAACACCAGCTGGTTCAGCAGGATGGCAACGACAGCGTAAAACACGATGGAGACAAACAATACGAGAATCCAGCGGACACTCCATTGTGACTTGTCGGCAGCATTGAAGTTGTACTTCTTCTTCACCGTCTGCCGCATCTCCTTCCAGTAGCGGGAGATGTGGGAAAGGATGCTGAAGTAGTTGTCACCGCCATTCTTGAAAATACTCGTCTGGATGTCGTTATAACGCTTCAGGGCATAATCGTTCAGCTGCTTCAGCCGGTTTTCCGTACGTTGGTAGATCTCGATATAGTCCTCCATCTGGTCGCGGTCTTCACGCAGGGTGCTGGCGATGTTCACAGCCAGCGTCAGACAGATGCTCCGGTCTTTCTGGGCCTGTGCGCTGAGCATGTTGGTGCGTAGTGTCTGAAGGCTCTGTGCCAGGCTGTCGTACTTGGCAATCTCTGCATCTGCCTTCTCCATGTGTTTGCGGAAAGGCAGCTGCTGCTGTTGGAAGCTGCGGTATTGATTGGTGGCTTCATGGCAGGCATAGGTCAGGTCAAACACGTAGTCGGCGTTCTGGGAATACAACATCAGCGCGTTCTGATTAGCGCGGTTTGTTGTCTTGATGAGTTGGCTGATGATGGTGTCGTTCTGTGCACGGCGTATTCCAGCACCCTTTGCCAGTTCTTGATAGTGTGCAGTCAGCTCTGTACGTAAAATGCCTAATGTCTGCTCCAGGTTTTCCTCTTTCAGCACTGCCCATGCATCGATGGTCAGGCAGGCAAACAGGAGTATGGTGAGTATCTTTTTCATCGTGTTGCTGTGATTTTGCGTGCAAAAGTACGAAAAAAATGCGAATTATCATTTTTTTTTCGTACTTTTGCACTCATGAAACTAATAGCTGACAGTGGAAGCACGAAAACCGACTGGTGTCTGATGGATGAGACGGGTATCCTGTTGCGTATGACAACCCAGGGTATCAACCCCATTCACCAGACGCAGGATGGCATCAAGGAAATCCTTCGCATCCTCCAATCCAAGCTCTTCAAACAGCCCACCACCATTTGCTTCTATGGCAGTGGTGTGACTCCCAGTCAGCGAGGACCTATGTGCCAATTACTCCGTGAAGTGTTTCCTGGCGTGGGCGAGGTGACGGCTGAGAGCGACCTGTTAGGGGCTGCCCGTTCTCTATGCCAGCAGAATGAGGGCTTGGCTTGCATACTGGGTACGGGAGCCAACTCTTGTCTGTATGATGGACAGGACATTGTGCAGAACACTCCTGCCTTGGGCTATATCCTGGGTGACGAAGGGAGTGGTGCGGTCTTGGGCATCCGTTTCCTGAATGCGCTCTATAAAGGAGCCTTGCCAGAGAGTCTGCGTCAGCATTTTGAGAATGAGATGGGACTGGGCGTCTCCGATGTCATCAATCGTGTATATCGTCAGCCGCAGGCAAACCGCTGGCTGGCTTCACTCTCTGTCTTTATTCATGCTCATTTGGATATGCCTGAGGTGAGAGAGATCGTGATTGACAATTTCAGGTGCTTCATCCGTCGTAATGTCCTGCCCTATGGAAGGAAAGACCTGCCTTTGGATGCTGTGGGCAGTATTGCATGGCACTACCGTGGGCAGTTGTCAGAAGCGGCAGAAACAGAAGGATTCGTTCTGGGAACTGTCCTCCAGTCACCTATGGAGGGACTTGTCGCCTATCATCGTTAAAAAACAAATACTTCATCTTCCCACATGATACTTCATTTCTTTAATCCAGAACACGACATAGCACTGGCTTCAGGACTCAGTAATTTTACTGCGCCTCATGCCGGACGTCAGTTGCGTCATGACCTTGGCTTCCTGCCTGCTTTGTGGGCAGGGGCTGATGATGCTGTCTTGGTGGACGACGCTGAGACTGCGGCTAGGATGGTTCGTAGACGTGAGGTGGCTATGAAGTGCTTTGTCGAGAAACGGCAGTTGGCATCACTGCTAATCAGTAGTATAGAGCCGTGGGGATGGAATGCTGCACTCAGATGTTTCCTTCTGAGGATGGGTGTCAGCGAAGCATTGATGCCAACAGAGGCTGCGTTGGAAACCATACGGCAGTTGTCGCATCGCCGTACGGCTGCTCAACTGTTATCGAAATTACGACTGGACGGTACCGTTGGAGAGGCGGTGGAATGTGTCACCAAAGAAGAGGTGGCAGAACATGTGGCTTTGTGGGGCAAGGCAGTGCTGAAGGCTCCCTGGTCATCAAGCGGACGAGGACTGCGGTTTGCCAGTGGCTTGGGTGATATGGAAAGACTTTCTGGGTGGCTGAACAATCTGTTTGCCCGGCAGGGGAGTGTGATGGTTGAACCTTATTACCATAAGGTGAAGGACTTTGGGATGGAATTCTGGTCTGACGGTGAGGGATTGGTGGATTACGAGGGACTTTCATTGTTCCATACAGCGAACGGTGCCTATACGGGAAATATCCTGGCGACGGAGATGTCCAAGCAAGAAACGTTGAGCCGCTATGTTCCCTTGCAGCTGATGGATGAGGTGCGTCATGTCATCTGTAACGAATTGGGGATGTTGTTTAAAGGCCGCTATCGAGGTCCTTTCGGAGTAGACATGATGGTGGTAAGCCATGCTCCAACCCCTTCCCAAGCCTCTCTGCTGCTTCATCCTTGTGTAGAAATCAATCTTCGCCGTACGATGGGACATGTGGCTTTGGCACTAGAACGGAAACAGAATCCAACAGACAATCCCGACTTGTGTCATGTCATGCGGATCAACTTTTCAGACGGAAGCTATAGATTAACTATCAGGCGTATATATAAATAAATCAAACACTTATAACTACTTTAAACACTTATGAAGAAACTAATCCTACTGACAGCCATCTTGCCAATGATGGCAAATGCCCAGAGCAGCAAGAAATCTGGTGGGCTCACCCCCACTGCTGCTTACATTTCTGAAGTATGGTCACCCGACAATGGTGACGGTACATTTACCAATCCAGTCATTAATGCCGACTATTCCGATCCTGATGTCTGTGTTGGTGCTTCAGGGGAAGATTACTATATGACGGCATCCTCATTCCAGTGTGTGCCAGGACTTCCCATTCTGCATTCTACTGACTTGGTGAACTGGGAGATAGTAGGCTATGCTCTGAAGGAACTATATGAGGGAGACCCTATACTGAAAGAGCATTTCAATACTGTTCAGCATGGTAACGGTGTGTGGGCACCCTCCATTCGTTTCCACAACGGCTGGTATTATATTTATTGGGGCGATCCCGATTGGGGCGTCTACATGGTGAAGACCCAAGATCCTGCCGGAGAGTGGGAGAAACCTGTTTGCGTGATAAAAGGTCAGGGATATATCGACACCACACCCCTTTGGGATGACGATGGGCGTTGCTACTTGGTGAACGGATGGGCCAACTCACGTGCCAAATATGCCTCTGTGCTCACCGTGCGTGAACTGAGCGCAGACGGTACTAAAGCCATAGGGCAGCCGGTGATAGTGTTCGATGGTAACGGTACGGAGAACCGTACATGCGAAGGACCTAAGTTCTATAAGCGCGATGGCTGGTATTGGATTATGTGTCCTGCGGGAGGTGTTCCCACGGGCTTCCAACTGGCCATGAGGAGTCGTTCTCCTTATGGTCCGTATGAGCATAAGATTGTGCTGGCTCAAGGTAAGACACAGGTGAACGGTCCCCATCAGGGCGGATGGGTGCATACGAAGTATGGCGAGGATTGGTTCCTTCATTTCCAGGATAAGGAGGCATACGGACGTGTGGTTCACTTGCAGCCAGTAGACTGGAGCAGCGGCTGGCCCATGATGGGCAAGAAGGGGGAACCTGTAACTACCTACAAGAAACCTCAGTCTTCAAACTCGGTGAAAGTCAATCCGATGGAAAGCGATGAGTTCAATACTCCAACAATGGGCAAACAGTGGCAGTGGCAAGCCAACTATGATGAGAAATACGGCGTGCCGACAGCTTTCGGCTCTTTCCGCATCTATACTTACAAGTTACCCTCTGAATCAAAAAACTTGTGGCTTGTTCCTAATATGCTTCTACAGAAGACACCCGCAGATGCATTTACTGTTACCACGAAACTGCGTATGACCTCAAAGGCTGACGGTCAGTTCGGAGGGCTGATTATGATGGGGTTGGATTATTCGGCACTGGTCGTGAAGCGGATAGGAGACGAGTTCCAGCTGATTCAGATGACATGCCAGGCTGCTGACAAGGGTAAGGCTCAGACAGACAAAGTCATTGCCACGCTGAAGCCTACGGCCCTGGACAAGATTGACTATAAGCCAGGCATTCACATGGATATTTACTTGCGCCTTGTGGTGAAGGATTCGAAGGTAAAATTCGCCTACAGCTCCGATGGGAAGAAGTATACTCCTTGTGGTGATGAGTTCCAGATGAAGGAAGGTAAGTGGATTGGTGCCAAGTTCGGCTTCGTCTCAGCAGAGACTGATCCAAAGTGTGACCGTGGCTGGATAGATGCTGACTGGATTCGCATTACTAAGAAGTGATACCTGTCGTGTCGAAGCCTTTTCTCAAGGTTCCTTTATCTTTGATTTGTTATCACCAATAATTCTAAACAAGACTTATGAACAGACTACTATCTGTATGTTTTATGATGATGGCTGTTGTATTGACAGCCGAAGCTCAACCATCGAGGTGGAGCAGCAGACGACTACCCACACAAGAGAGTGACGAGTTTTTCAAGACGGAGGAGGCGCGTCGTATCGGTGATCAGGTGCTGCTCTATCAAAGGGTGACAGGAGGCTGGCCTAAGAATATCAATATGGCCATACCTATTACTGATGAGGAACGTGAAAAAGTGATGAGGGACAAGTCACGTCGTGATGATTCAACGACGGACAACGGTGCCACGAACATGCAGATGCTCTATTTGGCACGCCTCTATCAGGCTACAAAAGATAAACGCTATAAAGAGGGTTTCCAAAGGGCTGTTGACTATTTGCTGAGCGGACAATACGAGAATGGCGGATGGCCCCAGTTCTGGCCAGAGATGCAAGGATACCAGATACACATTACTTATAATGATGATGCGATGGTGAACACCATGAACCTGCTGCGCAGCGTTGCGGAACAGGAAGCACCCTATCAGGGACTTGCGGACAAGAAGCAGCGTCAGCGTTGCATGGAAGCCTTTGACAAGGGCGTGAAGTGTATCCTGAAAACACAGATACGTGACAAGAACGGACAACTGACAGTATGGTGCCAGCAGCACTATCGTGACAACTATCAGCCGGCACCGGCACGGGCTTACGAATTGCCTTCATATTGCACCATGGAGAGTGCGAGTATCGTGCGTTTACTGATGTCACTCCCTAAGCCCGATGATAGGGTGAAGCAAGCTGTGAATGCTGCCATGGAATGGTTTGACAAGTATAAGCTGACAGGACTGCGCATTGAACGCCGGGGGCCTTGGGCAAGCATAGAAGGTGATACACGGCTGGTGGAGGATCCAAACACCAGTCCTCTGTGGGCACGCTATTACGATCTGGAATATAGTGAGCCCTATGTCTGTGACCGTGACGGACTGCCACGCAGACATCTGGAGGATATTGGTCATGAGCGTCGTAACGGCTATGCATGGTTCGGCGAGCGCCCTGGAGAACTCTATCCTCTTTATGACAAATGGGCGGATCAATATGACCCAGCACACAAGGTAAACATCAGTCTGACAACCAAGGGTGCCAATGAGAACGGTCTCATTGAGATGTTTCGCCAACCTGTGAGGAACCAAAATGACTTCGATGCCGTGGTGAATGCAGGAGAAAGCATCCAGAAAGCCATCGAGCAAGCTCCGTTGAAGCCAGAAAAGCCTTATAAGATTTTCATTCGCAAAGGAATATATCAGCAGAAAGTCATAGTAGACCGGCCAAACATCGTGTTGGTTGGCGAGCAACGCGACAGCACCTGCATCATATTGGCAGAGACCGAAGAAACACGTATCATCAAGGAGTATAACGGCCAACCAGTACACCACGGTGTGGTAGTGCTGCAGGAAGGAGCCAATGACTGCGTCATCTGTGGACTGACCATATACAACAACTATGGAACAACAGTAGAACCAGGCAATACCAAGCATCAGATGGCTGTCTATGGAAGAGCTACACGAACCATCATCCTCAATAGCAATATCTGGGCTGACGGCAACGATGCCCTTTCGTTGTGGGCTCCTGGCGGAGGTATGTATTACCACGCCGATCTCTTCTTGCGTTGTCCGGGAGTTGATTTCCTGTGTCCACGTGGCTGGTGCTTTGCCACACGATGCCGTTTCTATGGCGATGGAAAGGCTATCTTGTGGCATGACGGACGGGGTGGGGAAGACCAGAAACTGGTGGTAACCAACTCCGTGTTTGATGCCAAGCGTCCTACTCCTCTGGGACGCTATCATCATGACTCACAGTTCTACATCTCCAGTTGCAAACTGTCGGAGAATATCCTTGACCGTGACATAGAACATGCCTACAAAGGACGAACCGCAGAGGAGATGGCGCTGGAAGGAAAGGTATTGGATCCCTGTCCGTTGGGACAACGGACCTATTATTATGGGAACTATCGTGAGGGAGGTCACGGCGGATGGCTGAACGACAATCTGAAACAGGCTCCTGGCAGCCCTGATTATTACAATATGACAGCTCAATGGACCTTTGGCGGCAGGTGGGATCCAGAACAACGTATCCGTGACTTGTGGAATGTGTTGGCCTATTGAACAAAGGCCTTGTGGCTGATATTACAGCGCATCAGCGCTGCCGAAAGGCTGAGAAACCGCCGTATGCGGAACCCTATGTACGGTGGTTATACCAACATTGGAATATCGGTGGTGTGAGAGGACAAGTGAACACGAAAAGAGGTGAACACCTCTGATTAGTGTTCACCTCCTACTTGATTAGGTCTGCAGAATTTACTCACCCTTGATGGCTGCTACACCAGGGAGAACCTTGCCTTCGATGGCCTCGAGCAGGGCACCACCACCAGTAGAGATGTAAGATACCTGGTCTGCCAATCCGAACTTATTGACACAAGCCACGGAGTCGCCACCACCAATCAGGGAGAAGGCACCCTCGGCAGTTGCCTGAGCGATAGCCTCGCCAATGGCACGTGAACCAGCGGTGAAGCTGTCACACTCGAATACACCGGCAGGACCGTTCCACAGGATGGTCTTAGCACCAGCGATGGCCTTACGGAAGTCCTCCTGAGAAGCAGGACCTGCGTCAACGCCCTCGAAACCGGCAGGCACCTTGTTGGCTGGGCATGTGATGATCTCAGCACCCTCCTTGACAGTCATTGAGCCGAAGTCAAGGCCGTTGGTGGCTGTGCAGTCAGAGCCCAAGATCAGCTCTACGCCATTCTTCTTAGCCAGCTCCTCAACACCCAGGGCTACATCAAGCTTGTCGAGCTCGACGATGGAGTTTCCAATCTCACCGTCGTGAGCCTTAGCGAAAGTATATGTCATACCGCCGCAGAGAATAAGCTTGTCAACCTTGCCAAGCAGGTTCTCAATGATGCCAATCTTAGAAGAGACCTTGGAACCACCCATGATGGCTACGAAGGGGCGTTTGATGTTGCTGAGCACATTGTCAACAGCCTGGACTTCCTTCTCCATGAGCAGACCCAGCATTTTGTTGTCTGCATCGAAATAGTCGGCAATCACAGCGGTAGAAGCATGCTTGCGGTGAGCTGTACCAAAAGCGTCCATGACATAGCAGTCAGCATAGCTGGCCAGAGTCTTGGCAAACTCCTTCTGGCTGGCCTTCATGGCCTTCTTTGCCTCGTCGTATTCGGGAGTACCCTTCTCAACGCCTACGGGCTTACCCTCTTCCTCAGGATAGTAGCGGAGGTTCTCAAGAAGCAGAGCCTCGCCCATCTTCAGGGCTGCAGCAGCATCGGCAGCCTTGGCGCAGTCAGGTGCGAAAGCCACGGGAACACCCAGCGCCTTCTCTACAGCCTCGCGGATCTGGCCTAAAGAGAGCTTGGGATTAACCTTGCCTTTGGGCTTACCCATGTGGCTCATGATGATAGTAGCACCACCGTCAGCCAGGATCTTCTTCAGGGTAGGCAGAGCGCCACGGATACGGGTGTCGTCGGTTATTTTACCATTCTCGTCAAGGGGTACGTTGAAATCTACACGTACGATTGCCTTCTTACCGGCAAAGTTGAATTCGTTGATAGTCATAATTATATAATGTTTAAGAGTTAATGAATTGTCATTTTTGAAGGGTTAGTCAATAAGGTCGAATCCTGTGTAGGGCACCAATGCTTTGGGAATGCGGATACCCTCGGGTGTCTGATTGTTTTCCAGGAGTGCTGCAACGATGCGAGGCAGGGCAAGGGCAGAGCCGTTGAGCGTATGGCAGAGCTCTGTCTTCTTCGTGTCCTGACGGCGATAGCGGCATTTCAGACGATTGGCCTGATAGGTGTCGAAGTTGGAAACACTGGAAACCTCCAGCCAGCGGCCTTGGGCTTCGCTGTAAACTTCAAAGTCATAGCAGATGGAACTGGTAAAGGATTGATCTCCACCGCATAGCAGTAAGATTCGGTAGGGAAGCTCCAGCTTCTTTAATAGCCCCTCAACGTGCTCCAGCATCTCCTTGTGACTTTCCTTAGAGTGCTCAGGCTTGTCAATACGGACAATTTCGATCTTTGAGAATTCATGGAGCCGGTTCAATCCGCGCACATCTTTACCATAGCTTCCTGCTTCGCGCCGGAAGCACTCGGTATAGGCACAGTTCTTGATAGGAAGTTGAGCTTCATCGAGAATCACATCGCGATAGATGTTCGTTACGGGAACCTCTGCCGTGGGGATGAGATAGAAGTCATCCACTTCGCAATGATACATCTGTCCCTCTTTGTCAGGCAACTGCCCTGTACCGTAGCCAGAAGCAGCATTGACCACTGTGGGAGGCATGATCTCTGTATAGCCACTTTTGTTGGCTTCTGCTAGGAAGAAGTTGATGAGTGCACGCTGCAGCTGGGCACCTTTGCCAATGTATACAGGGAAACCTGCACCGGTAATCTTCACACCGAGATCAAAATCTATCAGGTTGTACTTCTTGGCCAGCTCCCAGTGGGGCAGGGGATTGTCTATTCCCAATTTGGGGTTCACTGTCCAGTTGCCAACGGTATCTTCTTCAGTGCATTCCTTCAGGTTGCTTTTCACTACACGGTTGTCTTCAGCGGCCACACCTTCTGGTACCTCGTCATAGGGAATATTAGGTATTTGGCAGAGCAGGGTGGTCATTTCCTCCTGTGCACTAGACATCTGTTCCTCCAACTGCTTGTTGGTTTCCTTCATGGCTGATACAGACTCCTTGATGGCGTTGGCTTCGTCCTTCCGTCCTTCTTTCATGAGTGCACCTATCTGGGCAGCCAGTTTCTTTGCCTCAGACAGGTTCTTGTCTAATTGCTGTTGTGCCTCTCGGCGTTGCTTGTCAATGGCCAGCACCTGGCCAATAGCTTCACGGGCTCCTTTGAAGTGTTTTTTCTCAAGGCCCTTGATTACATGTTCAGTTTCCTCACTGATGAGTTTGAGTGTCAACATAATTACGGATTTACGTTTTTACGATTTTGTTTTGCGCCTGCAAAATTACAAAAATAGTGAGAGAAATCAAAAGAAAAGATTGTTTTTTCTTTTATTTGCGAAAGAAAAAGCAGATATGTAAAGCCAAATTCAATGATGAACTGAGAAATGTAACGTACATAAAGCAGAAATCCCGTTTCACAGAGTGAAACAGGATTCTGTTGTTTGTTTGGAATAAATTCTGTTTGTTGTTTACTTAGGCTTCAGCATTTGGAATTACTGACACAACACTCTTGTCACGTTTGCCTTTATGGAACTGTACCGTTCCGTCTACGAGAGCATAGAGCGTATCGTCCTTACCAATAGCCACATTGTTGCCCGGATTGTGCTTCGTACCGCGTTGACGGACGATGATGTTACCGGCAATGCACTGCTGTCCACCGAAAATCTTAATGCCGAGTCGCTGTGCTGCTGACTCGCGGCCGTTCTTAGAACTACCTACACCTTTTTTATGAGCCATTTCTAAAGTCCTCCTACGGTTTTAAGCAATTACTGACTTGATTTCTACTTCTGTGAACTGCTCACGGTGACCGTTCTTTTTGCGAGAGTCCTTACGACGCTTCATCTTGAAAACAATCACTTTGTCACCCTTGACAAGCGGGTTCACTACTTCACACACTACTTTGGCACCCTCTACGGTGGGAGCACCTACCTTGACTGCACCGTCAGCATCTACGAGCAGTACCTTGTCAAATTCAACAGTCTTGCCTGCCTCAACATCTTTCATGTGATGCACGAAGAGCTTCTTGCCCTGCTCTGCCTTGAACTGTTGACCCTGAATTTCTACAATTGCGTACATTTTTTTATTATTGTATTTCGGGATTTTTCCGCGAGGCGGTGTACGTCCGTACACACTTCACTCTGCCCCTTCGGACTCTAAATAGTTAATTTCGGGCTGCAAAATTACAAATATTCTTTGAATTATATCCAACAGCCGATACTTTCAGTCTTGAATTTTAGTATATTTTAAAGATTTTTAATAGCTTCGTGCGATAATCACACGTGCTTTTGCAGGTTTTCCACTGACCATGTCGGTGCCAGGTGTCTGCTCTACCCCAAAAGGTACGCATCGGATCGTGGCTTGTGTTTCTTCCTTGATTTGGGCCTCAGTCTCAGCTGTGCCATCCCAGTGGCAGAGGAAGAACCCACCATCCTTGACTCGCTCTTTGAACTCTTCGTAGTTGTCGCATTCGAATATGTGCTCGTCACGATACTTACGAGCTTTCTCAAAGATGTTTTGTTGAATATCTGTGAGCAGCTCTTCAACATACTCAACAATACCCTCTATGGGGCGAGTCTCCTTCTCCAACGTGTCGCGGCGCATCACCTCGATGGTGCCGTTCTCAAGGTCACGGGCACCAAGTACCAGTCGCACGGGCACGCCCTTCAGTTCGTAGTCGGCAAATTTGAAGCCAGGACGTTTGTTGTCTGCATCATCAAATTTTACGGTAATACCCTTGTTGCGTAATTGCTCAATGATAGGTGTCACCTCTTTGTTCACTTGTTCCATCTGCTCAGGTTTAGTGGCAATAGGAATGATGACTACCTGAATAGGAGCCAGACGTGGTGGCAGCACAAGCCCATTGTCATCAGAGTGGGTCATGATAAGTGCTCCGATAAGACGTGTAGACACTCCCCAGGACGTCGCCCATACATATTCCGGCTTATTCTCTTTATTCAAATAGGTAACATCGAATGCCTTCGCGAAATTCTGACCTAGGAAGTGGCTTGTTCCGCTTTGTAGTGCTTTTCCATCCTGCATCATGGCTTCAATGGTGTATGTGTCCAAGGCACCAGCAAAACGCTCTGTCTCGCTCTTTACACCCTGTACAACGGGTACAGCCATCCACTCTTCTGCAAACTTGGCATAGACTTTCAGCATTTTCTGTGCCTCTTCTTCAGCCTCTTCCCGGGTGGCGTGTGCGGTATGCCCCTCTTGCCAGAGGAATTCAGAAGTACGAAGGAACGGACGGGTACGCATCTCCCAGCGCATGACATTGCACCACTGGTTGCACATCAGAGGCAGGTCGCGCCAAGAGTGAATCCAGTTCTTGTAAGTGTTCCAGATAATGGTTTCAGAGGTGGGACGTACAATCAGTTCTTCTTCAAGCTTTGCTGCGGGATCAACTTCTACGCCGCTTTTATCCTCCTTGGCACGCAGACGGTAATGTGTCACCACGGCACACTCTTTGGCAAATCCCTCTACATGCTCGGCTTCTCGGCTTAGGAACGATTTGGGGATGAGTAGGGGGAAATATGCGTTCTGTGCGCCTGTCTCTTTGAACATCTTATCCAGTTGTTGCTGCATTTTCTCCCAGATGGCATAGCCGTAAGGTTTTATTACCATACATCCACGTACTGCCGACTGTTCGGCCAAGTCTGCTTTGACCACAAGGTCGTTGAACCACTGTGAGTAGTTTTCGGCCCGTTTTGTTAAATCTTTTAATTCTTTTGCCATTGTTTTTTTTGATAAATCTGATTTTTGGGTGCAAAATTACTAAAAAAAGTTGGTAAATGATACAAGTTTCGGATAAAAGAATTAACTTTGCAATCAGAATCGGTGAAAATGTGACTTGTAAACATTAATATTCAAAAAATTAAACGACTATGAAAGGTTTGAAAACAATTGCCATCGGTCTTTGCGCAGCAATGATGATGACGGGATGTAACAACATGGGTAAAGGCGCCGCAATCGGTGCTGGTGGTGGTGCCGTTTTGGGTGCAGTAGTAGGTAAACTTGCCGGTAATATGGCTGTAGGCGCTGCTGTAGGAACAGCAGTGGGTGCCGGTGCCGGTGCGCTGATTGGTAAGCACATGGACAAGGTGAAGGCACAGTCTGAGGCCGTGCAGAATGCACAGGTGGAGTCGGTTACTGATGCTAATGGCCTTCAGGCTGTGAAGGTGACCTTTGACTCTGGTATCCTCTTTACAACAGGTAGCGCAACACTGAGTCAGACTGCAAAAAATTCTCTTACCCAGTTTGCTAACAATGTGCTGAAAGTGAATACGGACTGTGATGTGGCCATTCAGGGCTATACTGACAACCAGGGCTGGAAGAACTCCACTGCAGAACAGAGCGCTCAGAAGAATCTGACTCTTTCCCAGCAGCGTGCTGATGCTGTGAGCAACTACTTGAAAGGCCTCGGTGTGAGTGCTACTCAGATTCGTTCAGTTGACGGATTTGGTGAGGCAAACCCTGTTGCAGACAACTCTACTAAGGCTGGTCAGCAGCAGAATCGTCGCGTGGAGGTTTATCTCTATGCTTCTCAGGCTATGATCAAGGCTGCAGAGGCTGGTACCTTGCAGTAAGAAACTGGTACCTTGCTTGTAGCTAGAAAAGGTTAAGACATTGAAAATTATCAAGAAAATAATCAAGGGAATCGTGGTGGCATTCTTTGCCTCCACGATTCTTTCTGTTGTGATATTGCGTTTCATTCCTGTGTGGTTCACTCCATTGATGTTTATCCGTTGTGGAGAACAGATCAGTGATGGCCGTGAATTGAAACTTAAACATTCATGGGTGTCTTTGGATGAGATGTCTCCGTCCATGCCTGTGGCTGTAATAGCCAGTGAGGATGCCAATTTCCTGAAGCATCACGGTTTCGACTACAAGGCCATCGAAAATGCTGCAATTCGGAACAAGAAGCATCCGGAAAAGCAGAGGTTAGGCGCATCCACCATATCCCAGCAGACAGCAAAAAACGTGTTTCTCTGGCCTGGCCGTTCCTGGGTAAGAAAGGGATTTGAGGTCTATTTCACAACTTTGATTGAACTGTTGTGGTCAAAGCAGCGAATTATGGAAGTATACTTGAATTCCATCGAGATGGGTGAAGGCATCTATGGGGTAGAGTCTGTGGCACGTCATCACTTTGGTACAACAGCCAAGGCCTTAAGCCGTTCTCAATGCGCATTGATAGCAGCGACATTGCCCAATCCGCGAAAGTTTTCAAGTAAGAATCCCAGCAGCTATGTTCTGAAAAGACAGAAGAGGATTATGCATGAAATGAAATTCGTTCCATCTTTTCCTCAAGAAGGGAAAGACAAGTAGGTGCTACCATCCAAGAGCATCCAGCCCTGCGGCATAATACCATCCGGTTTTTTTGATATCATTATTGTATTTTGAATAATAGCCGGCAGGATATTGTGGCACAAACATGCTGACACCACCGAAACGTTCATCGTTTAGTTCGAAAGAATTGAAATCAATATTGTTGTTATTGTTCGACATCCATACACCATCAAGTCCGAAAGTAGGTGTGCGATAAACTACAGCCTTATCAAATGCTTGTTTCCATTGGTTGTAATTCTCGATTGAGGCATATCGGAGGACAAAGTCGTTCATGTCGTACATATAGTGGTTCGTGCCGTAATTGCTTCCTTGATAATAAATCAGACTGTCCATTCTGAGGTATGGGGTGCTTTCGGAAATGCTCTGTGGCACAAAGGATTGTAGAATGGTCCTAGTGGCAATGGCAAGATTCTCAATTTCACTGGTCTTGATGACAGAAAGCGGTTCCTTGTATCCATAGCTTGTCTGGGCATAATAGGCATCGGCCATTTGTTTGTAGAATGACTCGTTTTGACTGAACATCGCAGGCACCATCGTGTGATAAGGAGCTCCCTCGCCCGGTATCTCTGCGGGTGATGCGATAATAAAGTCACAACAGTTACGCAGATCGTAAGCACTCTCTATGCATTGGAACTGGCAGCAGTCAGCAAAGATAAACTTGAACTTCTGTCCAGTGCGTTGTATAACCTTTGCGAGTGTATAAATGTTAATCCACTTTCCCCTGTCATTTTCAGTATTAGAACCATTGTCTATGCCATACGCTCTGCGAGGGTTAGACTTTTTGCGGGCGTTAATAACGGAGGTATATTCAATGGTGTCATTTTCTATGCGCCAACCTGATGCATGCCCCCAAAGTACGAGTCCGTAGTCCTTGGCAGGATACTTTTCGATGGTTGTCGTCAGCACCTTATATATAGATGTAGGGTCGCATGCATAGCATTCTTCCATCATGACGGAATCAACGGCCTTGCCTTTCTGATAGCGTACCATATAGGGAAAAGTGGTCTCAGATGCATCCACGTATAGTATCAGGTTGTCTGTGCTCACCTGTTGGGAACCGATGAGCATTTCATGCAGCTCACCGTCATTACCATTCCTTCCGTTTTTGTGGAAAAGAAAAGGCGACAGAGAGTTCTCTGCTGCTATGTACACAAGCACCGTTCTGTTTGCTATTTTCTGTTCAGGTTCTGGATCATCTTTATGATGACAACTGACCATCAATATGAGGGCAGCACATGATAATATCAGTAAATGTTTCATGTCAAAAATCAAATTTTTGGCAAAGATAGAAAATAAATATGAATTACAAACGAGGTTTTATAAATTTTTTTGTATCTTTGCACAAAAAATTGGAATTAATCAATGAAAAAGTCATATATAATTATCGTGTTATCTATATTGCTCCCGTTTGTTGCCTATGCTCAGACAGAAGAATCGGATCCTTATTTGCAGTGTGAGGATACCTGTTCTCATGTTCATGGTATAGACCTCAGCCACTATCAGGGACAGGTGTTTTGGGAGACGATAGGTGAGAATACACGTATGGCTTACGTCTATCTGAAAGCTACTGAAGGAGGTGATCGTATAGACAGCCGTTTTGAACGGAACATAGAATTGGCCCATCGGTATGGACTGAAAGTGGGTAGCTACCATTTCTTCCGTCCGAAGACCGATTTGAGACGTCAACTGGATAATTTCAAGAAACAGTGTTTGCCTGGTGAACAGGATCTGATTCCTATGATCGACGTTGAGACCACAGGCGGACTGTCACGCGAGGAGTTTTGTGACACCTTGCTTCAATTCCTCCGTCTTGTGGAAGAGGCTTATCGCCAGAAGCCACTGGTCTATACTTTCCGCAATTTCTACAATATGTATTTGGCCGGTGTACTCGATGACTATCAGTTGATGGTAGCCATGTATTCTGATGAGGAACCCGAATTGTGCGACGACCGTGATTTTACTCTTTGGCAATATTCAAGCAAGGGACGTATTCGCGGTATTAGTGGTTTTGTGGATAAGAGTCGCTTTGTGGGGCGACATGGCCTGAGGGAAATCAGGTATAAGCATTAACAGTTAAGAGAATAGAATCTAAAATTTGGATTAATATGGCTTTAATCAATTGTCCTGAATGTGGACATCAGGTAAGCGATCAGGCGAAGACTTGCCCTCATTGTGGAATAGAGATTGCAGGAAGGTTTACGGCGCCTTTGACAGATAAACCTCAGCTCCAACAACGCCCTTCCGGACGTAAACGTTCTTGGATAGCATGGCTGGTGGCGCTTATTTTGGCGTTGATAATGGTATGCATTGGCTTCTGGTATTATCAGCGCACTCAACAGGAAAACGAGTTGCGAGCCTATGAGAATGCCATACGGAGTTCCGAACCTGCTGTCCTGCAGAATTTCCTCGATGTATATGCCGATGCTACCCAAGCTCATCGTGATTCCATAGAATGGCGTCTTCATCAGCTGAAGCAGGTAGATAAGGACTGGACACACGCGGTTCTTTCCGGGTCAAAAGCCGAATTGGAACGTTATATGAAACTCTATCCAAGTAGTGTTCATAATGTAGAGGCTCAGATTAAGATTGATTCCTTAGATTGGCTTACTGCTATGCAGGAAAACACAGCAGAAGCCTATCAGACCTATATCAAGGCTCATGAGGACGGAGCCCATTACGATGAGGCGCTGGCAAAATTCGAACGCTTGGAGGCAGCCAAGGTGAATACCGATGACAAACGGGTTATAGCAGAACTGTTTGCCACTTATTTCACAGCTTTGGCCAAGATTGATGAAGTGAACCTCTCCCTAACGCTTCCACCTGTTCTTAACTCATTCCTCCACAAAGCCAATGCTACCAAAAGCGATGTGATTCAGTATATGAACCGTATACATGAGCCAGATGTGCTGCAGATGCAGTTTATTTTGAACAATGACTGGAAAATCCAGAAGGCAGAAACAGAAGATGGTCAGTATGACTATACAGTAGAATTCTCTGTTGACCAGAAAATGGATCGTAGTGATGAGTCTAAAGAACGGTTTGTCAGCTACAAAGTCCAGGCCAAGGTTTCACCGGAATATAAGATTACAGATCTGAATATGAAGAAGATTGTCCAGTGATTAAAGGATCTGGCCTTCTTTCCTCAATATGCCTATGAACTTCAAACGATATGTGATAATTGCAGTCTCGCTGCTTTCGATTGTTTTAGCCCATGCTGACGAAAAGGATCGAATAGCGCAAACAAAACGTTCTCTCCCTGGATTGAAAGGAGAGAAATTGCTTGCTGCATACGACTCATTGCTCGTGTTGTATTTTTACGAAGGCGATATAGAAAACCAGATTGTATATATTAACCATCTGATCAGATTGTCGAAGACTCTCCACGAAGAGAAGAAGGCAGCTCGGTATATCTGTGAACGTGCCTCTATTTTCTATAATGCCGATATGAACGATTCCCTCATAGCGGTAGCGAAAGAGGATATGGAGTATTTGCGCGAAAGCAGACAGTGGAATCAGTATTATGAAGTATGGACACATTTAGTGAATACTTATGCCTATAGCGGAAAAACCGGCGAAGGCCTGAAAGAGGTGGACGAGATGTACAGGGATGCGGAGTCGCGTCATGATCAATATGGAATAGGTCTTGCTTATTATGCTATGGGCAATGTATACAATAATATGCATAATTGGGAAGAGAGCGAAGAGAATTATCAGAAAAGTATTGAGGTGCTTTCCAAGATACAGCCAATTCCGCATCTGCTTCCAGATATTTTTTCATATTATGGTGATGTGTTGGAAGAACAGCATAAATACGATGTTCTCAAGCAGCACACAATTCATTGGAAGTCTTTTTTGAGGCATTATTTTGCTGAGGCAAAGAAAAACAAGGTATACAAAGAAGACGATGAGACGCTGTGGGCCTATTATTATTTAGGTTGTTGCCAAGCCTCATTGGGTCTTGGAAATCTGAATGAGGCTGAACGTCAGCTTGACCAGGT
The DNA here is from genome assembly GCA_016285075.1 of Prevotella sp. Classification (GTDB taxonomy): domain Bacteria; phylum Bacteroidota; class Bacteroidia; order Bacteroidales; family Bacteroidaceae; genus Prevotella. Next base: position 37,874 of record JAEEQB010000041.1, read on the forward strand.
GAGGAAGCGGATACAGTCGCCTGATGATTATGTCAGTATGTGCTGGCTTTACTATAGTGCTCAGCTGAACTTGCTCAAAGGACGCTATCAGGAAGCACTGGAACTGAACGATCAGCGGACACAGTACATGCAAGATACCGATGACATCTTTATGGATATTAAAGTGCGTCAGCAGCGGGCAGAGATTCTTACTCGTTTGGGCAGAGATGCCGAGGCTGCTAAGCTGTACCGTGAAATGTATACCATCAACGACTCCATAAACACCCATGAGACCAAGCGCCAGTTGACAGAGATGAATACCCGCTATCATGTGAATGAGTTGAAGGTGAAACAACAACAAGATCAGATAAAGATCATCCTCATTGGCGCTTCTATCATCATGCTGGTGTTGTTAGGTTTCATACTCTATCGTTATCGTGCTGCCAAACGCTTGAAAATTGCACACGACAAATTGCTTGTCGCCTATGATCAGTTGGAAGAGACCACAACGGCTAAGGAACGCATTGAAAGTGAACTGCGAATAGCCCGTGATATCCAGATGGGTATGGTGCCGCGTCAGTTCCCACCATTCCCGGAACGTACTGACATAGACCTTTATGCTTCAATGACTCCCGCTAAAGAGGTAGGTGGTGATCTTTACGACTATTTCATTCTTCACGAACGACTCTACTTCTGTGTGGGCGATGTCAGTGGAAAAGGTGTACCGGCTTCTTTGTTCATGGCTGTAGCCTGTAATCTGTTTAGGGTCATTGCCCAACAGGAGATACCTCCGTGCGAAATAGCACGTCAACTGAATGATGCTCTTTCTGCTGACAATGAGAATGGCATGTTCGTCACCATGTTTATCGGGGTGATCAACCTGGCCTCAGGCAAGATGGACTTCTGCAATGCAGGACATAATCCTCCTGTCATCATGAATGATGGCGATGCTGCTCATTTCCTGGAGCTAGAGTATAATTGCTGCCTTGGCCTGTTTCCTGGTGCAGAGTTCGATGGAGGTACAATTGACGATGTGCGTGAACATCCGTTCTTTGTTTATACAGACGGACTGAACGAGGCAGAAAATGCTACTCAGCAGCAGTTTGGTGACAATCGTTTGCTTTCTGTCCTGCAATCCCATTCTTACGAGAATGCCCAACATACAATAGACACATTGAAGGAAGAAGTGGCACGTCACGTTGCCGGTGCTGATCCTAGTGATGATCTGACAATGTTGTGTGTGAAGATTAACCATCCAACCGCATAAAACCTAAAAGCTTATGAAAAAGGATATTTGTATTAGAAATCAAGTCGAGGACCTCCAACGTGTGGCACACTTTGTGGAAGAAATCGGCGAAGAACTGAAACTGAGCATGGAACTCCAGATGAACCTCAATCTGGTAATGGAGGAAATGGTGTCAAACATCATTTTCTATGCTTTTCCCAAAGGGACTGATGCCACTATTGAACTGATGGCAGAGAGCGACGGCACCGAACTGACTTTCGTCCTGAGCGATCAGGGACGCGAATTCGATCCTACTCTCAAAGAAGATCTTGATACAGACGTCAACCCCGCAGAAAGGGAACTTGGCGGTATGGGCATTTTTATTGTGAAGAACATCATGAATAAAGTGACCTATCAGCGCCTTGACGGCAAGAATCTCCTGACGATGAAAAAGAAAATTAATGACAAATGAATAAAAAACAAATTGAACATATGACACAGATTGTTAAAGAAGATGGTAAGACCATCATTAAGACTGGGGCAAGAATCGATACAAATAATGCAGCAGAGTTTGAAAAGGAAATAACACCTGCACTTGCTGAACAAGGTATTAACCTTGAGATGGATTGTACGGAGTTGAACTATATGGCAAGTTCCGGACTTCGTGTTATCCAGAAAACCATGCGCGCGGTCATGATGAAAAAGGGACAGTTCAAAATGACCAATGTGAGCCCTGAGATCTATAAGGTGCTGGCAATGACTGGCTTCACGAAATTCATGCAAGTAGAACAACGGCAGTAATAGCAATCCAGTATGGATGAGAATTATCAGCAACTTCTGGAAGACTATAACAGTCTGAAAGAGGAATATAATGACTTGAAAGTTGACTTCGAGCAGCTGAATGATTTGTTTGAAAATATGGGGCAGGGTTATGAAGAGGCTTTGAAACTTTATGACCAGGCTGTTGAGGCTTCGCGTATGAAGACAGACTTCATACAGCAGATTTCTCACGAAATACGTACACCGCTCAATATTCTCAGTGGTTTCACACAGATCATCACAACTCCTGGTATGGAATTAGATGATGCGATGAAGTTGGATGTAAGCCAACGTATCACAGAAAACGTGGAGCGAATCACTGGCCTTGTTAACAAAATGCTGGAGTTGGCTGATGCCAGCAGCCAGACGGATATTGAGCGCACTGACGATGTACTGGCTGTACAGATAGGTGCCCAGGCGGCAGAAGACTCCCGGATTACCCAGGCCACCCATATCAGTTTTGACATGCAGATAGCCCCTGAGGCAGAAGCAGTCATGCTTCATACCAACCTTCAGCAGGCAACTCGTGCTCTTGCACTGCTGCTTGATAATGCGCAGAAGTTCACTAAGGAAGGAAAAGCCGTTTTGTCACTTGCTGTTCAGAATGGTTCTCTTTGCTTTGTAGTGGAAGATACTGGTATCGGCATTCCTGCAGAAGAATCCGAACATATCTTTGACGAGTTCGTGCAGCTTGATAATTACTATGACGGAACAGGTATAGGCCTGACGGTGGCTCGTAGCATTGCGCGACGATTGGGTGGTGACGTAGTGCTGGATACAACATATACACCGGGTGCCCGATTTGTCTATAGCTTACCTATTGAGTGAGTTTACCGGCACTAAACTTGGAGTTTACCGGCACTAAACTCGGAGCTTACCGCCACTAAACTTTTAATGATCAACCAAAACCAAAAGAGTTATGAAACCAATCATATTGAGGCGTATTATGTCCTGCCTGCTTTTTGTGCTCTCGGCACTTACATTGCAGGCTGCACGGCAGTCACATACTGTTACCTCGACGTTTACCGGTATTTCTGAAGGCGTGTTAATGACGCAGGAGAGCGGCTGTAATTGGAATTCTACAAATGGCTTTTATTATGGCCAGTCGGGTATAGGTGTCGGTTCCAAAGTGGTATCATCTCAAGATATCTCAATGACTTCAATATATACTGTAACTGGAACTGTTCAAAGTATAAAGATAACGGCATCTGGCTTTGGGGCTACGGTTACTGCAAAAGCCGGCAACACGGTTCTGGGAAGTACTACTATTACTACCACTAATGGAAATGGTCTTGATTCTTTCCAAGAAGTGAGTATTCCTATCACGGCGACGGAACTATCCGGCCAGGCAATTACATTGTCATTTAAAATAATTAGCGCCATTCAGGGCACTTATTGCACTTTTACCAAAGTTGAAGTGACCTATCTTGATCCTAAGTCACCAGCAAACTTGAGTTTCTCCTCGAAGACGGCATCGGCTACGGTTGGTGATGCCTTTACGCCGCCTACGCTGAACAATCCCAACAAGCTAACGGTTTCTTGGTCGAGTGCCACGCCAAGTGTAGCTACTGTAAGCAGTACAGGTGCTGTCACACTCGTTAAGGATGGAACAACCACCATCACCGCCTCCTTTGCAGGCAATGATGATTATCTGGCTGGTTCTGCCTCTTACACGTTGACAGTGAAAGCTCCTACGCTTACTGCACCAACTTTCAGCCTGGCTGCCGGTACGTATGATAAAGCCCAGTCACTGACATTAAGTACAACAAAGCAAGGTGCCGATATCTATTACTCTATAGATAATGGCAGCGACCAGAAGTACACTGGGCCTATCAGTATCAGTAAGTCCTGCACGGTGAAGGCCTACACACAATTGATGGGCTATAAGAGTACCGTGGACAGTAGAACGTACATTGTTCGCGTAGCAGCTTCCCTTTCGTTCTCTTCTCAATCCGTCACGGTGGCTCTTGGTAACAGCTTTACGCCTCCTGTGCTTAACAATCCCAACAAACTGCCTGTCACTTGGACGAGCAGCAATACTGGTGTGGCTACGGTGAACAGTTCCGGTGCTGTAACGATTCTGAAGATGGGTACTACAAGAATCACTGCAACATTTGCCGGCGATGCACAACGGCTTCCCGCATCAACTTATTATACGCTGACAGTAGATGCCCCCTCGTTAGCCCCTCCTTCGTTCAGTATTGAAAGTGGAAGCTATGATGCAGCTCAGTCTCTTACACTTAGCACCGAAACGCAAGGTGCCGAGATTTACTATGCTATTGATAATGGTAGCTATCAAAAGTATACAAGAGCCATCACTATCAACAAATCCTGTACCGTCAATGCTTACACGCAGTTAGCTGGTTACAAGAGCATTGTTGGTTCTAAGACATATGTTTTTCGCCAGGCATCTTCTATCTCCTTCTCTCCAACGTCAGCTACGGCAACAATTGGCGAGCCTTTCACGGCTCCCAAATTGAACAATCCAAACAACTTCAAAATTATTTGGAATAGCAGTAACACAAAGGTTGCAAAGGTTTCTGATGCCGGTGTAGTATCACTCCTCAAGGATGGCACCGCCACCATCACAGCCTCATTTGACGGTGATACCAATTATAAACCCTGCAGTGCTTCGTATGCCTTGACGGTGAAGGCTCCGAATATGGTTCCTCCAACGTTCAGCCTCGAAGCCGGAAACTATGGCACAGAGCAGACACTGACTCTTAGCACGACATTGATAGGAGCTGAGATTTATTACTCTGTCAATAAGGGTGGTGTCAGGAAATATATTGAACCCATAGCTATCAGCAACACTTGTACCATTAATGCCTATACGCAGATAGGAGATTACAAGAGTACAACAGAAAGCCGGAGGTATTCAATCCTCAAGACCGCCACCTTGTCCTTCGCTTCGAATTCCGTATCTGTTACGTTGGGCCATACGTTCAAAGCTCCTGTTCTGAACAACCCTGAGCAGCTGCCATTGACGTGGAGCAGCAGCAATACCAACGTGGCTACCGTTTCGGCAGGAAATGTAACCATCAAGGCTGTGGGTGAGACCACCATAACAGCGGCTTTCGAAGGAGATAACCAATATATGCCCGTCAGTGCCAGCTATAGGCTGATTGTGGAAAACGATCCGGATCCAGCCTACATGCTTTGGGTCAACGGAATCAGGGTTACCGACTCGAACCGGCTCGATGTTCTGGGTGACGGTAAAGGCAAAGACAATCCTTCCGTAATGTTTGATGGCGTTCATACACTGGTGCTCAGCAATGCCAATATTGAAAGCATTGTCAGCCAGCTGCCTGACAGGTTGGTCATCTTTGTGCAGGGCGATAATAAGGTGACAAACAATGGAACCACGCCCGCTATTTGCCATACGGGCAACGTAAGAATACCACTTACCATTACCACATCAGGTAACTATCCGGGCACATTGACGATTGCTTCTAATTCAACGTTGACAGATGGGTTCTCACAGACAATTGCTGATCATATCATGGTGTTGTCTGATGACAGCCGCAAGGCAGTCTATGGTCCCCGCATCTATCCTTTCACCAACAATGCGGTTATTACCTTCAGAGCCCCAGATTTCCTAATTCCAGGGGCTGGTGGAGAGTCAGAAGAGATTGACCTGTCCAACCGTGTGGTGAACAATGTCCTCTATACCCTTCATCAGGAGAACGAGGATGGGTTCTGGGAGGACGAGAACTCGATGGTCTTAAATACCGTTATGCCGCAGAATCCTTCTTTTGGCGATGGGGTGGTGGGCTCTGCCAGCTTTGCCGAGAACTTTGCCGGTATGACCCTGATGATTCCTGCCGGTGAGGGTGATATCATAATTGACAACATGTCTACCCAAGGCTATGTGATGGGGGTGAAGATAGGCTCGGGACAGCCCTATACTTATACGAATCCCAGCTGGACTCAGAACACCATACACTACAAGGTGAGCGTTCCAACTTATGTGCATATCTACAACGCTGGGCTCAGTGGCGGTGCAAGTGACAGGCTGCGTGGAGGCAAGAAAACCACCACTCGTATCGTGGTTCATTCTATCGTCATCAAGCCGCAGAACATTTCTTCTTCCAATGAAGTCCAAGGCATTATCCCCA
>JAEEQB010000042.1 GCA_016285075.1 Prevotella sp.
GCTTTCGACGATGCCATCAAGCGTAGCATTGAACGTACAGCCGTAGTGAAGATTACCCTGACAGAGCCTCCTACGGGAAAGCGGAAACAGTATGACAAGGAAGGTGAAGAAATGAAATGGCAAAGAAAGGAATGAAGGAGATCATGGGGACAGGTTTTTGAATGAATTCGGTGAATTCATTCAAAAACCTGTCCCCATGATTCCCCCAAAACCTGTCCCCATGATCTACGACGATGTGCCATTCATCACAAATCGATGCAGAATATCCCAGATTTTTTGTGCTTTCCACAATAATTTGTAATTTTGCAGCGTCTTTAATCTACATAGAATATGAATAAAATGAAATTTTGTCAGAGTTGCGGCATGCCGCTCACCGAAGATGTCCTCGGCACCAATGCCGACGGAAGTAAGAACGAAGATTACTGTATGTACTGCTACAGGGATGGAAAGTTCTTGCAAGACTGCACGATGGAAGAGATGATCGAACATTGTGCGCAGTTTGTTGGTGCTGTCAACGAGGGGTTAGAGAAACCCATCACTAAAGAGGAGTACATTGGCATGATGAAAACATATTTCCCCCAGTTAAAGCGTTGGCGCCAAACGTTGGATGTCAGTAACGATGAAGTCATGAAAGTTAACCCCGCTTTGGCAGGCGTTAAAGAACTCATTGCACAGATGGCCGACAAACTGCCCATCGCTTACATCTCGTCAGTAGACCAAGAAGGTTTTCCTTGGACCAAGGCCATGTTGAAACCACGCAAACGCGAGGGTATCAAAACCTTCTACTTTACAACCAACACATTCTCAATACGCGTGGCTCAATACAAGGCCAACCCCAGGGCAAGCATCTATTTCTGCGATGCCAAAGGCTTCAAGGGTATGATGCTACGAGGCACGATGGAGGTACTGACAGATGCCGCCTCGAAAGAGATGATCTGGCACGATGGCGACGAGCAGTACTATCCCGGTGGTGTGACCGATCCCAATTACTGCGTGTTGAAGTTCACCGCCACCGACGGCCGTTTCTACAGTGATTTCTATCCGCGTAGTTTCGTGATTGAATAATATCTAACTGAATTGAGAAATATGAAACGAACATTATGCCAATGGTGCTTGATGTTGCTGATGCTGCTATTTGCAAGTGCCAACCAGTGCTTCTCACAACTCCAGCCGAACCAGTTCAAATTCCTCAGCGACTCCCTCTATCAGACTGTGTCGGAATACCAGTCGGGCAACAAGTATCAGAAGGATGCCATCCTCTTTATGGATATGGTGGCAGATACTCATCCTTATTATTTTAAGGCAGAGCGACGCGCTGAATGGTTTGCCAAGAAGCAGGCGCTCTTGGAAAAGTGCAGGAACATTGAGACCGACGAGACCTTTGCCGATGCTCTCATTGACGTGTTAGGACCTCTCCACGACAAGCATACAGACCTTACAACAGTGAAGCGTATGGAGGAGAGCAAGCAGAAGGTAAATAAGAAAGACCACACTGAGGATATTCCTGGTGTCATTGACGTGGAGCATATTATGCGTCGACATGATTCCAACTACGACTATCAGATATTCCCAGACTATCACATCTGCTATCTCCAGTTCAACCAGTGTGTGAATGCGAAGGACTATCCTTTTGCCAAGTTCCTCAATGACATGTTTGCCAAGATGGAGGAGGAGGGCATCAAAACTCTGATAGTGGATGCACAATATAACAACGGCGGTAGCAGCCAACTCTGTGACGAGCTACTCATACATCTCTATCCCTTGGACAGGACGAAGTTTTTTACTACTTATCTCCGTTTCTCTGACCTCATGGCTGCCTATAATCCAAGGATAGCCGTAGTCAAGAAGAATTGGGAGGACGGCGGTCACAAGGACGAACTCTATCAGATGCCCGCGCCAAAGATTCCTGCAGATTTCCAACAGCCGAAGCCATTTGAAGGCCAGGTGGTCTTCGTCATGGGCAAACGCACATTCAGCAGTGCGGGTATGCTCCTTACTATGGCCCGTGACAACCATATTGGCACCATTATTGGCACAACCTCCACCTTCTCGCCCTCCCATTATGGCGAAGTACTCCCTTACCGTCTCCCCAATACAGGTGTGCTGGGAAGCATCGCCTGCAAGTTCTTTGCCCGTCCAGATGCTGCAACAGTGGATGACAAATGTATGGAACCGGATGTAAAGGTTGATCTTGATGACAAAGATGCTTTGTGGCAAAATATTATTGTGAATTACGGAAACAAATAAGATGTCACACCTGCCCAACATCTGCAACGTCTAGATACAAATAGAGTGATAATCCGTCCTAATCGTCCCGATGGAAAGGCTTTGGAATGGAACAAAACAAGTAAAGATGATGTATAAGACTAGCAATCTCCCCAACACCCGAATCGATGTGGCTGATGCCCTGAGAGGCATCGCTGTGGCCGGCATCATCCTGTTTCACTCCGTAGAGCACTTCAATATTTTCACACAGGAGCCGATAGCCCATCCGCTGGCCAGCGACAAGACGGTGGTCGATGTCTTGACCTGGCTGCTCTCTGGCAAGATGTACGGCATCTTCGCCATGCTCTTCGGCTTGAGTTTCTTCATCATGAACGACAATCAGCAACAGATGGGCAAGAATTTCTCTTTACGCTTTGCCTGGCGAATGTGCTTGTTGTTCGGCTTTGGCATTGTCAACATGGCCATCTACGATGGTGATATCCTGATGTTCTATGCGTGCTATGGTCTGTTGCTCATCCCTGTCAGCTATCTACCATCGAAGTGGGTGTGGTGCATCATCGCCCTATTGGCCATCCAGCCCGTGGAGTTGTTCTGCCTGCTGGCGGGCACGACAATCGACCACAGTACCATGTGGGAGATGTATGCAAAACTTACCAGTGCACACGAGCACGGAACGTTTTGGGAGAACACCCTTACGAACCTCCGCTACGGCTTTGAGGAGAATTTCCGTTTCAATATCTACAGCGGACGACTGACGCAGTTGCTCTGCCTCTTCATCCTCGGCATGCAGTTGGGACGACAGAGATTATTCTACAATGAGGGCAGTCATCTGAAGATATGGCATAACATTCTCATTTGCTCGGCCATCTCTGTCTTTGCGTTGAGCTTTGTGGATTTCGGTGAACTTGACTCATGGCTGGACCCCATCTACAACCTCTTGATTCTGTTGATGATTGTCTCTGCCGTCGTCTCGGCATGGTATGCATTCGATGGCGTTCGCCGAGTGCTTCATCACCTCTGCATTTTTGGTCGCATGAGTCTCACCAACTATCTGCTCCAGTCCATCATCGGCTGTTTCATCTTCTGCGGCTATGGGCTTGCCTGTTATCACCGTTTAGGTGTTACCTACGCCGTCATGGTGGGATGTGGAATGGTCGTTTGTCAGTATCTTTTTGCCCGTTATTGGTTCAGCAGCCATTCTCGCGGACCGTTAGAAGGCCTTTGGAGAAAACTGACATGGATTCATTTTTAAGTTAATGCGTCAGTGGGTTTCCCGTTTCGTCAGGTCAGCATTCTCACGGCAGCCCTGACTACCCTCGCCTACTCGCATACTTCGCCCTGACAATCTCGTAAGAGTTTCGGGTCAGTTCCTGCAGCAAGTCATTTGGCGCATGATTAGGGTCGATGCCTATCCAGTGCTTGGGCGATTCGTTATATGGATTGCCGATGCACTCATACTGTGCCTTCAGATCCTCAATGCGCTCCGGTTGGCATTTCAACGAGATGACCGAGAAATCATTGCAATCGAAGAAAGAGAACATGTGGCCTTGAACGTAAAACACCAACACCCCCTCTCCATTCTTGAATTTCCGGAAAGGCAGTTTCTCTTCAACATCTGTGCCTAATGACAGGCAATACTCACGATAGTCTTCTATATTCACACGATTTGTCAAATGGGAAATTTACTTTGTCATCCTGTTCAGGAATACTTTCATCAGGTTGGCTATTTCCGAGTGATGAAATCCTCACGGTTGGGTGACTTAGTCTGTCCAAAAGCAAGAAAGTCTGGTGCTATCAAGTGGAAATCATCTGCCAGTTCTGGCATCAGTTCACGAAACATGTGACTACTGCTTGGAAAGCTGTAACTGCTGGTCTTGGATATTTGTATGTATATGCCATCATCAATTATAAATCCTTGAACGCCTCCAAAAGCATCTTCATGCCTTCTGTGGCTGTCGTTTTGAAGTGAGTGAAGCCCAGTTGAGTACATTGTTCCATCTCTCCAGGGTCAATCACGAACTTGGGGACTTCATGGTGGGCATAGTTGATAAACCCCGCTGCCGGATAGACCTTCAGCGAAGTGCCAACCACTACAAAGATATCTGCCTCACTAACGATGTCGATAGCCACATTCATGCTGTCAATATATTCGCCAAACATCACAATATAAGGACGTAGTTGTGATCCGTCTTCCGCTTTATCTCCAACCATGATGGGAGTGGTCAACGGATATTCCTTTACGCATGTTGTCCGATTGTCCATCGAGCAGACTTTGCTCAATTCACCATGCAGGTGAATCACCTCTGTTGAGCCAGCCCGTTCATGCAGATTATCTACGTTCTGCGTAATAATTGTCACCTTATGCTCTTTTTCCAATTCCGCAATCATCTTGTGAGCCTCGTTGGGTTCCACTTCTGCCAGTTGCTTCCGCCTCCAGTTATAGAAATCGAGACATTTCTGCGTCTCATTATAGAGAGCGCCTGTACTGGCCAGATGTACCCACTCCTCGTTAGTCCACATACCGTCCTTGCCACGGAATGTTGCAAGTCCGCTTTCAGCGCTTATACCTGCTCCTGTCAGGAATACTATATGTTGTCTTGTCATCTTATTCAAAGTTTTTTTGTTATGATTAGCCTATTAGTAATTGATTCCTGCTGGGATCATTTCACAATATCTTTCTATCCACTGAGTTTTCTCTGGTGTAATATCCCTGTCATACTCACTTGTAATACAGCCCTGATGGAGATCATCGGCAACAGCGAGGATGATATCATGAAGTTCCAGATGCTCCTTGAACTTTGATGGGATGGCATCGTAGCCAACAATAGCTCCGATGATGTTTCCTGCCACAGCTCCTGTAGAGTCGCTGTCACCATCATGGTTGACAGCACACACCAGAGTATCTTCGAAGCTGTCAATATGGCGGGCTACAGAATAAATGGCAATGGCCAGTGTCTCTTCGCCAACCCATCCTTCACCAAGGCGGCTGAGGTTCTCCACGTCAGTTAGCTCATTGTCTGCGAGCATTAATGCACGTTCCACAAGTTCTCTCTGCCGTTCTACAGCATTATGAAACACCTCACCGATAGGCTTCTTGTCGTCCCAGGTCAGTTCAGAAACATTATTCGTCACTTTGATTTCTGGCAACAACTGTAGAGCCTCATTAACGATGTTGTCAAAGACTTTCCTGTATTCAGTCTTGTCCAAACCTGTCAATGGTGTGTTCTTTACCAGTCTATATAAAATATGTGTTAGTACCATAGCAGGCATCCATCCCAATGGATGTTTGTGGGTCAAACGGGCAATCTCACCACCCGCCACGTCAATCTCCTCTATAGTGTACCTACCATTATGACAAGCACAGAACAGTCCATATGGAGCTACACGCATCACACCGCCACAACCCTTACTGTCGTTATCAGGTGTACGTCCTTTCTTCATGTCGGCAATAGCAGTCAAACAGGTGTTTCCAGGAGCACGGCGCACATATAACTGTGGAATAGCACTCAGCCAAGTATGGCGAGACTGTTTCATCACTTCGTTATACGTCTTCATCTGTGTGTCGTACCAGTCTTGGTAGGCATATTCCACATAAAACTCAGGAACACCTCCGATTCCTCGCATATATCCGCGAGTCAGTCCCATCAGCATTCCGTTAGCTGTAAAGAGCGTCATCTGCGTATCATCACTAATCTCAGCAACACCACCTCGCAACTCATACTCCGTAATACCAGGCTGACCATATCTGGAAATAATCTCAGAATAGCGGTCGAACTCCACAGTATAACCCAATGCATCACCAGCTGCACCACCAATGAGAGAGCCTCTAACAAGGTCGAGCCTCCTGTCTTCTCTTAAACTCTTTTTGCCTTCTGCCATGTTTATAATCAATTTGCGTTTATAATATCACTTTCGGATGCAAATTTAGGCCGATGTTGTCTCAATTCGTGGCACAAGCGAGAGAAAAATGAAGTTTACTTCAATTTTTCCGAGTGCAGTAACGATTCGCCATAGGCAAATTGTGGCACAACATCTAAGAATCTTTATTCTCGGACTCATTTTTCTTGTGGCAAGTACATTTCTGCAGCCTCCAAGTGCATGTCGCGTATCTCGTCTGCCAACCATTGTGGCGAGAGCACCTTGACCTGACTGCCACGGCTCAGGAAGTGGGCACTCAGGTCTATTGTCGGTCTCATGTAGAGTTCAAAGTCTGCGAAGCTCTCACCCCTGCCAATCTCTCGCTGGCTGTGGTGGATAGGCAAGTCTCTGATGTAGAAACGCTCGTAGCCAAATGCTCTGATGACGATTCTCTCTGCTGGAGTACCATCACCCACCAACACACCATAGCACTCATTAAAATATTCCTGTGCGTCAAAGTCTGGATCTATTTTGAACTTGATGTCAGTCAGCGACATCTCCAGAATCCTGTCAAACGAGAACACCCCGAAATAGTCCGTCTCATGCTTCTCTTCCGTAGCATCACGTTGGAAGTGCCCCAGAATATACCAGCGTTGCTTCAACAGCTTGATGCAATAAGGCTCAAACACCAGGTGATTGGGCTTGTCGGTACCGTATTTCCTGTAGTCAACGGCTATCCTGACACTCTTCTTCATCGCCTCAATCACCATCTTCAGATATTCGCCCTCGTATGGCACCTCTTCCAGCAGGATCCTGTTTTGCAGCGACATGCTCTCACTGACCACGTTGCTCACTGATAGTGTTGACAGCATCCAGTTCTGCACGCTGTCCTCTCTGAGCACATAGTCATTGCCGATGTAGTACTCATACCCGTTCTGGCGGTCACAGTCAATGTAGATGCCGAAGATGTCCTCAATAGCATCCTTATGGCGTGCAAAGGTAGAACGAGCCAGTTCTACGCCCTCACTCATATCCGTCTGCAGCCACTTCTCGTTGATCTCTGCAAACGTAATCCTCCTGGCCTTGCGAATGGTGTTCACAAGCCAGATATATTCTTTGAACTTTGCCGGTATCTTCATAAGCCTATCTATTTATTTCGTTTACACAATTAATAAGTTTTGGCTGTTTCACATATTCTGCATTAATAGCCAGATTAAATGCGTTCTTTTTAGATAATTGAGAGCGAAGAGTAATCATCAGTTCGTGTACACTTCACCTGTATGCGCTATTGGTTTTCAAATGGAGGGTGACGATGAACCCGTCACTCTGCGTCTCTGGAGTGAATGAGCCGACCTTTCATGCTTTTATTCTATGTCTCATGTTCTATCAGTTATCAATTGTGGGGACAAAGATACGAATAATTTGCCATAATTGTCTTATGACACTCCTTTTTATAACATTTATTCGTATCAGGGACGTGAGCTGTGATTGTGGCGAGCGAAGATGAGCCTGTCTATGGAAAAGATGATTTGGCTGAGATTTCAGCTGTCAATAACTCACTGGAAACTCCGACTGAGTTCTGTTTTTGGGGGGGCAGGAGAATGCCAGAATGCAAAAAGGATGGATTTTTCTTGGTGCTTTTAAAAAAATCCATATATTTGCAAACTGTAATCAATTAATAGAATTTTTGGCACTTTGAAACAATGGATGAGAATCAGTAAATATAGAAATTTTATAAGAGCTTGTGGATTTTTGTTGGCGTTGAGCATGAATGGCGTGACAGCCCATGCTGCCGACGCCGATGAGATCATCGAGTTTCAAGGCGACCGTTATGTGATTCATGTGGACAGGATGAATCCCGACAGCGAGATGACCTTGATGGATGTGTTGAACACCTGTCCCGAATTCTTGTCCATCAACGGAAAGAAGATCGACCAGAATTATAAGTTGCGTACTGACAACATCGACCTCGTCGTGGATGCCGAATCGTTCTTGGCCCAGGTGAAGGCCATCGAGATAGACCATATCCAGATCTGCAGCAACACCTCAGTGGCCAAAGCAGTGAACGGAACGAAAGGGGTGATAGACATTTATTATCGCGACGATGTCAAGACTGACGGCAAGGCGGCTCTGTCAGGTAGCACCTATGGCAATGGCATGCTCTACGCCGATGTGACCAACAGGAGCGAGAAACTTACATTACAAGCCTAAGTAGATCACGGGGTCGGTTCTAGTGATCATTTTTCGCGTTGAAAATTTGGATGTTCGGGAATAAGTTCTTGCGTCTCTGCGGTAGCAAGCGGCAGAGCCGAGCGTGTATCTTTGCCTTCGTATTTGAAAACAAGAATCAGGGGGACAGGTTTTTGAAGTGAAATCCATTTCATGGTTTCATTCAAAAACCTGTCCCCCTGATTCTCCCCTGTCCCCCTGATTCTTCCACTAAGGGTGGAGAGTCATTTGTTACTCTCCACCCATTTCTGCATGTCAGCCTTCGAAGTACGGTTCAGTAGCTTGCCTTCTTTCCAGTTCAGACTGGGATAGGCGGCTTTCAGGTCTTCGCAGGCTTTCTTGATGCTGCTGCCGCCAGACGTGGCGAAGGGGATGACGATCTTGCCGTTGAAATCGTAGGCTTCCATGAAGGTGTTGATAATGGTCGGGCAGGTGTACCACCAAATGGGGAAACCTACATATACGACATCAAAGTCCTTCATGTTTATGAGTTTGGCTGTGATAGCAGGACGTGATTTCTTATCCTGCATCTCAACCGACGAACGACTCTGCTTGTTATTCCAGTCAAGGTCGGCATCCGTATAGGGCTTCTCGGGCTTGATCTCGTGCAGGTCGGCACCTGCTACCTCTGCCAATTGCTGGGCTGCGGCCTGGGTAACGCCCGATGCCGAGAAATAGGCTACTAATACTTTCATTTCCTTGTTTTCTTTTTGATTGCTCTGCGCAAGGCTACGTGTAGGCGTGCGAAGCGCGGGAATACAAGCACTGAGACTGATGGTTATCAGTGCCGTGAGCATCACCATGATCTTTCTCATACTCTCTTCTTATTTTAATGTCTCACCATATGCTTTACCTATCTTCACGCAGTCGCCAATGACGTCGCCTGTGCGTAGATATTTATAGGTAGGCATTTCAAACAGCACGGGCTTCAGCTTCGCATAGTCAGGCTTGCCCTTCTCGTCGAGTTTGTCCTCTTCAACGTAGGTATTGAGGACGTTGCAGATGTAGTTCTTGAAGCCGTCAATCTCATAGGTATCTATAACCTCACACTCCATGACCAGCGGCGACTGTTCGATGACGGGCATGCCAGCCTCTCCCAGATGGTAGGGAAAGATGGCCGACTTGTCGGTCTTGGTTCCGCTGACGGTACCTGTATAGTCGGCAGCAGCCACGAAAGCCTCGTCGATGATGTTGACAGAGAGCCGCTTGGTTTCATCGATAGCTTTCACGCTGTGGTGAGCAGAGTGGATGCTCATGAGTAGTTTCGAATGGCTGACGATGCCTACGTGTGCAACGACCAGCCAGTTTACCTTTCCCTCTTTCCCGACAGTTCCTACGACTGTGGCTGGCGTGGGATAGAGTGCCAGTTTTTGTCCGATGTTCTGTTTCATTGCTTATCTGTTATGATCGTTTCTGTTTCATTTTCTCCGTCTTACGACTGATTAGTCAATGCTCAATTGACTGTTCATATCCATGATTCATTCTTTCCATCTAATCTCCGCTGCAAAGTTACACATTTTCTATTATACTACGCTTATACATATTACAGATTTTCCTACCAAAATTATGGTTTCTGAGAGAATGTCATGCCGCAGCAAAAAGCATGAAGTTGGTTTCCCATGATGATTTTCAACGTTTCAAAGGCTTTATCACCCGTACAATGGCTGGTGAAGAACTGGGTAAGGGGATATTTGTCTTTCAGTCTATGAGCCAAGGCAGTCAGCTCTTCTTTCGTCTCTTGTCCGTCGAGCAAATGAAAACCACCGACAACAGTATGGACAGGCCACGGACACGCCGCCAGAATGTTCTCCAGGCCGCTATGGGCACAGCCGGTAAATAGCAGACCTTCGACATACAGGGCCAACTCGTGGCGGAAATCGTCGTGGACAAAATCCCCGTTGACTTCGTCGAACTCATCCTCGCTTGACAATGTTGATGCAGGCATCACATTGCTCTCACTCGCTCGTCGTTTGGCGTCCTGAATATCGAGTCTGGATTCCGTCCGACCTTTTCCCTCCATGACAGAATTGAGGCAAGCTTTATTCTGCATATCTGGCTTAACGAAAAGGTTCTGATTGCCTCTGGGCATCGGATGGTGCTGAGGGATATGAGCTATTACGTGGATGCCCTCCTCTATTTCACAGGTGCGGTCTATCAAAACAAGTCTGTCTGCGTCCATCTTTGGCCACTCCGCAGTAATACTATGGAGGCTGCCCCGCTTGGAGAAAAACGCATCACTCATAGCATCTGGCGAAACGATGATGTTAGCCTGTTGATTACGTTCGGCAAAATACTGCAAGCCTCCTGCATGATCGCTATGACCATGAGAGATAAACACATAGTCCACCGAATAGAGGTCGACAGCCGTCTTCATTCCCGCTAGCGTGCCTGCCCGTAGCCTTTCGGCATTTCGTAAAAAGACATCGCTGGCTCCCGTGTCCATCAAAATGCAATGCCTGTCCGTCTCTAACAGAATCGACAGGCCATGCTCTGTCTCCAGCCTACTGTCACAGCTCCGATTGTCGGACAGCACTGTCCACTTCATTTGCCGAACATTGTATTGCCTCTTCATCATAATGATTCAAAATCTGCTTGGTTTTGGGTGTAAAGTTACGAAGCAGGAATCAGGGGGACAGGTTTTTGAAGTGAAATCCATTTCATGGTTTCATTCAAAAACCTGTCCCCCTGATTCCCTTATGTGAATACCCCAGTCTCTCTAATGTCTTGGCTGCATCAGGTACGAGGCATGAAGCCTGGGAATTGTCGTAAGTGCTTCCCGGATGGAAGGGATTGGGAATGCCGGAACGGCCACGCAATCCCTTGTCAATCATATACTGCAGAGAAAGGTCGGAACGGTTGGTGAAACATCCGTCTGCAGCGATGCTGCCCGCTGCCGTGTTCACGTATTTCCTCATCTGCACCTGGGTGTCGAACGAATAGGGGTGGTTGAGCATACCGCTACGGCGCGTCAGCTGAGCCTGCCACGGGGCGTTCAGCTCGTCATAGTTGTTAGGCTCTCCTGCTATGGACGGTCCTATAATATGAGCCCCATTATCCTGTGCATACTTGATGGCCTGTGCAAAACCTTCTGGTGTGGTCAGGGCAAAGTCTTCAGGCAAGGGAGGATTGTTGAGCCACAACAGGTAGCACATAGGCACACGTCCCTGAAAGATGGCATGGGAACGACGCAACGCCTCGTTAGAGAAGGTCTGAAGAATCACCTTGCCGTTCGTGCGGCCTACGTTCACTTTCCCATTGACATAGAAAGCTGTTTCTGTGGCGGGCTGGGTAATGATGTTCCATCCCTCGCTGTCGAGGATGTCATAGACGCGCTGCTCCATATTTTCAGGGTTGACCTCGGGTTCTTTAAACTCGAGATATATTCCAGAACGATGACCTGTGTCCTGCGTATCAACCATATAAGCATCGGAGAAGTCATAGTCAAGGAAATCCATATAAACATCTTTGTATGTGCCTTTTACGGCAATCGATTGCCAAATCTCGTGCAGGGTCTTTCCCTGATATTCTGGCTTGATGCTATATGGAAGAATCCGCTCACCGTCGTCCTTACGATGTAGCATCCTGCCGTTGGCATAGGCTATCTGGTCACGAAGTGCCGACACGTATTGCCCTGTGCTGTAGTGCAGGGTCCCATCAATCAGGCTACCATTGCGCGTAGCGGCAAAAGCCTCGTCAAACCACTTCCCCGCATTGAGCATCAATAGCTCTGCATAATAATACGACTGCATGTAATAAGGCCGGAAAGAAGTCTCATCGCGCTGATACTGCTCCTGTGCATCTTCATGAGAGAATCCCAGACTCTCATAGAACTGTAAGCGAGTGGCTGGGATCGTCGATCCGAAGACTTCCTCGATATTGGTAGTGCGCTTCAGATTGTCATCATGGTTGGCTATGATGATGCCATCCTTGCTGCACTGCAGATCCGACTCCAGATAGTCGGTTCCCATCTCACGCGCCCACCTCCATGCACTCTCAGTTTCTTCAGGAGCCCAATAGGTAGAGCCACGATGAGCTATCACGGCATACAGGGGCACATAGTCGCGAACCGCAGCCATCTCCTCACTGATGGCCTGGACATCTGTTACCACAGGTCTGTCCACGTTGTCATAGCAAGCATGTAAACCAAAAACAACAGTCAGCAGCCACACCCTCATCAATGTTCTGCTTGTAAATAATACCCTGCGATAGCTCATGAATTCCATCTTTGCGTAAATACATTTGATTAACTAGTGCAAAAATAGCAATAAATGCTGAATTATTGCTATTTTCCGAGAGTATTTTGAGAATTATTAGGATTTACAACAATCTTGATGTCGTGCATTACGCTTTGGTTGCAAAGAACTGGTATGCTTTGTGTGAAGATGTTCACAAGGCCGTCTTCGGCAGCTTCGGCAACTGGCTCAGTATCTCACTCGTCACCAAGTGGGAACCGCTTTGTTTCGGCTTCAGGATGATCACCTTTTGCTGTACCATATCACTTAATGGTCATTGATATACGACTTCGTGGTCATATCGTAATACAGGGCTTCAAGTTCCTGAAGTGTTAATTTCTCAACAGAATGCTCGATGATCCGTATCAGCTCATCACGCCTGAAATCATTAGACTTTCCAAAATGTGCCATACTCAAATTTCCTAAACTATTTTAATAATTGCTGCAAAAATAGCAAATTTGTGGCAAATTAAGTAACTTTGCCCTTAGTTTTAATATGTTTTGTGATATGATAGACCAGATTATCGACTACAACAAGACTTTCGTAGCACAAAAAGACTACGAGAAGTATCTCACCGACAAGTACCCCGACAAGAAACTGGCGGTACTGTCGTGTATGGACACCAGACTGACCGAACTGCTCCCTGCAGCCCTCGGTCTGAAGAACGGCGATGCCAAGATTATCAAGAATGCAGGAGGCTTGGTGATTTCTGCTTTCGACTCTGCCATGCGTAGCCTCATTGTGGCCATCTACGAGTTAGGCGTGGAGGAAATCATGGTCGTGGCACACTCTCATTGCGGAGCCTGCCACATGAGCTACGACCACTTCCATCATGAGATGATTGCCCGTGGCGTGACCGATGAGACACTCGACACCATCCGCAAGTGTGGCATCGACCTCGACCAGTGGTTGGAAGGATTCAAGGACACACCGACCTCCGTCCGCAAGACCGTCGAGACCATCAAGACCCATCCACTTGTCCCGAAGGACATCGTGGTTCGCGGCTTTATCATTGATTCTGAGACAGGCGAATTGGAAGAGATAAAGTGAAGAATCAAAGAATCAAGGGGACAGGTTTTTGAATGAATCAGGGGGACAGGTTTTTGAATGAATTCAGCGAATTCACTTCAAGCAACCTGTCCCCCTGATTCATTCAAAAAACTGTCCCCCTGATTCTTTTATTATTTATCAAAAATTTGAGAGATTTGTCGAAGACCCACTGACCGAAGAATCATGATATACCATTCTTGATCGCTTCCTTGACTTGCGCCATATTGCTGCGAGAGACGGGGAGTGATTCGTGGCAGTGCTTGATGAGCAACTGGGTGGATCCGGAATGTGAGACGATCTGCTCGACCTGACCAAGGTTGACCAGGAAGGCACGATGGCAGCGGACAATCATCGGATAGTCCTGCAACGTTTCCTCCATCTGTTTCATCGTGGCGCGAAGCATGTCGGTACGCACTTGCTCGTTGCGCAGATGGCTGACCTTCACATAGTTGCCCACGGACTCTATATATAATAGGTGGTTAATCTCGAGCGTCACCGATTCGTTGGTCGTACCACGAAGAACCGTCTCACCCCCGGCACCGCTCTTTTGGGTGAGTTGGGCGTGGTTACCTTTATCGGCGGAGTTGCTGTCTGTAGGACTATCTTCTCCCCTCTCTTTGGTAGAAAGCCCACGTTTTGGTGCGTCAGCGGGAATGGGGCCGAAGGTGAGGTTTCTTAACCTTTCGTTCAGCTCCCGTATCTCTTCCAGTTCCATCGTCAGATACTTGTTTCGGAACTTGAAGCGCCAGTATAGTCCGATGGCAAAGGAGAGGAAGGCAATGATGGCCAGCGTCTCAAGATAGTTGCTCAGCGAGAGCCGGTTGCTCTCTACCTGACTGCTCATCACAAAGTGGCGATACAGACAGATAAACAGGGCCACCAGAGGCGTATTGATGAGCTGGAAGCGCAGATTGCGGCTGATGATATAGTTGATGCCACGTTCGTAGGAGCGGGGCATGCGTACGATGAATCGCAGAACGACCTCTGTGATGAAACAGCTGGACAAGCCTAACACGAAAAGGCTCAGCAGATGCAGATAGGACTGCCACTGCCCTGCTTCGAGTCCGAAGGGCTTGAAGATGGCTATGGCCAGTATCATGAAGGCGGTACTGATGATTCGGATGGTGATGGTTTCTTTGTGATTTTTGTTCATACGGCGGCAAAGGTACGAAATAAAACTGACATTCGTCTCATTTCCGTGATGTTTATCCAAAATATTTAACGCCACAAAGGTACAAAACATTTCCAAAAGGGTGCAGCATTACAACCTTTTTTAATACATTTCACCCGGTTTTTTGGGGGAAACAACACAAAGAAACATAAAAAATCCGTCTTTTATCTGAACGTAACAGTGATGCAAACACCATTAGAAGATGCAAATCATGAAATGTCAAAAGCATCCCTCTCTGATGGATTTTCATTGTAAATGACTGATGTTATATAACTCAAGTTTCCCACCTTTACAATAATCAAGAATTAGAGAGATTTGTCGAAGACCCACTGACCGTAAGGGAGGTAATTAGAGAATTATTATTGCAGAAAAAGAATTGTTTGGAATTACCCGTCGCAAGCGACTTGAACTCTGCGGACTGAAACGGAAATGGCTTGCCATTTCTTCTCAAATTCCCTATAATTCTACTAAACTGCTAAAGGAGAAATTCTCAAATTCTCTAATTCTTGATTATTCTAAAGGTGGGAAACTTGAGTTAGAATAATTAATCCATAAATTATATGAATCTCACACAGATCTTAACCATCTATGGGATATTCCTTTGGAATAGCAAAATCTGTGAGATCTGAAAGAATCAGGGGGACAGGTTTTTGAATGAATTCGGTGAATTCACTTCAAAAACCTGTCCCCTTGATTCTTTGGATTTCACTTCAAAAACCTGTCCCCTTGATTCTTCCTGTCCCCTTGATTCTGTGCGGAGTATAAAATTGTTAAATAATGAAAGAAATTACAGATATAATTCCCGTATTTGGGAACTTTTGCGTATTTTTGCCGAAAAGTGAGAATCAGGGGGACAGGTTTTTGAATGAAACCATGAAATGGATTTCACTTCAAAAACCTGTCCCCCTGATTCTCTGTGGCGGATGACTGAATAAAATGATAGAGGTAAGAATGAAGAAACAATTATTTGTATTGACGATGTGCTGTCC
Source organism: Prevotella sp. (assembly GCA_016285075.1). Classification (GTDB taxonomy): domain Bacteria; phylum Bacteroidota; class Bacteroidia; order Bacteroidales; family Bacteroidaceae; genus Prevotella. Next base: position 15,757 of record JAEEQB010000042.1, read on the forward strand.
ATTATTGCTATCGGCATGTGGAGGCAAGAAAACACAGGGTGAAAGTGGTAACTCTGAAGCAGACAGCATAGCAGAACGCCAGCAGTACCGTTTCGAACATCAGTTCATCATGGCCGATGACAAAAACTGTGACAGTATCGTCGTGAAAGGATATAAAGACGGTAAGGTCGCCTTTGAATGCCGAAATGAACTGGTGGACTATGTAAGTGTTGAAAATGCTGCTGATATGGAATGGATAAACGATACGACGGACATCAACTTCGACGGCATCCCCGACCTACAGGTTTTCCTTTCGTGCTATGTCAGGGGACAGGTGGCACAGTTGTATGCCGGTTATGTCTAGACTTCCCAGCAGAAGTTTGAGGAGGTGGAGACGTGGAAAGAACTGTTCAACCCCGAGGTCCATCCTGAAGACCAGACCGTCACTGCCAACTATCGCAGCGATGCAAACGAGAGGACGTACGACACCTACAAGTGGACAGACGGCAACAAGCTTGAACTTGTCAAGACCCGTAAAGGAGCATTCTTTGGTGACGATCCCATGGGAGATGAAAAGGTCGCTGTCAAGTATTTCGTGGAGCAGTTCTATGAAGAGTGGGGCGAGAAGGAACTGGACGACTATGACGCGCTGAAAAAATACATCACTCCCAAGCTCAGGAAGTATCTCGCTGATGCGTACGAGTTTGACTGTGAGGGTGAGTGCCTGGCTACTTGGAAGTTCTTCTATGAGGGTGGTGGCGATGTAGGTGAGTGGAAATCAACCTCATTCATACCTCGTGACGAGAGCCATGTCCTTGTTGAGATCGAGTATGATAACTATAAGTATGACGTGCTCCTGAAAGTGATTAAGGACGGTGATACCTACAAAATAGACAGTCTGAAGCAGGAAGAATCAAGGGGACAGGTTTTTGAATGAAACCATGATTCTTCCGCAGACTGGTTTTTACGAACACGAATTTCACGAATCTCACGAATTTCACGAATTGAAAATTATGACTACAAATCTCACGAATTGGCTTGTTGCGCAAGGAAGAATCAGGGGGACAGGTTTTTGAATGAATTCGGGGAATTCACTTCAAAAACCTGTCCCCCTGATTCTTCCTGTCCCCATGATTCTCTTAGCAGATGCTCTTGCCTAAATCAAAAGCCTCCTGAAGTTTGGTATTGCCCTCAATCTCACGAGGGTTGTTCACACCTCCGCAGAAAAGTGTTCCAGCCAGGCGGCTCTTGGGATAGCAGTCTATCCAGCCCGTCAAGCCCGTCTCTGCACGCTTCGGAGTCTCGGTCTCGTCCTCTGCAGCCGTAGTCAGCAGATAGACATCGCGGAACGCATAGTCCTGTTCATACATCGCATTCATGCGGTCTATGAGTGTCTTCATCTGACCGCTCATCTCATAATAGTAGATTGGCGTTGCCCAGCATACGACATCAGCCTTCAACACCTTGGCCATGATGTCGTTCACATCGTCGTTGATGACACAGCGGCCAAGTTTCTGGCAACCCAGACAACCCTTGCAGAACTGAATGTTCTTGCCAACGAGAGAAATCTTCTCAACTTCGTTTCCCGCAGCCTTTGCTCCTTCCACAAACTGGTCAGCGAGCATGTCGCTGTTTGAGCCCCGTCTAAGGCTCGTAGAAATGACAATTACCTTTTTCATGTCTTATACTTCTATCTTTTTAATCACTTTTGCTGGCACACCGCCAACAATGGTATTCGGTTCAACGTTTTTGGTTACTACAGCACCTGCTGCAACGACTGCTCCATCGCCTATAGTCACGCCAGCAAGCACAGTGGCATTGGCTCCAATCCAGACGTTCTTGCCAATGTGAATGGGGGCATAGCTCATGCTTTGGCGTTTTGCAGGGTCAAGGTCGTGATTGATGGTTGCCAGAGAATCATGGGGACAGGTTTTTGAATGAAACCATGAAATGGATTTCACTTCAAAAACCTGTCCCCATGATTCATGTCGATGGTCAACATATCTTATATCCTTTGCCTTCTAACGTTTTGACAGCCTTCTCAAAGTTCTCTGCCTTAGTCAGGATGTAGTCGGTATTGAAGGTTGAGATGGCGAAGATGCCAATGTCATTCTCTGCCAAACAAGTTGATATCTTAGCAAGAATACCGATGAGCGAGAAGTCGAGTATTCCCTCAATTCGGAAAGCCCGCCAACCGTCATCTCGTTCTGTCGTATTGGCAGGCACAAGCCTAGTTGGACAAACAAAGGATTTCTCTTCGTCTGTAGAACCAACAAACACAAACGCCGCCTGAAGGTCAATTTCAGAGTAGTCTTTGACCTTGCAGACAGAAAAAGTCTCTTCGATTATCTTCAGTTTCATCATTCGATAGTTTAATACCATTTATATCCGTGTTCCGTTCCTTGGACATAACCAATTCTCCTAAAAGATGTTCTTTTCTGTGAAAAGCGAATAAATTCGAGCTGCAAAATTAGTCAATTCTGATGAATTACGGAGAACAATGCGTAACTTTGTGCCAAGTTTTAACAAAAGTTGAATCTCGTCACGACTCGACCCATCATGCAGAAGAATTATGGGGACAGGTTTTTGGAATCAGGGGGACAGGTTTTTGAAGTGAAATCCATTTCATGGTTTCATTCAAAAACCTGTCCCCCTGATTCTTCTTCAAAAATATCCTAAATAACTTGGCAAATATGCAGAATACAGAGCATTTTTGAGTACCTTTGCAAAAACATTTGCGAGAACGGGCTGCAACTCGGCATTCAAGTTGGCTGCCTGCGATTGGCTATTGTAAGGAGCACAATGAAAAGTGGTATTAAGCAATGACAGTAGAAGAGTATTTGGAAAAGCCGTATTGGGTGATTGACATTCTGCCCAAACAAGTGCCTGCCGACAGCAAAGGACAGTATTTCAAGATTGAGGAATTCTATCTAGAACATCCTCAGATTGACATCATCTACAAGAAGTTCATCAATATCCTGCTGAAGCTGAACTGCTATGAAGATATCGACGTCAGCAACGATGGGGAAAAATGGATCACAAATCCCACTCCACATGAACTGGAGGCTGCGTTGTCAAGGAGTATGGCCGACAGACAGATGCTCTACATCATTCTGAAATCTGCCGATGTCATGATAACAGTCAACAGCGATGACATCTACATGACAATCTATCATCCAACGGAGGAATGCCTGGAGTTGATAGGCTCTTTGGCTATCTCTGAGGGATTGTTTATGTGGAAACCCAATCATTAAAGGAAACAGGGAGACCAGCGATTCTACCCGTAAGACGTCAAGCCGGACACGATAGTTGAAGAGAACAACAATGAATTATATGAACTATATGAAGAAAAGTACTTTTATTACAGCCATTTCAGCAATATTACTGCTCATGGCAAGTGTTCCTGCTTTTGCACAGGAGGAGAACAGACGGAGCAGCGAGAGCCAACCGAGCTTGCTCGAAGTTGGCAGAGTCGCGACGGATGTCGTCGAAGACAATGGATTCAAGAAGTTCAACGTGAGGGAGGACTTTACGGAGAACGGTTTTCAATGGTTCCGTGATGCCGAACTTCTGGCGGCTGGCAACAAGGAAAAGAGCAATGCCATGACCATTGGCTGGGGTGGCATTGGCACGCTCTGGGGACGCACTGCCCTGACGGTCTATGTAGCAGAGAAGCGTTACACCAAGGAGTTCATGGACAAGGCAGAATACTTTACCGTGATGGCCTTTGACGTAAAGGACAGTAAGGTTCTGAACTACATGGGCACCAAGAGCGGACGTGATGCTGACCTCTCGGCGACGCAAGGAGACGCTTGTCCCGACAAGAAGGCTCAGGCTTTGGGACTCCATACGGCCTATACCGCCAATGGTACGCCGTACTATACTGAGGCAACGATGGTGATAGAGTGCAAGATCATGTATGCCGCACCATTCGACCCTCAGTATTTCAAGAGCGATGCTCCCAAGCGGATGTATGCGAACTTTCCGGCAGGCATCCACTCCATGTATATAGGTGAGGTTGTTAATGCCTGGAAGAAATGATTCAGCAAGTTGAAATAACGCTAAAGTCCAAGTCCCGTGGTTTCCACTTGGTGACGAGTGAGATCCTAAGTCAGTTGCCGAAACTGCCGAAGACAGCCTTTTGGGCAGAAGTGGCAAAGTAGAGCACATCAATGAAGTGGTAACAGATTAACATTGGGGCCATCGGCTTCGACATCGAGCATCTGACAAGTAAAGAAGCAATAGAGTTAGTAAGACAGCATCAGAAATGACATTACCCAAGTTTATCATCACGATGGATGGCGTTTTTCGCCTCGGTATGGTCAACCAGCATAAGCATCTGCTGAAGCCAAGTGACCAGTGTATCGGCGGTGGGTACTACCACTTTGATTTTGTTTCAAATCGCATCATCCTCGACAGAGAGTCCTACGACTTTGGCCGTCCCAGGTGGCATCTGCTAAAAGTGCTGAAAGTTCCCTTAACCTATCGTGGTCTGCGGATTGTGTACAAGTATGATGATGGTTTCCATGATGACTTTGATGTCAGTGAGGAACTGCAAATAGAATATTATGAATAAGCGTATGACTGAGAAAGAAAAGATGCTGGCAGGTGAGGTTTATTCTGCCATAGACCCAGAACTGATAGAAGAGCTGATGGCGACAAGAGAGATTCTTTACGATTATAACTCCCTGCGCCCGTCTGAGACCCAGCGAATGAAGGAAATCCTGAAAGGCTTGCTTGGCCATGTGGCAGACGATGACTTTCTCATCAACCAGCCGTTTCGCTGCGACTATGGCAAGCAGATAAGCATTGGCAAGCGGTTCTTTGCCAATTTCAATTTCACGGTCCTCGATGAAGCCCGTGTCACCATTGGCGATGACTGTTTCATTGGCCCTAATGTCAGCATCTATACGGCCTGTCATAGTACTGACCCAGTGGAACGAAACTCCCGTCAGGAATGGGCGAAGCCTGTCACCATTGGTCACAACGTATGGATCGGAGGCAGCGTGACCATCCTTCCGGGAGTCACCATCGGCGATAATGTCACCATCGGAGCTGGCTCCGTCGTAGTAGGTAATATTCCTTCAAATACTGTTGCCGTAGGAAACCCTTGTAAGGTCGTAAGGACTCTATGAAAGGCTTTCTTGCCGGGGAAAATCGGTTGCTTCCTGTAAAGACAGCATATTTTGATCTATTCACTCTTGATGCTTATTTCGGGTGTAAAAGTAGTGAAAAGCCATCTATTCTGCAAACTTTTCCATCTTTTTCTGAAGGTTGTCCCACGTTTTGGGAGAACCTCATTGTAATTTTGCCATTGAAATGACAAAAAACGTAGATTATGGCATACAAATTCACAATTAAAGGAATCCGTAAGTTCAACGAAGAACGGGTTATTGAGAAGTTCTTTGATACATTCAAGGAGATAAAGAACGTTGAGGATGTGAAAATCATAAACCACAATCCTGTGAATGATGAAATAGACTCATACACTTTGATGACATTTGATGTTTCTACCCAAGGGGTCAACATCAAGCGCCTGACGAGCAAAGACATTCTTGTGGAGCTTCCCTGGCTGGCATCGCAGATGGATGTAAGGCTGTGCTATGCCTTCATGAATGCCATTAAGAAGGTTCACCGTGCTGTACACATCGTTGACGAAGAGGAGAAAGACGTTAAACTGACCGATGCAGACGCCAAAGAGCAGTGGCATCTGCGCTGCAAGAACATGGACGACATCATCAACAGAGGTGAGGCAACGGTCATCGCTGGAGTAATAAGGGACTTCCACTTGAATCCGGCAAAGTACATTGGACGGGATGAAGCAGCTAACCATACAGAGGATGCATTTGCTGACTTCCTCAATGTCCAGTGGAGTCATCTGGAGGCAGTGGACGTCAGGGAAGAGAAACGCCATATTACTGAAGACGAGGAACTGAGCACCATCCGCGTCATTGATAATACGGAGATTGTTTTCATCGGAGCTTGCCAGTATGTGGGTATGATGAAAGGCAATACCTGCAAGATGGTGAAGTTCGGCGATTTCTGTACCTTGATGGAGAGTCAGGAAGAGTTCCGGCTGTTAGATGCTGCTCAGGCTCTGCTTGGCAAGATGGACGATGACCTTTGGAATGAACTGTTTGACAAGGCCGATGGCATTGTCAAGGAGAACTTTCGTAAGACTTTCATCATGCGCTGGAATACGGACATCAGTAACTACAAGTTGTCTGAGTTTGAGAGTGCGATGGATGATTTCTTCGACGAGGGATTCTATTATGACTGGAGTATCTGGGACTATCAGAAAGCCCATATCGGTGACCGCTTCTATATGATCCGCACTGGCGAAGGAGCCAATGGCGTGGTGATGCGTGGCACCATCATCGGCTCTCCTTATCCCGATGAAGACTGGAGTGGTAAGGGACGTAAGGTGTATTACATCAGAATGAGCCTAACGAACATGATTCATCCCGATCGTACACCACTGCTGTTGAGTACCGATGAATTGACAGAAGCCATCCCTGACTTCAACTGGAGGGAGGGTCATTCGGGTGAAATCCTCAATGATAGCCAGTCGGCAAAGCTGGAGGAAGTCTGGGCTAACTATATTGAGCGGACGCACACCATCTCTTCAGAAGAATCAGGGGGACAGGTTTTTGAATGAAACCAAAGAATCAGGGGGACAGGTTGTTTGAAGTGAAATCCATTTCATGGTTTCATTCAAAAACCTGTCCCCCTGATTCTTTTTGGGATTATTGCTTCAGTGCATTATAGGTAGTATCATCCACAGGTTCACACCACTCATTCGAGGCTCCTTCCTGCACATCCTTATGATAGGTAAGATGTTGGAACCACGAGTCTTTCTGGGCTCCGTGCCAATGTTTCACTTCGGCAGGAATGGCGATGACAGTGCCAGGAGTCATCTCCTGAGGCTCTTTGCCCCATTCCTGATACCAACCTTTGCCAGCGACGCAAATCAACACCTGAACCTGTTTGTGGTGGATGTGCCAGTTGTTGCGACAACGAGGCTCGAAGGTCACGTTCATCACGCCACCACCGACATCGGCCAGATAGCTCTGTCCGATGAAATACTTGCCGTAAGGATTGGGCTCGCCCTTGGGCCACTTGGTGCTCAGGGTGTAGCCCTCGTTGCAGAGCCATGTGCAGAGTTCATCCACCAGCTGCTGACTGTTGCCCATGTTCACAGCTCCCTGCTTGTGAGCGGCGAGTTGTGGAGCGACACCCTCCAAACCGCTCAGAGCTGCCACGGTAACTATCTCGCGATCAGCAGCAGAGAGCTGGTCGCCAGCGAAGATCTCGCCAAAGAGGTGCGACTTCAGGTAATAGTCATCCTGCGGACAGAACTCATAGTTGAAAGGCTTTCCAGAGAGCTGCGTCTGGTTCTTTGTGCCCAGTTCGTAGGCTTTCTTGGCATCGTCCCACTCAGCAGGACGCGTCCAGGGTTTACCTTCCTGCCAGTTAGGCTGTTTGTTTTCCAACACCTTACTCAGCACTCCCAGTGCATTCAGCGAGCGTGGAAATCCTGTATAGGCATAGAGCTGAGAGAAAGCCTCCTTCAGTTCATTGACAGTTACACCACCATCAAGAGCCTTGCGCACGGCAGGTTCCAAACGTTCCATATCACCCTTTGCCATCAGGCAGGCACATGCTGACAAACCTTGCTGACGCTCCGTCAGCGTTGTTCCGTTTACTGTTGCCATCGTTATCAATGCGACTAAAAATGTTACTATTCTTTTCATTGTTATTCCGTGTTTCTTGTCAGTAGGTCTGATTTCACGCTGCAAAGGTACAACAAAAACGGCAATCTGCTATTACACAAATTACTGATAGTTTAACACATTTTACTGAAAAACGCGACTGAACTGTGCTGGGGAATCAGGGGGAATCAGGTTTTTGGAATCAGGGGGACAGGTTTTTGAATGAATTCCATTTCATGGTTTCATTCAAAAACCTGTCCCCCTGATTCTTCCTTACATACTCTCCTTCAGAATTTCCATCACGTCCTCCTTCGTCAGATTCAGATAGCCTGCGGGATAGACTACGGTGGTCTCGGTAATGCCTGGAATCATCTCGACAGTAGCGTCGATTGCGCTGATGGTCAGAGGCAGGCCAATCTCCTGCATCCAGGTTTTCAGGGCCTGCAGACCTGCTTCGGCTATCTGCTCATCGGTCATTCCGTCGCCCTTGATTTCCCACACGTTCTTGGCGAAGCGCACGAATTTCGGCAGACCGGGTTTCATGGCGCGGCGATAATAGGCCATTGAGACGGAGGCGAGCGCATAGCCGTGAGGGGCATGCGTCCAGGCTCCCACGCTATGACCAATCATGTGAACCATCCAGTCTTCCTTCTTGCCCAGTCCGATGAGGGTGTTCAGTGCCCACGTGGCGGTCCACATGATGTTCGAGCGGGCCTCGTAGTCCTGTGGATTCTTCACGGCTATGCGGCTGCTGTGGATGACAGAGCGCATCAGACCCTCGGCCAGATAGTCGCTGGTGTTGTCGTCAAAGTCCGAAAAGTACTGCTCCATGATGTGGTTCATGATGTCGTAGATGCCCGCCTTCATCTGGTTCTCGGGCACGGTCATCGTGAACTTCGGATTAAGGATGGAGAACTTCGGCATCAGACGGCTGTCGAATACATGGCCCACCTTGAACGTATGCTCAGCATCGGTGATCACCGTGCCTGCGTTCATCTCAGAACCTGTGCCAGCCATCGTCAGGATGCAGCCCACGGGCAGCAGTTGCTGGTCGTCGGCGGGGTTCTGCTGCTTCAGCCAGAACTGATCCCAGTAATCGCCCTCGTAGTAAGTCGCTGCTGCCACCGCCTTCGAGTAGTCGCACACGCTGCCACCACCGAGGGCAAGTATCAAGTCCACCTCGTTCTCACGGGCTATCTTCACGCCCTCGCGCAGTTTCTCCAGTGTGGGATTGGTCATCACACCCGGGTTCTCGACGATGGTCTTGCCTGCCTCTTTGAGGATGGCCACCACCTGGTCGTAGATGCCATTGCGCTTCACACTGCCGCTGCCATAGTTCAGCAGCACCACTGGGCCGTAGCCCTTCAGTTCGTCCTTGAGGAAGTTCAGGGACTCATCACCAAAATACAGTTTGGTGGGATTGTAATAAGAAAAGTTTCCTAACATAGTTGTATTCTTGTTTTAATTACTCGCCTGTCCTGTTAAACCAGCAAAATATTACAAACCGTTTATCCACTCCGCTATGTCGCTGAGCACTTCGGGCGCGATAGTTTTCTCTATCTGGCGGTATTCGTTCATGAGGCCAGTGGTACAATGCTGGAAGAGGTGGTTCAGACCGGGATATTCCTTCGTGACGTTCTTCTTTGACTTCGGAAGCAAGCGCTCGATGTTCGTAAGGTTGAGCGAGGAAATGACCTGCAAGTCACGGTCGCCATTAAGCGCAAAGACCGAAGTCCTTGTTGGGTTTCGACTTGCGGAGGTCTATCTCTGCAAAGTCGGCATTGGTGCCGTGGTAGAGTATCATACGAGTGCCCCTCCTTTCCTGTGGCAGTACTCGGCCATATCGGCAACCATCGAATGGAACGACTGCGTGTGACAGTAGTCGTAGTGTTCGTCAACAAAGGCGATGTAGGAAATGCCTATCTCCTTGGCCAGTCCGCGTTGCGAAATGCCACGGTATTCCAGTTCGTCCTTCAACACCTCGCCGGGGTGAGTGGGCTGAAAGGGCTTCAGGTTGTTTGCTATCATCTGCGGATCTACTCCTTCAAGTGTCGTCATGTCTCGTCCTCCTTCTACTTATAATGGTTTGACAATTCCGTAATATGCCTCGGTAAACTCAATGCGGTACTGATTGTTGACACGAACGGAGGATGTTCCCTCTTTGTCGCCGTGCAGTTTCTCGTAGTGCAAGGAGCCGTACTTAGCTGCAAAGGTACAAAAATTTTTGGATGTTCGCAAATTTATGAACAATTATTTGATTTCAGAATTAGGGTGTTCAATATGATATACCAAATTTCCGCTTATAAAAACACTACAGTCTATATCCGTGGTGGCAGGAAGTACGTGAGGCCATAGAGAACCCCAGCCTTGCAAGCGCTGGTCCTATAGCTTTTAAGAAACGCATATAGTCACGGGGGCAAAAGAGTAAAAAGGTGAAGAAGTGAAAAGGTGAAGGAATGAGAAGTCAGTTCACCTTGCCGCTCTCGCTTATCCGCTTACGTTCTCTCTGCCGTTTACATCCCTTGTGAACCGAGGAGAGAACGGGAGTGAACGAGGTTCAGTGCCTGAGCGGATTCGCTTAACCTAATTGTAGTGTTTTAAGCGGAAATTGGATACATCACATTGAACACCCTATTTCAGAATACAAAATAAATAATCCGAGAAACTTCAACCTTATATTGCCTTAATGAATTTTGCAGGATTACCACCCACGATGGTATTTGGTGCCACATCTTTGGTAACTACAGCACCGGCGGCTACAACAGCGTTTTCGCCAATGGTTACACCAGGCAAGATAATCGCTCCCACGCCAATCCAGGCATTGCGCCCGATATGAACAGGTTTACAGCGCAGCACCATACGGTTTGCGAAGTCGTGGTTGTCGGTAACGATGCGTACATTGGGACCTATCATCACTCCGTCGTCGATGGTGATGCCGCCAGCCGCCATGCAGGTCAGCGAGTGGTTCACGAACACGCCCTTGCCAATCTTCATCTGGCAGGCGAAGTCTATCTGAATGGGGGGCATCAGATAACTTGTCTTGTCGAGGTTACCACTAAATAGCTGCTCTTCCAATGGGCGAATCTGCTCAGGCAGCGGAGCTGTGGTATTGATTTTAAAACAAATGTTGGCACAGTCGGTCATGTGCTTGATGGCCTCTGCATACTCGGGCGTTGCCATATCGACATCAGCCCCTGATCTTAATTGCTCGAAAATATTCATATCCTTATACTAATAGTTTGCTGGTGCAAAGGTACGACGAAAAAGGCAATCCGCCGTTACACGAATTGCCTCTATACTTTCACATTTTGCAGAAGGTTACAAGTTTGGCTCTGCTCTCTCACGCTCGGCAGAATTCATGCAAGCATGATTCTGCTCTCGCTTAACCGTAAATTTGACTCCGTCGAACATACTCACGCTCGGCAGAATTCATGCAAGCATGATTCTGCTCTCGCTTAACCGTAAATTTGACTCCGTCGAACATACTCACGCTCGGCAGAATTCATGCAAGCATGATTCTGCTCTCGCTTAACCGTATGTTTCAATGAGATACTTCACAAACTGCGGGTCACCAAAATCTCTGGTGCCAGCATCGTGCTGATTCATCTTAGATATCTGAGCCATATCGTCATCACTCAGCGAGAAGTCGAAGATGTCGATATTCTGCGCCATACGCTCCTTGTGACTCGACTTGGGAATGGCAACAATGCCACGCTGGGTGAGCCAACGAAGGGCAACCTGAGCAGCAGACTTATTGTACTTTGCACCGATAGTGGTCAGCAGTTCACTCTTCACGATGCCATCAGTGCCTTGTCCACCGAGTGGATACCAGGCCATCATCTTGGTGCCAAACTCGTTGAGTATCGTTTCAATTCCTGTCTGCTGAGAGAAGGTGTTGCATTCCAACTGGTTCACCATAGGCTTCACTTCCACATAGTGGGCAAAGTCAAAGAAGCGTCCAGCCTGGAAGTTCGACACGCCGATGGCACGAACCTTGCCAGCACGATAGGCTTTCTCCATAGCCCGCCACGTACCGAACACGTCGCCATAGGCCTGATGGATAAGCAGCAGGTCGATATACTCCGTCTGCAACTTGCGCAGACTCTCGTCGATACTCTTGGCAGCCTTTTCCTCACCAGCATTAGATATCCATATTTTTGTCACGAGGAACAGATCCTCGCGCTTCAGTCCACTCTTGCGCCAGGCATTACCCACGCCCTCCTCATTCTGATAGGCCTGTGCCGTGTCTATCAATCGATAGCCCACGCTCAACGCATCACTTACGCAACGTTCACACTCGTCAGGGCTCACCAGAAACACGCCGTAGCCCAATGTCGGCATCTCAACGCCGTTTGATAGTTTAATGTACTCCATAATTGTCATTTGTTAATAACCTAAACCATTCAGCCACTTCTCGACCTTTTTCTTTTCTGTGCGCACCTCGTGGCCATAGATGCTAAAACCTTTTTGGACATTGGCACCTGGGAAAGCCTTTTTCACGTCTTCCACGCAGTTGGCCAGCCCGCTGCCCTCATGGGTAGTGAAGGGGACGACGGTCTTACCCTTCAGGTCGTTCGAGTGCTTCTTGAAGAAGGTGAACATCACCTGCGGATAAGTGCCCCACCAAACGGGACCACCGATGAACACGATGTCAAAATTGCTCAGATCTACATCGCCCTCGTACTCAGGAAGCTCGCCGTTCTTAGCCTCTTCCTGTGCCAGTTTTATAAGCGGATTATAGGCCATTCCGTCGTACTTGTGCGTCACGATTTCAAACTGCTCTGCTCCTGTCAGCTCGCTGATGTAATCGGCCACAATCTTTGTGTTGCCTACTTCGATGTTTCCTACTGCGTAGTTATCTCCTGCATGTGAGAAGAACACTACCAATACCTTGTCCTTGCCTTCGTCTGTCACGACTCGGCCATCTGAGTTAACTCGATGGCTCTCGCTGCTCCTTCCGTTTCCGTCCATGTTCATAACTTTCTCCTGTTTAGCGCCGCCGCTGCAAGCTGTGGATACGAGCAGGCCGATGACGGCTGTGATGATACTTTTGATATTCATTTTTAATTATACTTTTAAATCCGGATGCAAAGGTACGATGATTTTCAGATACTTTTGTTGCACAAATTGCGCCATTACTTTCACTTTTTGCCGAAATCGTTTGTTTGTATCATAATTAATGCGTATCTTCGCACCCAAATGACAAGAATATGAACGGCGATTTCCTATATTCCACAGACTTCCATGCAATGAATGCCCGTGAGCTGAGCCACACCTGCATGCACCTGATATGCACGGCTGGCGAAGGCAGTTTCGTGTTCAACGAGCGGTGCTACCACATCGTGAAAAACGATCTGGTGGTGATACCGATGCCTGACAGGGTGAAGAACCTGGCGGCACATACCGACCTAGAGGTGGAGTGGTTTGCTGCTGATTACAAGTTTCTGCAGAGCCTACTGCCATCGAACAACTACAGCATCGGGGGCAGCATCTCGCTGAACCAAGACCCTGTCATCAAACTCTCAGACGAACAGGCTCGGCTTCTCCTAGAAGACTTCCACCGTCTGCGTGACCGTTTGGACGGCAGCCACTTGCAGTTCTATCGTGAACTGATGGGCAGCCTTTGTCTGACGATGATGTACGACATCTTCGAGGTTCATGCGCAGCGTGGTGCCACCGACGCTCATACCGACCGCAGCGCTTACATCGTAAAACAGCTGATGGCTCTGCTTGCCACAGGCATCAGCCGGACAGAGCGCAATGTGAACTACTATGCCGCACGGCTGAACGTATCGCCCAAGTATCTCTCTGCCACCATCAAGCGCGTAACCGGGCACAGTATCACATCGTACATCGACCGTCACACCACACCTATACTGAAAGACTATCTGAATGATGAACGCCTGTCGCTCACTCAGATAGCCGATGCGATGAACTTCACGTCGCTCTCTTATTTCAGCCGTTACTGCACCAAGCATCTTGGTCAGTCGCCCAGCGACTATCGTCAAAGTCTTCAGCCAAAGTAAAGCAAAATACGTCTTTCCTGATTGTACTAATGACAGTAGCTCGAATCTCGCAAGTAAGAAACGACCTGAAAGGCCAGTGAAATAACTACCCAAAAAACTTGAGTTAACTCGATCAATCACTTGAGTTAACTCGATTGATCGCTTGAGTTAACTCGATGGAAAGAGCCGATTCTGGTTTGTCAAGAATTCTGAAACCCATCCAACTCGTTTGCAGAAGAACTCCTTTTATTCGAATGACAGACGGCTGGCTGAACAGGAAATCGTCGTTGCTATGCCATGCAGGCATGCTTTCTATGAACAAATGGAGTTTCTGTGGAAAATGTGACTTATGACACATCTGGGGATAGGAATGAGCGTATAACAGCCTTGCTTATCATCTTTTCGAGGCAATTTATTTCTTTTTATATTTCATTTGGCGTATAATCTCATTTTTTTTATATATATTTGCACTCGTATTCAGTAAGACACGATAAAAACAGAACTGAATCCTGTACGTTATATGAATGCGTGGCTCAAATATGGCAAGTGGATGGCATGTCTTTTGCTCCTGGTGGTATCAGTAACAGTTACTGCCCAGGAGAAGACCGTTGTTATTGAGCAGCTGAGAAAAGACATGTACCGGTTGTTTAACAAGCCTGATTCAATTCAGCAGTTCTATCAGGTCACTGACCAACTGATAGAGGTTTCAAAGCAAGCAAACAATGATGAGCTGCTCTATAAGGCATGGGGAAACCAAGCTATCATACTCTCGTCGAATGGAAACCGTGAACAGGCGCTGGAAATTATCAAGACCATGACGGATTATGCCCGTAAGAACGACAGCAAATTCGGTCTTTTCGCATCCATGCAAGCCAATGCTCAAGTAGCAAGTGGCCTTAAGATGGAGGATCAGGCTGAAAAACTGCTCTTAAGCTGCATCAGCTATAAAGAACAATATCTGCCCCACCTCAATATTGCCCCCATTTACCTCGGCCTGGCAAAAATCTATCATAATAGGCATTTGAAGGATAAAGCTTTTGAAATGGCAGATAAAGCACTTCAGGAGCCAGACCTCATCCCAGAACATCGTATACAGGCTTTGACATTCAAGTGTATGATTGCTGCAATAGAAAAGGTTGATGTGGAACAATTTAACCGCTATTATGCAGAACTTGATAAGGCAAGACAAGAGACAGGGATATACACGAACTTAGGTCGGAGAGTGGATGTCCATCATGCTGAACTAAACGGGGACTTCGAGAAAATGCTGGTGTTGGCTCGGGGCTTGAAAAGCAAAATCGACCGATTGATAACAACTCATCTGGCTTACAGAAAGTTGGGACGATGGAGAGAAGCCTATTATACACATGTCGCTCTCAAGAAATATAGCGACTCCATCAATTCGTTAGAGGCACAGACGAATGCCCTTAACCAATCCCATGCCCTTGATGCAGAACGAGCAGAGAACGAGGCCAAAGACCTGAAACTGAAGAACCAACAGCTGGAGTTGGAACATATCAGCGATGAACTTGCACAACGGCGCCTGGAGGAAGAGGCGCTGAACCTCACTTTGGAAAACCAGAGCATAGAACTCAGGAACCGCGACATAGAACTACAGAATGCTGCCGTAAAACTGGAAAACGACAGCCTGGACCGTTACAACAAAGACTTGCAACTGAGTGAGTGGGAATCAAAGATGGAAGCCCAGAAGCAATCAGAGCACGCACATCACGTGTTTATGGTCATGCTGGCCATCATCGCCGTACTGGTCATTTCTGCGCTGGGCTTTATCCTGTATCGCCGCAACAAGCACTCGAAGGAAATCGAATCGGCCTACGGCAAACTGGAAGATGCCTACAACCAGCTGGAAGAAACGACTACCGCCAAGGAACGCATTGAGAGCGAACTCCGCATTGCACGTGATATACAGATGGGGATGGTGCCACATGAATTCAATGCATTCCCAAAGGAATTCGGTATCGACCTCTATGCCTCAATGACCCCGGCAAAGGAAGTGGGCGGAGATCTCTACGATTTCTTCTTGAAGGACAAGAAGCTGTACGTCTGTGTGGGTGATGTCTCAGGCAAGGGTGTACCGGCCTCGATGACGATGGCTGTAGCCGTCAACCTGTTCCGCAGTGTAGCCAAGGAGGGCTTTAAGCCTGCTCAGATTGCCATGCGAATCAACGACACGCTCTCTGTCGATAATGAGAACAGCATCTTTGTCTCCATGTTCATAGCTGAGATAGACCTTGAAACAGGCCGTATGGATTTCTGTAATGCCGGCCATAACTCGCCTATCCTTGTCAACAACCGACAGAAGCCAGGCAGTCCCGATCGTGCTCACTACATCAAAATGGAGTCAAATGCCGTTGCCGGACTTTGGCCTGAGCTGGAGTATGTAGGTGAGAGCATTGATAACATCAAAGGCTATACGCTACTTCTCTATACCGATGGTTTGACTGAGGCAGAAAACGCAAAACTGGAGCAGCATGGCGAAGAACGCCTACTGGCATTGATGAGGAATGAAGAGTTTGTCAATGCTGAATCTACCGTTGACAGGCTACTCGCTGATGTGGCTGACCATGTGGGTGGCGCCGATCAGAGTGATGACCTGACCATCCTTTGCCTCAGGATAAGCTGATCTAACAAAGGAAGTGAACTAACGTAACTTAAGTTTCCCACCTTTTTTTTTATCAAGAATTAGAAAGATTTGTCGAAGACCCACTGACCGTAAGGGAGGTAATTAGAGGATTTCTCCTTTAGTAGTTTAGTAGAATTATAGGCAATTATAAGGGCGGAACGGGGTTAAGTTCGCACGTTCTTGTCTGCTTGGCAGCAGGTATAAGAAAAGGTGCAGATCCGCAATGAACCTGCACCTTTCCCAGTATAAATACCTATTTTATTTTTTTACCTTATATATACGGAAGGTCATGGCAGGAAGATTATCGCTGAGTACAGCGTTTTTCTTACCGCTGCTGACAGTCAGCTTGCCTGATTGCGGAATGATCTTCTCCGGCTGGTCCAGAGTATTCTCGTCATCCAAAGACCCGTTCCAATTCAATGTAAGAGTTTCTGCCGTTCTTTCTCCTTTGATTCCCTGAAGGTTGAGCCGTAAGGGCTGCGACTGCTTTGAGGTATTGACCACCTTGATAATCACCTCACCCGTCTGTTTGTCGAAGACACTTGATGCAAACAGTCCGTCCTGACCTTCCTGTCCGGCAACGGGCTTACCTTGCATGGTCAATGACAACACATTTGTGCCCTTGTTCATGGCAAACATCTGCTGGACATAATAGCTGACCGACTTGAAGGAACGCAGATTATCGAACCAAATGGCATCTGGCCGCCACTGCCAACCCTCTACATGAGCAAAGAGCGGGGCATAAGTGGCCATGTGGACAAGGTCAGCATTGCGCTCAATACCCGTCATGTGGGCAGCCTCATAGAGCGATGTCTCGAAATGGTTCCACTTCTTCCCACGTCCGTGGCAGGCATATTCTCCGGCAAACACACGCGGACCCTTCCTGTCGTAGCTGTCGTAACGCAGACCATGGCTCAGGAACCACTGCTCGTTGCGATAATAATGCTCGTCGTAGAGGTCTACCTTCAATTCCTTCATGCGTGGCTGCAAGAGGTCAAAGTCCCAGCCTTCGCTATTGGGTCCGGTGGTTCCGATGAGTTTCAGTGTGGGATACTTGGAACGGAGGGCATCGGAGAATTTCTTCAGACGCTCGGTAAATACGGGGCCGAAGCCTCCATGCTGCTCGTCATAGTCCCACTGCTCGTTGCCAACTCCCAGATACTTCAGGTTGAACGGCTCCGGATGACCCATATCGGCACGTACCTTGCCCCACTTAGAATCCACGGGACCATTGGCAAACTCTACGAGGTCGAGAGCATCCTGGATATAGTCATCCAGCTGGTCTACAGGCACATGAACACCGGGTTTCGTGGGGTCAGGGTTCTGGAACTGACAACTCAGTCCGCACGAGATCACTGGCAGTGCCTCGCATCCGAAGTCCTCACAAAGCTGGAAGAACTCGAAGAACCCCAGACCGTAGCTCTGATAATAATCGGGGAAGAAACGATGTCCGAAGGTATAGCGCCAGCGGTTCTCGTTCAAAGGACGGTTCTCAACCGGTCCCACCGAGTTCTTCCACTGGTAACGGCTCTCCAGGTCGGTACCCTCTACAATGCAACCACCAGGAAACCTGAACACGCCCGGGTGCATGTCGGCCAAAGCCTGTGCCAAGTCCTTACGCATGCCGTTCTCACGTCCTTTCCAGGTGTCGGTGGGAAACAGCGAGACATGCTCCACGTCAGTGGTAGCCTTGTCGCCCTCGAGGAAGATACGTAATGCACCTTTAGGCTCAGTGACCGGAGACTTCAGCTCTGCCGTGTATTTCTTCCACTCCTTGCCGCTGACGTTGACTTTGGCAGTGGCGAAACGCTGATCCTCGCCCATGGTGTCGTTGTCGACGAAGCTAACTTCCAGGGTGGACTTTCCACCTTCGGGGCAACGGGCCCAGACACTGAATCTGTAGGTAGCACCTTTCTTCGTGGCAATGCCGAAGAATCCCTCGTTCTCGAGTCCCGTGAACTTGTCGCGGTGCCCTGAATAGGAAAGCCTCACATAATGAGGATTGCGTTCAAACGGTCCGTCATTCCGCACCTCAAACTTGCCGTAGGCTCGCCATCCCATCAACCGCTGGGGGAACTCGAACGAACGGTTCTTCACCATCTCTGCATAGAGTCCACCGTCTGCAGCATAGTTGATGTCTTCGAAGAAGATACCATACATCGTGCTCTGGACAGGAGCCCCCAGCTTTGTTGTTTTGACGTCAATCACATGGTCGGCAGCCATCATATTCATAGCTGCCATGAATGCCATAGCACTCGTAAATAGTCGTAGTTTCATCATAAATTTTTAATGTGGTTAGTATCTTTCGATGCAAAATTAGTTAAAAATTCATGCAAATGCAAGCGTTTATCAAAGAAAGTTCGTATATTTGTAACAAATTAACGAACTAAGTGTATTTTCTAATTTAATTTCTACCAAAATGAAAACTATTTTAGTAGCAGAAGACAATGACAGCAACTTCATCCTGATGACCTACATCTTAAAGCGCAATTATCAGATCAGACGCGCCAAAAACGGTCAAGAAGCCGTTGAAGAAGCAGACAAGGGCGATATCGATGCTGTGCTCATGGATCTGAAGATGCCCGTCATGGACGGTCTGGAGGCAACAAAGCTCATCAAGGAGAGACACCCCGACCTGCCCGTGATTGCCCTTACGGCCAATGCTTTCGACAGTGACCGCAAACTGGCTATGGAAGCTGGCTGCAATGCCTTCCTCTCCAAGCCTGTCAGTAGCGAACTGTGCTTGAAGACCATCGCCGAATTCTTGGGCGAGTAAACCTTAACCACTAAACTCCTGCTTTACAGCACAACCTGACTATCGGTTTACCGTAACTAAACTGTCGGTTTACCGTAACTAAACTGCCGGTTTACCGTGACTAAACTGCCGGGGTACTTATGGTAAAACTATTCACATGGAGGAGATGTATAAACAAAGCCGCTGTCCCAAACAGGCAGCGGCTTGTGTTTTCTATCAATCGTCTTGGTTCATCAGAACGTATAGCCCAGAGTGAAGAGCAGCTGGTGGCGTTTGTTGCTGACATCAGCTGGTGAAGACACATTGGACTCGTTTGCGCCGAAGTCGTTAAACGTCACATCGGGCTGGAAGGGATAGAACTTACCGTTGGTGGTAGAGTACTGGTAGGCCAGGTCGAGCGACACTTTGCCCGTCTTGTAACCCAGACCACAGGTGATGCGGTTGGTAGACTCCCAATTCACATAGTCAGTGGTTGATGAATACATGACACCGGGCGAATTGAGCAACATGTCACGCACGCCGTCTTTCTCATACATGGGCGACACATAGTTGTAACCCAGGCGCACGGCCATGCAGGGATCGGGCTTCAGCTCAGCACCAACTTTCAGGGTGGTAACACCCTTCAGGCTGCGGTCGATGTTGTCCTTCATGGCACGGTCGCTGAACGAGCCCTCATCGCCATAGTAGTCATAGTATCCGTCGTTGATACGTACATCGGTACAGGTATAGTCGGAATAGTCGAGTGATGCACCCACAGCGAGCATGGTGTTGAAAGTAGTACCTGCGCTGAGTCCGAACTTCCAAGGAGTATAGAGCTTGAAGTCGTAAGACTCGCCGTTCTCGCCCTTATCAAAGCTACCCACTGCCGACTGGTTGAACAGGACAGAGGAGTTGGACGAGGTAAGCTTATACCAGGTGGGAGTGCTGACAGAGACGCCAATGCGGAAGGGCGAATACTCTACCGGACGGAAAATAACGCCTGCCTTCACATCGTAGCCCGTACCTTCTATCTTACGCTCGTCGGCCAGGGTCATAATGCCAGCATCAGTGCCGTTGGCAAAAGACAGACCCTCGGTATACTCGCCATAGGCCTTGTAGTTGACATCGTGGATGCCGATGGTCAGACCCAGATAGACGCGGTCGTTGATGTTTCCGCTGAGATTGAAGTCGTACTCGCTGATCCATCCGCGATGAGCACGGTCGAAATTGTAGACATCAGCCTCCACATAGCCTATATCGGTGTACTCCTCGCCAGTCTGTGGGTCTCTGGCTTGCTCGGCATTCAAGGCATTCATGAGCAGATAATCCCACTGGGAATAGGTGTTGGCACGATAGTTACTGTTGTTATCCTCATAGCCCATTAGGTCGCCATCGTTGTTGAAGTCCACACTATAGCCACCATAGTCCACATTGCCACGCATGTGCTTGGCATAGGCCAGTTTGTTCATCGAGGCACGGCTCATGACATGATCGGCCACAGAGAGAATCTGGTCAAAGTTGCGGCTCTTGTGGTAGTTGAAACCAAAGTTGACAAACGACTGGATATCAGTGCGCGACGAATAGACGAATCCCACCTGATCGAAACTGAAGTTGGTCTTGCCGAGCTGGTCAAACTTCTTGACATCCTGCTGCGACACCACGCCGAGAGAAAAACTGGCAGTGCTGTGGCGGAAGAGGCCGATACCTGCGGGATTGGTACTGATGGTGGAGATGTCAGCACCTAGTGCGTCCATGGCACCACCCATGCCCACATAGCGAGCCGTACCGTTCAGATCTTCAGTCATGATCTTGGCACCTTCGTAGGTGTCCTGGGCTGCAGCAGGCATCGCTCCTGCCACGGCCAATATGGCAATCAATAGCTTTTTCATAATTGGAAACCTTAATCGTTATACATTATATACATTATATATAAGAGACAGCATTAACATGTAAAACACTTATCTGCGACCACTCGAGCGGATTCCGCCGCCACCGCCGCCACCGCCGCCGGAGCTGCGTACGGCGCCACCGCCACCACCGCTGAAGCTTCCGCCTCCGCCAGAGGACGATGAAGACGATACAGATGAAGAACGGGCACCACTGAAGTTACCTCCGCTATAGCTGCTGGAAGTGCTGGTATTACCACTGCGATTGATGGCAGTATGGCCGGAGACAGTGCGGGAACGTGCTGAAGAAGCACGGGCACCGCTGGCAACGGTCGAGGATGAGCCGGAAGCGCCACGATAGCCGGTGAAGTGGCCATGGGTGTTGCCATAGCGGCTGATGGATCCGCCTGTGCCTCCATTACGGTTATAGGAATAATAGCCGCCGGGACCACCGCCACCATAGTAGTAGCTGCCATAATAATAGGCAAAGGGCCATCCATAATAGCTGTAGCGATAGTAGTACGGGCTATAGAAACCATAGTACCAAGGATCGTACAGCGAACCATACCAAGGATAATAGAAAGGATCATACCATGTGTAGTTCGAGTAATACCATGGAGAAGACCAACCATACCAAGAGTCACGTCGGCCAGCATTATAGCCCTCCCAGAAAGAGTTGTTGGGCTCGTATTCCTCATAGCGCATCATGCGGCGGGTGAGATCGTAATCGGACGTAGAGTCAGGATACACACCCTGTACAGCAGAGAAGTCGATGATATCGCTATCAGGGGGCAATGCCTGATAGTAGCTGCCCTGACGGTTGTACTCATCGACACTACGATTGGAACCAACATAATAGGTGCCACGTGAGGCACGAGCGGCTCTGGCCTTGTCAACAGCCGACTTCGAAGGAACGAAGTACATGTCATCGTTCTGCGCAAGCATCGAGAGCGGCAGGGCTCCCAGCATGAGCGACATCAAAAACCACTTTTTCATATCTGTTCTATTTAAAAGGTTTGACAATATATTTGATTCACGATGCAAAATTACTGCAAATTCTGATGCAAATTTAGGGAAAAACCCTAAACTATGATAGGTTTTTCCCTATTTTTTGTAATTTTGCACCATATTTTAACAAAGATATGAAATATTGCGAAGTAAATTTCTATATTCATTGCCCAGAAGCAATGAGAGACGATGCCCGAGACGTTGTCTCGGCACTGGCAGGCGAAGCCGGTTTCGAGACTTTCGAATATACGGAAGACGGAGGACTGAAAGGCTATGTACAGCAGGATCTCTTCAACGCTGACCTGCTTCACACCCTGCTAAGCAATGTTCCTTTTGAGGAGGTTACGGTAGACTATGACTACAGCGAAGCGGAAGACCGCGACTGGAACGAACAGTGGGAGCAGGAAGGGTTTGAACCCATCATTGTCTCCTCGCCTACCCTAATGGAAAGAACGGACAGGCCATTCTGCTCCATCGTCATACACGACGGACGCCATCTGCCCGACACGTCGATTCCGGAAAGGCTTGCCATAGAGATCGATGCACACCTTGCTTTCGGCACAGGCACCCACGAAACCACCCGGATGATGTGTCATGCGCTGATGGAACAGCCGCTGGACGGGAAAGAGGTTCTCGACTGCGGATGCGGTACTGGCATACTGGGCATCGTGGCCCTGAAGTCAGGAGCTGCACGATGTACAGCTTACGACATTGACGAGTGGAGTGTTGACAACACCCGCCACAATGCAGTTATCAACCACGTGGACGAACGGTTAGAGGCACTTCACGGCGATGCCTCGCTGCTCTGTAGCATGAATCAGCAGTTCGACGTCGTGATGGCCAACATCAACCGCAATATCCTGCTCAGTGACATGCCCCGTTTCTCCAGCGTCATGAAGCCCCAGGGAACATTGCTCCTAAGCGGGTTCTACAAAGAAGACATACCCATGCTGCAGGAGCGTGCACAGCAGTTGGGACTGACCATTACAGGAACGAAAGAGGACAACGGTTGGTGCGCCCTCATACTGACTATGTAGAAAAATGTAAGCAAAAGAAGCATTTTTATGGCAAATTATTTGCAGGAACAAAAGAAAAGTTATAATTTTGCAGCCGAAATCAGCAAAAACAATAAAAGATGACAAATATGAACGCTTACTTTTACGGCTATTACTTTTACTTTGCAACGTATTGTGAAGCGGTCGGTCGTATGTAAGATTAAGAAATGAAATATTGAATAATTGAAATAAGGCTCCGCTTCACGAAAAGGTGAAAGCGGAGTTTTTGATGATTAGCAACAATAGGAACAACAGAATATTACAACATATGAAACGGATTGCGATACAAGGACTCATCGGGTCGTTCCACGACATTGCCGCACACCTGTATTTCGAAGGTGAACAGATGCAGCTGATCTGCTGCTCTACTTTCGAACAGGTCTTTGACAGCATCAGGAAAGACCCTACCGCCATCGGAATGCTCGCCATAGAGAACACCATTGCGGGAAGCCTGCTGCACAACTATGAGCTGCTGCGCGACTCAGGAACAACCATAGTCGGTGAACACAAGCTGCACATCTCGCATTGTATCTGCTGTCTGCCTGAGGATGATTGGGAGACGATTACCGAAATACACTCCCACCCCGTTGCCCTCATGCAGTGCCGCGAGTTCCTGGCACAGCATCCTTCGATGAAGAACGTGGAGGCAGAGGACACTGCCGGCTCAGCCAAGATGATAGCGGAAGGACAGAAACGGGGCTGGGCTGCCATCTGCCATGCAGAAGCTGCCAGACTATACGGACTGAAGGTGCTCGAAGACCACATTGAGGACAACAAGCACAACTTCACCCGGTTTCTTGTCGTATGCAATCCCAACAAAGCCGACATGCTCCGCCCGTTGACAGAGACGAACAAGTCGAGTATCGTTTTCTCGCTGCCTCACGAAGAAGGCAGTCTGAGTCATGTGTTGGCGATACTTTCGTTCTACAAGATCAACCTCACAAAGATCCAGTCACTACCAATCATCGGACGGGAATGGGAATACCTGTTCTATGTCGACGTGATGTTCGACGACCTGACCCGATACCGTCAGAGCATTGATGCTATCATCCCTCTCACGAAAGACCTCAAAATCCTAGGTGAGTATAAAGACGGAAGACAAACATATTGATAATAAATAGAATGATATGATACAACCAGCAGACAGGCTCAGCTTAGTGAGCGAATACTATTTCAGTAGGAAATTAAAGGAAGTGGCCAAGATGAATGCCGAAGGCAAGGACATTATCAGTCTTGCCATCGGAAGCCCTGACATGCCTCCTTCAGAGCAGACCATAGAAAAACTCTGCGAAGTGGCACACCAACCCAATGCCCACGGATACCAGCCCACTATGGGAACACCCGAGTTGCGCGAAGCCATGGCAGGTTTTTACAGACGCTGGTATGATGTAGAGCTTGATGCCAGAAACGAGATCCTGCCTCTGATAGGCTCTAAGGAAGGTATCCTGCATGTCACACTGGCTTTCGTCAATCCCGGAGACGAGGTGTTGGTACCTAACCCTGGCTACCCCACCTATACCTCATTGTCAAAGTTGCTGGGTGCAAAGATTGTGAACTACAACCTGCGCGAAGACTGTGGATGGCAACCCGATTTTGAGGAACTGGAGAAGATGGATCTCTCCAAGGTGAAACTGATGTGGACCAATTACCCCAACATGCCGACGGGAGGAAAAGCCCAACGCGATACATACGAGCAGCTGGTACGTTTTGCACAAGAGCATAGCATCGTGGTCGTGAACGACAACCCCTACTCTTTCATTCTCAGTGAAGAGCACTTGAGCATTCTGCAGGTACCAGGAGCAAAGGATTGCTGCATAGAATTCAATTCCATGTCAAAGAGCCACAACATGCCAGGATGGCGTGTGGGTCTGTGCGCCACGAATGCACAGTTTATCTCATGGATATTGAAGGTACAGTCCAACATTGAAAGCGGAACCTTCCGTGGCATACAACTGGCTGCAGCTGAGGCATATAAGAACGATGAGAGCTGGCATCGCGAATACAATATCAATACTTATGCCCGTCGCCGTGAATGGGCAGAGAAGATCATGAATGTGCTGGGATGTACCTACGACAAGAAACAAGTAGGCATGTTCCTCTGGGGAAAGATACCTGCATCCTATGCCAATGTGGAAGACCTTACAGAGAAGATCCTTCATGAAGCCCGTGTCTTCATCACGCCAGGATTCATCTTCGGGAGCAACGGAGAACGCTACATCCGTATCTCCCTCTGTGCCAAAGAAGAGAAAATACAACAAGCACTGGAAAGAATCAAGAAAACAATATAATTATGGAACTGGAATTAGCACCATTGAACTTACCGAGTGACAACGAACGCCCCTTCGTCATTGCAGGCCCCTGCTCTGCCGAGACCGAGGAGCAGGTAATGACTACCGCCCGTGAGCTGGCCATGAAAGGCTGCCACAACTTCCGTGCCGGTGTATGGAAGCCACGTACAAAACCTGGTGGCTTCGAGGGGCATGGAGAACCGGCACTGGTTTGGATGGCAGAGGTGAAGAAAGAGACCAAGATGCTCGTATCCACCGAAGTGGCTACACCCGAGCATGTGGAACTGGCTCTGAAATATGGAATCGACATTCTATGGGTTGGAGCACGTACGTCTGCAAACCCCTTCGCCATGCAGGCCCTGGCCGATGCCCTGCAAGGTGTCGATGTACCCGTATTCATCAAGAACCCCGTAAACCCCGACCTCGAACTCTGGATTGGAGCACTGGAACGCATCAACCAGGCTGGTATCAAACGCTTAGGAGCCATTCACCGTGGTTTCTCTTCCTACGAGAAGAAGATCTACCGTAACATGCCCATGTGGCAAATCCCCATTGAGCTGCACCGCCGGATACCCGACTTGCCCATCATCTGTGACCCGAGTCATATAGGAGGACGCCGTGAGCTGATTGCTCCGCTCTGTCAGCAGGCCATGGACCTGGGCTTCGACGGACTGATCGTTGAGAGCCACTGCGACCCCGATAAAGCATGGAGCGATGCCAAGCAACAGGTTACCCCTGACGTACTCGACTATATTCTCTCACTGCTGGTCATCCGTGACGAGAACACCACAACGGAAGGAATCACCCAGCTGCGCAAGCAGATTGACGAACTTGACAACCAGCTCATGGACCTGCTCGCCAAGCGTATGCGCGTCTGTCGTGAAATCGGTCAGTACAAGAAAGAGCACAACATGACCGTCCTTCAGGCCAACCGTTACAATGAAATACTGAACAAGCGCGGAGCACAAGGCTCCCTCTGTGGCATGGATCCTGGATTCGTGGCACATGTTTTCGAGAACATTCACGAGGAGAGCGTTCGGCAGCAGATAGAGATTATCAACAAATAAACATTATGCGGATATTAGTCATGGGAGCAGGCAAGATGGGAAGTTTCTTCATCGACCTGCTGAGTTTTGAACATGAAGTAGCAGTTTTTGAACGTGACCCCAAGCGAATGAGGTTCACCTACAACTGCCAGCGTTTCACAACCTATGAGCAGATTCAGGAGTTCAAGCCGGAGCTGATTATCAATGCGGTTACGCTGAAATACACCATCCCTGTCTTCAAGGAGGTCATTCCTTATCTGCCCAAGGAGTGCATTATCAGTGACATAGCCAGTGTGAAGACCGACCTGAAAGAGTTCTATGAGTCTACGGATATGCGCTACGTGAGTACCCACCCCATGTTCGGTCCTACCTTCGCGAACCTTCAGCAGCTGTCCGAGGAGAATGCCATCATCATCAGTGAGGGCGACTACATGGGACGTATCTTCTTCAAGGACCTCTATCAGAAGCTGGGACTCAACATCTACGAATACACCTTCGAGGAGCACGACAAGACGGTGGCCTACTCACTGTCCATCCCCTTCGTCTCGACCTTTGTATTCGCTGCTGTCATGAAGCATCAGGATGCCCCCGGTACCACTTTCAAGCGTCACATGAAGATTGCCAAGGGCGTGCTCAATGAGGACGACTACCTGCTGCAGGAGATTTTATTCAACCCTTACACCCACGACCAGGTGTCGCAGATCCGTACTGAACTGAAGGAACTGCTCGAGATTATCGACAACAAAGACGCCGAAGGAATGAAGGGTTATCTCACGAAGATCCGCAACAATGTGAAACGCGATATCGAGATAAGAAAATAACAGCTGATCTTCCGTCCAAAGATTCTTACTCAGCGAGAGTCCATAGGGCTTCTCATACAACAAAAAAAATTATTACTGTCCGCTAAACACGAATCCCCATTCTGAACTTGCTTTATAGCCAGCAAATCCAGAAAATCATCCTCTTTCCAAGCCCCCTGTTACGCTATTCGGTGGCAGGGGGACTGCTTATGGCC
>JAEEQB010000043.1 GCA_016285075.1 Prevotella sp.
GTCGTTATCTTGGCATAAAACTCTAGTTTTGACTTTCCCATATTCATAATTGCTATACTTTATAGTAATAACGCAGAATGTGGGGAAATATTCGGTCAGAAGTCACTTTTCAACCGTACAGGTCGAATATTTGTTATCATTCCGACCATAATTTATATACAAAATAAATGGAGAATGCCGTAGTACAACAGATTAGGAAAAGGATTACTCGCAGTAAGTTCGGCGAGATATTCTTTGTTTCATCTTTTCCCAAATATGATGTCGAGTACGTCACAAAGCTGCTTGCCATCTTTGAGAAAGAAGGATTGGTTACGCGTATAGCCAAAGGTGTGTATGTCAAGGCACGTAAGACCCGTTTTGGCATCCTTTACCCTTCGGCTTACGAATTAGTGAAAGAGATTGCCAAACGAGATAAGGCAAAGGTCATACCAACGGGTGCCACGGCAGCTAATCGCTTAGGATTCTCCACACAAGTACCTTTGAGTACTATTTTTCTGACTACAGGGTCTGGACGAAAGTTGAAATTAGGGAATCGAACAGTGACTCTGAAGCATGGGGCACCTAAGAACTTTGCATTCCGAGGACATTTGATGCAGGAATTAGTTCAGGCATTACGCAGCATTGGTGAGCATAACATCACTCAGGAAGTTGAAGCGAGGATTGGACAACTGTTCACGGAAACGCCAGAGACTGATACTATAGAATATGATTTGTTGTTGGCTCCCGTGTGGATGCGACAAGTTATAAAGAAAGGAATAAGGCAATGAGTAAATGGATTGATTTCTCGCTCGACGAGCGAAAGGCAATTTCAGTGAGTTAATAGATATCAACGTTCAAATAGCTGATAACTTATGATTAACAGAACTACGATACATGAATGGGCGTACTTGGGGTTGACGGTTAGGATGAAGATAGTTCTAATCATTGCCGTCATGCTGTTGTCGTCCCTCACGGTGATGTCCCAGGACTTCAAGGTCGGGCCTTTGCCTACGCAATCTCA
Organism: Prevotella sp.; assembly: GCA_016285075.1. Classification (GTDB taxonomy): domain Bacteria; phylum Bacteroidota; class Bacteroidia; order Bacteroidales; family Bacteroidaceae; genus Prevotella. Next base: position 1,001 of record JAEEQB010000043.1, read on the forward strand.
ACTGCCATCATCTGGCATTCATTGCCTGTTTCAGGATTCTGAGGGTTATCTTTGGTACGGGACGGAGCGAGCTGGGGCTTGTCGTGACAACGGCTATCAGGTGGAAGTATTCTGTCCTTCGAAAGTGAGTTCTCTTGCTGAGAGTGACCAGATATTGTGTATCGGTGAAACGAAAGATGGCGACATCCTCCTGGGCACACAGGCGGGTCTCTTCCGAATTGACAAAAAGAGTTACCAACTGCATGCTGAGGGTTCGTATAGTGAAAAAGTACATACCATGCTGACCGATAGTGAGGGACATACGTGGATAGCGTTGGAAGGTCGTGTCCGCTTGTTGGGAGGCAAGGAGATACCATGCACTTCAGACGGCACCCAACGTCTCGTGGTAGGGTTATACGAAGATCATCAAGGTACGTTATTTGCCTTGGAGTGGCAGGGAAGTATGTTATGCCGTAAAAAAGGGGGACAATGCTTCGTACCCCTGAAAATACCAGAGCACGTAAAACCCGTGGCCATGACAGAAGATCGGGACCACAATTGCTACTGGATACTGACAAGTAATGAAGGTATAGTCAGACTGAACACCAAAGGAGACTCGTGCGAGGTGACCATCCAGCCCACAACGCTGGGCGATGGTGCACACCGACGGGGGCTGGGACTGCTGCGAGACAGTCGTCACAGCCTACTTTGGGCTACAACGATGGACAATCTCTATGCCTATCGTGTGGATGCCGACAGCGGGCTTATTCTGCTGCCCGTCCAGAAGCATATAGGCCAGGAAAAGAAGGTCCTTGACCAACTGCTCGAGAGTCGTAGCGGTGACATCTATGTGGCTGGATTCATGCCCCAGACATTCATCCTCTCCGAAAATCCCGACAAAGTTGTACGTCTCAGCGTGGATCCCATTCGCGAACTTTCGGGCTATCCACTACATGCAGACCGCTGTCTTCGCGAAGGCGAAGAATTTTGGATATGGCACCGACGTGTGGGATTAGTGCTATATAACCAGGTCACCAATCGTCTGACATTAGCACCATGGAAGGTCAATCCGTGGTTTCAGCGTAGCCTTAGCAGGGAAGGCGGCATGTGGGCCTCGCGTACCAACATACTATACCATGTGAGTCAACAAGGCGGTACCATTACTCGAGAAGAAATATGCCAGATGCCCGATTCGGCGGAAGTGCGTTGCATTCACGATGATGGGATGGGCACGCTTTACATAGCGACCACTCGTCACCTCTATCGCTACAGCGTGGTGGGCCATGGGCTGAAAGCCATAGCCACGGTGGACCATGTTCCGACATCCATCACACTGTCCGGCAGTCAGCTGTTCTGGATAGCCGACGGACGCGTATTCCACATAACTTTAGCGGATGCTAAGACTGGTACACCTGTGCGGCCCGCTGAAGTTGCCGGTGTGCAGAGGGCTACGTCACTGGCCAGCAGAGATGATGGTTCCGTGTGGATTGCCACTCAAGGCGGCAAGGTGTTCTGCATAGAGACCCAGAGCGGTAACCTTTCAGAAATCGGCTACATGCAGAGTGAACATAACGCTCCCCTGCTCGACATCGATGTGGACGGTATGGGCCACGTTTGGACACTGAGCGATCAGCAGGTTCGTGAATTCTGTACGCAGACGCAAGCTCGCCGTTCCTTCTTGGCCAGTGCCCCCGAAATTGGCGTGGCGCAGTTCAGCAGCATCGAGACGGATGGCACCAACAGCCTATCTATCAACGGAGCTGGTGCCTTGTGTATTGTTGAAGCCTCGCCCACGCTCAACCAGCCTGCTGTCGCGGTGAAGCCTCACCTCACGGCCTATCAGATAGACGAGGATAAATACTACGCTCCGACCTCAGATGGCGAAATCTACCTCCAACCAGACGATGTGGAACTGACCCTCTACCTAACGACCTTTGACTATTCCGCTGTCAATCAAATCAGCTTTGCCTATCAGCTCGAAGGCATCAGCCGCGACTGGGTGCAAACCCCAGTAGGTAGCAATGTGATACATTTCACCAAACTGCCGGCAGGCACCTACGCGCTGTCTGTGAAAGCTACCGATCGCTATGGTCGCTGGGGCTCTCCCGTGCGGATAGTCACGCTGCGAGTCCTTCCTGTGTGGTATAAGACGTGGTGGGCTCAACTGCTGTACCTCATTCTCCTGCTGCTCCTGGGTGCTGGCGTATGGAAACTGGAAAACCGCATTCAGTTGCTTCACCGGCTCATTCGCCGCCGCGAGTCCGTCCGGCTCGATGAGATAGAACTCAAGCGGGAGGACATCATGCAGAATCGTCTTGACGATGAGTTCCTGAGCAAAGCTATGCAGAGTGTAGAAGCCCATCTTGCCGACACTGAGTTTAATGTTGAAGCTCTTGCCGATGCCATGTGCATGAGCCGTGCCAACCTGCATCGGCGAATGAAAGCCCAGACAGACATGTCGCCCACGGACTTCATCCGTGACATCCGTCTGAAGAAAGCGGCTCAGCTGCTGTTGACGCAGCCCGAAGCCTCCATCAGCGACATCGCCACTCGCGTGGGCTTTGCCACGCCCAAGTATTTCTCACGTCTGTTCCGCGAGAAGTTTGGCGTAGGCCCGAAGGAATATACTGGTGCAGAAGGCCCTGCAGCGCCTTCTGCACCTTCTGGAGAATAGGGAACAAATGTCGCAAAATGGGGTAACAAATGTCTTTTACCCCCCTGATTTACCGCTGTTGACCTCGTCGTCAACAGCGTTTTTCGTTATATGCTCCATTATCATCGTAACTTTGCCGCACGAAACGATAATGCTAATAATCATGAGCAAAAAGAACTGTCTTATCCTCATTGCTGCCTGTCTGTTCCTGAACTTCGTGCAGGGCTATGCACAGCAGGTCGCAATCCCAGTGTTGTCCTATACCTTCAATCAGCCGTCGGACGCCAGCGGACACCATGCTGTCTCACTGGAAGGCGGTGCCTCTCTCGTGAAACTGTCCGATGGCAATCACTCACTCTTCACTGGTCCCGATTGCGGATATGCCGACTTAGGCTCTTCCGTAGGGGAAACAGTACTGGGTGCGCTGAACGGCGATTACAGCATACATATTGATGTTTGTGCGGGCGCAACTAATTCACTGTCACGTTTTTGTTGGGCATTTGCCTTTGCCAACGGAACAGGCCGATACATCGGTCTAGTCAATGCGGCAGGAAACGGCAACTGGTATTACGAGATTAAGAACGGCACTGCCAGTCAAGCCAATTCCCGTCAGGGCATCAGCCCCGAATCGTGGCACTCGGTGACGGTGGTGCAGTCGGGCAGTACGTGTACAATCTATGTTGACGGAGTGGTCTGCGGCACGTCTGACATCAGTCTGCGACCTGCCGACATCGCTGCGTCCGTGAGCCAGTGCTGGCTGGGACGCTCGCCCTTCAGCGGCGATGCCTACATGACCAACACACTGATAGACAATTTCCAAGTGTTCGACACTGCCTTGAGTCCTGACGATGTAGCAGCGCTCTATTCGCAGCGACCTACTTCTGCGGACATTGCCTATAGTGACGCCGAGAAGATAGCCATAGCACGCAAGGAACTCTACGCAGCCTTGGGCGTGCGCTATATACATAATAGAATTGTGCTGCCCACATCCTACAGTCAAGGTACAGTGGCATGGACCTATACCGAAGTCCAGGGCGGCTGTCTGGACTTCACGGACAATGTGTTCACCGTGAACAGACGCAGCTCGGAAGCCGTTCAAGTCGGCACCCTGCAGGGAAAAATCACCATCAGCGGCCAGGCTCATCCGTTGTTTGAAGAACCGCTGCCCGTAGTCGTTGCTCCCGACGACAATGCCGTGGGCTACCTCTACTGCCACATGCCCGATCGTGTGCCTCAACCCGGAGGTGCCACGCTTGTCTCGCAGACCATCACCTACGCTCTGGGCAAGGCCGAAGACGGCGGGCTGCGCTACAACGAGCTCAACGAGGGCAACAGCATCATCGACGGTATCGGCACGACGCTGCCCTGGTGTCGCGATGCCTTCCTGGCCAAGGACACGCTGCGCAAGTGCTACTATATCGTCACCACCGACCTCTACGGCTCACAGAACAATGGGACGAGTATGCTTGGCAACTACTCCATCGGCATGTTCCGCTCCTTTGACCTCATCAACTGGACCTACCACCGCTGCGACCTAAAACAGTATCTGCGTAAGAACCCACCCACTGACATCTACGACAATAGCGGTACACGCCTGCTCACTGCCAATAAGGTGAGCCGAGTGTGGGCCCCTCAGATTATCATGGTCGACGGCGACGCTTACATCTACTATGCCGTCGGCAACACCGACAATGGCGACTGCGACCACTTCTACATTTCCAAGGCCAATGCTGAATTCTCAGACATCGAGTCATTCCAGATGCTTTATGGTCCGAACAAGGTGAACAATATACTTGATGCCGACATCGTCTATCTGCCTACCGACCAACTCTACCACATGTCCTATCGCGACTATGAGGCTGACGATATCCGCGACATCACCTGTGCCGACCTGCTGCACCCCGTGTGGAGCACCACCCCCATTACCACCTTTACCGACGGCAGAGGGTTTGAAGCCTCCAGCGTGTTTCGCCGCATCAATGACGATGTGTGGAACGTGGGCAACGTCAACTACAGCAGCAACCGCGGCTTCCACTTCCACACCGCCGACGGTCTGTTGCGCAACCTGCAGCCTGCACCAGCCCTGAGCGGCAACCTCTCGCCACAGCACGGCTCCTTCGTCATGGTCAGCCAGACAGAGTGGAACGTGCTTCAGGGTTGGAGCGACCTCAAGGGGCTCATCAAACGCGCCAAGACACTCTTGGCAAGAAAAGCCAACAGTTCTGTCAGAGCCCTTGTCACTCAATGTGAACGAGACATTACCACCGACCGCGGCGCAGCCACCGACCTTGAAACCTTAGCTGCCACCATCGCGGCTGATGTGGAGGCACTGCGCAACGCCCTGGCCGAGGCCTACCCTGTTTTGTCGGCTGAAGAAATCAACACAATGACCGTCGGTGCTAATGAAATAAACATCACCAATGCTTTTTTCGCCAGCAATGCCGACGGATGGACTTCCACGCCTATGCCTGCTGTTCGTGAAGGTGTCGCAGAGTTCTTTGCTGCCGGCATCGACTTCAGTGCCTCCCTCTCGCAGACCCTTACAGGACTGCCTCAAGGCGATTACCTTGTCACGTGTCAGGTCTTCGAACGCAACGGGCACAACGATGCCTGTGGTCATTCCTACGCTGTCGGGAGCGAGAACCTGCACTTCAGCCTCTTTGCCAACACCTCCGAGGTTCCCGTGCCCTCTTTGTACAGCCACGCATACGATGGTAGCGATGCCCTCTATGGATATGTCAACGGTATGGCGGGAGCCAGCCGTCTGTTCAGCCAAAGTTACGACAACTACCTTTGCGGCGTTGTGGCGCATGTCACCGCCAACGGTCGCCTAACATTCGGACTTCGCAGCGACACACACACCGTCCACACCTCCGACTGGTGCTGCTTCGATAATTTCCATGTCTATCGCCTGACACAAAGCACCTCTGTCCAATCCCCCATATCTGATCATTCAAGTCCATCACATTTATATACAATTGATGGTCGGCGCAAAGAAATGCTCCAAAAGGGTATTAATATCATCGTCTCAGCGAATGGGAGCGTACAGAAAACCTTTTGTCTCAGTAGCGGCTCCCATATGCAATAAAAGCCAATGTTTAATAAATAAATAAAGTAACACTTAATTCATTTTGAAAAGTATGAAACGTACTAAACTCTTATGGCTTCTACTGTTGGTTAGTTGCCTATGTGCAAATGCACAACGTTTTATGGACCGCCTCGACCGTGGCCTGGTAGCGACTTCGCGGTCCGGCGCCAGCGGAAATCTGGTCTCTTGGCGAATCTTCGGCAATGAGTACTATGACGTGACCTACAATCTCTATTGCAATGGCACACTGCTGAAGAGCGGACTGACCGCCAGCAACTTTGCCCATACCAGCGGCAATGCCAACAGCGTGTATGAAGTGGCGGCCGTGGTACGCGGCAAAGAACAGGGAAAATGCGCTCCCGTGAAGCGGTGGGAACACATCGACGGTGCCAACAACCCCTACTGGCGTATTCCTGTAAAGCCAGCCTACGACCGTAATGGAGCGGATGCGTCTTCGCACTATGCTTTGAACGACGTGTCAGTGGCTGACCTCACTGGCGACGGCAAGATGGAGTTCATCGTGAAGCGTCCGTGCGACGCAGCAGTTGACCCTGCACAGAAAATTATGTTCCACCATGTGGACTGTTACGACCTCAACGGTAATCAGCTCTGGTGGATTGACATGGGACCCAACATGATTGGCGGCCCCGACGAGCAGTGGGATGTCGTGACCTTCGACTGGGACATGGACGGTAAGGCCGAGGTGCTCTTCCGTGCCGCCGACGGCACCGTCATCCACTATCCTGATGGCACTACTTACGAGGTGGGTAACATGACCGTCGACACACGTTGGGCTGGCATAGAGTACACCCCTACAGGCAATGAGTATCTACTCTATTTGGAGGGTGCCACGGGCAAGCCCTATAGCATTGGCCCAGATGCACACCCCGGCTACATGAACTACCCCATAGCTCGTGGACAGGATGCCGACTGGGGATCAGGCGTGGCTGGCCACCGCAGCACAAAGCACTACTGGGGTGCGCCCTATCTGGACGGCCACAAGCCCAGTATCTTTCTGGGACGCGGTTGCTACACCATGCACAAGATGGTGGCCCTCGACGTGGTGCCAGAGACTCACAAACTCGTTCAGCGCTGGTGGTGGGAGTGTACAATCGCATCCTGGTGGGCAGGCTGTGGCTACCATAACTTTGCCATCGCCGACGTAGATTGGGATGGCCGCGACGAGATTGTCTTCGGTTCAATGGTTCTCGACGACAACGGCAAGGGTCTCCACACCTGCGGATTAGGTCACGGAGATGCCCAACACTGCGGCGACCTGAACCCCTACCGCCACGGGCAGGAACAGTTTGCCTGCAACGAGAATGCGCCCAGCTGTAACCTCCGCGACGCCACCACTGGTGAGTTCCTCTACCGCCTGGTAGGCACCGGTGATGACGGACGTGCGATGGCTGCCAACATCACTAATGACTATCCTGGCGCTATGGCAGCCAGCACAGGTAGCGGCATCATCAGCTGCGTCAGCGGAAAAGTCATCAACGGATGGGTGAACAACTGGTATGGAGGTAATGACCCCATGGCCTTGAACTTCCGTACCTATTGGGACGGCGACCTGCTGGAAGAGACCATTAACAGCCCAGGCATTGAACGTGAATGCATTGTGCTGAAAAGTGGCAGCGGACGCATCTTCACCAGCTATGGCTGCAAGATGAACAACTGGACGAAAAACCAGCCCTGCTTCTCGGGTGACATTATGGGCGACTGGCGCGAAGAACTGGTGTTGCGTGCTGGCGATAATACTGAGTTGCGCATCTATCCCACCACCATTCCCACGCAATACCGCATTCCCACGCTCTGGCACGACCATCAGTACCGACAGGGCATGATGTGGCAGTGCATGGGTTACAACCAGCCTGCACACACAAGCTTCTTCCTAGGCGAACTGGAGGGCATCACACAGGCACCGCCCCCACTCACGAACACGGACAGAACGTTGGTTGCCAATGGTGGCCAGATTACTACCACCGACGAGCACCTGCTGGTGAACCCCGACGAGGATGCGACGGTAAGCATCTCCGACGGTGCATCGCCTTATATGGTGACGTTCAACATTCCCAGCTGGACGCAGGGACAGGCGGGCAGCAACCAGACGGCAAGACCTGAGCCTGTGACCACCTATTATAAATGTGTAGTCACTGGCGGTGCCCTGACGGGTAGTACTCGCGTGGTGAAACAGGGCGACGGCATACTGACGCTGCCGAAAGCCGATATGACATATACGGGCGAGACCGACGTATGGGCCGGTGTGCTCAACTTCGACGGCACGCTCAAGAACAGTCCGCTGTGGCTCAACCGCTTTGCCGAGCTTAACAGTGATGGCGGCACATTTAAGAGTATCAAGGCCGACTATGCTGCTATCATCCGTCCGGGTGGTGAAGACAACATTGGCAGCATCACCACCGACGTGTTGGAACTTGGCTTCGGCTCACGTATCATCCTCGACATGGATGGCAGCCAGCAGAAGTGCGACCAACTGAATACAAAGACTATCAAGATAGAGAAGAAGACTGGTGACAATTGGGAGATGTACGGACCTGAGCACCTGTCCCCCGTCATCGAGGTCAGATGGAAGAACGAAGAGATGAAGGCCGGCACCTATGTGATTGGCGATGCCGAGGCCGTCGCAGGCGACCTGAAAGACATCCTCATTGAGGGCGTCACCAAAATGAAGCGCGACTTGACCATCGAGGATGGCAAGTTAGTACTGACCATTGCTGAGACCCGTCAACCTTCCATCGTCTATTGGACCGGTGCCGAAGGAACCCAGTGGGACTATGCCAGCACCATGAACTTCAGCAACGAGGGTACGCCCGACTACTTCGTCAGCGGTGACAAAGTGGTGCTCGACGATGCTGCCCAAAACTTCAACATCAAGTTGTCGGGCTTGCTCGACCCTGAGACCATCATTGTGAAAGGTGACAAGAACTACACCATCAGTGGTACAGGCGACATCACCGGCAATACCTCGCTTGTCAAGGAAGGAACGGGCACGCTGACACTAGGAAGCGATTTTAGTTATACCGGTCCCACACTCATCAGCGGCGGCACCGTCAAGGTGAGCTCACTCAGCCATGCCAATCAGAAGAACGGCAATCTGGGTGCCATGAGTACTGCCGCTGACCATATTACGATTAAGAATGGAGCCGTTCTGCACACTACGGCAGAGGTCACTATGGGGTCGTCTGTCAATCTGGCCACTGCTGAGGGCGGTGTTGTGAGAAGCGACCTGCGTTTCATTATGAACGGCGTGTTCAGCGGTACACGGCTTACGAAAAGTGGCGGTGGCAACATGGTGCTCTACGGTGTCAACAACAAACTCGACACACTCTGCGTGAAGGAAGGTGTGCTGACAGTGGCCAGCTCCATGCCCGCAAAATGTCTTGAGCTGGCAGGTGGCGAAGTGTGCTTCAATCTCAGCAACTCCACCCCCATTTATGTGCCAAAGGGCAAGTCAGCCGTCATCCGTCCACTGCTCGACCGCAGTTCGTATCAGAACAGACTTACCGGTGCCGGCACGGTGACCATCAGTTATCCGTTGGTCGATGGTGGTGCTTGGCGTGCAGAGCGTTGCTCTATGTCGGGCAACTGGAGCCAGTTTGAAGGTACCATCAAGCCCATCTCAGGATTCAACGGCGACGAACGCTTTGTCCTCGACAATAACTATGGTGCGCCCAAAGCCACCTTCGACCTGGCTGCCAACGTAGTTGTGCTAAATACGGCTAAGGAATATGCCATTGCCAAGGTGACGGGCGAAGGCCGCTTAGGTGGTGTTTGTACGCTGGGCGGTAACGTTTCTGGTCTGAACACCTGGAAGATTGGTTGCGATGACAACTTTACCTTCAACGGAAAAATCATTGACGACGCTAACTTCGTGAAGCAGGGCAGCGGCAAGATGACTTTCAAAGGCTCTGGAACATTCACAGGAACGGCTAAGATAAATGGAGGCGAACTTTGCTTGAATAGCAACGGCAGCGAAGGCATGTTGGGTACTGGCGCTCTCACAGTGGCTAAAGGAGCTACGTTGAGTGGTAAGGGCGTGCTCACCAACAGCAGCACGACTATTTCGAGCGGCGGCACGCTGCGCAGCGGAATCACCGAGACCAACGCCTTGGGCAACCTGCAGTTCAGTGGCAAGAGCCTGACCGTGGTAGGAACCATCAGCACATATATTGGCAGCAAGACGAGCTACAGCAAGTTCACTAATATCAAGAACCTCACCATACGCTCGCTGGCCACCATCATAGTGAACGGACGCGAAACACTGGCACTGAAAGAGGGCGACGAGATAAAGTTGTTCGATGCCGAGAAGGTGAGCATACACGAGGACTGCACATTACAGTTGTGTGCTCCTAATATGGAAGACCCCACACTGGTTTGGAATACAGACCGTCTCTATACAGAAGGTGTGCTGGTGGTTACGAAAGGCGATGCCAGTGCCATCGACCACATCACGACGGATATGGTGACTAAGGGTATGGTCTATACCCTTAGTGGCATGCGGGTTGTTGGAGAACCCGAGCGTGGAAAGATTTATATTGTTAACGGAAAGAAAGTATATGTCAAGTAAAATGTTTTTTTCGATGTGCATCGCTTTGATGGCGGTTGCCTGGAGTGGTGATGCCAATGCCCAGCAGCCCGTGAAGCGCTGGCGTGCCGAGGGTAACCCCATCATCCGGCACAAGTTCACTGCCGACCCTGCACCCTTTGTCAAGGGCGACACGCTCTATCTCTACACCGGCATCGACTATGCCGGCAATCAGCAGGGCTACAAGATGCACGAGTGGGGACTGTTCACCACCACTGACATGATGTGTTGGGAAGAATACCCCACGCCTCTGCGTGTCTATGACTTCAGCTGGGCACGATCGAGAGCGGCCTACGCTGCCCACGTTGTGGAGAAGCATGGCAAGTATTATTACTACGTCAGCACTAACACCTCGGGCATCGGGGTGGCTGTCAGCGACACTCCCTACGGGCCTTTCCGCGATGCTATCGGGCGGCCGCTGCTCACGAATGCCGACTGCAAGGGCACGACCCACTCGTGGGCTTGCATTGACCCAGCCGTCGTGACCGACGACAACGGGCAGTCGTGGATCTTCTGGGGCAACCGTCGCTGCTTTGCCGCCCGTCTAAAGGATAGCATGACGGAAATTGATGGCGACATCATGGACATCACCCCTGTTGGCAGCGACTTTACCGAAGCGCCCTGGGTACATAAGCACGACGGCCGCTATTACCTCACCTTTGCCTGCGGATGGCCTGAGAAACTGGGCTATGCCGTGGCTGAGCGGATAGAAGGTCCCTATCGCTATGAGGGTATTTTCAGCGAGGTGGCAGGTAATTGTACTACCACCCACCCGGGCATCGTGGAGTTCAAGGGCAAGACGTGGCTATTCACCCACGACGCCACACTCCGCGAGGGAACAGGCGCCAGCCGTTGTGTGGGCGTAGAAGAATTACGCTATGATGCCGAAGGCCACATCCTGCCCTGCAATCTTAGGCACAACTCCCAATACTACATACCTGATGGCCAAAAGCACGATGCAGCATCAGCCGACAAGCTGAACACCACGGCCTATCTCTTTGCCTACTTCGAGGGCAAGGGTGATCGGCAGGAGGAGCTGCGCTTTGCCGTGAGCGAGGATGCCCGCCACTGGAAGGCGCTGAACGGCAACCGCCCTGTCATAGCCAGCGACACCATCAGCAATACGGGTGGCATACGCGACCCGCACATCCTGCGGGGAGCGCACGGCGACGGCTACTACATAGTGGCTACCGACATGCACGTCCGCAAGAACGGATGGGGACAGAATCCCGGCATTGTCATGCTGCACAGCCGTGACCTGACGCACTGGACACACACCGCCATCGACTTCGCCAAAGAGTACCCCAAGGCGTTCGGCAATGTGAAGTGGGTGTGGGCGCCGCAAACCATCTTTGACCCCAACGAAGGGAAGTACCTTGTCTATTTCACCGTCTGCCGAAAGGACGCCCAGCAGCCCGACAGCATCAACCCCCAGCGTTCCACACTCGATTTCTATTGTGCATATGCCACATCAGACTTCAAAGGATTCGAGCAAGAGCCTCAGCTAATGTTCAGCGCCGCCTACGGAGCCATTGATGGCGACATCGTCATTGACGGCAAGGGACTCTACCACTTCTTTTATAAAGGAAACGTGAAGAACGAGAAGTGCGAAGAGACCATCACCGGCATCAAGCAGGCCGTTGGCCACAGCCTGCAAGGGCCATGGTATGAAGACGGGCTGTTTGTCGATGCATACGCTGGCACCGCCACTCAAGTGGAAGGCAGCAGTGTGTTCCGCCTGAACGACAAGGACTGCTCTGTTCCAGGCCAGGCAGAATTTGTATTGATGTACGACCTTTTCAGGAACGGCCCCTATGAATTTCAGCGCACCACCGACCTGTTCCACTTCTCGCGCCAGCCGGAATCCTTCACCAAGGACTTCCATCCACGCCACGGCACGGTGATGCCAATCACCCAAAAGGAATACAAGCGACTGAAGAAGATGTGGCCTTGATAATTATTCTTAAACTTATAAAACAAATAAACTCATGAAAAGACTTTCCATTTTTTTCGTATCAGCACTCGCGAGCATAGCCTCCTTCGCTGATTCTACCACACCGTCGGTTGACAACCCCATTGATATGACCGACAAGATTGTGAATCCTAACTTCGACGGCATTCAGTTTGGTGGATGGGGAGGTTCTGGCTTTGGTGCCGGTGGTGCCCAGGCAGAGTGCGCCGAACGTTTTAACATGGTTTACGACACCTACCAGACCATCGAAGGACTGCCCAACGGCATCTACAAGGTATTGGTCAACGGACTCTATCGCGCTGGCAGCTTTGGCAACGACTGGGCCACGAAAGACGATGCAACAGTGCGCCATGCCAAGCTCTATGCCACTTCTGGATCCTCAACCTTCAGTAGCAGCCTGCCATCGCTTTCATCTGGTGCTACCGACACCATCCCGGGTGTCACGGTCGATGGTGACCTTCAGGTCCCCAACTCCATGGTTCAGTTTGTGACATGGCAAGAGGCTGGCTATTATCTCGACAATAGCGTGATGATAGCTGTAGAGAACGGTGCACTGAAAATAGGCGTGCGCAAGGATGTGCTGATTGATGCCGACTGGACGGTGCTCGACACCTGGCGGCTACTCTACTATGGCACCGATGCCCAGGCCTACAAAATGATGTATCACTATGCCGACAGTGTGGTAAGCATCGACGTTGAGGCCGTGCGTGCAGCCAATGTTCCACACGACCATGCCGCCTACGACGAGTTCAAGGCAATACAGGCAAAGGCTGCCAGCGCCACTACAGCCGAGGAGTTTCGCCAACTGGCGCAGCAATTGTCGACTGCTGCAGAGAAGATTCATACTTCCGTCGCTGCTTATAAGAACTTGCAGAGAGAGTACGATGCCATGCTGGCAAGTCTACAAAACGGCAATCTCGAAGGTGTTACCGCTACTTTCTACGAATCCATCAGCGAGACTGGCACCTCAGAGATGCTTGCCGCACTCTACACGCAGATTAGCCTAATGGAAGGAGCCGACCAGCTCGCAGTCATCAACAAGACACCGCTGGAAGTGCTGGCCGAGGGATGCTACAGCACCGAAGAGGTGGATGCTTACACCGCGGCACTGACCAGTCTCTATCGCTTCTGCGTCACCAGCTCCATCTCGCAGGGACAAGACTGCACCAACCTGCTCATCAACCCCGACTTCGCCAGTGGCTTAACGGGATGGACCAAACCCGGAGCTGGCACTGTCGGCAATTATGCTGGCATCACTCCGCCGCTGTCTCCGAACGTAGAGGTGTTTAATGGCAATGTCGATATCTATCAGGTTGTAACAGGTGTGCAGCCCGGTATCTACTCGGTGACGTGCAACGTCTTTGAGCGTCCTTCCGCCAATGGCAGCTACAACGGTTCGGAGGTGTCGAAGGTTTCCCTCTTCATCAATGACTTCATGTCGCCTGTGCAGAACATCTGCAATGATGCCATACCAGCAGAGCAGGCTGTTGATGGCGAAAATTGCTATCTCACCCGTCTCTACACCACAGGATCGGGCAATGCCCAACTCGACTACCTTACCGACTATGGCTATGTGCCCAACGGTATGCTGGGTGCTGCCATCGCTTTCAAGGCCGGACGCTACAGTCAGAAGGTCTATGGCATCGTCGAAGAAGGACAAGACATGAAGATTGGTCTGACCTCCAACGGCGAAACGGTTCACTGGGTGCTGTGGGGTGGCTTCAAGATGACCTACGAGGGCATGTCTGAAGAAGCGGTCAATGCTATCTCTGAGACATACATAGCCAATGCAGAGGATTACCTACAGAAGAACGGCAACAGAATTTCTTCGCCCATGGCCGAAGCCCTGGAAGAGGCCATTAATGACGTGAAATATGCAGAAAGCACACAAGACAAATACAACGCTATCATCGTGCTGAACAAACTGCTCAACGATGAAGCTCCAGCCAATGCCGCCGCCTTTGCCGAGGTGGAGGCGCTGATCGACCAACTGCTGCTTGCCCTCGATGAATATTGCGACGTCGCTTCCGAAGAGGCGTTCAATACGGCTTCGGAACTTGTGGACAGCGAGTATCCCGACATGACTACCGAACAACTGCAACAGTTAGTCAAGGACATCAAGAATGCCATTAGCAACTTGAAGATTCCTTCTGAAGAAGCGTCTGACGAGAACCCTGTTGACTACACTCTACTCATCAACAATGCCGACATCGAGGAAGGTGCGCTTGTCGCCTGGCAATACACCAAGAATGGAGGCAACGGACCGGCACTGGACCGCGGAATCGACGGCGGCCGTTCCATTGAGTTCTGGAACGCCTCGGCAGCCAGCCTGCAGTTCAATGTTTGGCAGACAGTCATGCTCCCTGCCGGCACCTACAAACTCTCTGCTGATGCCGCCAACTCGTTCGACGGACAGTTGTCTAATGGTCAGAGTGGCCGTGCCTATCTCTATGCAAAGGTCGCAGACAAAGCAAGTTCTGTACCCGTGGCGGTGACCGAGGCCCGATGCACCGAGGACTACAAGAACTATTCCGTCTTCTTCACCATCCCCGCAAAGAGCGAAGTCACACTGGGCTTCATGTCCGTTGGCACAATGGAGGCACGCTGGTTCGTATGCGACAACTTCAGACTGACCTATTATGGCGAGTCCAGCTCGCATGCTGACACGCCCGACGGAGGGGCTGTCGATGTTCAGAGCATCGCTTCCGGCCAGCCGTCCACACCCGTAGCAATCCATTCGCTCTCAGGAACTAGACAGAACACCCTGAAACGAGGCATCAATGTGATAACCTATTCCGATGGTTCCGTCAAAAAAGTGCTTGTGAAATGAAGTACTGATGAATAAATAATTGTAAAATATAAAAAGTATATCACATTATGAACAGACGGCGTATCTTATTCATCTTGACGCTGTGCGCGACAGCCGTTATAGATGCCATGGCCCAGAGTTCAACAGAATTTATGAAGGCCGAGAAGGTGGCTGATTGCACCATTGCCTTCGATTTGACTGCAGCCGGCCAGTCCTTCCCCGTGAATTGGGGAATGGACACGGCTTGGGACTCCGAAGCCAATGTGCGCCGCGGCATCAACTATATCGGAAAGGAAAATTTCAGCACAGGCAGACTGTCGTTCCAACCCACCTATCTGGTCTATACCAATGATGACGGGACATATGAACTGACCCCCGTCCAGAAACAGTTCCTTCGCAGCCGTATCAACCACTTGAAGCTTACGGGCATTACGCAGGCCAACATCAACTGTGACAATGCTGCGGCACTCGACAAACTGTCAGATGGCTCCACGGGGTTCAAGAACTACACGAGGAAAGTGGAAGAGTGGTACAAACTCATCAAGGCCTCTGTGAAATTCTGTCAGGACAACGGCATGCAGATTATCTCCATCTCGCCCTATAATGAACCAGACTTAGATGAAAACAAATACTGGTGGAAAGAAGATTTCGTGGCCATATGCCGTCTCATCCGTGCCGACCCCTTCTTCGACGGCATACGTCTCTGCGGTGGCAACACACTCAACTGCGACCGTGCATGGGACTGGTACGAGGACTTGCGCGATGTCATCGACGAAGGCAACACCCACCAGTTGGCAGGTTCGTTTGCCAACTACGCCAATTTCTTCACCAAGGTGCGTGCCGAGGGCAAACTGACCGCAAATGACGAACTTCACAACGTGGGTGAGGCCATTGTCGGTGTGAACTATGGCATGCAGACCGGAATCTGGTGGGGTTTCGACTCAAAAGCTCGTGGGGAGTTCTGCCATGACAGTCAGGAAGGCGTACGCATAGGTTATGGAGAAGATCGTGCCCACTGGACATCTGGTGCAGTCTATCGGAACGAGAAAACCGGCGAGGTTCACGGTTTTCTCGGCTCTTCGGAGCGACAGGCGAACAACTCCACGTTCACCTTTGTCAGCGTGGGACAGGACGTCTTCTTCAACGACTACGGCCCCACTCGTGCATGGACCTATGAGTTGCCCGGGGGCAATGGCTACATGAACGGGCAAATCAATGCCGAGTTGTTCGTCAACATCACCAAAGGCGAGGACGTTTCCCCCGGCATCATCGACGGCACCTACCAGATTATGAACCTTGCGTCAGAGAAACTGCTTACGATGAATGGCACCAACGACGTGCAATGCGTCACTCGAAGGACCGTAGGAAAAACGCAACAATGGGTGGTCAAACCGCAGAAACTCAACGGAGACTGCTCGTTCCACACCATCGACAATGCAGGCAATACGGCCTATCATCTCAACCTTAAGAACTGGAATCTCAATTCAGGAGCCACCATCATCGGTTGGCAAGGCGACCATGGCGACCTTGAACAATGGCACCTGAAATATGCCAAGGACGGATGCTACTATATTGTCAACCGCTACAGCAACAAATACCTTTATTGCCCTTCGACCAACTCAGGAACGGTGCTGCAAGTGGTTGACCCGCCCAAGGCGACGACCGCGGAAGTTGTATTAAAACGCTACCTTTGGCGATTCCAGCCCATCGATGCACAATGTGAGACAGATGCCCCAGCGGCTCCCACGTCGATTGTCGTTACCCGACGGCCTGCAAGCATCAGTCTTAGATGGACGGCACCTGCCGACGAGGATGTGGCGACCTACACCGTCTTGCGAAGCGACAACGGCGTTTGGAACACCATCGGGCGCGGTGACACATTAATGTCTTTCACAGACAACACCGCTCTCCAAGGCCATGAATATGCCTACAAGGTCATTGCCGTTGACTATGCAGGCAACCGCTCTGTTGCTTCAGAACCGACAGAACCTTTGACGCTGCTTCCAGCCGAAGGCCTGATATGCCAGTTGCAGTTCGATGGCAGTCTTGCCGACAGCACCGCAAACCATCTCGATGCGTCAATCTTCGAAACAGAGCGCTACACGAAAACAGCACAATTGAAAAAGTCGGGCACATCGGCACTGAACTTGACAGACCAAAAAGGTTATGTACAACTGCCCTACTCCGTGGCGCAGGGCGATGATATGACCATCGCGTTATGGGTGCGCATGTCGAGCGCACCTGCCGACTGGACACGCCTGTTCGATTTCGGCAACGGGACAGACAGCTATATCTTCCTCACGCCCAACAACGGCAGGGAGATGAGCTTTGTGATGAAGCCAGCCGGTGGTGCGGAACAGAAACTGGGAACGGGCAGTAAGTTGACGAACATCGCATGGAAGCACGTGGCAGTGACCATCCAGTCTGTTGCAGATGGAAAGGTGGCGGTGCGGATGTATGTCGATGGCGTGGAGGTCGCAGCATCCGACAACTTCACCGTACGCCCCTCCGACATCAAGCCCTCACTCTGTTATCTCGGACGCAGCCAGTATCCTGCCGACCCGTTGTTGAAAGCATACATTGACGATGTCCGCATCTACAATCATGCCCTCACAGCAGAGCAAGTCGCAGCACTTACCACCGACCTCGACGGTTTGGCTTCCGATTACGTAGAACTCTCCGAAGAAATCGTTCCCGCAGGTATTGAAGATGTGAGAAACGACGGTCAGAAGAATGTTAAACTGCTTGATGCAGTGTTTGACCTCAGCGGACGACGCATTCCTGATGGCACAAGGAAATCAGGCATCTACATTCGACAATCCTCTGATGGAACGCGAAGAAAAGTGCTTGTGAAATAGAATTATTACTGTCACTACTAAAAACGCCAAAAGAGGGTATGTCAAAGCTGGGCATGCCCTCTTTTTTGAGATTCAAATGTTAGCATATAACCTATAAGGGACAGTCCATAAAAAGCTACACACTGAAGTTTATTGTCAGACACAATAAAAAGGACATAACAAGTCCGTAAGTCTGTGTTTCTCTTTTGCAGAGCAGTACCATTCCACATAATTGTCAGGAACAAACATCCACAATTGGCTTGCCGTGGGGTGGCACACTCCAATCTAACGAAGTGGAGATGGGGTATTAGGCTACCCCGGACTTTGAAAAAGTGGCATCGGCAAGCCGATTAGACTGACTTGATAAAATTTCCAGAGATTCATCGCTGCCATTCATAGCCGACCATGTGTGGGAACATCTTCATGCCAGATTTCATGACCTCTGCTTGCAGATTTATGTGGTCAGTCCACCGCCCGATGAAAATCGGAACGGGTAATGAGCCGTAGCGACAACGAGCTGATCTTCACCCAGACACTCGACAGACTGGAGGCCCTGCAGCCTTATCTCGTCTGGGCAGACCAAAGCGAAGCATCGCTGAACACGGGTGCTTCAGACATCCCGGCCAGTGGCGGTACGACCTACGGCCGCCAGCACGACGCGCCGGGCTTCTCGATGCGCGGCACACTCTATCGTATCGGTAATGCCGAGGCATCAGAGCTGGGTGCATACACATTGCAGAACGATGGCAAATGGCATCCGGTGCTGTCCGACAACGACGAGCACCGTGCTGCCAGCATCCCGCCATATCGGGCCTATCTGCTGGAGAACCGCCGTGCTGGTGTCCGCGCCATCGGCATGAAGCTCGAAGGAACGACAGGTATCGAGCAACTGCGCACCATCGACAACGATGGCACTGAGCGCGTCTACGACCTGAACGGTCGCCAACTCTCTGCACCCACGAAGGGTATCAACGTGATCAATGGTAAAAAGATTATTGCAAAATGATACAATACCCAATTAAGTTGTAAATTGTCAAATTGTAAATAGCTATGATGAAGAATCTGAAGATGATGAGTATGCTGCTCGGGGGCCTCTTGGCCCTCGGCAGCCTGACGGCTTGCGGTGGAAGTGATGATGACGATAAACCGGACCCCACTCCCACACCGCCAACACCTGTCGAGAAGGTGCTGACCAGCGTGAAAACCGACTACACGGCCACTGTGTCGCAGCAGTTGTTGGACGTGGCCACCGTTACCGTGCGCTATGTCGGCGACAACGGACAGGTGGCCAGCGAACAGATGTCATCGACCACATGGACAAAGAGTGTCAACATTCCCCTTCCCGCCAAGGCAGGACTGAACATCCAGCCCACACTGAAGGGTGCCGTGGCCGAGGGTGAATACACGCTTAATGCTAAGGGACAGATGTCCTACACCTGGCTCGACCAGGACGGTCAGCAGCTGAAATCCGGCAGTTCCGAGAGTACACCTGTGCTCGATGCCGTTTTCTTTGCCGATGGCCTGGGACAGTATCTGAACGCCATCACCACCACCTGCTACGTGGCCCGTTCGTTCGCCAAGGACTACAGTGTCGCCGATACCTCCATTATCTGGGGTGGCAATGCTGGTGATGATACTACCCAGGGTACGGGCATCGACCCCACCGGCGCTACTGGTGAAGGACGTTAGTCCAAGTGTCACAAGTTTTCATTACAGCCTCACTGCTCTTGTCCGATGGTGAGGCTGTTTTTTTGTCGGGAAAAAATCATTATTTGTTTGGTGTTATGCTTCCTTATTCGTATCTTTGCATCTCAATTCCAGAAAAAAGAAAACAACACACAATAATTATCTATCGAGATGAGGAAATACATATTACTGCTATATCTATCGGGACTGCCTGCGCTGATGATGGGGCAGGCTGGCGGCGTCAGGACCTCATCCGATTCAACCAGTACGAGAGCCTCTTTCAGGGCGATGCTTTCGATGACAAAGTCGACGAGAGTGACGGACACACCCGTCTTTATCCTATTCCTGGCTATGTGATGGCACTGAACCACAATCTGCAGCAGAATCCAGGCTATTGAACCTACTCAAGCCGAACGGTATTGTTTCCCCAAACATGAGAACGGCTCGTGGAGAACCACTTTAACAACATCACTACAGCCTTTAGGTTAGAGCAATAGTTTTTTGCAGAAGAAACGGTCAAAGAACATCGTCAACATTGTCAGGAAGAAAGACTGTCAGATTGGATCGTGCTGCTCACTTACTATCAAAGTGCTGTTCACTTACTATCAAAGTGTTGTTCACTTACTATCAGAGTGCTGTTCACTTACTATCAGAGCGACGTTCACTTACTAGCAGAGTAAAGCTCAAGGCAAAACAGGTTGTTTCTGACTGTCAGGAATCCCGATTTCCATTCAGCTATGCTCTACTATAAACGCTGACTTGTATGTCACAAGATTGCAGATGTCATAGATTCAATAAGCGTACAAGCTCGTATGGAGACTGTTGTTTTTGTAAAAGAGTCAAGGAGTTGAGGAGTTTCGGCGCCAGCGCTTCGAAATGATAAGTTAATTTCAATAAAAAACAAGGGAGTTTAGTTTGGGTTATGTTTTTTTTGCTTACTTTTGCAACGTTTTATGGAATGAAAGTGGCCATCGGCCTAAATGATCAATAACAACGAACAATCAATGATAATAACTAAGTTTATGGAGAAACGATTACTGACGATGGTACTGCTTTGCGGGATGGTGACGTCCTATGCCCAAAACCTGAAATTTGAGGCCGAAGATGCCACGTATGCGAACTGTACCCTGATAACGGATGCAAAGTATTCTGGGGGGAAAGCACTTCAGCTGACGGAAAACAACGCGAAGATCACTTTCCGTTATCATTCCTCTTCGGGAGGTAAGCAGACAGTCTATGTGGGTTACGATGCTCTCTACGGGAGCAAAGTGGTGAATGTGAGAGTGAACGGCAACACCAGCACGCTGCAGACCGGCGACAAAGTGGCGGAAGAGGCTGAAGCCGGTACGTTCATAATGCATGCAGGCGAAAATGTGATTGAGATCACTCCTAACTGGACCTGGTTCCGCATTGACTACATCCGCATAGAAAACGGATATCCAGGAGCCGTGGAGTTCAATATCTCAAGAACACCGGTTGATGTCTTATGCAGCCTGTCAGCCTCGAAGATGTATGATTTCCTATACAGGAACTTCGGTAAAAGGACTATCGCTGGCATGATGACGGGCGACATGGCCACTGCCAATGGCGATGTCACCAGTCACGCCGACATGAAGGCTGTCTATGCTGCCTCGGGGAAATATCCGGCGCTCGTAGGCTTCGACTTGATGAATGTTACCGGGAAGGACGAGGATCAATCGTGGAATAAGGAATACAACGAAAAGACACTGGAACTGGTGAGAAACACCTATCGCAAGGGCGGGATCCCTGCCATTACCTGGCATTGGCGTGACCCCAGCCGTCGGACGAATGAATTCTATTATGACAAGGACGGAAAGGACGGAAAGACCACGGTGAAGATTTCGGATGCGATGAACCCCGACGGGACGTGGAATACTGCTTCGCCGCTCTACCAACAGTTCATCAGGGACATCGACACCATTGCCGACTTGTTCCTGAAGTTGCAGGATGCTGGCATTGCCTGCATCTTCCGTCCGCTCCATGAGGCTAGCGGTGGATGGTTCTGGTGGGGTGCCGACGGTGCACGGAGCTTTGTCAGACTGTATCGGCTCATCAGCGATGAGATGGTGATGGTGAAGGGAGTACATAACCTTATATGGGTTTGGAACCCCTGTAAGGACACCGACAGAGAGTGGACTCCCGGCACGGAATATTTCGATGTCGTTTCGATAGACATCTACAACAATGACTTCGACTATTCCAGCAATTACACTTCGTTCGACAGACTCAAGGTCATGACTGAGGGGAAGAAGCTGATTGCCTTGTCTGAGAACGGACCTATTCCCGACATCGACAACGAGTTCGACGAGGATGCTGTCTGGTCATGGTGGATGCCATGGTATCAGACGTGGAATGGCAGGTTCGTGGACAAGACCAGCCAGGAGGAATGGAGGAAATGCATGAACGACAACCGTGTCATCACCCTTGATGACGTTGCCGCTGGATGGGACAACTATACTGATGTCCGGTCTATGAAGGCTGCGTGCGATAAAGAGCAGCTGTATGATCTTCAGGGACGTCAGGTCGCTGAAAGGTCACAGAAAGGCATCTGTATCAAAGGACACAAGAAGTTGGTTGTCAGATGATGTGGCGGTGGTTGTAGGGCAGGGGTGCAGGCTGTCGAGTTATGACCTGACGGTCACTTGTGACAATGCCTTGAATATCATCCTCTCATTCTGGCTGAAGTCTGCGTCGAATATCTGATGGCCATTTGGGATGAGCTGCAGATAGAGGCTGCACAGGTAGGCCAAGAAGCAGCAGGAGAGGTAGAGCGGCACCCCATCGTTGCCCTCGTCGTTCTGGGCCTGTTCTTTATACTGCATCAGTCCGTCGTAGACGGGATGGCAATGAATGCTCAGATGACGGTATAGCTGTGCCATGTCATCGTGGTCCTTACCGAACAGGTATTTCCATGCCTGGTTATATGACACCCGGCGAACGTCCAGATGCCCCTGCCTTCTGAAGAACTCGATGCATCCATTTTGTGTGGGCTTGCCTATGGCTGTCCATTCGTCGAGTTTATGATAGCACTCCATTCCTGCACGTGTCTCGAAGATGTCCTTCCTTAGCGTCTCTATTTCTTCACAGATGCCGTTCTCGCCTTGGGCGATGACCGCATTTCCTTCTGAATTGTAGTTCAGCAGGTTCTTCTTGCTGTTGATGCGCCAGTAGTTCCAAACCACCCAGCGCTCTTCTTCGGTCTTGGGATGGACATAGACAAAATAGTACATGACCAGATGCTCATAGACTGAGCGGGTAAGGGTCATAGTCTTGTATTCATCGTGCAACTGGAAGGTCTGCCCCTGATATGTCATGACAATGCCTTCCTTCGTCAACTTGTGGTTGGAGAGATGGGTGGAGGTGACCCGCTGAAGAAAGGCATTGGCCACGGCGACACGCTCGTCCTTCATCAGTTCCTCGTTGTCGACGATGGTGTGACAGATGACATAGGTAACCATCTTCGTCATCAGGTCGGACAGCGCCAGACAGCACTCCAGCCTCTTCTCCGGCGACAGTTTCTCGTTGATCGGTGCAAGCACCTTCTCGGTAATGTTCCTGTTCAAATGTTATCCTTCTACAATCTTTTTACGTAATTGACTATGCAAAAGTAAGCATTCCTGCATAATTTCTATTCATCGGCAGCAGGTTTTGTGCGGATAACCGCACAAAAGTTGATGTATCTCATTTACGGGGGCAACTGGCTCTTGCCTTTTTTTGAACTTTGCTTATTTCTCGAAATGCTGATAGTCCTTACGCGTGGTCCAAGAGCCGCCCCAGGTGAAGCCGTGCTGGATGAACAGCCGGTAGCAGAGGTCCTTCTCGTCAATTTTATAAGGTATTTTCTTCTTTCGGTTGGCATACTTGCGTCCTTTTTCCGGTTGCACAAAAAGGGAACCGTCAGAACGGCGAAGCACAAAGGGATTGTAGAGGGGATTGATGTCGATGGCCATGCCTCGCGAATGGTTGGAGAGCTTGGTGCTGCCTGCGATAAAACGGAAGTTGAAACAGCTGGTGTTGTTGGCCTCCATGGAACGTTCGTCATCTGCATCATAGTCATCGATGAGCTGCATGCGTTCAATGGGGTACTTGTTCTGATATAATTCTTTAAAGATCTGTATCAAGTCGTTGGCAATCGCTTTGTTACAAACAATCTCTCCCTGAACGGCCTTGCCTTCTCCGTTGTAGTGAGCCACTTGCAGGTAGCGCAGTTCGGAACGGGGAACAGTACAGTCACGTTTGTAGGATTTTTCCCAGATGCGCTGGAAAAGTGCATCGCTGATAGTGTCGATACGGAACGTCTGAGCGGAAAGGTAAAGCGATGGAAGGGAAAATGGCAGGAGCAAAAGCAGTAGAAGGGTTTTTCGGCACAGACTCACTGGATTCCAGTCTAGTATCGGCTGCATGATAAGTAATCTATTGCTATTCATTCTGTTTGGTCTTTTGTAGAACTTTTTCAAGGATTTTCTCTTCAGGCAAGAAGGGACGAAGGCTGTCTAAGCCTAGTTGTCTGATGGCGGTGCTGATGAGCAGGTCTTCGTCGGCCTCAGACTTTCCACAGAAATGGCGACCTGCGGCGAGGATGGTTTCCATCGGTACGAGGCCTATGATCTCCGTACCTGTCACCTTGACACCACGTGCCTCTGCCTGACGGCTCACTTCGAGGTAGGCTGTATGGAGTGATGTCTCATGGAGGTTGCAAAGGTTCATGGATACTTGCGCACACCCGTATTCCTCTATATACCAGCCAATGGCCTTGGCCGCATGTAGCGTGCCCGGCTGCCCTTTGTAGCCGCTCTGACGTACTTTCCTGGCTATGGCCGTGGCTTCATCAGAAGAACGTGTGTTAAGGTTGAAGTTGACAGCCAGCAGGAAATCACGTGCTCCCACCACGGAGCAGCCCGTGCGGAGGTATGTGGGTTGTGGCATGAGGAATGAGGGATGAGGCATGACATCGGGTGCAAGACCAGGGTCTGCCAGTTTACGTGCAATGGCCTCGTATTCACCTTTTCTGCAGTCAGCCAGGTTCCTGTGAGCGGGCTTCAGTGCTGCAGCCTCGTACAGATAGCAGGGAATGCCCAGCTCGTCGGCCATGCGAAAAGCTAACTGTCTGGCTAGCAAGGCACACGCATCCAGGCTGATTCCACTGACTGGTACCAGCGGCAGTACGTCGATGGCTCCGATGCGGGGATGCTCGCCATGGTGTTGGCGCATGTCTATCAGTTCTGCAGCAGCCTTGGCAGCCTGAAAGGCTGCTTCACAGATGGCATCGGGCTGTCCGGCAAAGGTAATGACGGTACGGTTGGCAGCATAGCCTTGGTCGATATGGAGCACGGTGGCTCCCTGCACACTGCGTACAGCAGCTGCTATCTGGTTGATAACCTCTGGCCGGCGTCCCTCGCTGAAGTTCGGTACGCATTCGATGATGGGTGAATGGTTCATTCTTCTATATATTCCAGAGAATGGGCGAAGTTGGCAAAGAAATTGGTAAAGGTCTCTGCAGGATAATAACGGAAATAGCGTGCGGAGTGACGCACATGCCACAACATGGCCGAAGTATTGGATGCATGGACGAAGACTCCCCGGCCTTGTTGGAACTGGTAGTCGGAGGCGTGCTGCCGACGGAGTAGGAACAGTTCCTGCATGACCTGGCTGATATCGCGGTCGGAATCGGCATCCATGAAAGGCAGTTCGTCGATTTCGAAGTTCAGCAATTCGGTGAGTATGGCACCCTGCAGCTGGGCAAAGCGTAACAGCCCCAGCCGCTGCATCCATGAGTCGAGTTTCACGAAGTCGACGCGATGACCCGCCTTGCGGAGGAAGATGCCCAGGTCGGTAATCTGCTTCAGTGAAACGCCTTCGTTCATGATATAGGTGGTATTGCGAATGAGCATGAGCAGCAACGAAAGGGTAGGGGTGAGCACCTCTGTCCTGGTGGCGTTGACAAAGACATACTGAGCATCGTTGGAGCTGATTTCATCGCTGATGATGTTCTGTAAGGTTCTGTTCAGCAGGGCGTTGGTTAGCGTGGCAGCCCGGTGATGATGTTCCACCTGGATGTTCTTCCACACGTATTGCAGGACGTGCTTTTCAGATTCTTCCGAGGCAGAGGCATTTGTTGTCGCCCATTCGTCGGCCTTCCGGGCCTGCACTTCATAGGGAAAAAACAGGTCAATGTCGCCTGGGGTGCGGTGCAGGTGGTTGTCGTAAAGCTGAGCCACCGACTGGCCTTTCAGCAAGATGGGACGTGTCTTCATTTCGTCGAACAGGTGGATGATCTCTGACAGACGGCCGTTGATTTCACGATTCTTTTCTTCGGTCTCGCGTACTGTCTTGCCCCATTGCTGGAACAGGTCCTCTGGCAGCTGGGCAAAGAACTGATAGCTGCATTGCATCACGCCATCATATACCAGCGCTGAAATGTCGTGCAGCAGGGTCAGTTCGTAAAGCCGTTTCCACTTCCATGCAGAAAGGGGTTCTATCCTGACCTCCTCGCCAAAGGCTCCGGCTCGAAGCAGCCGGAACAGGTTCCTGTGTATGACGTGCATTTTCTCCATCACTTAAGAATATTTCCGTGGATATCTGAATAGGATGGCGAGCAGGGCAACCAGGCCGATGGCCATGGGATAATAGAGATAAGGGAGTATGCTGACAGGATTGAGGGAAGCCAGTCCGGCAGCCATAAGCATCTGTGCGCCATAGGGAATGAGTCCCTGGACGAAGCATGAGAAGGTATCGAGGATAGAAGCACACTTGCGGTTGTCCAACCCGAAACGGTCACCTATTTGCTTGGCTATTCCGCCAACGGTGATGATGGCCACGGTGTTGTTGGCTGTACACACGTTAACCAGCGACACCAATGCCGCAATGGAAAGCTCGGCACCGCGCTTGGAGTGGACACGGGCTGTGAGCAGACGGATGATGAAGTCGATGCCTCCTTTCAGTTTAATGATTTCCAGAAGTCCGCCTGCCATCATCGTGATGATGATGAGCTCTCCCATACCCGTGATGCCATCGCCCATGGCTTGTAGCCATCCATAGATATCGAATGCACCCAGATACAGACCGATAACACCAGTGAAGATGATGCCTAAGGTAAGAACAGCCATGACGTTCATGCCAAAGACGGCACAGACGAGCACTATCAGATATGGAATCACCTTGACGAACTCAACTTCGGGAACGGTATGAGGTGATTGGACATCTGACCCCATGAACAGATAGACTGCCAGGATGACGATGGCAGCAGGTAGAACTATGAACGAGTTGACACGGAACTTGTCGCTCAGCCGGCAACCTTGGGTAGAGGTGGCAACGATGGTTGTGTCGGAGATGAACGACAGATTGTCGCCAAAGAAGGAACCGCCCACTACGACTGCTGTCATCAGAGGAATGGAAGTGTCTGTCTGCTCTGCTATTCCCGCAGCAATGGGAGTCAGCGCTACAATGGTGCCTACAGACGTACCGATGCTGAGCGAGATGAAGCATGCAGCCAGAAACAGACCGGCCAGAAGCATCTGCGGCGGGAGCAGGGAGAGTGTCAGGTTGACCGTTGCATCGATGGCTCCCATGACCTTTGCTGAGTGGGCGAAGGCCCCTGCCAGCACGAAGATCCAGATCATCAGTACCATCTGGTCGGTGGATGCTCCACGGCTATAGGCATCGATGCGTTTCCTCAACGGCATTCCGCTGCTTATCATCACGGCATAGATGGAGGCCACCATGAAAGCTACGGTGATGGGTACCTTGTAAAAGTCACCAGCAACAATACTGGTGACAAGATAAAGCAGGATGAATACTGCCAAGGGCGACAGTGCCAATAATCCTTTTTTCATCGTTTACTATAGGTACACACTCATATGTCGTGGAAACGTTACAGGCTAAGCCTTACAAAGTGACACCGTTTTTGAAGATGGAAATTTCACGGTAGTCATTCTCTTCGTTGCGGGCGCGTTCGCCTGAGGCAACTGTCAGTACCTTGTCAATGAATTCAGGGACAAGTTCCTTCATGGTGCGGCCTTGGACAAGCTGGCCAGCAGAGAAGTCAACCCACTGTGGCTTGTTCTTGGCAAGTGTAGGATTGGTGGCAATCTTCATCGTTGGCACGAAAGTTCCGAAGGGTGTGCCTCGGCCTGTGGTGAAGAGCACGATATGGCAGCCGCATGCAGCCAGGGCAGTAGAAGCCACAAGATCATTGCCTGGAGCAGAAAGCAGGTTCAGACCGTGATGCTGAATACGGTCGCCGTATTCCATCACACCCGAAACGGGGGCTCGTCCGCATTTCTGCGTGCATCCCAGTGCCTTGTCCTCTAAGGTAGAGATGCCTCCGGCCTTGTTGCCTGGAGAGGGATTCTCGCCAACGGGTTCTCCATGGGAGAGGAAATAGTTCTTGAAGTTGTTGATCAGCGACACTGTCTGGTCGAACAGCTCGGGCGTCTCACAGCGGTTCATCAGGATAGTCTCTGCGCCGAACATCTCGGGCACTTCTGTGAGTACGCTTGTACCTCCCTGTGCCACCAGCCAGTCGGAGAATTCTCCTACCAAGGGATTGGCTGTGATTCCGCTGAATCCGTCACTTCCACCGCACTTCAAACCAACGCGGAGCTTGGAGACAGACACATCCTCGCGCTTGTCCTGACAGGCAATGGCATAAAGCTCACGCAGGATTTTCATGCCTTCCTCCACTTCATCGCCTTCGACCTTCTGGGTGACAAGCAGACGAATACGGTCCTTGTCGTAGTCGCCAAGCATCTGCATGAAGTCATCAGGCTGGTTGTTCTCACAGCCAAGGCTCAGCACCAGTACAGCGCCTGCATTGGGATGCAAGCAGATGTCACGCAGCACTTTACGGGTGTTCTCGTGGTCTTCAGAGAGCTGTGAGCAGCCGTAATTGTGATGCCAGGCATATATGTTGTCGACACCATCGCAGTGGGTCTCACGTTGGAGCTGCCTGACCAAGCGCTCAGCTATGCCGTTCACACAACCGACGGTGGGAACAACCCAAACCTCGTTTCTTACGCCCACATCACCGTTTTTGCGGACATAGCCACGGAAGGTGCGGTTTTCCTTCTTGATGGTGAGAGGTTCGTTGACAGGCTGGTAGGTGTATTCCAATGTACCTGAGAGGTTGGTCTTCAGGTTGTTCTCGTTTACCCAGTCGCCTGCTTTCAGGTCTTGGCGTGCGTGTCCGATAGGATAACCATATTTAATAATGTCCTCGCCTTCACGTACATCTTTAATTAATACCTTGTGTCCGGCAGGCGTGTCCTGATTGATGCATATCGTCTGTCCATCTACATCTATTCTCTCTCCTTTTTTCTTCGCCTGCAGGCATACTACTACAGAGTCGGCAGGGTTAATTTTCAAATAAGTTGCTTGTTCCATTGTTGATAGATTCATTTTAGTATTTTTTGTAGTCAGATAGCTGTTCTTCGGTAGAAATCCACATTTTCCTTGGTAAGGATCTCTATTGGCATATAGTTGACGGGGGTCACCTCACGCTTCATGACGATGGCATTGAAGAGTGCATCGACAGAAGCATAACCTTGCTGGTAGGCGTGCTGGGCAATGAGGAACGAAATGCTGCCCTGACGTATACATTCCTCGTTCTTGGGAACCATGTCGTATCCCATGATCTGAACATTGCGTCTGTTGGTCTTCTGCAAGAACTCACCGACAAGATGCGCCTTGGAGTTGAAGGTGATGCAATGATGAACCTGCGGGTGGGATGTGAAGAATTTCTCGAGGATGACACCGTATTCCTTCCTCTCTTCATCCAGTGGCAAGTCCACTTCCGTGATTTTTATTTCCGGAAAATGGTCAACCATATAATGGCGGAAACCTGTTTCGCGGTTGGCCTGCTGCTTAGAGCCTACCTTTCCGTCGCGTGTCTGTTTGAACAAGGCGATTTCCTTCTCTTTCGAAGCAATGAGCATCAGCATGCGTGCTGCAAAATAACCACTGGCAAAGGAGTCCTGTCCGAAGAAAGCCAGGGGTTTCAAATCGGGCATGTAGGAGTCAAGTAAGACATAAGGAATGCCTCGGCTGGAGAGCTTCTCGGTGAAACGTGCTGTCAGTTCCAGCGTCGAGGGAACGATAATCACACCGTCGATCTTGGCAGTGAAAAATTCACGGACCATACGGGTGAAGGCAGCGCTATTGAAGCGTTCGTAATAGATGAACTTCAGTGTGATTCCAAAGTCACGACGGAAATCTGTGCATGCCTGAGCACCTTCTTCTATCTCGTCCCAATAAGCTTCGCTCTCATGTTTCGGCAATACGCAATAAAAAGTATATGTCTTATTATATGCAAGTGCCGCTGCATACATATTAGGCTTATAGTCCATTTCCTCCAGAGCTTTGTTTACTTTGTCCAAGGCAGACTTTGAAACATTTGGCCGGCCATGAAGCACGCGGTCTACCGTTCCTACGCTGACACCAGCTCTTTCGGCTAAATCTTTAATCCTGATTTTCTCGTTCGACATGTGTGTTGCTTATTTTTTCGGCAAAGGTACGAATAAGTGAGCAAAATACCAAATGTTTTTGAGTATTTTCGAGCGAGAGTACCTTAGTACGATGCTCAGAATTACCTTTGGTCGAAGTTTTGAGGCAAAAAAACTGGCTGCATCATCATGCAGCCAGTTCTATATGAAGAGATCATGTGTGGAATTACTCAATCACAACAAGAGCATCGTCTTCCATGACGCTTTCACCAATTTTTACGCACACAGCAGTTACCTTGCCCGACTTCTCGGCCTGCAGATTGTTTGCCATCTTCATGGCTTCAAGAACAATCACGTTCTGTCCTGCCTGCACCTCGTCACCAACATTGACGAGGATATCGGTAATCACACCAGGCAGCGGAGCCTTGACTGCATTGGCCTTATTCACAGAAGCCTTGTCGGCAGCAGGAGCATCGCTGGCGCTTTCTGAAGCAGCGCGGACAATGGGCTTTTTCTTCTCTGGCTCAGCCTGCTTCTCCATTTCTACCTTGTACTCCTCGCCATTGACGGTAAGGGTGGCAATGTTGTCTGTGATGTCGCTGATCACGACCTCATATTGATTTCCATTGATGGTATACTTATACTGGTTCATAATCTTAGTGTTTAGGGGTGAGCTGTCATTGAAAGAGAGGCAAGGTTCCACATGGTGGTATGCTCGGCAATGGTTATCTTTCCGGTCTCCACATCGTGCATATTGTTGCCTAAGTGCTCATGAAGAGCCAATGCAATAGCAGCATATACTTCGTTTTGTTTCATATTTGTCAATTGTCAATCGTCAATGCTCAATTACATAGGTATATTACCATGTTTCTTAGCAGGCAGAGCATCACGCTTGGTGGCCAGCTGAGCCAGTCCACGGCAGATGCGGAAGCGGGTATTACGCGGCTCGATCACATCGTCAATATAACCATACTTTGCTGCCTGATAGGGATTGGCGAAGAGTTCGTTGTATTCGTCCTCTTTCTCAGCGATGAAGGCCTTGACATCCTCGCCAGCCTCCTTCTTGGCCTTGGCTTCCTTAGCATAGAGCACTGCGGCTGCACCGCTGGCACCCATCACAGCAATCTCGGCAGAAGGCCAGGCATAGTTCAGGTCGGTATGGAGCTGCTTGGAACCCATCACGATGTGGCTACCGCCATAGCTCTTACGAAGAGTAACGGTAATCTTGGGAACAGTGGCCTCACCATAGGCATAGAGCAGCTGTGCTCCGTGCAGGATGACAGCATTGTACTCCTGACCAGTGCCGGGCAGGAATCCGGGCACGTCGACGAAGCTCACGATAGGAATGTTGAAGGCATCGCAGAAACGTACGAAGCGGGCACCCTTGCGTGAAGCGTTCACATCGAGCACACCTGCATAGCAGGTAGGCTGGTTGGCAACGATACCAACGCTCTGACCGTTGAAACGTGCAAAGCCCACGATAATGTTCTTGGCGAACTTGGGCTGTACCTCGAAGAATTCTCCGTTGTCAACCACAGAACCTATGACTCTGTACATGTCATAAGCCTCATTGGGATTCTCAGGGATAATCTCGTTCAGACTGTCCTCCAGGCGGTTGATGGGGTCATCGCACTTACGACGGGGAGCCACCTCCATGTTGTTCGAGGGAATATAGCTGAGCAGGGTCTTGATCATCTGCAGACCTTCCTCTTCAGTCTTAGCTGTGAAGTGCGTAACACCAGACTTCGTGCTGTGCACAGAGGCACCACCCAGATGCTCTTGATCGATGTCCTCACCGGTAACGGTCTTCACCACCTTCGGACCCGTCAGGAACATATAGCTGGTATTCTCCATCATCAGTGTGAAGTCGGTCAGTGCAGGTGAATACACTGCACCACCGGCACAGGGACCGAAGATGCCGCTAATCTGAGGAATGACACCAGAGGCAAGGATGTTGCGCTCGAAGATTTCTGCATATCCTGCGAGTGCATTGATGCCCTCCTGGATACGGGCACCACCTGAGTCGTTGATACCGATAACCGGAGCGCCCATCTTCATGGCCATGTCCATCACCTTGCATATCTTCTGGCTCATGGTCTCAGAGAGAGAGCCTGCATGAACGGTAAAGTCCTGGGCAAAGATGAAAACCAATCTGCCGTCAATGGTGCCAGAACCTGCTACCACACCATCACCAGGGAATTGTTTCTTCTCCATGCCGAAGTTGTGGCAACGGTGCTCTTTGAACATATCATATTCTTCAAAAGAACCTTCGTCGAGCAGCATTTCTATGCGCTCGCGGGCTGTGTACTTACCACGGTCATGCTGTTTCTGAATGGCTTTCTCACCACCACCGAGACGGGCCTGTTCACGCTTCTCAATAAGCTGTTTGATTTTCTCTGTTTGCTTACTCATTGTTTTCTTATTTCTATTTTACCTTTTTTTGTTTAACCTTTTAAACTTTACTCTGGGTGCTCACAAAGCTCTGTGAGAATGCCGCAAGTGGACTTTGGGTGGAGGAAGGCAATATTCAGTCCTTCAGCACCCTTGCGGGGAGCCTGATCGATGAGACGGACACCCTTCTCAGATACTTCTGCCAGAGCATTGGCCACACCGTCCTCCACGCAGAAAGCCACGTGGTGTACGCCTTTGTTGCCTTTGTCTAACCATTTCTGAATAGTGCTCTCAGGTGATGTAGGTTCCAGCAGTTCCAGTTTGACCTCGCCACAGCGAAGGAAAGCTGTTTTCACTTTCTGGTCTTCAACTACTTCTGTTGCATAACACTCCAGGCCTAACACGTCAGTGAAGTACGGCAGGCTCTCTTCGATGCTCTGGACGGCAATGCCCAGGTGCTCAATGTGTGAAATCTTCATGTCGTTTGAAATTAGTGTGAAAAATAATTTGTGCAAAGGTACTAAAGATATATGAGAAACGTGTATTTTTTTGCCTTTTTTATCAAAAAAAAGAGATTACCATCGTTTCGGATGGTAATCTCTGTATGATAGATGTAAAATGTCGGCTAATTATTCCAATTCTTAAATAGGCTGGGGAAGAATTGGTTGGCTTCTGCATAGATGTACCAGTCCTTAGATTCGTTGACATTTTGTGCCCAGGTGAGGAATTCCTTGTAGACACGCGTAATGGTGGTATGCTCCATAGGATAGTCGAATTCCTGAGGAACAATAATGGCAAACGGATATTCTCCCTTTTGTGACAGTTTTACAGTCCTTCCAGTTGTTTTGTTCTCAATGTATACATCTTTCAAATACTCGGGAATCGTCAATCCTTCTTGAACGGTGACGAATCCAGACATCACGTCAACTTTCTGGCCTTTTTCTGTGTTGACAAAGCGGTGGCCGCTCTTGCCTGGCTCTGTAGCATGGAAGATGGCGTGTACCTCCTGATCGTTATACTGCCAGCCTTTAGCACCGCGGATATAGACGTCATCATCGGCACCGGTAGCAACCAGCGTCAGCTGCAGTTCAGTAGGACTATGACGGATACAACGCAATACCACATCGTTCAGGTCGTAGTCGGCTGTCTGAGGACGGTCTTCGAAGCACATGGTGTAGGCCTCGGCTTCGGGTTCGGGAGTCTCTTCTAACTTTTCGGCAATACCGCCGCCTATCTCAATGACCATGTCGCAGAAGTTGCAGTCTGATCCATCCTCGAAGCACATATAGGTCTTGTCGTTGGCAGTGAAGATCGCAATGCGCGGGTCATCAAATTGCATACCTTCCAGGGTACTACCTCCAAGCGTCTTGTCAATAGCCGAGTTAAAGTGACCCTTGATGTGGTTCACAGCGAAATTCAGGCGCCCGTCGCCGTATGTACAGCCATTATTGTTAGCTTTGTAATCGTCACTAAAACGCTTCATGTTCAGGAAGCCAACCTTATAGCCGGCAGGGAAGATGGCACTGGCCTCAACTTTGCCTTTTACCGGACTCTCCTTGTAATAAGGGAGAAGAAATTCCTTGTTTCTGAACAGTACGCCATTCTTGGAATTGTCGGACGATGTCACACGCTCTACTTGAATGGCTTTGTACTTAGGCAGGCTCTTGATATAAGCCACTTCGTCCATTCCTGCAGGAATGTCACTATCCTTATAGTAATAATAGTAGATATAGTTCTTCTTGAAATCGGTCGTCCATGCCTGGATGGGGATGAGGGTGAGGGGATTCTTACCATCTGTCACTAAATAGTTGTTGTTCAGCTTGAAGAACTGGCTGTTACGAATCAGTCGGATGTTGTTCTTCTTGCCGGAAACAGAATACTTGTCGTTGCTTGTCTTCACAAGGAATTCGTTCAAGATGGCCTTGACATTAGCCTCCTCACCATCGGCAAAACCGTTGATGTCCCTGTAGATGTGGCCTTTGTTCTTTTCGGTGTCCATCTTCCAGCCGTTGTCAAAAGTCTGGCCGTCAGCGGGTTCCCACATCAGCTCGTTCTCCCATCCTGAATTGGCCCATTCGGTGTAGGTATTGCCGCTGATGGTACAAGACGCTCCCTGCTCAGCGCGTAACGCATTGAACGACTTCCGCGGAGCATTTAAGACAATGGAGGTGAACGTAGGTGCTTCGCTGCCCGATGCTCTCGTCATTCTTGCAGCATTGGCGGTTGAGAACTTCACCTGTGTATCGTTCACGTCAAACACTTGAATGTGGTAGACGCCCTTCCTGTTTACGCACGCAGCCACTAACTGAGAGTAGCAGTTGGGTGCGTCGTACTTAAGTGTTACAACGTCTCCATTACTTGCCTCAGCCTCGCTCAACACCTTAGAATTACTATTGAAGAACGGAGACTCTGTCAATACCTGTACCTTCACGATGTCATCCAGACTGGCATTGGCTGTGATGGTGATGGAACCGCTGTTGATACTGTTCCAATCCTGATTGGGATCAATATTCCCGAAAATCTTTGTTGCGTTTTCAATCGTGCCCTGAGTCTCTTGTTCCAACATGTATTCGTCGAACTCATCTCCGTACTTGGAACATCCGAACAAGGTTGATGCTCCGATTGCAACAATCATTACAAATACTTTCTGTTTCATATCTACGGTTTTTTTCTTTTGATAATCTGGTTACTTCTTTTTTAATCTTTGCAAAGTTACTATTTTATATTAATATGTAAAGAATAATGTCTTATTCTTAAACGCATAATTATGATTATTTAAGGAATTATAGCGATAATTTACCGATAAGGCTTGTCTTTTCAAGCAGCCTAACACAGAAATCCATGCAATCGTGCGTGACGATCCAAGCAAGAGAAACATCCCTGAGTCAGTATCTAACTTCCTTTTCTGTATAGGTGGGTGAAGCTTTTGCTATAGAGTTCTGAGAGACCATTACGGTTGTCTATGGCTTCTCCTACAACAATCATCGTGGTAAGGGTGAGGTGATTGTCATGAACAATTCTGGCAAGGTCTCTCAGTATGCCA
Organism: Prevotella sp.; assembly: GCA_016285075.1. Lineage (GTDB taxonomy): Bacteria > Bacteroidota > Bacteroidia > Bacteroidales > Bacteroidaceae > Prevotella. The sequence goes on from JAEEQB010000043.1 coordinate 36,522, forward strand.
CGGTAGATTCTCTGGTCGGGCCAAGTGAGGTGGTAGCAGGCGGCTACGGGTGTGTCTTCCGGGTATTCCTTCAGAAGTTCACTCTGCACATCATCTACGATGGCTGCACTCAGGAAGATGCACATCGTACTCTGACTGCGAGCCAGCAGATGAAGCTGCTCTTTTTCCGGCATGGGAGTACGTCCTTCACCACGTGTGAGAATGATGGTCTGACAACGTTCTGGGATGGTGAACTGGCTCTTCAGCTCGGCTGCGGCTGCCAGGAACGATGAGATGCCTGGTGTAATGTGATAATCCATGTTGTTGGCGTCAAAGAATGCCATCTGCTCTTGAATAGCTCCGAAGATGCAGGGGTCGCCCGTGTGCAGGCGTACGATGAAATGCCCCTTGTCGTAATGCTCCTTCATCAGCAGGCATTGTTCTTCAAGATTCATGTCAGCAGAAGAACGGACTACGGCACCAGGTTTGTGGCAGTCTGTCAGAGCCTTAGGAACGAGTGATCCTGCATAAAGTATAAGGTCGGCCTTCTTCAGCATTTTCCTTCCGCGTACACTTACCAGGTCAGGATCACCAGGACCGGCTCCTACTATTTCTATGTGGCCTTGCTCATTGCGCAGATGCTGATAGTCGATGGCCAGGGCTGCAGTCCAGTTCTTGCCTTTTATCTTGGGAATGATGAGCTTGCCGTTGTTTGAGCCAAGAATGGCTGCAGCTTCACAGACGCTGGGTGTACCTACGTGTTTCTCAACGGTTTCGCTAGGATTGGGTACATCAACACTTGAAAGCTCCTCTGCAGTGAAAAACTCTACCTCTACGTTGAAATCGTCTTTCAGCATCCCCACAAACTCCTCGTCCTTCTTGACGTCGATTGTACAGTATTTCTGTGCACATGGAAGAATGCCACGATTGGCAAACGCCTGGTTAATCTCGTCATGGATACTTTCATAGTCACTGGGATGATGAGCCAGTCCGAATCCTATTGTTCCCACCATGGGGACGAAATGAAGTTCGAGCATACCGTAGGGCGCATTACGAATGTAGGGTGACACGATGATTAAGAGTCGGTATTTCCTCAGATCTGCCTCACTGATGTCGCTGATGATGGTGACATGGTCGGGTTTGGTTGCTTCCAGGTATTCTGTACCCTCGTCGCGTGCCTCTAGCAGTAATGCTGTGGGCTCGCGGTTGACGAATGCGAAGATACAACGGTCCATATCTTCTTCATCGCTGGCAATAGCCCAGCCAAATCGTTTGTTTAATGTGTCGAGTGCCCACAGGCCAGCATTGTCGCTCTGTGTGGTAATCACCTCACGGGCTCCTGTTATTGCCGCTATTTCCCGTGTCAGGTCATTAGCACCGCCCACATGTCCACTGAGCACAGAGACGACATTCAGTCCCATACTGTCTATACAGACCACGGCAGGATCTTCATGTTTGTCTTTAACATACGGTGCTATTGTCCTCACACAGATACCCATAGCTCCTATAAACACAAAGGCGTCAAAGTCGTTCCAATACATACCGACATTTTCACGTCTTATGATTTTGCATTCATTTTGTGGGGTGAACAACTCATTGAGGAACCAACGTGCAATACGCTCGCCCTCCTTGCTGATCAGTATAATCGCTATCTTCATTTTGTTTGGTTTTTATCAGGATTAATCCTTAGATAGTTAGGTTTCAGTATATGTCTCTCAGTATATCAAAGCAGACACGATGGTTTTCGTTCTTGTTTTCATGAAATCAAGCTCGCAGAATCTCGATGGGATTATTGTCGTCAAGAACGATTCTGATGGGTTCGGACTGATGCAGATGAAGTTCTTCGCATGCATCATCCCATAGCTGGCGACTGGAAGGACGGTCTGACATTCGGGCAACGACAGGAGATGTGACACTATTAAAGACAATGACACCATCTGGGGTTAAGGAAGTCAGAATCTTGGCCATGATTTCTTTCAGGCGGCCACCGTGACCTCCAATAAAGACTGCATCAGGACGGGGAAGTGCAGAAATGTCCATTTTAAGGAAATCGCCTATGTGGATATTGATGCCCGGAGCACCAAATCGACGTGCATTGTCCTGTATGATTGCTTCACATTCTTGACGTATTTCGAAGGCTTCAATTTGCAAATGGGGGAATTGCAAGCGAGCCTCTATCGAGACACTGCCCGTACAGAAGCCGATATCCCAGAATACATGTCGTTTGGGCAGATCAAGGGCTTGCAATGTCAAAAGACGGATAGGCATCTTGGTAATCATTTTCTCGCGACCGTTGAGCAGGGAAAATTGACGGTCAGGAATCCCAAACAACGGATTATGCGTTTTTTCCGTGTGTAGAATCACACAGTTAGGCATGGAGAAGTCACCATTTGCGGCCTCTTCGAGCGAGATTGTGCTGACTTTTTCCAGTTTTGGATTTCCAAGATGTTCGCCAACATACATGGTATATTCGCCATATCCGTATTCCAGCATTCTTCGGGCAATTGCAGCGGGAGTATGTTCTTTATCGGTGAGGACGCCAATCTTCTCCGATCTCTCGATAATTGCCCTGTCGAATTCTTGCCAAGGGCGGCCAGTGAGTGAGACGATGCGCATGTCGTGATATGGCATCACAAGACGATGGGCCAGGATCTGCAAGGAGTTGAAAGTAGGAAATACCACGATGTCTGCATCGGGCATTTTCCTCTTGATTGTATTCGCAAAGCCAAAGAACAACGGATCGCCACTGGCGAATATGATTATAGGAGTGAGGGGTGAGAGGTGATATGTAACAGAATTGTACTGTTCGAAGACATCATGAAGAGGAATGGTTATGTCTATCCATTGGGCATCAACAGGCAAAAGCGGAGAAACAATCTCATGATGGCGCTTGCCGCCAGAAAAGATTTTTCCGTTCCTGATGACCTCCATAACCTCTGGAGGAAAGAATGGCTCAGGATGGTCCGTTATTCCTATGACAATAAACTTCATGACTGTAGCAATTCTTACTTTATTTTACTCTTCACCTTCTCCTTCTACAGATCTCTGCCAGGTTTAAGTTGTGCAGCATCATCGAAGGTAAGGATGGCATTACACAGTGTTGCAGCCAGATTAGAGCCTCCCTTTCTGCCCTCGACAATGATTTTTGGGATGTCCTTGAATGGCTTTACCATGTATTTTGATTCACGAACATGGACAAAGCCTACGGGAGCAGCAATGATGCCCGCAGGGCGTGCTTTTCCCTTGCGAATCAGATGACAAAGTTCCATCAAGGCTGTGGGTGCATTGCCAAAGGCAAAGAGAGCATCAGGATGTTCCTCTACAGCGAGACGGATGCCGGCCTGAGTGCGGGTAATCCCCTCTGCATCTGCCATTTCTGCCACTCGGGGGTCGAAAAGATAGCACTTGGCCTCGATACCCAAACGAGTCAGAGCCCCTTTGCGGATTCCGCTTGTCACCATCGTAACATCTGTCACAATGGTTTTCAACACTCCGTTTGCTACCTTATTATATAGGTTCTCTACAGCACCTTCGTCAGTATAGAGAATGTTCTCCATATCGAAATCGGCAGAGGTGTGGATGGCGTGAAGCAATGCCCATTTGTGATCTAAAGGCCAGTCTTTCTTTTTCAGTTCGCCCATGATGGTGCGGAACGACTCAATCATGATGTTCTGCCCGATTTTCACGCTTCCGCTTGTTTGTTCTCGATAATAACCACGAGGGGTAATGAACTTTCCTTCCGTGACATACGACTGCGAGTTGCCAATCAGAATGACAGTGAACATATCCACGTCCTCTGGGTCGAATGCACCGAGGGTGGTAATTTTCACCTCCTGCTCTTCACGTCCAGCCTGACGCACAAAGCCAACAGGAGTGTCGCTGCTTCGTACCTGAAGGAACAGCTCCTGTAGCCGATAGAGCTGCCAATAGCGTCCGTGTGACTTGGGATTGTACACGGCAGTCACGAAATCGCCAGAGGCAGCAGCACGTATCCGCCGTTCAATTGCCTCCCATGGAGTCATCAGGTCTGAAAGCGAAATGACACAAAGGTCGTGTCCGATAGGTGCACCAAGCAGTGAGGCTGCTTTCTGGAAAGCAGAGATGCCGGGCAAGGATACAATCTCAATGTCAGCAGCACTTGTGAGGCCTGCCTGCATACGCTCACGTTTCATCTCAAAGATAAGTGGCGTCATGCCGTAGATACCGGCATCGCCCGAAGAAATCACAACCACAGTCTTATTCTCTTCGGCAAGGAGAAAAGCCTGCTCAGCACGTTCGCGTTCCTTTTTCATGCCAGTGTCAATACACATGCAGCCAGCCTTCATGACAGGTTGCACGAACTGAAAGTAGTATTTATAACCGACAATTGCATCGGCACTTCTTACGGCCTCCAGGACAGCAGGGGTCATGTCTTCCTGGCTACCGGGCCCTAAGCCTGCTACGATAATCTTTCCCATAATGAATGCAAAATTACAAATAAAAGAGGGAAAAAAGTAATAAGTAACCAGTTTTTTGGGAACATTAACGTAAAAAAGCATTGTATCTGAGAATAATTCGCTACCTTTGCATCATCTTTTGCAAAATAATCAACAACAAAGAATTACCAAATCATGAAACAGACAATTCTTGTTACAGGAGGTACAGGCTTTATAGGCAGCCATACCACCGTAGAACTCCAGGAAGCTGGTTACGAAGTAGTCATCATCGACAATCTTTCCAATTCTAACATCGGCGTGCTCGATGGTATTGAGAAGATTACGGGTGTACGTCCTTTCTTCGAGAAAGTGGATTGCTGCGACTTTGAAGCACTGGAAAATGTTTTCAAGAAATATCCCAAAATTGAGGGTATCATTCATTTTGCTGCCTCCAAGGCCGTGGGTGAGAGTGTGGAGAAGCCGTTGCTATACTATCGCAACAACATCACCTCGCTGGTCAACCTATTGGAACTCATGCCAAAGTACAATGTGAAGGGAATCATCTTCTCTTCTAGTTGCACCGTTTATGGACAGCCCACGCAGGAGAACCTGCCTGTTACTGAGAATGCTCCCATACAGAAAGCTTTGTCACCCTATGGCAACACGAAGCAGATCAACGAGGAGATCATTCAGGACTATATACACAGTGGCGCACCCGTAAAGAGTATTATCCTGCGTTACTTTAATCCTATAGGTGCCCATCCCTCTGCTCTCATCGGTGAACTGCCTAACGGTGTACCCATGAACCTCATACCCTTTGTCACCCAGACAGCAATGGGCATCCGTCAGCAGCTTAAGATCTTCGGCAACGACTACAATACGCCCGACCATACCTGCATTCGCGATTACATCTATGTGGTTGACCTGGCAAAGGCTCATGTGAAGGCTATGGAGCGTGTGCTTGATCAACCAGATACTGACGCTGTTGAGGTGTTTAACATTGGTACGGGCAAAGGATTGTCAACACTGGAGGTAGTGGAAGGATTCGAGAAGGCTACAGGTGTGAAGGTCAACTGGGTTTATGCACCCCGTCGTGAAGGTGACATAGAACAGGTGTGGGGAAATGTGGACAAGGCCAACAAGGTTCTTGGATGGAAGGCTGACACCCCCACTGAAGATGTATTACGCTCTGCCTGGAAATGGCAGGAGAAACTGCGTGAGGATGGTATCCAGTAAAGAATTTTTTCTATCTTTATAGCGGTTTAGATATATAACCGCAAATTTGTGTTTGTGTTGTTTTGGGCTCCCGATGTGAAATCGCGAGCCCATTTCTGTAGTACGCCCGGCATGAGTATTGTCTAACGGTAGCAAGTTCCGAGTGAGCCCTAATAGCGGGAATCACATAGCCATGAAATTGCAGTATTCGTAATCATGTGCCATGTCATATTTCCTAAACTATTATAATTAATTACAATGAACTAAATTAAGATGCTAAACAAAAAGGACAGTTTCAATCTATTGATTTATAGATACAACTGTCCTTTTCTATGTTTTCCAAGAATTTTATTTGATTATCTTCTTGTCGTCCTGAATGACGATGCCCTTTGTACTGTTGGTGGCACGGCGACCATCAAGGGATTTACGCCGCTGGCATCACCCGAGCCAGACAACATCATCAGCCGTTTCTTCAATGCTAACGAAGGTGTCTCGCCCATAGAATTCAGAAGAAAATAAAAAGATGACAGCACAAGTGTGTGTCATCTTTTAGTAGTTTGAAGGAGAAATCTTCATCCTTTTTGCTTAAATGAA
>JAEEQB010000044.1 GCA_016285075.1 Prevotella sp.
AGCTCAAATGTAAATAATTTTGTTAACACTCTCGTTGTCGCCTTGTCCTGCTTCCTGAGGGTACTGTTAGGGGAACAATTGCTACTGTTTTTGCGCGCAATTTCTAGATCTAATTCTCGCAATTTTTGCCCTGAAGACCGCCTGTCCGCTATTTCAATTTGACGCTGCAAAGGTAAAAACTTTTGATTGCGGTTCACGAATACTTCGCAAGAAATTTTTCATTTTTCTGCGATTTTTTTTTTTTCTGAATAAGTTGACTCGTTGCAGCGTTGACTATCATTGACCCTGCTGGCGCTCGGCAGAGTTCATGCAAGCCTGACTCTGCTCTCGCTGTTGCAGCGTTGACTATCGTCGACCCTACTGGCGCTCGGCAGAGTTCATGCAAGCATGACTCTGCTCTCGCTGTTGCAGCGTTGCAGTGTTGCAGTTCAAAAGTAAAAGAAGACAATAGCGTTGCAGTGTTGCAGTGTTGCAGTTCAAAAGTAAAACATTTTTCCCATCCTATGAAAGGATGTAACCCACTGATGCTGAAATTGTCACCGCTCAGGACTCGAAATTGTTCGCTTAGCTTGTCCAGGAACTATAGGTCGGAACGACCTGCGGATAGAAGGGAAACGCCAGCATCGCCCCCGGAGTCGCCCAGCATGCTTGCAACTGCTGCCACTTCAGGGCACACTTATGGAAGTTGAATAAATTTGAAAAGAAAAAGCGTCGAATTCTTTGTTATTTCAGCAGCTTTTTGTACTTTTGCAGCGTCTAAGAAGAGGTAACGCCAGCTACTGTAAATCGGACAAATAACTTTCAGTTATATAGAAGTTGAAATCAAAGACATAATGAAGAGGCTCCTGATGGTTTTCTTGCTGTGCCTGGCTGTGCTGAATGTCAGTGCCCAGAAGTCTGCATCCAACGAGGTGGAACGGTTGGAGGCCAGGATGTATCGACTCTATACTGGCTATGATTACGACGAGTTCATCAGTGTCACCGATAGTCTGAAGAGAGCGGCCGAGGCGGCTGGCGACGATCGTATGTTCTATCGTGCCTGGGCGAACCAAGTGCTCTACTCCTGTAATCGCCAGCGGCGCAGCAGGGCTATGCAGATAGCGAAGGAAATGCAGGATCATGCCATTAAGCGAGGCGACCACTGGGGCATCTATAACGGACTTCACGTGTCGGCCTATGCCCATGAGCAAATGGAGAACCGTGCGGAGGCCATCAATGGATTCAAGAAGGCTGTCAACTACCTGCACGAGCACATGCCCAATGAGAGTGCGGCTTCCAGCCTGCTAGAACTGGCGAAAATATATTATTTGCAAAGCCGCAATGAGAGCGCTATCCAATATGCTGAGCAAGCCATCCATGAGCCTCATCTGAATGAATTACACCGACTGAATGCCTACTCCCTGATGTGCCTGTCGGCTGCCGACAGTGCAGCATACCACCCAAAGAACAGTGACTTCAGGGCAGACTTCAATCGCTTTTATGCAGAGCGGGAGAAGGTCAAAAAGGCTTATGGACGGGATGATAGTTACGGCCAAAGGGTGGATATATTTAGATGTATACTTAATCACCATTTCGATGAGGCCCTGCAAATTGCCTCCACCATCCGTGCGCCGGTGACGCGCTATAACATGGAGCGTGAAATATACTTTAAACAGAAGAATTATGAGAAGGCCTATAAGTCGCTGGTTAACTATATGATATGGAAGGACTCCGTCAGCGAGCTGCGCAATTCGCATCTGCTCCTGGAGATGATCACCTCGATGGACGTGGGGCGCCTGGAGAACGAACAGAAGGAACTGAGGCTGCGTAACCAGTCGTTACAGCTGGAGAACATGGCCGGTGAACTGGAGCAGAAACGGCTGGTGGAAGAGGCGCTGCAGCTGAACCTGAAAAACAAGGAGGTGGAGCTGCAGAATGCTGCTGTCAGGCTGCAGAACGACAGTCTGGACCATTATAACAAGAACCTCCAGATCAGCGAATACCAGTCGAAGATGAAAGCGAATGAACAAGCAGCCCGCGCTCGTAGAATCTTCACCACATCGGCCATCGCCATCGCTGCACTCATCATCCTGGCACTCGCTTTCATACTCTGGCGAAGGAACCAGAATGCACGCCGACTGAAGCTCATGAACGACCAGCTGCAGGAGGCTAACACGAACCTGAAGGCCGCCTACGACCAGTTGGAGGAGACGACGACGGCAAAAGAGCGTATGGAGAGTGAACTCCGCATTGCACGGGAAATACAGATGGGAATGGTGCCAAGCCTTTTCCCCCAACACAGCCACATCGACATCTATGGCATACTGAAGCCTGCCAAGGAGGTGGGTGGCGACCTTTACGACTTCTTCTTTCTGAACAACAAGCTCTATTTCTGTATTGGCGATGTGAGCGGTAAGGGCATCCCTGCCTCGCTTTTCATGTCGGTGATTGTCAGTCTGTTCCGTATGGTGGCCAAGAAGGGTTTCCCACCGGAATATATTGCTACGCAGTTAAACGAGAACATGTCTGAGAACAATGAGAACGGCATGTTCTGCACTTTGTTCATAGGAGAGATCGATATTCAAAGCGGCAAGCTCTTGTACTGTAACGCCGGTCACACTCCACCGGTGCTGATGGCGGGTAAACAGGACGGGGACGCTCCCTCGGCCCCTGCATTCGTGGAAATGGAGGCGAATGCTCCTATCGGCCTATGGCCGAAACTGGAGTACAAAGGCGAGGAAATAGAGAGTGTTAAGGGCAGACCTCTGTTCCTTTATACTGACGGGCTGTCGGAGGCTGAGGATGCTGAGCAGTTGCAGTTTGGCGATGCTCGTGTCCTTGACGTCATTGCCAGCCAGCCCTTTGACGGAGCCCGGCAGATGGTGGAACGTCTGACGGAGAGCGTGAAGCAGCATGTGGGCGATGCCCCGCAGAGCGACGACCTCACGATGCTCTGCATCATGTGCAGTTAGGTGGGGGGCCTGATGCTGTTTCACCAGGGGGGGAGGGTGAAGCAGGTGGTGGGTGCCCTGTCTGAGAAACAGATGAGCTTGCAGCGGGCTATGATGGCGGCTTTTCTGCCATTAACGGGGGCGGTTGCGGTGAAATGGCGCAGGCGATAGCCAAAGATACGAAAAAAAAGTGAAAATAGTATGAGCATTCGTTTTTTTTCAGTAATTTTGCAGGCTGAATGAAAAAGAAGATGATGAAAACACGTATATGTGGTTGCCTGATGCTGGCAGCCGTCTGTATGAACGCGATGGCTCAGGGAGGCACGAAGTCGCCCTACAGCCAGTACGGGCTTGGTACGCTGGCCGATGTGTCGCAGAGTATGAACCGCGGCATGAACGGTGTGGGGCTGGCGCTGCAGCAGGGTGACCAGGTGAACACGCTGAACCCCGCCAGCTATGCGGGCGTGGACTCGCTGACCATGTTGTTTGATGCAGGTGTGACCCTGCAGACCACCAACTACAAGGAGGGTGGCAGGAGGCAGAACGGCTCGATGGCCGACCTGGAATATGTGGTGGGCTCGTTCCGTGCCTGGAAGGGCGTGGGTATGGCCTTCGGCATACGTCCCTTCTCGAGTGTGGGCTACAGCTATTCTTCGACCACCAACCTCGGTAACTCCAGCGGAACGATAGCCGAAGCCTACAGCGGCAGCGGCGGTCTGCACGAGGTGTTCCTCGGTGTGGGCGTGCAGGTGATGAAACCCCTCTCGCTCGGTGCCAACATAGGCTACCTGTGGGGCGACATGAGCCGTTCGGTGACCAGCTCGGGCGGTTCGAACGTGAATACGCTGATGAAGACCTATTCCGTCAGCGTGAGCAACTATAAGCTGGACCTCGGTGCACAGTGGAAGCAGCCAATAGGCAGGAAAGGCACCCTGACGGTGGGCGCCACCGTGGGCATAGGCCACAAGCTGAAGGCTGACCCCAAGATGGACATCACGATTGTGAACACAACCGGGTCAATGGACACCACTACCTTCAAGGTGAACGACGGACTGAAGCTGCCGATGAGCTACGGGGTGGGTGCTGCCTACAACCACCTGGGACGGCTGACGGTGGCTGCCGACTGGACGCTGGAGAAATGGGGCAGCGTAGACTTCCCTGCCTTCAACTCTCAGACCAGCCAGTATGAGCTGACCTCTGGGTTGCTGAAGGACCGTACGAAGGTGAATGTGGGTGTGGACTGGCTGCCGACGACCAACGTGCTGAACCGCAACTTCCTGAGTCATGTGCACTATCGCATGGGTGCCGGACTGGCTACACCTTATTATAAAATAGGCAATCAGGACGGTCCGAAGGAGCTGAGCGTGAGTGCCGGACTGGGCATACCCGTGCTGACAGGACGCTCGTTGGTGAACGTGAGTTTCCAGTGGGCCCACACCAGCGCGAAGGACCTGATTACGGAGAATTCGTTCAGGCTGAACATCGGCGTGACGTTTAACGAAAGATGGTTTGCCAAGTGGAAGGTGGAGTAGCGGAAAGGCTGAGGACAGCTGCCGGGCGGCGCATGAGGATGCTGCCGGTTATGGCGGCCTGTCTGTGGCTTGTGCTCTTTGCTGCGGCGTGTACGGAGGCTGTAGAACATACGGCTCCGGCTGTGCGTGACCGCGACTCGGTGGCCATGATGCGTTCCTACGGTGTGAATACCCTGATCAGCGACTCGGGGGTGATCAAGTACAGGATCGTGACCGAGGAATGGTTCGTGAATGTGGCCAAGAAACCGTCACGATGGGAGTTCATGAAAGGCGTGTTCTTTGAGCAGTTCGACGAGAAATTCCACGTCGAGGGCTATATACAGGCCGACACAGCCTGGTACTTTGACCAGGAGAAACTGTGGAAGTTGCGCGGCAGGGTGAGGATAAGAAACGTCAACGGACTGGTGTACACCAGCGAGGAGCTGTACTGGGACGGTATACGCCACGAGTTCTATTCGAACGTGTTCTCGCGGGTGGTGACACCTGAGCGTACTCTTCAAGGCACCTATTTCCTGAGTGACGAGCACATGAGCCACTATACGGTGAGCAACTCGAAGGGATCGTTCGTGCCAGGCAAGGACAACCAGGAGGAACAGACACCGGCAACGGCAACGACTGCCAAGAAAGACAGTGTGGCAAAGCCCGACTCGGTACCGCCTCCCTACGTGAGACCTGCTGCCCAGAAACATGCGAAGAGAGGCTATTAGGGTGAAGTGGTAAGAAGATAAGAATTATTCAGAGAAGTGATCAACGAGATTATAGGTTTATTGGTGGCGATGGTTTTCTCCGCGTTCTTTTCGGGCATGGAGATAGCCTTTGTGTCGAGTAACCGCCTGCTGGCCGAGATGGACCGCGAGAAAAACGGACTGTCGCAGCGGGCGCTGGCTGTGTTCTATCAGCATCCCAATAACTTCGTGTCGACAATGCTTGTGGGCAACAACATCGCGCTGGTGGTCTACGGCATACTCTTTGCCCGTATCTTCGACGTGCTGCTCTTCTCAGGGCTGAACGACGGGGCAAGGGTGACCTGCGACACACTGCTGTCAACCCTCGTGGTGCTCTTCACGGGAGAGTTCCTGCCCAAGTCGGTGTTCCGCAGCAATCCCAACGGGCTGGTGACCTTCTTTGCTGTGCCAGCTTTCATCTGCTATGTGGTGCTGTACCCCATCTCGCGGTTCGCCACTCTGCTCTCCAAGGGGCTGCTGAGGCTCTTTGGCATCAAGGTGCTGAAGAACAACGACGGGAAGGAGTTCACGAAGGTAGACCTGGACTATCTGGTACAGTCGAGCATCGACAATGCCAAGAGCGAAGACGACATAGAGGAGGAGGTGCGCATTTTCCAGAACGCGCTGGAATTCTCGGAGACGAAGGTCAGGGACTGCATGGTGCCGCGCACAGAGATAGACGCCGTAGAGGACACCTGCACGCTGGAGCAGCTGAAGCAGCGCTTCGTGGAAAGCGGACACTCGAAGGTCATTGTCTATCACGACGACATAGACCATATCATCGGCTACATTCACTCGTCAGAGATGTTCCGGCTGAAAAGCGATCCACACGACCTCAAGGGGCTGATCAGGCAGATGCCCTTCGTGCCCGAGACGATGCCTGCCTCGAAGCTCATGCGTACGTTCCTGCAGCAGAAGAAATCGATAGCCGTAGTGGTGGACGAGTTCGGTGGCACCAGCGGACTGATATCGCTGGAGGACATTGTCGAGGAGATTTTCGGCGAGATAGAGGACGAGCACGACTCGGTGAGCTATGTGGCCAAGAAAGTAGGTGAGGGTGAGTACATGCTTTCGGCACGACTGGAGATAGAGAAGGTGAACGAGATGTTCGACCTGGACCTGCCCGACAGCGAGGAGTACATGACGCTGGGCGGACTGATACTGCATGAGTACCAGGCATTCCCGAAACTCAATGAAATAGTGAAAATAGGACGCTTTGAATTCAAAATCGTGAAAAATACGGCAACAAAAATAGAACTTGTGAGGCTAAAAGTCACAGAATGAGGCTTTTTTTGCAGAAAAATTTCGCTATGTCCGACATTTTTTGTAATTTTGCCGACTGAATTTGAAAAAATGACAAAAAATTAAATAATTAAACAGTAAAATTAAATGGCAGCAATTGGAAAAATCAGAAGCTGGGGACCAGTACTGGCAATCGTAATCGGTCTGGCCCTCTTTGCATTCATTGCCGAAGAGATGTTCCGTTCGTGCGAGTCACAGTCGAACGAGCGCCGTCAGCAAGTAGGCGAAGTGTTAGGCGAGAAAATCAACGTGCAGGAGTATCAGTCACTCGTTGACGAGTATCAGCAGGTGATGAAGCTCACACAGGGACGTGACAACTTCTCTGAGCAGGAGCTGAATCAGATCAAGGACCAGGTATGGAATACCTACGTCAGCAACAAGGTGATTGAAAAAGAAGCAAAGATGCTGGGTCTCACCGTGACCGACGAAGAGATGAAGGACATTCTGCGTGAGGGTACGAACCCCATGCTCCTCCAGACACCGTTCGTCAACCAGCAGACCAAGCGTTTCGACGTGGCTGCTCTGCAGCGTTTCCAGGATGAGTATAAGAAGGCTGCCCAGACCAGCCCACAGGTGGTTGAACAGATGAAGACCATCTACGACTACTGGATGTTCCTCGAGAAGACCCTACGTCAGCAGACACTGGCTGTGAAGTACCAGACCCTGCTGGCTGGCTGTCTCATCTCCAACCCCATCAGTGCAAAGGCTATGTATGAGGCTCAGAACGTAGAGAGCGACATCATACTGGCTTCTGTGAACTATAACACAATGGAGGACAGCCAGGTGAAGGTGTCGGACGAGGATCTGAAAGCCGCCTACAATAAGGACAAAGAGAAGTACAAGCAGCTGGAAGAGACCCGCGACATCAAGTATGTGGAGTACCAGGTGGTGGCTTCTGAAGCCGACCGTGCTGAGCTGATGAAGCGTATGGTTGACGCTGCCAACAAGCTGGAGAGCGGTGCCAATCCCGACGAGGTGGTCCGCAAGGCTCAGTCGCAGATTGCCTATCTCGGCGTTCCCGTTACACGCAGGGGCATTACCTACGACATCTTCCAGAAGGTTGACTCAATGGCTGTGGGACAGACTTCTCAGCCCTTTGAGAGCAAGGGCGACAACACCCTGAATGTGGTGAAGCTCATCTCGAAGACCCAGCTGCCTGACTCTGTGGAGTTCCGCATGATCCAGGTGACCGGTAGCACGCTTGACGAGACCCGCAACCGTGCTGACAGTATCTATAACGCCATCAAGGGCGGTGCCACCTTCGAGGCTGTGGCCAAGATCTACGGACAGACAGGTGAGAAGCAGTGGATGACTACTGCACAGTACGAGAAGGCTCCCTCTATCGATGCCGATTCCAAGTCCTATCTGAACGCTCTGAACACCCTGCCCGCAGGCGAGCTGAAGAACCTGCAGTTCACATCGGGCAATGTGGTTGTACAGGTTACTGACCGCAAGGCTATGACCACCAAGTACGACCTGGCTGTGGTGAAGCACTCTATCGATTTCTCCAAGGGTACCTATTCTGAGGCTTACAACAAGTTCTCACAGTTTGTCAGCGAGAACAAGACCCTGGAGGATGTGGAGAAGAATGCTTCCAAGTTCGGTTTCCACGTGCTGGAGAAGGGTGATATGACCGTTGCCGACCACCTGGTGGCCAACATCAACGGCACCCGCGACGCACTGAAGTGGATATTCGAAGCTAAGCCCGGTGAGGTGAGCCCCCTCTACGAGTGTGGCAGCAATGACCGCCTGCTGGTGATTGCGCTGGAGAAGGTTCATCCCGAGGGATATCGTGCCTTCGAGGATGTGCGCGACCAGATCGGACAGCAGCTTGTCATCGACAAGAAGGCTGAGGCTATCATGGACAAGATGAAGAACATTAAGGGTGTGGAGTTTGCCGAGACCCTTGGTGCCAAGATTGATACTGTGAAGCAGGTGACATTTGCTGCTCCCGTATTCGTGCAGTCTACTGGTGCCAGCGAGCCCGCCCTCTCGGGTGCTGTAGCAGCTCTGGCTGAGGGTAAGTTCACACCGAAACCCATCAAGGGCAATGCTGGCGTGTACATGTTCCAGGTGGTTTCCAAGAAGGAGCGCGAGGGTGCAAAGTTCGATGCTAAGGAGCAGGAGCAGATGCTCCGCCGCGAGGCTCAGCAGGCAGCATCACGCTTCATGCAGGAACTGTATGAGAAGGCTGACGTGACCGACAACCGTTACCTCTTCTTCTAATCTGTATACGCACGCGCGTACATTAATAATATTTATTAGGAAAATATCGGATTTTATTCATAGTAACATACTCAGCCCCCGGATGTATTCACGCCCGGGGGCTTTTAAAGAAAATAGAAATCAAGATGAAAGCATTTGTTTTCCCCGGACAAGGGGCACAGTTCGTAGGTATGGGCAAGGACCTGTACGATAACAACGCTACAGCAAAGGAATTGTTTGAGAAAGCCAACGAAATTCTTGGCTACAGAATCACCGACATCATGTTCGAGGGTACCGATGAGGACCTGAAGCAGACCAAGGTCACACAGCCTGCTGTGTTCCTGCATAGTGTGATTTCCGCACTTTGTGCTACACCGTCAGACAATCCCGAAACCGACAAGCCCGCTATGGTGGCAGGACATTCACTTGGTGAATTCTCGGCTCTGGTCGTTGCTGGCGCACTCTCTTTTGAAGATGGACTGAAGCTGGTCTATGCACGTGCTATGGCTATGCAGAAGGCCTGCGAGGCTCAGCCCTCAACGATGGCTGCTATCATTGCACTGCCATTCGAGAAGATTGAGGAGGTGTGTGCTGAGGTCAGCAAGATGGGCAAGGGTGTTGTCGTTCCTGCTAACTATAACTGTCCCGGACAGCTGGTCATCTCGGGCGATATCGATGCCATCAATGAGGCCTGTGAGCAACTGAAGGCTGCTGGCGCCAAGCGTGCCCTGCCGCTGAAGGTGGGCGGTGCGTTCCATTCACCGCTGATGCAGCCCGCCAAGGACGAGCTGCAGGCTGCCATCGAGCAGACAGAGATCAAGGCCCCGCTGTTCCCGATTTACCAGAACGTCGACGCCAAGCCTCATACCGATCCTGCTGAAATCAAAGCCAACCTGATTGCACAGCTCACCAGCAGCGTACGATGGGCACAGAGCGTGGAGAATATGATTGCCGATGGTGCCACCGACTTTACGGAGTGCGGTCCTGGTAAGGCGCTGCAGGGTATGATTGCCAAGATCAATAAGGAGGTAACAGCACACGGCATCGAGTAATGAACGAGAAGATAGTAATCTATCAGATCCTGACACGTCTGTATGGCAACCGCAATACGACGCGCAAGGAGAACGGGACGATAGAGGAGAATGGTTGCGGCAAGATGAACGACCTGACCCCCGCGGTGCTGAAACGCATACGTGGACTCGGGATGACGCATGTGTGGTTTACAGGTATCATCCGGCATGCTACACAGACCGACTATTCCGCTTTCGGCATTCCCCGTCAGCATCCGGCAGTGGTGAAGGGTAGGGCAGGATCGCCCTACGCCATCACCGACTATTTTGATGTGGATCCCGACCTTGCAGTCAACGTGGAGCAGCGTATGGAGGAGTTCCAGCAGTTGGTGAATCGTGCGCACAAGGCAGGACTGAAGGTGGTTATCGACTTTGTGCCCAATCATGTGGCACGTCAGTACAAGAGCATCTGCAGGCCGCAGAACGTGAAGCAGGATTTGGGCGAGGGTGATGACCCGCAGCAGGGATTCTCGACGAAGAACAATTTCTACTACTGTCCCGGCCAGCAGTTCTCCCCCTCCTTCGACCTCTATCACGGTGAAAAGGAACCCTATGTGGAGATGCCTGCCAAAGCCACCGGTAACGACTGCTTCAACAATGCACCAGGACAGAACGACTGGTACGAGACCGTAAAACTGAACTACGGAGTGGACTACTATGCCGGTGTGACCCCTTCCTCCTTCCGGCTGTCATCCGGCAACCCGATACCCGACACGTGGAACAAGATGCTCGAGATACTGCTGTTCTGGGCGTCAAAGGGCGTTGATGCTTTCCGTTGCGATATGGCCGAGATGGTGCCTGCTGCCTTCTGGGCTTGGGCCACAGGGCAAGTGCGTCTGCAGTATGAGCACATCTGCTTCATCGGCGAGGTGTACAATCCTGCCGAGTACCGTCATTACATTGCGAGTGGTTTCGACTACCTCTACGACAAGGTGGGGATGTACGACACGCTGCGGGATGTCATCCGTGGTGTGCGCTCCACTCATGACATCAGCTTCGCCTGGCAGCAGACCGATGATATCCGCAAGCACATGCTCTATTTCCTTGAGAACCACGATGAGCAGCGTGTTGCCAGCGACTTCTTTGCCGCTGACGGGCTGAAGGCTCTCCCGGCGTTGGTCACGATGACCCTGCTGGAGCAGAATCCCATCATGATTTATGCGGGACAAGAGTATGGCGAGCGCGGAATGGACAAAGAAGGGTTCAGCGGTAACGACGGTCGTACCACCATCTTCGACTATTGGAGTATCGACACCTTGGTGCGGGCCAGTGCCCGTAAGCTCACGCAGAAAGAGAAGCTGATGTTCTCTTACTATAAGCTTCTGCTCTATATAGCCACCCACAGCGAAGCCGTACGTGCCGGACAGATGTTCGACCTGATGTATGTCAACGAGCATCTGCATCGTCAGTATGCCTTCATGCGGAAGAAGGATAATGAAACGCTTTTGGTTGTGGCCAACTTCGAGCACCAACCCTCTGAGGTTGACCTCTATCTGCCTGCCCATGCTTTCGACTATATGAAGTTGAACGAAGGGAAGGTTGATGCGCAGGACCTTCTCACTGGAGAACACCTGCAATTAGAACTGAAGGCCGACAATCCCGTACATTTCTCCATAGGAGCCGACACCGCCCTCGTACTCGCTTTTTGATTCACCATCAATGCCTGACACTCAATAAATTAGCCAACAACCAGAACTCAATGGACGACTACATTCTGAACGAACATAATAAGGAGGAGTTCCCTCCTGCGCACACGGCAGAGCATCTGCTGAATCAGACCATGATCCGGATTTTCGGGTGCGAACGCTCCTATAATGCCCATATAGAGCGCAAGAAGAGCAAAATGAGCTTCAGGCTTGACAGCAAGCCCTCGAGGCAGGAGGAAAGGGAGATAGAACGTCGCATGAACGAACTCATCGAAGAGGATTTGCCCGTAACATTCGAGTTCGTCACCTTAGACACCCTTCCGCCAGAAGTGTCACCCGACAGGCTGCCGCCTGATGCCAGCGACACCATACGACTTGTCCGTATCGGCGACTACGACGTTTGTCCCTGCATAGGACGACATGTGCGCTCAACTGCGCAGATTGGCCGCTTCGAGATGTTAGGCACCAACTGGGACGAGCACGAGCACTCCTTCCGAGTGAGGTTCAAGATAGTCTGACCAATCATCAGAAGTGGAGGAATAATTGTCAGGTATGAAACAGTTCTGCGCTTTCATCATCTTACTGGCTGCTTTCTGTGGCTGCACAGGCGGCGGTCAGTACAATGAGATGCGTCAGCGGCTTGATGCGCTGAACGCGCTGAACCGAGCCGACTCCGTGCTCACCGTCAAGGAGCGCGACGAGGCGCAGACCCTTGCTGATTATTTCGACAGTCATGGCACGCCTAACGACCAGATGCTGGCCCACTACCTCCTTGGCCGCTGCTATGCCGACATGCACGAGGCACCCATGGCCCTCCATTGCTATCAGGAGGCCATCAGCCGTGCCGACACACTTAGCCCCGACTGCGACTTCGCCCAGCTCAGCCGAGTTTACGGTCAGAGTGCCACCATCTTCTATCAGCAGGGCCTGTATCAGAACATGCTTGATTATTCTGATTTTTCAGTAGAATATGGATATCGTGGCAAAGATACGTTGAATGCATTGAGAAGCTACGCCATGAAAGGTGCTGCTTATGATAAACTTCAAGTAAAGGACTCCGCTATCTATATATATAAGGAGGCCATTAAGTTGCTTAAAGATTATAAGTATAATGTTATAGCAGCGGGTTTTTCGGGTGCACTTGCAAAGAAACTCATAGACAAAGGTGAAACTTCACCGGCTTTACCTTATCTACAAGACTATGAGCATAACTCTGGTTATTTTGACCAAACTGGCAATATTGGAAAAGGACGAGAAATCTATTACAGTTTTAAGGGATTTTTTTATTTGAATAATCATCAATTGGACTCTGCCGAATACTACTTCCGCAAAGAACTTCGAACTGGTAAAGATTTCAACAATCAAAATGCTGGCGCATTGGGGCTTGCCCAGCTTTTTAGGCTAAAACATCTTTCAGATTCAGCCGTCAAATACTTCGAATACAGTTATGCCATGAACGATTCCATGTATGCCCACAATACTACACACGAAATAGAGCAGGCCAAGGCGATGTACGACTATACCCGCCAGCAGGAGTTGGCAAAACTAAAGGAGATAGAGGCAAACAAGGAACGCGCCCAAAAGGAGCGAATCATTTATGCTTCCCTGGCATTGCTTTGCTTGTTGGCATTCATCTATTTCAGATGGAACCACAAGAAAAAGGAATACCAAGCTCTACTTGCCACTCATCAGCAGGCAGAGGCCGAGCTGCAGTCCCTTCATCAGCTGCAGACCGAGCACCTGCAGGTGCTTGCCGACGTGGAGAGGTTCCACGAGACTCAGGCCGTGCTGAATACCCTTGTCCAGAAAAAGGAGGAAGAAGTAGAGAAGCTTCGCCTGGCCATCAAGAAAACTAAGAGGGAAGAGCTTAACAGCAGTCGAGCCAACGCATTGGCCATATCCCAAATGAAGCACTCGGATGCATATCAGGGCATCATCACGAAGATCAACAGAGGAAATGCACTGACATCTGAAGATTGGCAAAGTATAGACGAGCTGTTGAAGGAGCACTTCCCTGGCTTCCTTCATTTCCTGGAGTCAAAAAGAAACCAGATAAGCTATAACAAGTACTGCATATGCCTGTTAACACGTCTGGATGTCAATCCGCAAAGAATCAGTATAGTATTAGGCATCCAGCCTTCCTACGTCACAAAAGCCCGCGAACAGATGCTCAATTTGTTCTTTGGTGTCGATGGATCAGCCAAGGATTTTGATAGGAAACTGAAAGAACTGTGATTTTCTGCGCGGTGAAATTTGGTGAAATTTCTTTCGTATTTCTCTGACCTTCAATGGGTTCTTGTTTTCAAGAGAACGCTTTTCGCCGTGGTGAAATTAAGGTGAAATCCGCGTTCCCTTTTTTCTTGCTTCCTATTTTAAGTTTATCTAACTTTGCACCCAGAATTCTAAAACGAATTGTACGTACAAAGTTAGTAACAAATTTAAAACAGTAAATTATGAGAACAAGAACAACAATCATTTTAGCTTTTCTCGGACTGGGCATTCTGGGGGGGGCAAATTTTATTCAAGCGCAGACTTCGTCAAATTACGCGCCTGTGTGTATTGATGATGAAGAGGAAGAAATTGAGTTTAATCTCGCAGGGCCAGATGACACCCCAGGAGACCCTGGTTACGGAAAAGACCCTATCCTCATGCCAACACTTTGGCAGAATGGATACCTGCTCGACTTCCACGGTACTCACGAAGATTACGTTCTCCGCATTGTAGATGCAACAAACTCTGTGGTCTACTCTTCTGCAGTTCCCTCGTATCAGACCCAAGTCTGGCTACCCACTACGCTCAGCGGTACTTACCGCATTGAGCTGCTTACGGACAACTATCTCTTCTACGGCTACATCTCGCTGTAAAGCAATTCATCTGGAGTGCTGACGTTGATGGTAAGACGCCAAAGCGTCGGCACTCCTTTCAAAAGAACAATAATACAAATCAAATCCAAAAACAAAAAAGTTATGAAAAAGGTAATGATGACGTTGGTTGTCGCAACGACAACGATGTGCTGCTACGCACAATTTAAAGTAAATGCAAATGGAAAAGCCAGCATAGGTTCACAATCTCCTGTCAATTGCGCAATGCTGAATTTGAATGAATCGAACTACGCTTCCTATAACATGGGTATCGCGGCTGACATCAACAATAATGACTGCACCTTCAATATAGGTCTTGCTAGCAACACCCATCCGTCTACAAATATTAATTCAGGCCGTACGACTGGAGTCTTAGGTGTTGCCGGAAGACGCACCAGCGGCTACAACTATGGAGTAATCGGTGCCCTTGCAGGTACGAACAACGGTGCAGGCATCTTTGGAACATTGACCAACACTACAGGTGTTTATGTAAATGGCCTGTATGCTGGCTATTTTGACGGACCTGTCCATGTAACAGGAACTTTGAACTCCCCATGCCTCATTACTCCCTCTGACATGACTCAGTCTGAGAATGTGATTTCTCTGGCGGACTCCAAAGCACCATCGGCTACTCTCAATCGTGTATTGGGTATGAATGTCATTAGCTATAACTATAAGGACAAGGAGATCCCTGAAGTTGAACGTGACACTATATCACCCGAACTGGCCAAGGCTAAGTATTCAGTTGAAAAGAATCGTCATTATGGTTTGTCTGCCCAGGAGCTGCAGGCCATCTATCCAGATCTTGTGTACAAAGGACAGGACGGCACGCTTGGCGTGAACTACATTGAGCTAGTTCCCATCCTCATTCAGTCCATTCAGGAACTGAAACAGGAATTGGATGTTGTGAAGGGTGGCGCAGAGTACAAGACGCGTTCTGTAAGTGATGAAACCGCTGATTTCAATGCAGCAGCCACTGGCAATGTACTCTACCAGAACACGCCGAACCCTTTTAAAGAACAGACCACCATTCGCTTCCGATTGGCTGATGATGCTACGAACGCTGCCATTTGCATCTTCGACATGAGCGGCAAGATGCTGAAGAAACTGCCCGTTTCATCGGGAATGACTAGTGTCAAGGTGAACGGTTATGAACTGGGTGAAGGTCTCTATTTGTACTCCCTCGTGGTGAACGGAAAGGAGATTGATACGAAGAGAATGATTGTTACGAAGTAAAAACAAATACTATTACAAAGATGAAAACAAATGCAATTATTACAATTCTGTTACTGTGCATGCCATGGCATATGGCTTCTCTGTCTGCGAAAAGGATCCATCTTACTTTCAATGAAAAAGACTTTCAGATAGAGAACCGAAACAGATACATTAATGTCAGTACATCTAAATACGATTATAGAACTATTCCACAAACGCAGACCCTGGCATTACCTTATATATGTGTTAATCTGTTAGTTTCTCCAGACTATGAATATGCTGGTTTTACATATGCCTATAAAGAAAACAAAATAAGAGAAGACGTTTTGATTGTTCCAAGACCTATTCTGCTACCGACAATCTTACAAAATAGCTCTTTAAATAATATAAGTGAAAAATCATTCCTTTCTTTATCGGATTCTTCTCTAATTTATTCGGGCACCCATATCATGGATGGATACAAATATATTTCTTTTGCAATTTGCCCTTTTCGATATGATAGTATGAGTAAATGCCTTTTTCTGAGAAATGAAATTGACATTGATGTGTATTCTTTAGAAAGTGACAACAAACAAAGACCTCCTTCAATGAATTTACATGGTGGTACAACTATGCGTGACATAGTGCGAAATATAGTGGTAAATAGCGAGGAAATGGATTCTTTGTATGCAAAAGTACAGAAAAATGTCTCTAAGAAGAATAATTATCATTTAGATCGTTCTGGAAACGATTACGATTATGAATATCTCATAATCACGAACGAAACATTGAAAGCATCTTTTCAAAGATTGGCAGACTGGAAAACACAAAAAGGTATTAGAACAAAGGTAATCACAGTGGAGAATATTGATAGTAACAGCAATTACACAGGATCATACCAACAGTTGAGAATTAAACAGGCCATCAAATCGTATTATGACAATTCACAATATGGCCTAAAATATGTTTTATTGGGAGGTGATGAAGATATCATACCGCCTCACTTGGCTCATGTGGAATTAACAGCATTTCATTATTTATTTGGTTATATAAATCATGTTGCGGATGGTCCTGCAGACCTTTTCTATGGTTGTCTTAATACAATGGAATGGAGTGGAAATGATTATTATGGAATATCCGCTAACGTAGATAAAACTCCCGAGGTATTCCTAACAAGGGTTCCCGTAAACAATATAAACCAAACCAATGCTTATGTAAACCGTATCATAGAATATGAGCGTTCGTTTGATACTGATGACTGGGAAGGAAAGATTCTTATGTCAGGGAATCAATTGTCCGACACATTCCATATAAATGGTAATGTCATAAGCGATGCTCACCATCATAGTGAACTGTTATATGACAATTATATAAAAGATTACTGGGGAGGTCAAAAGATAAGATTCTATGATACAGGAACTGATTTTGATGGAGATGAAAATTATGAACTTAATGCTCAGAATTTCCAAATAGAACTGGCCAAAGGATATCCTTTTGTAAATGTAAATACCCATGGGAATTATGACAATTGGAATATGGAGGGTGCAAACTATACGGTATCTAATGCATCTACTCTTAACAACCCTGATGGCTATACATTAATAACTACGGAAGCCTGCCTTACAAATGCGTTTGATAGTCTGACATGTCTTAGCGAATCCTTTTTCAGGAATCCGTATAGTGGGATTATAGGTTATTTCGGCAGTTCACGTTATGGATGGTACTATAAATCAAGAGATGATTTGGGTCCATCAGACATATTAAACGGAAACTTTTATAAATACCTTTTTACTGAAGGGAAAAGTAATTATGGTTATATAACAACGTTAGCTAAGAACACTCTGGTTGAGTGGAGTTGGCTTCATACTGCAGATGCTTGGCTCCTATGGATGGTAAATCCTTTAGGTGATCCAGAGATGCCTATATATACCTCTGCACCGAGGCATTTTGATAATGTGACACTGTCATTCCGAAACGACTCATTAATTGTAAACACCGGTATTGACACATGCAGGGTTTGCATGATGAGTCTCTTTGATAATGGGGCAACTTACTACGACGTTCAAGACGTGGTATCTCAAGCACATTTTTCTCCACCGGCAGACAGTTGTAGTATATGTATAACAAAGACAGGATACGTACCATATATAAGAACATATTATGATACTATATATGTCCAAAATGAGACGTTTGATGGTGAAAACAAAGTATTTGCAAAAAATATTATTATTGGCAAAGATGTCACGTCTACTAAACCTGAAGGCCCTGTTGTAGTTAGCAGTGGCACAACTTCATTTACAGGGAATAATATAGTAATCAGAAATAACTTTGAAGTTACGTCTGGAGCAAGCTTACGTGTTGGAAATTAGGACATATGGAAAATTGAATTGACTACGGACAAACATTAAAACTATATTTATGAATATGAGAAAACTTGTTCTATTTATTGGCATTTTTCTTACTGCACAGTATAGCTATGCAGTTGAGGGGGAAATGAAGTATTTCGTAAAAGAACGGAAATGGCTGTTCGAAGGCTATTTATATAATTATGCAAATAATGCGATTGATACTGTAATTACAACGAGAACTATGGACGGTCCTTTCGAACGTGATGGAAGATGGTGTTATACTCCAAATGGAATCCCTGAGGGTGCTGAGGAATGGATAATACAATATTATTGGGAGGATGGATTGTGTCTCTATAGAAGAGAAGCCATCTTTAAAGAGAGTTCCATCTCATACGAATGGAAATCGCTATTTGACGGTAATAGTAGTTCTGCTAATGGTGAATTCTTAAAAATGGACACGATTCTGTCAAATGACATCATGCGTCGCCGTTGGTGGTTTACAGATGACATTTGGGTAGAAGGAATAGGTTCTCTTAAAACAGGACCTTTTGGTGATGGTGGTTTAGCAAATGGAACTAACAGAGGAGGAAGACTGTTTGCTGTCTATGACGGCGACGAGTGTATCTTCACACTGGATGACTTTACGAAGGAGGCTTACCACTCGGAGCCTAACGACATAAAAGCTGTTCTAGTCTCCAATTCAAATAACGGCCTTTTTGACCTCCAGGGTCGCCGCATCCAGGGCGAGCCGCAAAAGAAGAGCGTGTATATAAAGAATGGGAAAAAGGTCATTATGAAGTAAGTATATGGCTCAATTTTCTACTATGCCTTTACAGGCTTCAATGCCACCAGCGAGGACGGACATATCCGTCCTGCTGGTGTTCTTCAACCGCCCTGCCACCTTCCGCCAGGTGTTCGAGCAGGTAAGGCTGTCACGTCCCTCGCGCCTGTTCCTCTATCAGGACGGGCCGCGGAACGAGAGAGACCTGCCTGGCATCAAGGCTTGCCGAAAGATTGTGGAGGAGATTGACTGGGAGTGTGATGTGCACCAGAACTTCCTGCAGTGGAATCAGGGTTGCGACCCTACTATGTATCGGGCAGTGGTATGGGCGTTCTCCATGACCGACAAGCTGATCATCCTGGAGGACGATGTCGTTCCCTCCCTGTCGTTCATCCCCTTCTGCAAGGAGATGCTCGACCGCTATGAGCACGACCAGCGCATCATGATGGTCTCGGGCTTCAACATCGACGAGGTGTCAGCCTCGGTAAAGGAAGACTATTTCTTCACCTCGGTCTTCTCCATCTGGGGCTGGGCCACGTGGCGCAGGGTGGCAGACCTGTGGGATCCAAGCTATTCCTTCCTGGATGACCCATACAACTGCCGACAGCTGGAGTCGCTGATACGCGTCAGGAAGCTGCGCCCAGACCTGATGAAGATGTTCCGCGACCACAGCCGCTCGGGCAAGGAGTACTTCGAGACCATTGTGCAGGCGGCCATGCTGCTCAACCACGGTCTTGCCGTGATGCCTGCCAGGAACCTCGTCAACAACATCGGAATGACAGCAGGCTCCACCCACTACCAAACCGCTACGCTGAAGACTCTTCCCCACAAGCTGCGCAGGATCTTCACGATGAAACGGTGGGAAATGGATGAACCGCTGAACCATCCGCAGTCTATCGTTGAGGACACTGCCTATAAAGACCGGCTGTACAAGGTGAATGCGTGGGGCCATCCGTGGCGGAAGGTCTGCTATTCCATAGAAGAGCTGCTGCTCAATCTGAGGTACGGCTACTTCTTCAATATTGCATACGCAGCGAGGAAACGCATTTACAAGTGGTTGGGACTCTGGGTCTATGAGTAGGCTAAAGGGCGATTGCCCAGAAGAAAGGCCGCCGATGCTCTGTGATGAAAGAGTGTAGGCGGCCTTGCTTATTTCGAAACGTCAAAATGCCTGGCAAAACCTTATAGCTCCAGCTTCAAGAAGACAGGATAGTGGTCGGAGTAGCTGAGTTCGTACTTGTAATAGTTGACGCCCTTGAAGGCTTTGTCGTGGAAGATGTAGTCAATGCGTACCAACTTCTTGCCTCCACGGAAGGTGTTCATCAGACCGCTGTGCCCGCACTCCTTGAAACCGTCCACCAGGTCGCCCAGCATGGTGTTGTAGACATAAGAGTAGGGAACGTCGTTGAAGTCGCCGCAGATGATGCAGGGATGGTCTGTCTTCATGCGCTCCATCGCTATCATGTTGGCCTGTCCTGCACGCGCTATCATTCCTACCTCATAGTTGCCGTAAACGGCATTGAGAATCTGGTTGTCGGTTACGTGTTTGCCTGCGGCGATGGCCTTACCTGCACGATGGAGTGTGCTGTTGATGCCTGTGGTTTCGAGGTGGACGTTGAATACTCGAATGACTGTCCCGTTGACGTCGATGTCAGCCCACATAGAGCTGTTGTTGGTCTGTTCAAACTGTTGTTTCTCTGACTTGATGATGGGGTATCGGCTGAAGATGATCATATCCTGGGCTCCCCTCGCCATATAGGTGAAGTAATCCTTATAGTTCTCAGAGTTGATCTGGTCACCGCTCTTATCGCTGTACTCCTGCATGCATAGGATATCGACTTTCTGCTTCTTCATATGCGAGAGGATGTCCTGTGCAATGAATCCTGTGGTCTCGCGCTGGAACAAGGCTACGTTGTAAGTGGCAATCTTCAGACCACCCTTGCTATTGGTCTCTTTGGGCTCGGAACCAAACTTATAGATGGTGTTGATGTAGGGAATACAGCAGAGTATGGTGATGAAGGGGATGAGTGCCCAATGCCAGCGACGGCGGATAATCCAGATAAGCAGCACAACAACGTTGGCAATGATGAGCAGCGGCAGTACGTAGACCAGCATCGCCGAGAAGGTGCTATATACAGGGTTGGAATTACCTCCGTTCAGACCGACGAATGTGAAAATGGACAATACGGTGGTCGCAACGAGGAAAAGGAGTGAGATATATTTGTAAACTGCAAGTTTGCCCATAATAATATTGTTTTTAGTTGATAGGTTTCTGGTTATGATGCTAATGGTGAAATCGGCTTATTTGTCTTTGAGATATTTTTCACAGTTCTCTATGAGGTCTTCAACGCGGAAAGGCTTTGCCATAAATTCATCACATCCTGCAGCCCTTGCCTCGCGGATGTTTTCGTCGAAAGCATAGGCACTAAGGGCAATAATGGGCACATCGTGTCTCACCTCCTTGATGATTCGTGTAGCATCCAGGCCGTTCATGTCGGGCATACGGATGTCCATGAGGATAAGGTCGGGCTTCTCCTGTTCATTGAAGGTGACTGCCTCTATACCGTTGTGGGCACGGATCAGTTTATAGCGCTTTTGTAGGACGATGCGAACCAACTCATAATTGGACTCTTCGTCTTCTGCTACAAGAATGGTCTTCATGTTAGCCTGTTCTCCGGCTGTCATTCGGATGGTGCGGACGCTGGTGGTGGTGTTGTCGTTTTGGGTGGACAATCCACCGATGGTACCATTGAAGGGCAATTCAAAAGTAAAGGTGGAGCCTACGCCCAAGGCAGACTCTACGTCGATGTGACCGCCCATTTTCTCTACGATGATGCGGCAGAGGGCCAATCCGAGCCCGTAGCCTTTCTGCTGCACGGCATCTTTCGATGCGTAGGTGTCGAAGATGTGAGGCAGGAAATCAGGATCGATGCCAGAACCGCTGTCTGAGACGTAGAAACGAATGAACTGGGCTTCATCATCCAAGTGGAAGCCAAATTTGATAAAGCCTTTGGAAGTGTGTTTTAACGCGTTTGAAACAAGGTTGGAGAACACCTGTGTCAGACGGTTCTCGTCAGTAAGCATAACGACAGGCAGGTCGGGCTTGTTGAAGACCAGATCGACGGTTTCGGGGCAGCGGAACTTGAACAGCTGTTTGATGCTATTTCCCATCTGTTCGAGGTCTACCTGAGTTTTTTTGATGACAATCTCGCCTGACTCTACCCGGGAAAGGTCGAGGATCTCGTCGATAAGACTCATCAGGCGGTTGCTGTTGCTCTCGATGATTTCGTAGAATCCCAGGCGCTCCTCATGGGAGTCGGTCTCAGCAAGAATGCGGGCGAAGCCTTCTATAGCATTCAGGGGGGTGCGGATTTCATGGCTCATATTGGCCAGGAACAGAGACTTCATGCGACTGGCCTGTTCGGCCTTCTGTGTCTTCGCCTCATATTCCTTCAGCTTTCTGTTGGCCTCTTCCAATTGCTCATTGGCTTGCATAAGCTTTCTGTTAACTTCTGCAAACTTCTGTATCAATATTTCTCTTTCATCTTGATCCATGTATCCGTCATATGCATTGGAGTTGCAAATTTAAGGAATTTTTCTGATATAGCAACGCTTCTTGTTTAAAATTTTTTCTTTTTTTTGTATTTCTTGATGTGACCTGCTATTAATTTAACCTCGTTTTGCTTTTTCCCACGTCCCGCTTAACCGATGGGTGCGCAGATAGCTGATTCCTCGGAAGACGTTGAGATTCATAAACATAAAATAGTAGGGAATGTAAAGCAGCTTGCTCTTGTGCCCTGTTTTTTCCATCATCCAGCCTGTAAAGGCTGATAAATAGAATAGGGTTTGGAGGGCAAGAATGACGGTGTAAACGGGTCCAGCCCCCTTGATTGTCAGCGCAATGTTGACAGGAATCAGTGCTAGCATAGCAAAAGGCGTGAGTGACCAACGTAGTACCCGGTGGCTGATGAACAGGAAGCTGACGGTGGGGTAGCGGAAGGGGTTCATCAGTTTCCGGAGCCACCAGATGCTCTGAAGGCCTCCTGCTGCAATGCGGCGCTTGCGCTTAGACTCTTCATGCATGTCGGCAGAGCCGTATTCCATCGCGTAGGCTTCACTGGTGTAGGCTATCTTGTGGCCGTCTCCAACTATCAGCATGGACATCATAAAGTCATCGAGCAGGGCGTTTGATGGTGCCTCGCGGTAGTGTTCCATGCGGACAGCAAACAATTCGCCTGCCGCTCCCATAGCTGAGTAGAATTCAGAATCCCAACGTTTCAAGGTACTTTCGTATTTCCAGTACATACCTTCACCTTCGGCTGCCACCTGACCCTCGTTACGCGCTACTACACGCTTCTCGCCAGAGACGCAACTGACGCCGGGTTTCATGAATTGCCGGGCGATTTCCTTAATGGCATTGGCGTTCAGCATAGTATTGGCATCAGTAAAGATGACGAACGGGGCTTCGTTTTCCCGTAGTCCGTGCTGCATAGCAGCTGCCTTTCCCCGACGCTCAGGACTGAATACGACTTTCACCTCAGGATATTGTGAAAGAAGTTCGTTAGACTGGTCATTGGAACCGTCGGTAACCCACATCACGCAGAGCTTGTCCTTCGGATAGTCTAGCTGACGGATGTTCTGCATTTTCTCCACAATGATGTCTTGCTCGTTGTACGCACAAATCATGAGGGTCATCATGGGCAGTTCCTCTGCAGCCGGTAATTGTGGCTCCTGCGGTTTACGTCCGAGAAGACGTTTGATGAATAATAAAACATATAGCAACATCCCGTATCCTATATATGTATAGAAGACGATAAACAGGAGAATCCAAAATAAAATCTTCAGTGTTGCCATAGGTGAATATGGTGTTTCAATCGTTACCGATGCAAAGTAACAAAAAAAAATATAAATGTGCAAGAAAAAGGGGGACAATTTTAGTTGTCCCCCCCTGTTTTCGTCTCGATTTCCTCTTTCATGTCAATAAACTGGCGTTTATCGTCGTAGAATTCATACTGAAGGAAAGCGAGTTTCTGTGACGGAACAATCCGTACTCCCAGTCCATACTTCATTTGCCACCGCCGTTTCAGCGAAATCATTCCCTGATTGATATAGGCGGCAACATAGGGGTGAACATGAAGGTAGAATCTCTTGATGCCTATCTTGTTGACCAGACGGTCAATCTTGCTCTCCAGCTGGTCGGTAAAAAGGATGGATGACTTGATTTTACCGCTTCCGAAACAAGTGGGACAGTCTTCTTCTACATTGACATCCATTGCCGGACGGACGCGCTGACGCGTGATTTGCATCAGCCCGAACTTCGACAGGGGTAGGATGTTGTGACGTGCACGGTCTTTCTGCATGTTCTTGCACATGCGTTCGTAAAGCATCTGTCGGTCCTCGGCAAGGTTCATGTCGACGAAGTCCACTACGATGATTCCTCCCATATCACGTAGTCTGAGCTGTCGTGCCAATTCATCGGCTGCTCCGAGGTTTGTTTCCAGTGCGTTTGCTTCCTGGCCGTTTTCTTTCTTAACGCGAGTTCCGCTGTTCACATCTACGACATGCATGGCTTCCGTGTGCTCAATGATGAGATAGGCGCCGTGCTTGTAGTTCACGGTCTTGCCGAATCCCGACTTGAGCTGCTTAGTGACGTTGAAATTGTCGAAGATGGGAACGGTACCTTTATACAGCTTAACAATCTCCTGCTTCTCGGGAGCAATGATGCCCACATAGTCGCTTACTTGCTGGTAGATTTGCTCATCGTTGATGTGAATACCGTCATAAGTGGGATTGAACAAGTCGCGCAGTAATGCCACAGCCCTGCTTTCCTCTTCGTAGACAAGCTGTGGGCGAGTGGTGGTCCTCTGTACTTTCGTGATGGCTTCTTCCCATCGTTTGTACAGTATTTTCATCTCTGCGTCGAGTTCTGCTGCCTTTTTGCCTTCAGCCACCGTTCTGACGATGACGCCGAAGTTCTTGGGCTTGATCATCTGGATGAGCTGCTTCAGGCGGCTCCGTTCCTCGCCTCGTTTGATTTTAGAAGATACATTCACTTTATCGCCGAAGGGAATGAGGACGATGTATCGTCCGGCAAAACTCAGTTCGCAGGTCAGACGTGGACCTTTGGTAGAGATGGGTTCCTTCACCACCTGTACCATCACCTCCTGGCCCACCTTCAAAGTGTTTTGCACTGAGCCGTCCTTGGGCAGGTCGGGCTGCCTGGCAGCCTTCTGAATGGGATAAAGCTTCTTTCTGTCGCTCTGTACCTGTTTCAGGTATTTTTCGTAAGAGCTGAATTGGAGTCCTAAATCAAGATAATGCAAGAAGGCCACCTTCTCGTAGCCCACGTCCACGAAGCATGCATTCAGTCCGGGCATCAGTTTCTTCACCTTTGCCACGTAAATGTTGCCCACCGAGTACGACGCTTCTCGCGGCTCGTTCTGATATTCCACCAGCTCCTTGTCTTCAAGCAGGGCGATGGAGATATCCTTCGGTTGCACATTAATGATTACTTCGCTTGTCATTGTCGTTGATTACACACAGTTTTGTTTGAATAAGCAGAAAGGGTGTGCTTCGGCTTTTTGTTCGTCCGGCACACTCCTTTCATTTCTCTTAACCTTGTCGCTTTCAAGGTTTCAGCCCGTGAAGGCTTACTTGCTCTTATGGCGATTCTTGCGCAGTCTCTTCTTGCGCTTGTGGGTTGCCATCTTGTGGCCCTTCTTCTTCTTTCCGTTTGGCATAATTGTAAGTGTAAATTATTATTTGTTGTATAATACGATTGCTTTATTTACTTCATCTTTTCGATAAAGCTCTTTGCTGGCTTGAATGCGGGGAAGTCATGAGCCTCGATGACGAGGGTCGTGTTCTTCGAAATGTTGCGTGCGGTCTTCTTGGCACGGTGCTTCACGGTGAAACTGCCGAATCCGCGCAGATAAACATTCTCCTTATTGTTGGCCAAACTTGCACGAATTTCTTCCATGAAAGCCTCTACAGTAGCTGCCACGTCTTTCTTGGCAATACCGGTGTTTACGGCGATACTGTTAATAATGTCTGCCTTAGTCATTTTCTGTTTATTTTTTACTTAATTATACTTAAAATGATTGAGTTGTTCTGATTTTGGACTGCAAAGATACTGTTTTTCAACGAGATATGGAAATTTTCCCGCGTTTTTTTTCGTTTTTTATGTATTTTAGCTGAAAAACCTCTTCTTTCCCCTCTTTTTCTCTCGCGTACATTAATTATTATAAGGGATTTCTTTTTCCGCAAGTTTCCCAAGTGGGCCCTGAAGGGGCAGCAGCTGTAAGCTTCTGGCCTTTCAGGCCGTTTCTTACCAGTTACAGTTCAGTAAGGGAATAGAATACGCCTGATTGTGTCGGATGTACATGCTGTTTTTGGCAGTTCCTACTAAAAAGACTTAAAATGTTGCGCTTGTATCGGAAAAAATATGTAACTTTGTACGCTAAAATGCGTCAGAGGGGCTGAAAAGTGCCTTAAACGTGAAATTTGTCTTTTATGGCATTGATGAAGTGAATAGTAATAAACAATAAAAAATAGAAGAATTAAGTGGATCAAACATTCGACAACGACAGAATTATCAAGATCAACATTGAGGAGGAGATGAAGTCAAGCTACATTGATTACTCAATGTCGGTTATTGTGGCTCGTGCTTTGCCTGATGTACGTGATGGCTTCAAGCCCGTACATCGCCGCATACTCTTCGGTATGCTGGGTATTGGCAACACCAGTGACAAACCTTATAAGAAATGTGCTCGCGTGGTGGGTGAGGTGTTAGGTAAATACCACCCTCACGGTGACTCATCAGTATATGGTGCCCTTGTCCGCATGGCCCAGGATTGGAATATGCGCTACACGCTGGTAGACGGGCAGGGTAACTTCGGTTCCGTAGACGGTGACTCTCCAGCAGCTATGCGTTATACCGAGTGCCGCCTGTCCAAGATGGGCGAACACATCATGGATGACCTGGAGAAAGAGACTGTGGACATGATGAACAACTTCGATGACTCGCTCACTGAGCCTTCGGTCATGCCCACTAAGGTTCCTAATCTGCTGGTGAATGGCGGAAACGGTATAGCCGTAGGTATGGCAACGAACATGCCCACTCACAACTTGAGTGAGGTGATTGACGGCTGTTGTGCCTATATCGACAATCCTGATATCGATACTGAGGGACTGATGCAGTACATACCCGGCCCTGATTTCCCCACGGGTGCTTTCATTTATGGTTTGCAGGGTGTGCGTGATGCCTATGAAACAGGTCGTGGTCGCATTGTGATGCGTGCCAAAGCTGAAATTGAGACTGGCGAGACACACGACAAGATTGTGGTGACCGAGATTCCCTACGGCGTGAATAAGGCTGATCTTGTGGCCTATATAGCCGAGTTAGCTACTGCCCACAAGATAGAGGGTGTTGCCAACGTCAATGACGAGTCCGGCCGTCAGGGTATGCGTATCGTGGTCGACGTGAAGCGTGATGCTAATGCCAATGTACTGCTGAATAAACTCTTTAAAATGACTGCTCTGCAGAGTTCATTCTCAGTGAATAACATAGCTCTGGTGAAAGGTCGTCCCCGTCTGCTCTCATTGAAGGAGTGTGTGAAGTATTTCGTGGAGCATCGTCACGACGTGACCATCCGACGCACTCAGTTCGACCTGCGCAAGGCTCAAGAACGCGCCCATATTCTCGAAGGCTTAATCATTGCCGTGAATAATATTGATGAGGTTGTTCACATCATCCGCAATTCTGCCACGCCAAGTGACGCCCAGCGTAATTTGGAGAAACGTTTCGAATTGGACGAACTTCAGTCGAAGGCCATTGTTGATATGCGTCTTTCGCAGTTGACAGGTCTGCGTGTGGATCAGTTGCACCAGGAATATGATGACCTGATGAAGCTGATTACTGACTTGCAGGAAATTCTTGACAATCCTGAGCGTTGTAAGGAAGTGATGAAACAGGAGCTGCTTGAGGTGAAGGAAAAATATGGTGATGAGCGCCGTACGGAAATAATCCCGTTCGACCATGAGTTCAATGCAGAGGACTTCTATCCCGATGATCCAGTGGTAATTACAATCTCCCATATGGGGTATATCAAACGTACTCCGCTGACTGATTTCCATGAGCAGGGACGTGGAGGTGTAGGCGCAAAAGCTGCCCGGCATCGTGATAACGACTTCACAGAGTATATCTATCCTGCTACTATGCACAACACGTTGCTGTTCTTCACCCAGAAGGGACGCTGCTATTGGCAGAAGTGCTACGAGATACCCGAGGGTGACAAGAATTCGAAGGGACGTGCCGTGCAGAACATGCTGAACATTGAGCCTGACGATGCCATTAATGCAGTGCTGCGCATCAAGAACTTCAACGACGAGGAATTCCTGCAGTCACACTACGTTGTGTTCGCTACGAAGAAGGGTATTATTAAGAAGACCCGCCTTGATGCCTATAAGAACGTCCGAGCCGCTGGTGTTCGCGCCATCAACATTAACGAGGGCGATGAGGTGGTTGGCGTTCGCCTGACTAACGGTCACAATGAGTTGCTCCTGGCCAACCGTAATGGACGGGCTGTACGCTTCAATGAAGAAAAAGTACGCTCAATGGGTCGTGTGGCTACTGGTGTGTTTGGCATGCAACTCGATGGTGGCGATGATGAGGTTGTTGGTATGGTATGCGTCAACGACCCCACTGTTGAGACCATTATGGTGGTCAGTGAGAACGGTTACGGTAAACGTTCTGAGGTTGAAGACTACCGTAAGACGAATCGTGGTACTAAGGGTGTGAAGACTCTCTCTATTACGGAAAAGACTGGTCGTCTGGTTGCAATAAAGGTCGTGACTGACGAGAATGACCTAATGATCATCAATAAGAGTGGCATTCTGATTCGTCTGAAGGTGGCCGATGTACGTGTCATGGGACGTGCTACTCAAGGTGTTCGGCTGATCAACCTGGCGAAGAAGAACGACAGTATAGCCTCTGTATGCAAGGTGATGTCTAATCAAGACGAAGATATTGAAGAGGCAGAGGTGTTCGATGAGAACCTGACAGAGGCCCCAGAGGCAACAGGAGAGGTGATCGACCTGGCTGATGAGGAGAATTAAACTGTTTTTCCCGTTCAACGTCTAATCAATAAATTCGTGTGAGTTCATTAAGAATAATAAAATGTTTAACCAAATTTATATCAAGCTTATGAGAAAATTCATGATGATGGTCCTCGTGGCAGCAGCTGCCACAACGGCCTTCGCACAGAACGAAGTGAAAGAAGCCAAGAAACTCTTGGACAAAGGCCAGATTGATGAGGCTCTGAAAGTGGTGGAGCCCCTGAAGAACGCCGCCTCTGCTGAAGACAAGGCTGCTGCCTGGAACATGGTGAGTGAAATCTATTGGAAGAAGTTCTCTGACATTCAGACCACTCAGTTGGAGAACCAGGTGAAGAAGATTGATGCTCCCTACGACACGATCGGTATGCACCACGCTGCTGTCGCAGCACTTGAGGCTGCACTGAAGTGTGACGAGTTCGATATTCAGCCCAATGAAAAAGGAAAGGTGAAACCCCGTTTCCGCGCTGCCAGCCAGATGAAGTTCCAGCAGGGACGTCTGAATGCTATCAATGCAGGCCAGTATGATTTCAACCTGAAGGACTACCAGCAGGCCTTCAAGGACTTCTCTCTTTATGTGGACAGCCACAATGCACCTCTCTTTGAGGGTATCGATCTGAAGGATCAGTACTATCACGAAATTGCCTACTTTGCAAGTCTTGCTGCCTACAATGCCAAAGATTGGCCAAATGTGGTGAAGTATGCTAAGATTGCCTCTGAGAATCCGGAGAAAGCCAAGGATGCCACTGAGATTCTGGTATTTGCCAAGAAGGAGACCATAAAGACCCACGCTGACACCCTGGAGTATATCGAGATGCTGAAGGATGCAAATAACAAGTTCCCCGATGACCAGCGTTACTCTGCTTGGATTGGTGACTACTACCTGCAGTCAGCTTCCAATGACGAGTTGCTCAAGTGGGCTGAGGAGGAGATTCAGAAGGATCCTAATAACAAGTTCGCCTATACATATAAGGGTGAGGCCCTGCGTCTGAGCCAGAAATGGGACGAAGCAGTGGAGTGCTATAAGAAGGCTGCAGAACTCGACCCCAGCTATGTCGTGGCTCCCTATCAGGCTGGTCTCTGCCTCAATTCCAAGGCCATCGAACTTAAGGATAAGTTGGCAGACAAGAAGACAGGAATGCTGACTAAGGAGAATGCTGACAAGATCAGAGCCGTGCTCAGCGAGTCGAAGGAGTTCCTGGAGAAAGTACGTGAGGCCGACCCCGATCGTGCACAGGTTAACTGGGCCTACGCCCTCTACCAGGTCTATTATTCTCTCGGTGACGAGAAGGCCAAGGAGCTTGAAAGTATTGTAGGAGGTAATTAAACGCTTGGCGTTTGCTGCCCGTTAACAGGTAACGGACTACAGGACATTAGGATTGTATTTTGACAAGTCACATAGGTCCTGTAGTCCGTTTTTAAATGAAGATATTGTTAAAAGATGAAGATTAGGATAACGCTCTTTTTACTTTCCCTCATGCTGTCCATTGGTCTGCTTGCGCAAAAGAAGGAAATTTCCCAGGCGCGCACTCTCCTGAAGAACGGCAAAAACCCTGAGCAGGCTGAGCAGCTCATGACCAAGTTGCTCAAAGACTCAGCCAACCAGAACGACAAGCGGATCTATGCTTTATGGTTTCAGGCCGTTGCGCAACAGTACGACAAGGCTAATGAACGTTTGTACCTGCACCAGAATCAAGACACCGCCCAGTTCCTGGCATTGGCACGTCGGCTGTTCTCCATTGGGGGGCAACTCGATACGCTTGACATGCGCCCTGATCA
Source organism: Prevotella sp. (assembly GCA_016285075.1). Classification (GTDB taxonomy): domain Bacteria; phylum Bacteroidota; class Bacteroidia; order Bacteroidales; family Bacteroidaceae; genus Prevotella. Next base: position 30,487 of record JAEEQB010000044.1, read on the forward strand.
CAGGGGGCGTGTAGACATTGAGTATCGCCGTCAGCATGCCCAGCAGTTATTGCGTCTGCGTCCTAATCTCTTCAACGGAGGAGCCTTCCATTTCCGTAAACGAGCCTATCTTACTGCCTTCGATTTCTTCGACACTTATATTCATAATGTACATCAGCCTCTCTTTTCTAATGTTCTGGTCGATTCCCTCGACCCTCGGCTTTCTGAGGCAGCTTACTGGGCAACCCTTAGTGGATATCGTCAACATGACCCTGTGCTGACCCTCAGGCATCGCCACTTGGCATTGCGTGATACGGCCAAAGCTGCCCTCACCCTGCAATACATAGCTGAGGCTCGTCGTTGGCTGCATGATGATTCCCTATATGCTGTTACATTGCTTCATGGCTTTAAGCACTATCCGTTGAACAGTTATTTCTTCCCGCGCCTGATTGATTATTACACAGAGCATCAGCAGCATACTCAGGCTCTCCAACTTTGTGACACTGCTCTGGCTGTGGCAGATACCAGCCGTCTTTTTCTCTTTGCAAAAGCTACAGCTTTATTTAATCTAAAGCGGTATGACGAATCGCTTCAGACAGCAGAGCTTATCATTGACCGTTTCGGTGATAATATGCCAGAAGCATATTTCCTTGCTGGTTCTGCTTTGGTTAATCAGGCACTCTTATTAGATCCCTTGAGCCAGAAGAAGCAGCTCCGCAAAACCTATACCAAAGCCCGTCCATATATGGAACGCTTCCGTCAGCTTTGTCCTGACCAGCGGCAGAAGTGGGGCACAGCACTCTACCGCATTTATCTGAACCTGAACCTAGGCCGTCAGTTCGACGAAATAGATAAACTTCTGGAGAAATAATCATTGATTCAACTTTCGCTAGTGTGCCCTGAAGAGGCAGCAGCACTAAGCCCAGGGCAACGCACCTAAGACATCGTCTTGAAAGGGGCTGGTAGTTTTTGACCTTTTCAGGCCGTTTCTTACTTGCAAAAGTCGAGTCACATCGTAAGTTCAGGCAATCGGTCGAGTTTACTCCTTCTATGAGACGAGTTAACTCAAATCATCGATCGAGTTAACTCAAATGATCAATCGAGTTAACTCACGGTTTTGGGGCAGTTCCTTTAACCCGAATCGGTCATTAGCGTTATGATGGAAACAGCCTTTATTTTGGAACAGATGTCTTGCTGGTTTGAGTGCGCAATGGGGTCCCTTTGTAATCGAAAAGCGGCGGGGTAGATGACAAAAAGAAAGCTTGTTAGCGCATAACAGCCTGATGACGGATTTGGGTTTAATACCCCCCTCTCCCTCAAAAAAAAATGGATTGTGAGCTTTTTGTTATGTGAAAAAGCAAAAAAAGGTTATTTCGCATTCTATTTCGATAATAATTTGTATCTTTGTAGCCAAAATGAAACGAAGCAACTACTCTTCGGCAAAGATAGAATAATTCTTTTGTTTTGATCTCTGCTTTTCGAAACTATGCATTCGAAAGTGTTGACGGAACATGTTTTTATTCGCTTTAAAATGTGGAGATAAATGATAAAACGGGCAATATATACATTATTATTGTGCTTTGCTATGGCAATGATGCCAGAAACAGTAGCAGCGCAGGACGAGACCATCGTGTTCACGCCCCAGTGGACAGCGCAGGCTCAGTTTGCTGGCTATTATGTTGCCGAGGCGAAGGGCTTTTACCGTGAGGCGGGTGTGAAGGTGAGGATTGAGCATCCTTCAGCCACTCAGTCGGCAATCACCCGTTTGCGTAGAAATATGTGTCAGGCCACGACCCTGCAGTTGTGTCAGGCGTTGGAAATAGTGGATGAGGGCATCCCTCTGATCAATATTTTGCAAACGTCTATGAATAATGCTATGGTCATTGTTTCGGCACGGGGGAAGAATCCTCTCACTCAGAAAGGCGCCCGTGTAGGCATCTGGTGTGTGGACTTTGGACAATTGGCCATCTGTATGAGTATTAAGGACCATTTGGACTACCAGTGGGTGCGTTTTGCCCAGAATGTCAATCTGTTTGTCGCCGGTGCCCTTGATGCTACTTTGGCTATGAGCTATAATGAGTATTATCAGCTTCTTCAGGCAGGTATGGAGTTGACGGACAAGAACGTCTATCGTTTCTGTGACCACGGCTACAATGTGCAGGAGGATGGTGTCTATATGACTCGCGACTATTACGTAAAACACAAGGAACAGGCGAAACGGTTTGCTCAAGCCAGTCGTAAAGGTTGGGAATGGACAGTCCAGCATCCTGATGAAGCGCTCGACATAGTGATGCAATATGTTGAAAAAGAACATATCGCCACCAATCGCGTGATGCAGCGGTTGATGCTCAAGGATGTGTTGCGTCTGCAGGTTGACCGTGAGTCCAAGAAGCGGGAGTTCCGTTTGCGCCCGGACATGGTGAAGTTTGCCAACCGCCTAATGGCGGAAAACAAGATGCTGAGCAGCGAAGTGACTTATGAACAATTGGTCGATCAGCCAGAGCATAATAGAGTAGGCTTGAGACCTGCTGAGTCGGAAAGAAAGAAGACTAAAAGATCAACAGGGAATTAATCGTGAGAAGGCATGAATATGAATGAAATCATGATGTATATCCGCCGCAAGCTTTCTGTCAGGGTCAGTCTCTGGGTAGTCATGTTTGCTGCTGTCATTTTCATCGCTGCCCTTGGCTTCTTGTTCTATCAGGCCCGTGAGGCTGTTCGGCAGGAGGCTATCAGTCATGCCACACAGATTCTTGACAAGACTTCTCTGCGTGTAGAGGGCATCTTGAACCGTGTAGAGGTGGCTTCTAATATGACTATGTGGCTTGTTCTGCGACATCCCGACAAGCCCGATTCAATGTTTGTCTATAGTCGTAGCTTGCTGCAGAATAATCCGGACTTTTACAATTGCTCCATAGCCTTTGAACCTTATTACTTTAAGGATAAGGGCCGCTATTTTTCTGCCTACTCAAAACATGATGGCGACTCTATCCGTACCATTCAGGGTGGTAGCGATAACTACCAGTATTTCTTTATGGATTGGTATCTCTTGCCCTCTCTCATTGGCCATTCATGCTGGACGGAGCCTTATGTGGATTACGATGTGCCTTCTAATACCAGTAATATGGTAGCCAGCTACTGTCAAGCTATCAAGGATCGTCAGGGCAATGTGATTGGTACAATAAATACCAGTCTCTCATTGAGTTGGCTCTCACAGAATATCTCGGCTGTGAAACCCTATCCGAACTCCTATAGCATCATGATAGGCCGTGGCGGCACCTATTTCGTGCATCCTGACACTTCCAAGATAACACGCCAGACCATCTTTACTAAGACCATTGACCACCCTGATACAACTTTGGTTGCTTTGGGACACGCCATGCAGCGCGGGGAAGAAGGCTTGAAGCGCATGAAGATGGAGGGTAAGGATTGCTATGTCTTCTACAAACCCCTCGGGAAAACGGGCTGCAGCATGGCCATAGTATGTCCCGAAAGCGATATCTTCGGTGGCTTTGACCGTCTGCGCCATACTGTCATGGCCATTGTTGCCGTTGGCTTGCTACTGATGCTCTACTTCTTCATCCGTATCATCACTCGCGAACTGAAACCCTTGCGGCGTCTGGCCAAGGAAGCTGAGACCATTGCCTCCGGTCAGTTCGATGCTGAGCTGCCCGATTTCGGGCGCATTGACGAAATCGGCCAGTTGAGCCATTCTTTTGGTTACATGCAGCAGTCGTTGGTGAAATTTATGGAAGAGTTGAAGAACACAACTGCCCAGAAAGCCTCGATAGAACGTGACCTACACATTGCAAGCGGCATTCAAATGGGTATGCTGCCTAAGAAGTTCCCCGCTCGTACTGATTGCGATGACGTGCAGATCTATGCTTCGCTGACTCCTGCCAAGGAGGTTGGTGGTGACCTGTTCGATTTCTACTTCCGTGACGAGAAGCTCTTCTTCTGCATTGGCGACGTATCGGGTAAGGGCGTGCCTGCCTCACTCGTCATGGCGGTCACCAGGACTGTCTTCCGTACGGTCTCTGCCCATGAATCGAAACCCGACCGCATCATGACCCTGATGAACGAGGCTATTGCCGATATGAATGAGAGCAACATGTTCGTCACGCTCTTCATCGGCGTGTTAGACCTGCCTACGGGCCGCATACGCTATTGCAATGCTGGTCACGATGCTCCGTTGCTTGTCGGCGCTGGGGTGGGTATCCTTGCCTGTGACTCCAACATACCCGTAGGTGTCTTCTCCTCTTGGAAATATACTCTACAGGAGGCTCAAATCTTCACAGGCACCACCATCTTCCTCTACACCGATGGCCTGACGGAAGCAGAAGATGCCAATCACGCCCAGTTCCAGATGGAACGTGTGAACGAAGTCGCCATCCGGGCTCTTGACCAGCAGCAGCAGGAGCCTCGTCAGTTCATAGGATTGATGACCGATGCCGTTCACAACTTTGTGGGCAATGCTGAGCAGAGCGATGACCTGACGATGATGGCTATACAATACATCAGACAACAACGCGACGTACTGATGCGTAAGAACCTCGTGCTCCCTAACAACACGGAGGAAGTACCGCGATTGGCTGCTTTCGTTGAAGAGGTTTGCGAGGCCGTAGGGTTCGGTCCTGCTCTCACCATGCAGATCAACCTCGCCATCGAAGAGGCAGTAGTCAATGTGATGAACTATGCCTACCCGTCAGGAACACGTGGTGACGTGAGCATTGAGGCCTCTTCGAACGATGTGCGCTTGAAGTTCACAATCATTGACAGTGGATCGCCCTTCGATCCTACCGCTAGATCAGAGGTTGACACCACGCTTTCGGCAAATGACCGGCCTATTGGCGGGCTGGGCATTCACTTGGTGCGCCAGATCATGGATTCCATCAATTATGAGCGTGTGGACAATCTCAACATCCTAACACTTAGGAAGAAAATACAAAACACATAAAAATGTCTTATTTAATACAATTAAAATGAAAACAACAATCCAAGAGCAAAACGGCAACATGGTTGCTATTCTGGAGGGCCGTTTGGACACAGCTGCATCTCCTGAAACCGAAAGAGCCTTATCCCCACTTCTCGAATCCGAGGGACAGGACGTTATTCTCGACTGCACTCGTCTGGAATACATTTCGTCAAGTGGTCTGCGTATTTTCCTTGGCATTCTGAAAAGTGCCCAGGCCAAAGGCGGCCGCGTCTACATTACGGGTATCTCCGACAATATCCGTGCCATCTTCGCCATGACAGGCTTCATTAACCTCTTCCAGTTCAAATAATCCTTTTCAACACGGAGACTTCTGATGGATAATAGCGTGACTCTTGATGCGCATGGTGAGGCGCTGATGCAACAGTACCGTGACCTGTTACCAACATTAGAACAGCTGGCAAAGGATGCCTACGAGCTGCTTCGTCGTACACTGAAGGAACAGAGCATCTATGTCACAGCAATTGAGTGCAGGGTGAAGAAAGAGAAGTCGCTGGCCGGAAAGTTAGAGCTGAAAGGTTCAAAATATAAGAGCATTGACGACGTGACCGACCTCGTAGGCATTCGAGTCATCACGTTCTATACCGACGAAGTGGATAAGGTGGCTGTCATTGCTAAGAACATCTTTGATATTGACTGGAGCGAGAGTGTAGACAAACGCAAACTGCATGAGCTTGACTCTTTTGGTTATAATTCTTTGCACTATATCTGTCGGCTGAAGACGGGAGGACCGCGTTTCGAACTTCAGATGCGTACAGCACTTCAGCATGTGTGGTCCACCATCGAACACGATACCGGCTACAAGGGAGATGTGAAGATTCCCCGTGAATATCTTCGGCAGTTCAGTCGTTTGGCTGGCATGTTGGAACTGGTCGACGACGAATTCAGCCGCTTGCGTCTTGTGCTTACCGATTATCGCCGCCAGATACAATCGCTGGTCAAGAGCGGACAACTCGATGACGTGCCGCTGTCGGCCGACACCTTCCGCAGCTACCTTGACCTGCATCCCTTCGACCGATTGAACCGACGCATTGCCTCTGTCAATCAGGCCGAGATCTATCCGGTCTCTATGCTGTCCTATCTGCCTGTACTTGAATCCTTTGGATTGGAAACACTCGGTGACGTCCATCTGTTTATCGACGAAAACAGCGAAGATGCTTTTCAGCTTGCGCTCTCACAGTTGGCCATTACCGACCTCGACATTCTCTCATCTAGCGCGGCCTTGCAATACCTCTGTCTGGTTCATGTCCTGAAACACGACGGGGGGCGTGATGGTCTTATAGCGCTCTACGATGTCATCAACGGAAAGAGTGATGCCAACGCCATGATTGCTGACCTCATGCTGGAACAGGCTGAGACATTGCCTTTTATGCACAAAAAGAAGAATTAGGAAATGGATTCATTAATGTTTCTAGGCTTTAGCCTGAATGCTTGGATTACGATTGTTACGGTGTTGAGCATGTTCAGCATCCTGCTGTTCACAAAGTTACGTTCCGACTTAGTGTTCCTTGGTGCCATCGGTGTTTTGTTTGTTACGGGAGTGCTCGATGCCAAGGAGGCATTCTCGGGTTTTAGCTCTACGTCAGTGGTGGTTATCGGTGTACTTTTTGTGGTTGTTGCCGGTCTGACGCACACAGGGGTGCTGCAGTGGATAGTGAAGCATCTGCTGGGGCAGCCTGGCACTTATTCGAAAGCAGTTACGCGACTGATGCTGCCTGTTGCCGTGCTCAGTTCGTTCCTCAGTAACACCACAGTCGTAGCTCTCTTTGTGAATATTGTGAGAATGTGGGCCCGCAAACTGGGCGTGTCCCCATCCAAATTGCTTATTCCCCTGAGTTACGCTTCAGGTATGGGAGGAGTATGTACCCTTATAGGTACTCCTCCGAACTTGATTATCAGTGGGCTTTACGAAGACAAGATGGGTGAAGCCATGAATGTGCTGGCCACGACCTTGCCAGGATTGTTCTGTCTTGTCGTAGGCGTGTTGTCGGTTATCGCCATGCGCCGTTTGCTGCCTGACCGCACGGCTCCTGAGGCCGCCTTTGAGTCCACAGGCGAATATACAGTTGAATTACTTGTGCCATCCGACAATCCCAATATCGGTCGGACTGTTGGTGAATTGCATTTGAACAGCGTGCGTGGTGGCAGCCTTGTCGAATTGCTCCATTTTGACAACGAGAAGGTGATGTCGCCTGTGTCCGATGACGAACCCCTGATGGGGGGTGACCGACTGGTTTATTCCGGACAGATAGACGAGTTGTTGGAATTGAAGAAAAACTATGGTTTCGTCAGTGCCGACCATCATGTGTTTCTTTTCAGCGAGGTAGCTGACTTACATCACCAGTTACGCACAGCCTATGTCTGTTTTGGCAGCAGCCTCATTGGCACCACCATGAGAGAGAATCACTTCGAACATAAACATAACCTGACGCTTGTGGCCGTCTCTCGTCGTGGTAACCGCATTGAGGAACCGCCGCGTGACGTTGTCTTGCAGGCTGGCGATACGTTGCTTTTGGAGATGGCGAACGTGAAGACGAGCATGCGAGATCTGTCTTCCGATCTCCATTTCTTCGACTCTGCCGTGGTTCCCAATATCGGGTCTGGTACGCTCGTTTCTACTGTTATCATGGTGGCAATGGTTGCTCTTTCTGCCCTTGGTGTCATGCCGCTGTTACAGTGTGCCTTTATTGCTGCTGCTGCCATGCTTGTTTTCCGTTGTTGTAGTGTTGATCAAGCCATGCGGGCTATTAATTGGAATATTCTGATGGTTTTTGCTGGTAGTGTGGTTCTCGGTCTTGCTATACAGAAGACTGGTATTGCCGAGCGGCTCGCCTTCGGTATCCTCGACGTCTGCGGCTCAAACCCGTTGGTGGTCATGACGGCTATCTGTTTCGTTGGTACTTTTATTACAGAGTTCATCTCTAATACGGCTGCAGGAGCTATGTTTTTCCCCATCATGTATGAAGCTGCCGAGACGTTGGGTTATGAGCCTTATCCTTTCCTCATAGCCCTGATGGTTAGTGTCAGCAGTAGCTTTGCCACACCAATAGGTTCTCCCACTCACATGCTGGTCTATGGACCTGGTGGCTATCGTTTCAGCGACTTCATGCGTATCGGCCTGTTGATGAACCTCATTATCCTTGCTGCCAACATCCTCATTGTAAATATTGTGTATCCATTAACACCGCTACAATAAATACTTTAAAATAAAGGACATTATGAACAAAAACGAGAGATTTGTCATCACCATCAATCGCGAAGTCGGGACTGGTGGGCGTACCGTTGGCCGTAAGCTGGCCGAGAAGTTAGGAGTGAAGTACTACGACAAGGCTATCGTCGATGGCCTGACCCAGAAGTACGGCCTTTCCATCGAACGTATCGAGGAAATCAAGGCACAGAAGAAATCGTGGTGGAACGATGTAAGTAACTATTACAACACGCTGGTCAATAGTGCCAGTAAGCCTATGGAGGCAGAGGTGAAGCTCGACAATGCCTCATTGTTTGAGACAGAAAAGCGTATCCTTCAGGAACTGGCTTCACAGACATCCTGTGTCGTGGCGGGGCGCACGGGTTTCATGGTGTTCCGCGAATGGCCCAATCACTTGAACATTTTCATCCAGGCATCGATGGAGCATCGCATTCAGCGTGTTGTTCGCCGTCAGAATGTCAGTGAACAGGAAGCCCGTGAGATTATAGCAAAGATGGACACCAGCCGTGAGACCTATATCAAGAAATACGAGGATACCTCGCGCTATGACACTCGTAACTATCAGCTGGTCATTTCGATGGATGACCTGAGTGAAGATGATGCCGTGGAGGTGATTATGGACTATATTAACCGCACGAGTAAATAAGAGGTAATGGACGAATCGGTTGAAAGGATCAATTTGGACGATTATATCCAGACTGGCGAAGGCGGGACAGCCCTTACCTATAGTCACAAGAACGGAAAGACACTGGCCAAGCTCTTCCTGCCAAGCCTTGCTGCTGACAATGCGGCTCGCGAGTTCCATGTCAACCGGGTGGTCTTCGAGAGTGGACTCCCTACACCGAAGCCCATTCGCCTGATCACCGATGGCAAGCGCTTCGGAGCAGAGTATGAACTGATTAGCCCTAAGCGCTCGTTCACCCGTATCATCTCACAGGAGCCTGACATGCTGGTGCCGCTCTCAGAACGTTTTGCCAAGCTGGCCAAGCAGATCCACGAGACTCCTGCTGACACACAACGGCTCCCAGATATGAGGGAATTGGTAGGTTCCAGGATAGACCGTCTTGTCAATATGCCTGATGCCTATAAGGATCGCCTGCACAAGTTCCTTGACACGGTTCCCTCTGCGCCCACCTGTCTGCATGGCGATCTGCACATCGGCAACATCATTACCGATGGGGTGCGCGACGTGTGGATTGACGTGGGCGACTTTGCCTACGGAGTCCCTGAGTGGGATCTCGGCATGATGTACTATTCATCACATTTCCTGAGTGCGGAGCGGTGTGACAACATATTCCATCTGGATCCACCCACATTCAAGGCTCACTGGGATATATTTGCAAAGGCATACTATGGTACCGACTCTGAAAAAGTACTGGAAGCAGAAGTTAGGAAGCTGTATCCTTTCATTGCGGCCAAGATGTCGTTCCTGCTCAGTAAACTGAGTGACGGGAAACATCCTTTCAGTGATTTCTTCCAGCAAATGATAGACAAATACCTACCAGAGTGACGAACCATCATCCCTCCATTCTGTTACTATTCATGATGCTTCTTTCTTCTCCTATCATCCAAGCCCAACGCACCTTAGTGTTTGAAGGCATCGAGAATGCCCGCGACATGGGTGGTCTCGTTATGCAGAATGGACAGATGATTCGCTTTGGTATACTGATACGCAGTGGCAATCTGTCGCAGGCTTCCGATAGTGATGTTGCTGTGTTGAAGGAGCACTATCATTTGACGGATGTGTTCGATTTCCGGTTCGAAGAAGAGGCCGCAGCTGCTCCTGACCGCCTGATGGATGGCGTGTGCTATACTCACCTGTCAACCCTCCCTAAGGCAATCATCGAGGGCTTCTCATCTGGCAGTGTTGATACGAAGCAGATGGACATGAAGGATATGGCTGCTTTGCTGATGAAATACGCCTTTGAGCCCAAGGCGCAGACGATGGCTCGACAGCTTTATCCTACCATCGTAACCGATACTCTTTCACAACACTACTATGGTAATTTCTTGCGTGGTGTTCTGCATGCAAAGGGTGGTGTACTTTGGCATTGCTCTCAAGGAAAAGACCGCGCAGGCTGGGCATCGGCATTTCTCCTTGCTGCCCTCGGAGCCAGCCGTGACATGATTGTGCAAGACTTCGACCTCTCTAACCAGAGTTATGCCTCATACGTGGAGCCAATGAGTACGAAAATTCGCCAGCTGGGCGGCGATGAGGAGGCCGTGGCTTTCATCCGAGCCATAGTTGGCGTGAGCCGAGAGAACTTTGAGAAGACGCTCGACCTGATTGACCAAAGGTACGGCTCGTTGTCGCAATATGTGGAAAACCAATTGGGATTCTCGAAGGGTGAACAGCAAGAACTTAGAAAGAAGTATCTCGACTTTCTCCAGTAAGAAACACCCTGAAAGGCCAAAAACTTATAGCTCAGGGCATCGTCTTGGAGATAAGAGTAAGCAGTCATCGCGCCCTGTAAGGGCAAAAGAATCAACGCGGTACAAAGTTACATATTCAAACGCCAGAGTAATTGGCTTTCGCCCTTACAGAGCGATGGCTTCTACGTCTATTAACCCAGGGCGTGCCCTGGGCAGACAACATGATGACCCTTCAGGGCGTTCATTACCGGACAATACTGAGAGCTAGACGGTAAGTCCTGGAACATTAAACCCGAATCGGTCATTAGCGTTATGATGAAAACAGCCTTTATTTTTGAACAGATGTCTTGCTGCTTTGAGTGTGCAATGGGGTTCCATTGTAATCGAAAAGTGGAGGGTTAGATGACAAAAAGAAAGCTTGTTAGCGCATAATAGCCTAATGACCGATTGGGTTAAAGCTGGGTTACCTCACTTTCTGTCAGTGACAGGCTTTTGATGATGACCTCCAAAGGAACACCATTGGCTTTCAGATTCCGTGCATTGGCTAAACGTTCTTCCGCACGTCCTTCCGCACGCCCTTCCGCACGCCCCTCTTCACGTCCTTCCGCACGTCCCTCTTCACGACCTTCCGCACGACCTTCTGCACGACCTTCCAGCTTTCCCTCGCCGCGAGCCGTAACAATCTGGTCTGCCAAGATGACGCGGTCGTCGATATAGCGGCGATAGGCTATCTGCTCGTCCCTGCTCATCTTGGCGAAGAGCAGCTTCTGACGCGCCTCCTGCAGACCGGGGGCATTGGCATCCTCGGGAATCTCGGTGTTGGCCAGGAAGTAGCACCACTGCTCCAGCGGCACCTTCGACCAGCGGTTGAAGTCGTTCACCTTCAGGATGATGTACT
>JAEEQB010000005.1 GCA_016285075.1 Prevotella sp.
CCTTCTTCACGTTCTCGTAGTTCTTGCCGCTGTCGATGTATTCCGTCACCAGCTTCGAGGCACCGAACAGGATGCGCTGGAAATAGGCATACTCCGACTCTCCCTGCACCTCTACCAGCAGCATCTCTCCGTCTTCATCCTCTGCCAGCAGGTCCACCCGGTTCAGCTTGGCGTCGTCACGGTCCTTGTTCCCCTCGCTCTCCAGCAGGCGGTGGATCTTCACCGGACGGTCCAGCAGCGTGGACACGAACCCCTCGAGCACACCGAAGTTGGCCTTGTCACGCAGCAGGCGCTTCAAGGCCCAGTCGAAACAGATGAATGTCTTGTCTCTCATATAACTGTCAGTCGTTTATCGACTGCAAAGGTACGAATAAGCGAGCAAAACACCAAATAAATTTGAGTGTTTTCGAGCGGGAGTACCTTCGAGCATAGCTCAAAGATAGCACAAAGAAAAGGAAAAGCAAAATTTATTAGGAATTATTTAAGAAAAAAGTCTTCACCAAGTCAGGGTTGTTATGAAACTGCCGATGCTCATGCTTACTCGAATTCCGCAAGTAAGAAACGGCCTTAAAGACCAAAAGCTTACAGATGCTGCCCCTTCTGGGCGCACTGGAGAAAGTTGAATACTATTATAAGAAAAAACCTTGCTCTCGCCGTTCAATTCATTGTTTTTTAGTACCATTCCTCTAAAGAAAATATAAATTCTTTATTGGACTGGCTTGTAATTCAAGTTTTTTATGTACATTTGCAGGCGTAGCAGCTAGAGCGGATGAAGATAGTTTTGCGGGTAATAATCTCGGGGCTATCTGTGCTTGCTACAATTGCCGTTCACATTGCTGGCAAAGAACTACGTTATCTTCAAAGAAATATACTAATAAAAAAAGAATTGTTGTTATGATGAGAACCTCTAAGACCGACAAGACCCTATGGGCATTGCTGCTGTGTGTCTTTTCCATTCTTCCTTTACATGCTGGCACCACATTGCCGCTGAAGGGTACGTTCGTCAGTCCCGCCGACAAACATATCAAATATGTAGGGCGTATCAGTTTCCAGAACCCGGAACGTCCTGCATGGAACTACCCAGGCACACAGATCATAGCTGCTTTTAAGGGCACTCAGGCAAAGCTGGTCTGTAAACCGGGAAGCGGTTACTTCATGGCTCAGATAGACCAGGCCGAGCCGTTCAAGGTGGCATTCCGCGGGCAGCGTGACTCGGTGGTGACGCTCTGCACTGCGCTGGCAGACGGCGTGCACACGGTGAGGCTGATGTATACCATAGAGGGTTACGAGATGAATCCCGAATTCTGGGGTTTCGTCTTCGACGGCCCTGTTGTGGACGCACCATCCTTGCCTGCAAGAAACATGGAGTTCATTGGCAACAGCATTACCTGTGGTTATGGCAATGAAGCCATGAACAGTAGTGACCACTTTGAATATGAGACAGAGAACCATTATTATGGCTATGCCCAGTTGACGGCTCGTGCGCTGGATGCCAAGGCAAGCATCGTGGCCCGCAGCGGCATTGGTGCCTATCGTAACTACAATGGTCCGAAGACCGGCAACCCTGAAAGTCACATGCCTGTACAGTATGAGTACACCGCCTATGCTTATGACACGAAGCTCCGTCAGGAACCTGGACTGCATGGCGAGAAGTGGGATTTCAGCCGCTTTACTCCAGATGTGGTATGTATTAATCTTGGCACTAACGACCTGTCGACTAGCAACTATGACACCCAGCTGCTGAAGAAAGGTTATCAGCGGTTGCTGAAGATGGTACGTGGTCATAACCCCAAGGCCAAGATTGTGTTCCTGTGTGGCTCAATGCTGACCGGCAAGGAACTCGGCATCTGCAAGCAGTTGCTCAACGAGGTGTGTGACGAAGCACACAAGGCAGGCGACGAAGAGGTATACCGCTTCGACTTCTCACCCTCTAAAGGTAGTCTGAAGTATGGTGCCGATTATCATCCCAGCGTGTGGCAGCATGAGCTGATGGCTGCCGAGCTGACCGCTTTCCTGCGTACGCTGATGCAGTGGTGGTGACAGTGCTAATACATTGTTGCCCTTCGTCGATTGCACTAAAGTACAGAGAAAATGCCTAAAAAGTTTCAAATTATCTGATATTTCCACCAAATTGTGTTAAATTATCATTAAAGTACGCGAAATTCATTGCACTTTGCACTTTTTTCCCTATATTTGCACTGAGTACTAATACATTATTCTAATAGGAGGAATTCTTATGCCAACTAAAACACAATTTGAAAAGGAAGAGGTGAAGTTTGAAAGCATGAAGACTGACGGCTATTCACCCGAAATGGAAACATCGATCTGGTATAACTAAACACACAGGGAGAAAAAGCGTGCCGACCACAGTCGGCACGCTTTTCTTTGCTACCTTCCTTGACAACGTTTTCTTCCTTTCCCCCATGTCGTTCTGGTGCAATTGTTGGCTATCGTTGCTCTGTCAGTTCTAAAAAACTCAAAAACATTTGGTTTTTTGCTTACTTATTCGTACCTTTGCACGCGCAAAGCCGATTTGGCTGCTGCAAGAAACTATTATATTTGTGTTGCCCTGATAGTTAAATGGATATAACAAGGCTCTCCTAAAGCTTAGTTCCGAGTTCGATTCTCGGTCGGGGTACTGAGTGAGAAACCGCTTCGGATTTCTCACTTTTATTTGACCTTCCCAAGTAAGAAACGGCCTGAAAGGCCAAAAGCTTACAGCTGCTGCCTCTTAAGGGATTTGATCAGGGACAATTTGATTACTATTGAGGAGGTTTGAAGTAAACATATATATGCCCCAACGATTCATAGTCCCAATGATAATCGAATGTTTTCCTTCCCTCCATAGAGCTGTCAATAGTTAGGGTTGTAATAGTTCCGGGTTCTATTATGATGTCCTTTGATGCGGGGTGAACTATGTGTTTACCATCTTTTTCGGTTTTGTATTCTTTTAAGGCGAAGAAAGAGAAAGTCAATGTCACATTCCTATGATGGTTTTGGCCATTTTCTTCCCAACTGTAATGACTATGATATGTACATGTTCCATTAGAAATCGTAAAACTATTTCCCCAATAACCATATTTGTGAAGACGTGGTTCACGTTCCAAGACATAGTCGAACTCCATTGTAACATTGTAGTCATTCTCACCATATCTCAGTTTACAATGCCACCCTCTGTCAATGCGCGTAACTTCACTTGTGATTTCATTCGCACCTGCACTGATACTTAGTCCTAAATCATTCGTGTAAAGCCTGAACTGAAAATAATGTGGATCAAGTTTAAGGTTAGGCATTAGCCATATACGGAAAGACTTTTCTTCCGTCATAAAAAGACTCTCGTACTTCGACCCTATACCTACATATCGGAATCCTTCATCCCAATTGCTAATCTCCACTGTATCAGCAGGACTATAATTGATGGGAACATTTTCCAAGAACTTGTCTCGATCAACCGAAATTTCAAACCTTCCCTTATTCCCATTGACAACACAAAAGCTGGGTCCTAAGTGATCAGCACCGTCTAACCAAAAATTATGAGACTTAACGCCTTCGATGTCGTTGCCAGTAACAACAAATGGATGATTCCCTTTGTGAGATTTCTGCCTCGAAGAGGCACTGAGGGGCGCCTATAGGTTGTGGTCGCTTCTATAAAATGTAAATTAAATGAGAGGGGAATGGGAGAAGGATGGGAGGAGACCCCAATGAAAACAGGGGCGGCAGAAATGCCGTCCCCGCAATATGATCAAGGGAATACTATATGATTTCCACTCTTGGTTGTTTGCTATTCGAAACACGAATGAGGTATTATTCCTGCCTTTCCATATAAGTTGCCACCATTCTCATGAAGTGAGGGTACATTTCACATATTTCATTATCAGTATGCTTGTTGCCTTTGCTATCCTTATAGGTTAACTGGATGTTTACCCTGAGGCACGTAGTAAGTGCTTTATAGCTAGTTACAGTGTAAGTTCCTTCCTGAGAAACAGCCCACTTCCCAGCATCGGCTCCTTTTGATTTGTTATACTTCGTTTCCATTGTATAACTGCCATTACTATTGAAGGTGAACCTGTAATACAAGTAGCCTCCCAAATTGTCGGGTCCTTCGTTTGGGTTGTACCACGTTCCAACAAAGAGCTTTGACAGATCCTGGAGCTTATACGGTCCGGCTTCCTGTTTCACAACCACCGGCGTGTAGAGACGATCCTTCTCTGTTGGGTTCTCCTTTTTCGTGAAGTATATCTTCAGGGTGTCGGTACGAGCACTCTTCGTATCGTTCGGTGATATAATGACATACCATTGGTTTGTGTGGCGCTTTGGCGACAAGTAGTCAACATTCCATCCAGCCGTTATCCATTTGGCGGCATCGTTGCTGAGCACCCAGTTCGAATTTGTGTAGTCGCCAAATGTCACCTTCACAGGTAGTGCCCCACCTATTGAGGGCACCGTCAGCACCGTGGGAGAGACGCTTGGGCCGCCAGACTGATCTGCTGCCTGATTCACGGTGACAGTAACTGCCTGTACCACTTTTTTGTTGAATACTCCCTCTTTTACAGCGCGCTCTACGTTTTCCTGGCTATTGGCAGCATAGACGGTGAAGGTGCCCGAGCGTTCCTTGCCAGTATCGTTGGGGTCGACCTCTACCACGATGTTCCAGCCAGTCTCCGTTTCTTTCCAACTCAGATCGCACCATGAGGATAGTTCTTCGCCGATGACAGGTAAAGTATAGTTCAGGGCATTGGAATGGGTAATCTCAACCTCCTTCTTGCCACCCTTGGCGTCAAACTTCAGGGATGACGGTGAGGCGTCTACCCACTCCTCATAGACTGGTGGGAGCGTTTGCTTCACGGTGAGCACGGTGGTCTTCAGTACCTTGCCCTTTGAGTCGGTGGCAGCCACAGTGACATGGCCCGTCCGCTCCTTTCCTGTGTCGTTCTTGGCTACGGTAACATAGAGGTAATTGATATCTTTGCCCATTCTGGCTGAAATCCATTTATCGGCAGAGTCGGGGATGCAAGTGTAGTACATATAGTTGGTCTCTACCATGACTTTATAGTTTCCACCATATCCGCCTTCGTCTATCATAGGGTTCCTTCCAAGTTTAAGGATACCTTTTTCAGGGTTCTCCTCAAGCAGTCTCTCGTCGTGCTCCAAGTCGAAAGTTATATCCATCGGATCATCATCAATATTCACAACTTTGGTCTTACGCTTGCCGGTTTGTTTGTTCACAACAGTGACAATCTTTGCACCTACCGATTGGGGATTGACAACAATCATTCCGTTGTTTTCGTTGGGAAAGCCAATAATTGCCTTTCCAGTCTTCTCGTCTTGAATGACAACAAGGTCGATGGGCTTGCCATTTTTGTCCTTTACCGTGCAAGGATTCGTGATGATGCCAGCATCTCCATCATATATTTCCTTGAAGTAATCCTCATAATTGCCAATGATGCTTAATAAAGCTCCTTGGCCAAGTGTTTCATCGAATTCATCGAAAAGGTCATAACCCTGCCATCCGTTTCCCTTTTTCAAGTTCATGAGGTAAGGATAATAGTTGACGAGGTTGCCTAAGCCGTTCTGCACTAATTCCTTCCCGGTTTTTGCATCCCAATGCGTAACAAACTCAAGCCCTGCGTCTAAACCGTTATAGATGTCTTTGCCATAGTTTACCGAGCTACTGAAAAGTCCCATACTTCCAGGTATGCAATCTATAATGAGCCCCAGACTTGCTTTACAAAGCTCACCGCCTATGATACCAATGTTACGACTTGGCGTAACTCCCATTTCCATGGCTTTTTCCCTGAAATCAGGATGTGTTCTGTAGAGAGTGGTGAACACTACATTGCTCCGTGTTGAAATCTCTCCTTTACTATATGCTTTCCAGAATTCGGTGGCATTGCTGAAGCCTCGGCGTGTTTCAGAAGGAAGGGTTTCGTACAAATCTTGCAGCATAGATGGGTTATTTCCCCATCCCGCCTCATTGATGACGGCGATCACCGATTTGCGGCCCATGCCCACGCTTTTCATACCTCCCCTGAAAAAATCAATCATATCGGAAACACCGCGTGTCTCGTTGACAGTTGAGAGTACTCCCGAGACCTCCAGGCGTTCTAATGCCTCTGTGTAGGTATCACGGTTCTCTAAAATGTGATCCAAAATCTCATACAACAGTTCACCACAGCCGTACTCGTCTTTGTCAAGATCCTTGGCAGTGGCACAGAACGCCTTACCGTCTTCGAGGCTGTTAGATACAAGCATTAGCCAAACCAAACGGAAAGAATGTAGGTCAAGGGCATAGGTGGCCAACGCATCCAAGTCATTTTGGAACGTCTTCGAGTCCTCATACTGTGTCACTTTGACAAAGTCCTTCACGGTCTCACCTACCTCGATAGAGGCTTCCGGTTCGTCTTCTGATTCACATGATGTGGTAAAAGTGGCCAGTGACAACATGGCCAGCAGCAGCAATAATGCCTGATTTCGCATTTTCTTCATATCTCAGATTATTACGTTAATGATGGCGCAAAGATAGGCAATTCTTTCTACAAATAGCTTACAAATCGTCATTTTTTTACTTACAAATGATCATTTGTAAGTGAAAAAGTTGAAAAATCATAGGCTTTACACCATATAAAGCACATCCACCCGCAGGAATTGATGCCTGCGATGGGCATGACAGTGGTGAAAAGGAAATGGTTTTACCTGCAGAGCCGGCTGCCTGTTTACCGCAAAATCTTGTCCTATAGAAGTCGTCTGTCCAAGGAATAAAGAAGTTACGCGATGCCAAAGGGTTGACTCCAGTAATTTCTCATATTTTTTTTGCTACGCGCAGCCCTTCTTCAATTTGGTTTTATATAGGAATCGGAATTCTTGACAAATCGGGAAGGTCCGGAAATGGTTATTTTCAATCCAGTTAACTCACTCGATTAAATGAGTTAACTCAAACAATCAATCGAGTTAACTCAAACGACTGATCGAGTTAACTCGCGTTTTTGGGGTAGTTATGCCAATTTCCCTTTTTCATAGCAAAAACAAAGTAAAATAATTTGACTTTCGCAATTGTGCCCGTTCAGACCGTTTCTTACTTGAGATAGTTGAGTTCGTTATAGATGTTAACAAACCTGCCGTGACATGGCATCAAGCTGTTTGGCAGACCCCGCTTATTCCAAAAAGGATCTTAAGCGAATCCGCTCAGGCACTGAACCTCGTTCACTCCCGTTCTCTCCTCGATTCACAAGGGATGTAAACGGCAGAGAGAACGTAAGCGGATAAGCGAGAGTGGCAAGGTGAACTGACTCTTCATTCCTTCTCCTTTTCACTTCTTCACCTTTTCACTCTTTTGCCCCCGTGACTATTTGCGTTTCTTAAAAGCCATTGTGCAACTTCCGCTCATCGTTGTACGTCCAACAGATGAAAGACAGGATAACATCCAACGAAAAAAAATGGCGAAAGTTGTAGTAAAACCAATAAGCCATGCGTCTAAGGAGTAAAATCATTTTTCCAAACATTCAATAAACAATTTTAAAATCTTGACCACAATGAAAAAGTTATTTTTTGCAACACTGATGTGCGTAGCAGCCCTGAGCGCCAAAGCACAAGTTCTCACCTCAGAGACCGTGAACAATGTCTACGAGACAGTTACTCACAAGACCGATGGCAACTTCGCCCATAATGCCGAATGGACCGGAAAAGACATCACTACCATGTATGTATTCAAGGTCATCAATAGCCCCAAGGGGGAGACGAGTTTGAAGCATCACCTGAAATACAATTACACCTATGCTGCCGATGGCACACTGACCAGCCGCGTGACCTATCGATGGAACGACGAGCAGAGCAGCTGGGTTTGTGCCAACCGTTACGACTATACTGTTGCCGGTGGAATCTATAGTGTAGAGTACAGCCGCTACAACCACCTGGCCAATCGCTTCGACTTGCCGGTAGAGATGATGGTGTATTCGCTGACCCCCGACGGTTGCGTCAACAACGTCAGCTGCTACCATCGCAACAATCCGTCTTCGCCGTACCAGCTGGTCAGCGAGACGATGGTAACAGACATGCCTATGCTCTTAGCCGTGAAATAGCCAGGCTCGAGAGTGCCGGACAAAAAAGCCGCCGATACTCTTGCGTAACATATTAGCCAGTAATTGACAGATAGGCAGATTCACATCGCGTGAACCTGCCTATTCAAATATAAAAAGATGAAAGAATAAAAGAAGCAAAAGATTAATCCAAAGAAATGACTGACCTTGATACAACTCACACCGAGAAAAAGAAATGAGCGGCGATATTCCTACCGCCGCTCTTGTGTTTAGTGATCAAGAAAGGAAAAGTCCTCGATGTGAGGACCGTCGTGCCAGTAGTCCGTGAAGTCCTCGGAGCATGGGGGAAGGTTCTCACCCTGACCCTCGCGGAAGATGATTGCCGTTTCCTGATTCTTCCTGCACATGTCCATCTCCGCATCCCATTCCATTTGGAGCTGATCGGGAAACCAGTTGCTGTCGTAGTTCTCACCGAAGAGATAGTGATAAGAGGTGCCAAACGTCTCACTGGCTATCCGTTCCATGTAATCACTCCACCAGTAGTCTTCAGGGAATCCTAATGCCTTGTAAAGGTCGCAACAGCGCTTGATGAGCAGTTCGTACTCCGTCTCTGAGATGACATCTGTCAGTCTTACCCTTTTGTTGTCGAACCAGACGTACTGCCAGTCTTCAATGTCCTTGTCCTCAATTAGGCTTGCGGTGAGTCCCCATACCTTTAAGGCCCAGATAAAATGACCGGTCTCGGCACAGAGGTCGCCTATACGCGAACCTTTCAGGTACTTCCGCTTGCAACTTGCCGCGCAACGGATGGGATGGATCTCACGATTGACCAAGTCCCTGAGCAATCGGGCTTCAAGATGGGTCACAACACCATTGGGTAAGCATCTGCATACCCTGTAGGGAATTCTTCTTCTCATAAAACTGTGTTTGAATGTAGTGTAACAATGTAAAAGAACGCCTTTCACCCATCGTAACGACGGGTGTTGAAAAGGTCCAAAAACCTCATGGTTACACTGCTTTCAAGCGGATTCTTAGCTACGTCATACGGCTACCCTTCTCATTTTGCGGGTGCAAAACTACACATTATTCCTGAAACCACCAAATTTTTTACGGGAAATATTTATTTGCAGAGTCGGCAGCCCTCGCACTTGCTGAGCTGTCCTCGGAAGCGTTTCTCTACAAGGTAGTGCAGACGGTCGCGCAGG
Source organism: Prevotella sp. (assembly GCA_016285075.1). GTDB lineage: Bacteria > Bacteroidota > Bacteroidia > Bacteroidales > Bacteroidaceae > Prevotella. The sequence continues at coordinate 9,239 of JAEEQB010000005.1, forward strand.
GGACTGAGCTGCATCTTGTCTATCACCTCGTTGATGAATGCCTGCTGGAGGAGCAGACGTGCCTCGGCAAGGCTGATGCCACGTTGCCGCATGTAGAACAAGGCTGCATCGTTCAGCTGGCCTACAGTGGAGCCGTGGGCACACTTCACGTCGTCGGCATAGATCTCGAGCATGGGCTGGGTGTACATACGGGCCTCATTGGATGCACAGAGGTTCTGGTTGGTCATCTGAGAGACGGTCTGCTGAGCCCCCGGCTGTACCAGCACACGCCCGGCAAAGGCACCGGTGGCGTGGTCGTTGAGTACATATTTATATAGTTCGTTGGAAGTGCAGTGGGTAGCCTGATGGGTGATGAGGGTGTTGTTGTCCACGTGCTGCTGCTTGTCGGCAATGACACAGCCATAGCAGGCACACTCGGCACCTTCTCCAGAGAATATGAGGTCGAGCTTGTTGCGGGTGATGCCGTTGTGCAGGGTGATGACATTGTGGTTGACGCGGCTGTCACGCTGCTGGTCGATATAGACATTGCTCACACGGACATTCTTGGCGTGGGTCTCTTCCAGGCAGTAGAGGTCAAGTGAGGCGTTGGCTCCCACGTAGGCCTCGATGATCTGTGTGGTCAGAAAGTGGCAATCGTCGGCGGCATGGTCGCAGAAGAGCATCTTGACTTCTGCTCCTTCCTCCAGGACTATCAATACGCGACGATTGACCATCAAGGCTTCATTCCCCACACGTTCCGAAGGCGTCTTGGTCTCAGGCTCTGAAGAGCCGATATTGGCATTGCTCTTCGCTTGCATGAACGGCGACTTCAGAATGTTGATGACCTGGATGGCGCGGTCTACCTTGACGTTTCTTGGCACATAGACCAACAGACCGTCCTGTGCCAGCATTGTGTTCAAAGCGGTAACGGCATCGTCGGAGGTCTTGGCGAGTTTTGCATAATAATTCCCGATGAAATCGGCGTTTTTTGCCAATGATCCAATGATGACACCCTCAGGCAGTTTGGGAGAGGAGCTGGGTATTCTCGTTCCACTTTCCACTTTACTCGCTTCACTATAGAACGCATCGTTCACCATGAAGAAGAGATTGGTGGAGAGGTTGGGCACATCGCATCGGAAAGCCTGATAGGGGTCTACGGGAATCGTCAGCCTGTTCAGGTTCAACCCGTAGTCGGGTGCAAAAAGCCTGCTGATGTCGGTATACTTATAGCGTTCCACCTTCCGGGAAGGGAAACCTTGGGATACGAAGTGTTCAAAGGCCTCGTCGCGTATGGCATTCATCTCTGCCGGGGCGTGGTCACAGATGATCTGCCTTGCCTGTTTGTACAACTCAATATATTGCTGCTCGCTGCTCATTCTTCTCCTATCTCCTCTTTTATCCAGTCATAACCATGCTCCTGAATCTCCTTGGCCAGTTCGGGGCCTCCGGTCTTGACAATACGACCCTTGTAGAGCACGTGGACGTACTGGGGACGAATCATCTCTAACAACCGGTCATAGTGGGTTATCACTATGCATGAGGTCTCTGGAGTCTGCAATTTGTTGACACCCTCGGCTACAATGCGCATAGCATCGACATCGAGGCCGGAATCGGTCTCATCAAGAATACTGAGCTTGGGTTCCAGCATGGCCATCTGGAAAATCTCGTTGCGTTTCTTCTCACCTCCGCTGAAGCCCTCGTTGACAGAACGGTTGGCCAGCTTGGAGTCGAGTTCCACAACCTTGCGCTTTTCGCGCTGCAGTTTCAGGAATTCTGCCGGTTTCATCGGTTCCAACCCCTGGTACTTGCGCTTCTCGTTGATGGCAGCTTTCATGAAATTGGTCATTGACACGCCCGGTATCTCCACGGGATACTGGAATGAAAGGAAAAGCCCCTCATGAGCCCTGTCCTCAGGTGCCATCTGCAGCAGGTCCTTTCCATTGAACCACGCCTCGCCTTCTGTCACCTCGTAGAGCGGATTGCCCACGAGCACAGCACTCAGCGTAGACTTGCCCGAACCGTTAGGTCCCATGATGGCATGGGTCTCTCCATCGTTGATGACCAGATCTATTCCTTTCAGTATTTCCTTGTCGCCAATATTGGCATGCAGGTTCTTGACTTCTAACATAGTGATATTATGAAATTGAGAGATTGAGAAAATGAGATATTGAGAAATTAATATTCTATGATGACGGAACGCTTTTCGAGAATACAGGTGGCAGGCGTTCCAATGACAGTGACGCGGGCTGTGGGGTCTTCGCTCTCATTTCCGTTGTCGCAGGCCCAGCTCTTCTTGACAGAAGCCTTGAACGAACCGCCGCTGACAATGATACCCGTGTCGCTCTTGACGGCCTTGGGCTTACCCTCGTCGTTAGAGCCGGTAGTGGTGATGTTGAGGCTTCCGCCGCTGAACTCCACGTTCTGGCTGCAGTTGATGCCTTTACCACCATCGCCAGTACTGGTGATGGTAAGGGAACCACCTGACATGGTGAAGAGGCTGTCGCTTTTGATGCCTGCACAAGACGTAGTGTCGATGACTCCATCCTTCTTCTCGATGAGACAGTCGCCCTTGGTGGTGATGGTGATGTTGCCACCAGTGATTTCCGTACGTGCATCGTTCTTGATGCCACGTGCACCGTCGGCAGTGACATTGATGGTGAGGATACCGGCGCTGATGAACAGGCCGTCATTGATCTTGATGCCATTGCTGGCAGTAGAGTTGGCATTGATGGTGATGTCTTCGGCAACGATGATATAGTCATCAGAGGCGATGGCGTTCTTGCAGTTGCCAGTGACATTAAGTGTTCCTGTGCCCTGGAAATAGATCTGCCCCTCGCTGAAGAGCGCACCTTTCTGGTCGATGTCGCGCTCAATATAGGATGTGCCGTCGGTGAGGGTGTTGTTAGTACCGTCAGGACAGTTCACATAGAGTGCCTTGCTACACTGATTGTTAATGGCAGGGCCTTCGGGGTTGGTGATACTTACATTGTTCATCACGATGCTAAATGGTGCCTCCCGATAGATGAGCAATGAGCCGTCGGGAGTGGAACCATTGAGAACAATGGTGATGTGATTTGTTGTGGCAGAGCTGATGACGACATCGGCTCCGCTGATGGTGAACTCGCTGTCAAGAGCACCAGTGACGGTGGCAGAAGCACCGTCATAGCTGACATAGATAGTGTCGCTGGAGGTGGCGGGAATGTCGGGTTCCTCGGGTTCTTCTTCCTCAGCCTTGATATATTCGCTGAAGTCGGTGGTATCGTCGTTCTCGCAGGCAGTGAAGGCAGTGAGTGCTACGGCAAAACCGCAACTCATGCAAAATGCAAGGAGAAACTTCTGTATGCTTGTGGTCTTCATATCTGTCATACCTTGTTATCCGTAATCTTAGAACTTGATTTTGTAGCCTACGCCCAGATAGTGCATATCGGGTTCGTAGTCGTTTTCATCTACATGGCGCTGGTCCTGGAAGCGGTAGTAGAGCTCGAAAGAATGCTGCTTGGAGAGCTTCAGACTTGTGCCCACCGAGTAGCGTACTTTCTCGATACCCCAGCTGTTGTAGAGCTCCACGCTGGCAAAGGGTTTCAGTGTGGCACGCTTACGGTCGTACTCTACCTCAAAGCGTGAGCGTAGCTGATTCTTGGCCTTGCCATTGCGTACCCTTGTCTGTGATGCCCATCCGTCTGTGCCTTGCCATGTGGAGGAGCCGTAGTCACTGAAATAGTAACGCTCAGTATCGGCTTGCGGACGATAGGTGTATTGCCAGCGTTCACGCAGCGAGATTTTCAGATTGGTACCCGGCAGCTTCGTATCAGCAGTCAGCGAGGCGTTCAGCCTGTGACGGATGCCCCAGTAGCTGGGCCGCCAGTATTTGGTGGCGATCTTCTCGCGATAGTTGTTGTAAAGCAGGATGTAAGAGGCATCAGCTTTCAACCATTTCGTGAGTTTGTAGTCCAAGCCCACAGAACCGCTCCAGCGGTCTGCTGTCTTGAAATTATTGCGGGAACGGAAATCGCCTCCAAGGTTGATGCTGAGGTTCGAGGTCAGCTTCTTCTCGGCTTCAACGCTTACAATCAGACCACCTTCCGATTGCGCCACTGCGTGGCTAAATGACAAATGATAAATGATAAATGATAATATCACCCATCTTTTTTCACCCCATACTCTCATCATAGCTTCCTAAAATAAAATGCTGTGTAATGTCTCGCGCCATTGCGACTTGCGTACCTCGTACTGTCCATCCACATCGCTGGCAGAGTCACCTTCATACGTAATTTTAAGTACGGCAGAATCCTTCAGGAAGTCAACGCCTCCCACATTGATTCTCAAGATCTTCAACCCTAAGCGCTGCTCCAAGTCAGCCTTCAGTTCTGCACGACGCTCAGGCTTGATCAGTTCAATACGGTCGTACTGAATGAGTTTTGTCTGCTGCACCTTCAGACTCAGTTCACAAAGCCAGATGGTAGTGACTGTGACTGCATCGACAATGAGTAACTCTAAATAGTCTTCAGCCATGGCGTGAACCACAGAGAGGCAGATGATGACAAACAAATAGGTCATCTCGCGAACCGGCATGGCATCTGTGCGATAACGCATGATGGAGAAGATGCCGAACAACCCCAGACCCACACCCATGGATGCCTTGCCACGCTCTATGCCCATCATGAAGTAGACCAAGAAGAAGATGGCCACCGACATCAGCATGAACGTGAAGAAGAAGTCGCGGCGATGGCTCTTTTTATAATACAGCCGGGAGATGATCACCCAGTTCACTACCAAGCAGATGATGAACTTCACCATCGTGCTCAGGAATTCGGTAGAAAAAATCGTTGTATCCATAACTATATCTCTTTTTACCTTATTAATTATTCATCTTTTCTATCTTCTCAATGTCACGCAGCTTCTGCTTGAAGAGGTTCACTGGCAGATCCTCGTTCGTCATGGCTGCCCCCATGCAGTATTTGCTGAAGCCGTGGGGTTTGATGTGCAGTTCTCGAAGCATGGACAGTACAGGAGAGAATACCTGACCGTCGCGCTTCAGTTCGATAATCACTAATGGTCCCATGTCTCGGTCGTGACCTGTCAGCATGTTGTGGAACTGCAATTCTGTGTCGATGGTCAGACGTTCGGTCTTCAGCCTGTTCACCAAGGTGATGCGGTGGAAGAAGTTGTGCATGTGGGGAACCAAGTCGTCGACATTGAACCGAAGGGTACGGCTCAGGAATTCGCGCTTGGCAGTGTCGGCAAGGTCCATGTCATTGACCTCTATCCGCTTCTTCTTCGTACGTCCGTGGTTGTTCTTGGTCTTCACCTCCATGAACTGCAGGTTGGAACTGACATAGGTGCGGAAACGTATCTTCTGGCGGCCAGCATGTCCGTGCTGGTGGTCCTTGAACATGTCAAAGCCCTGTGTGTCGAAATAGGTGGTGTCGTAGAGCATGTTCCGCTCTCCGTCAATCTCCTGAGCATAGTAGTCACCCTGAGCCATCTCCAATAGACGGCAAAGCTGAGGAAGAGTGGTCACGAACTTAGTGTCCGTGCGGTTCATCAGCTTTACCGAGCTCATTTCTGCCAAGGTGATGGCGGGAAAATTCTGGAGTAGTTCTGTCATGGATTTGTCGCTTTTAGTTTCCGCTTTCTATTTTCCGTTTGCAAAGGTAATAAAAAAGTAGTAAACTCAGCAAATCCATTCAACAAACCACCGTTTTTTTTCAGTTAATTAAAGTTCTGGTTACTTACTGGAAGTCGAAACCGATGCGGACACCGTCATAGCTATTGCTTATCTGGCCAATAGCCTGGATGTTGGAGTTGCCGCTCAGAGCCGACAGCGTCTGCAGGACGGTAAGCAGTTTCTTGGCCTCGAAGAGGATGGCAATACCGTTGGCGTTGCGCTTGGCGTAGCAGTTCATGTTGAGCAGCAGGCCCTGCAGCTGTATCTTACAGTTGGACTCGTCGAACGTCCATCTGCCCTGCATGGGTTTGCCGCCAATGGTAGCAGAATAGGTACCATCCTGGTTGAATGTGATGCCGGTATTGCTGTTGTTGATGCCCACCTGCTGATAGTATGGCTGCAGCTTGCTCTTAATCTGTGCGGCCACCACCTCACCGCCAGCCTTCGCCAACAGCTGATCACTGGTGAAGGCACAGCCGGGATTAGCATAACGCCATGTACCGATAAGATTCTGTGCGGTGACCTTCTGGGCACCGATGACGCTGGTAATGACGTTGGTAATGGTTCCTCCGTAGAGAACCTCATTCAGTACAGCACTGAGGATATCGCCAGTGGCCGATCCTGTCGAACCTGTTCCTAATGTTCCGCAGCCTGCCAATAGCATGGTGGCAGCTACTGCTAAAGTCTTAATTCTTTTCATAGTTTTTGTAAGTTTATGAGTTTTGTTTATGTAAAATGTTTCTGTTTTCACGATTATCTTTCCAGCACTTCCTGCAAATAGATGGCATCAAGGCTCCAAAGAGCTGCATCGTTGGTAGACAGACCGTTCCACTCGTCAATTGGAGCCGCCACTTCGGGAGGCAGTATCTTACGGATGCTGAACTGGGGTGCCGCCTCGTGCTCAATGCGGCTCCATAGGTCGTTCCAGGTCTCTGCAGCCAACTGTGGGGAACGCGTCTGCCACGCTGCATAGGCCATGAGTCTGCGGACGGGGAAGCGGTTGCGTGAGATTTCCGAGGCCATCTGCTTGTAGCGCCTGGCATGATCGAGCCATACGGGCTGGAATTGTCGGCGAGTAGCTTCTGGGATGATGGTCAGCATTTCGTTCATCACCTCAAATCCGCCCATAATGGTGGCAAGGTGGTTGGTATTTTTCCTCTGTGTATCACCCTCATAAGTGATTAATCCCGTATCGGGGTAGTAACCCAAGGCTTTGTTTCCAGTAAACAAGCCGTCGGACAGCCGTGAGATACTTTGCAGCCCATTGCATATCTTATCCAAGTAGTATTTATTCCCTGTCCGTTCCCATTCTGTCATCCAATTGCCTGCGTATGCCAGCCAATCAGGACCGATACGCAGCCGTGCAGGTGCAGAACAGGGAAACATTGAGCGAGGCTCCGCCAGACGCATGGGATCCAGATGATAGAGCAAGGTGTCGGCATCGGTCTGTGCATGCATCAGGTCACCAGTCCGCTCATCACAGGTGAGATAATAATAGAACCGTAGGAACGCGGACTGCGAGATGCGTGCCTCCTTGGCTCCGCAACCCCAGTGGCTGACATTATGGCGTGAACCTAAGGGTGCGAAGGGCCCTAAATGGTAAGTATCCACCTCGGCATTGTGACGTGTCATTGCTTCAGCCATTTGCCAAACGTCCTTACGGCTTGTACGCAGGAACGAATACCAGAGCCACATGGGCGTTGCCAGCTCAGTGTTGTCCCAGGCATAGCCTCCTACATCGTATTGCCAGGAATGGCGCACAGGGTCGTAGGCATGCATCAGGTCTCCGTAGTTCCAGAATCCGTACCATTTGTGCTGCTCTATGGCATTACGGTAGAATTCCAGGTATTCACTCAGACGGCGCTCCACATGGGAAGAATCAGCCTTAGGCAGGCTCCATAATCCGAAAGCCTGCTTCTGATGCAGGTATTCCGGTGTGGGAAGCAAGAGAGCATCGTGGACTATCTGTGCGGCAGTGGCAGCAACTTGTGGCTTGCCTGGATAGCCCGTCTGAGGGAACAGCCAGAGCACCGAGGTGCGGGCAATGCCATAAGGTGAGCTCATGCCTGGCTGCACATCCTCATAACTGGCCTGAAGGCTGTGGGCAATGGTGTCGTAGTGGCATAGGTTCATCGGTTCTGCCTCAGGGCTCCACATCCAAGCGGTGACTGCTGCTTCTTCATTGCGGGCCTGGTCTATCTGTAACGTGGAGGGATAGGACTGCCAGAAGTCCTTCAGCCCCACGCCTAATCCTCCGCTGGCGTCACCCACGAAAGCATAGCCGGGAGCCCGTTGCCCTGTAAACGTACCTATCCATGGTGAAGCCGACGTTGCCCGTTTGCGAACGGAAAAGCTGTTATCAGTCAGCTGTGACAGACGGTAACCGTCCCACGCAGCCCAATTGTCCAATAACTGCCGGTCTATTGCATTGAAAGATTCATAGGCAGCAATACGTTCTCCCTGAAGCTGCCTGCGCTCTGCCTGCGGATCTGACAGCCAGCGACGTCCTGTCAAGGGTTGGACGGGTTCAGCCCAAACACCGTCGCCATTATCAGTGGCAAAGGCGACATGACGATTGTACAGTTCATCGCGAAGAGGAACGTTGAACCGGATGCCTAATGAGGAAATATTGTCACGGTGCTCGTCGCCATCGTAGACAAAGGAATGGACGAGTTTCACTTGTTCCGATCCCTTCCAGAAATACAGGCGGAGGGTAAAAGGCAGACACTGACGTTTTTCGTTAGACAGATGGTGTCCTTCCACCTTGACTACTGCAGATACATTGCCCGAACGTTCCAAGACGACAGTATCGATCTGAGAGACAAGTGGCACTTCTTTTTCAACAAGTGGCATTCCTGGTTCGTCAAGTGGCTCTTTAGATTCGTTATGTGGTTCTTTATAATTAAAGGATGCCACTAACCATGCACTGCCTCCGACACGCACTCCGTCCAGTATAAGGCTGTCGAGGATGTTACTTCCTTTGCGAGGCAAATAGGCTTTCATGCGGCCTGTGCCAATTTGCAGTTGTGTGTCAGTAACTCGTGTATCCATCCGGTTCTGTTCCTTGCCTTTTTTGCTGTTCATCCGAAAGGACAAATCATCAGAGGGAGACGCCACAGTAGATACTCCAGCCCACTTCACAGAGCCGTCAGGCCATCGGGCATTCACCCAACAGTCGAATCGATCTGTATTGCTTACCTCCCGCAATTCACCTGGAGCAAAGGGAATACCAAAACTCACAGGTTGCGGGTTGGAGGGAGTTTTCCCGATCCAATGCAGGGGAATGCCAGTCTTGAAAGAATACTGCCCGATAGGCATGATTCGGAAGTTGGTGATACGGATACGAGACCAAGTAGTACGGAAGCCAAACCATCCCTCCGTCAGCGGCTGAGGGTCGAGATAGCTGACAATTGGCTCTCCGTCGATTGTCATGGTGGTGCGTCCTACTGCACTTTCTATCCGGATATGATACCAATGGTTGGCCTTCAGCAGGTGTTTCGTGTCGGTATATTCTTTCAGGATGGCAGGTCTATAACCGGTACTGTCCACTCCCCGTGCGTCACCCGTATATCGACGGAAGCGGGTGGTGGTGTTGCTGTTGCCACCATAGCCTAGATAATACATCTGCAGGGTGTAGCAGCGCGTGAAGATACCACTGCGCCACCCGGCACGAGCCCAGATGTCTTTTGCCTCAGGGTCTGAAGCCAGCCAGAACACATTCATGTCGCTCAAACGGTCACCGTTTCGGCCTTCGTCCAACACACACACGTCATATTCCACTGCTATATCAGCTTTCAGCTTTTCCTTTCGCCACAGTGTGAGACCCTTTGGCGACAACACCTCTGCAGTATCACTACGGAAAGACACCGTATAGTCAGACGATTCCGACTCTACCCGCCAGTACTTTTTGAACTGCCGGGCATCCAGTCCTGATTCAGCAGCCGCAGTGACTGCCGTCAGGAACAGCAGGAGAAGGAGTCTAGAAATGCGTGCTGCCATCGTCATTGAATATTGATATGTCAGTAGGAATAGCTTCAGGGTTGAACCGCATACTCATAGCCTGTTTTTGATGTTTTGTTTCTGTGTCAGCTAATATTCGAAGTCAAAGGAGAGCTGTCCGTCCCCCAAAAGATTGTAGCTTTTACGATGGAATGGGGTAATTCCGAACTCCTTGATGGCCTGACGATGTTTTTTCGTGGGATAGCCTTTGTTGCGTTGCCAGTCATACTGAGGGTACTGCACGGCTAACTCGTTCATGTAGTCGTCGCGATAGGTCTTTGCCAGGATGGAGGCTGCTGCAATAGCCATATACTTACCGTCGCCCTTGACAATAGTGGTATAAGGTACTTTCTGATAGGGCTTGAATCGGTTGCCGTCGACGATGATGGCTTCAGGGCGGACGGAGAGCTTGTCGAGGGCACGGTGCATAGCCAGGATGGAGGCGTTAAGGATGTTGATCTTGTCGATTTCCTCGGCAGTAACGATACCTACTGCCCAGCTGACGGCATCGCGTTCTATCTGCTGGCGCAGTTCGTAGCGTCGATGTTCCGTGAGCTGTTTTGAATCGTTGAGCAGCGGGTTCTCGTATCCATCAGGCAGGATGACTGCAGCAGCATAGACGCTGCCAGCCAGGCAACCTCGTCCTGCCTCGTCGCAACCGGCCTCGACCATTCCTGTGTAATAATGACTTGCCAACATATTTCCCTTTTTTTAGAACATCTTGCTGACACGTTGGATACCGCTAACCAGCGTGTCAATTTCTTCCTTTGTATTGTAGAGGGCAAACGAGGCACGTACTGTTCCTTGAATGCCCAGACGGTCCATCAAAGGCTGAGCACAATGGTGACCTGTCCGTACGGCTATTCCCAGACGATCGAGCAAGGTACCAAGATCCAGGTGGTGGATGTTGCCGACATTGAACGACACTACCGCATCTTTCGGCGTGAGGTTGGGGGCAGAGAATGACGAGAGCTGTGGCCCGTAGATTCTCAGGCCGTCAATGGTCTGTAGCTGCTCCATGCAGTAGCGTGTCAATTCCTGCTCATGAGCCTTGACTGTATCAAGGCCTATGGAACAAAGGTAATTGATGGCAGTGGCCAGCCCGTGGGTGGCAATATAGTCGGGGGTTCCTGCCTCGAACTTAAAGGGCAGGCGTTCGAAGGTGGTCTTCTCCCACGTCACGCGGTCTATCATCTCACCGCCTCCCTGATAGGGTGGTAGTTTCTCCAGCCACTCCTCCTTGCCATAGAGCACGCCTATGCCCGTCGGACCGTACATCTTATGGCCGCTGAACGCCAGGAAGTCGCAGTCCATCTGCTGTACGTCAAGCTGCATGTGAGGAGCACTCTGTGCCGCATCCACCAAAACAGGTATGCCGTGTCTGTGTGCTGCCTGGATGATCTGTTCCACGGGATTGACGGTTCCTAGGACATTGCTCACATGAGCCACGCTGACGAGCCGTGTATTCTCTGTCAGACATGTCTCGATTTCGTCAAGGCAAAGCGTCCCCTCGTCGGTGATGGGCAGGTGTCTCACCACAATTCCCTTACGTTGTGCCTGCAGCTGCCAACTGACGATGTTGGAATGATGCTCCATGTCAGTGACCAGCACCTCGTCGCCAGTCTTCATCTGTGACTCGCAGAATGAGTAAGCCACCAAGTTGATGGCTTCCGTAGTTCCTCTGGTAAAGACAATCTCCTCCGTTTTCCGTGCGTTGATGAACTGCCGCACAGTCTCGCGTGCTGCTTCATGCAGATCAGTGGCCTGCTGCGACAGGTAATGGACACCGCGGTGGACATTGGCATTGACGTTGAGGTATTCATCTCGCATGGCATCGAGCACGCAGAGTGGCTTCTGCGTGGTGGCAGCATTGTCAAGATAGACCAAGGGGCGGTTGTAGACCGTCCGTGAGAGAATGGGGAAGTCCTCCCTTACCTTATTTATATTATACATCGTTTACTTGTATATCAATGTTATTATCTTGCCGGGTACGAACAGTTGCCGGGCAACCTGTTGAATTTGTTCAGCCGTAATGTCATCAATACGTGCCATAAGCTGGTCAAGGTTACGTTCCCATCCATAATGAAGGAAGCTCTTGCTGAAGTCCAGTGCAAATTGTTCGCGGTTGTCGCAGGCGATGGCCAGCTGTCCCTTCAGCTGCATCTTGGCTTTCCTCAGCTGGCTGGCTGTCAGCGCTTCCTGCATCACGATGTCCAGTTCCTGCCTCACCAGTTCACGGCAGCGTTCTATGTCTTCCGCATCGCAACCGAAGTATACACTCCAGAATCCCGTGTCGGAATAGGTTGTCATATTGCTTTCCACGGTATACACCAACCCGTACTTCTCCCTCAGCAGCAGGTTCAGCCGGGCGTTCATACCCGGTCCTCCTAAGATATTATTCAGCAGATAGAGAGGCATCCGTCGCTCATCATGGTATCCGAAGGTTCGTGTGCCTAACAGAACATGAGCCTGATGCGTGTTGCGATGGCGGGTAATGGTGGAGGGAGAGGAAGTGGAGAGCGGACTGCCACTGGGTTCTGGCATGTCTTTTCTAGGTCCGTCCATTCTATCCAATCCATTCAAGTTGTCCAGGACTTCCTCAAAAGCCACACTGCCGTAGACAAAAAAGATGGCATTGTCGCGCCGGTAGCCGCGGTGTGTGAAGCGCAAGGCATCGGCAGTAGTATATGTTCTCAGCTGGTCGGCTTCACCCAGGATGTTGTGTCCTAAAGGATGATCTTTGAACAGGATATTCTCAAACTCATCATAGATCAGTTCGGCAGGCGAATCATTGTAGCTCTCTATCTCATCGCAGATGACCTCTATCTCCTTGTCTATCTCTTCCTGTGGGTATTGGCTGTGGAACACGATATCGGTCAGCAGGTCTGCTGCCTCCATGAAGTGGTCTTTCAGTACAGCTGCATAGAACGTAGTGCTTTCCTTGTTGGTATAGGCATTCAGTTCACCACCCAGTTCCTCCAAGGTATTGATTACTTGCAAGGCTGTCCTCCGTTCTGTGCCTTTGAAGGTGACATGTTCGCAGAAGTGTGCCAGACCTTCCTCACCCGGCAGTTCATGACGTGTGCCAGCCGCTATCTGGTAGCCGCAGTAGACCACGGGCGACACCGATGGCAGGTGAATCACCCGCAGACCGGAGGGGAGTGTAGCTGTGTTGTACTTCATTTCCCAGTCCTTCATTAGAAACTCTGCAGCCATGCCTTCAGGTTGAACACCATCTCGTAGTGGTGGTCGAACGATTCGCGATAGCCCCATCCGTGACCTCCGGTAGGATAGACATAGAGTGAGGCTGGCACATCGTGGCGCAGACATTCTGTATAGAAGCTCACGCCGTTGGTTGGCATCACCAGGTCATCATCATCGCTCAGTGCCACAAAGGCACGTGGAGTGACACGTGTCACCTGCAGGTCGCTGCTGTACTGCTGCTCCAACCGTTTCATCTGTTTCTTCGAATGTTCGGTACCGAGGAAGTTGTCGTGCGACCCGCGGTGCGTATGGTCAGGCATCATCGTGATGACAGGGTACATTAGTATCTGGAAGTTGGGAGCATCTTCGCCAGTGGTCAGGGTGGCAACAATAGATGCCAGATGGCCACCTGCCGAAAAGCCCATGATGCCTACCTGGTTCGGGTCAATGTTCCAGTTCGCAGCATTGCGACGCACCATGTGAAGCGCCTCCTTGGCGTCGCTCATAGGGATAGTAGGGTTACCATGAGGCATTCTGTACTTCAATACTATCACGGCAATACCCTGGCTGTTGAAGAAGGGTGCCCAGTCGTGGCCTTCGTGGTCAATGGCCAAGAACCCATAGCCTCCACCAGGGCAGATGACCACGGCACGTCCCGTAGCCTTCTTCTTGTTGGGCAGATAGATTGTCACTTTGGCCGTGTCCGTAGCCACGCCATTGGTATTGGGTGCTCCGTTGGCCCAGAGGTTATACGTTGCGCCTTTCTGTGCGCTGGCTGTCAGCGCGGTGGCAGTTATCACCATCAGCATCAATATCTTGATTATCTTCATATCTTTGTTGTCGTTTATCGTAATCTGCGTGCAAAGATAGTGCATTTTTTTGAAAACGCCAAAAGGCTATAAAGAAAACTGTCCCGAGCCTATATGACTCGGGACAGAATCTATGAATAATCAGGGGAACGGTTACTTAGCCTTGAAGTGCCAGTAAGTAGCTTCAGCCCAGTTGCCCAGGCCACCGAAGTCGCCACCGTCAGGATAGACAAGGCACATCTTGCTGTTGGTCAGGTAAACTACCTCGAACTTGGTAGGCATCTTACCGCCAGAGTTGATTTCGAACGGCCACAGTATGGTGCCTTCTGTCGTATTCAGGTCAGCCACCTTCCAAGCATTACCCTCAACGACATCGAACGAATAAGTTCCTTTCTTGATCACACTGCCGTCGTTTCCATGACGAGTGATGTTGCCCTCAGCATCGAGTGTGAAGTAAGCATTCGGACCCTCGTCGCCATTCAGTGCACCGGTGTTGCTGTGGTTGGTCTGACCGGCAAATTCCTCCTCGGCCACAACACCCCACCACTGGCCTTCGTGTGTCATACCGACCTTTGCACCGTCACCGCCGCAGTAACCCATATTACCCCATACGGTGTTGGTTCCATCGTAATCCCATGTCCAGTCCTTGGCAGCAGTCTTGCCATAGCCAACGGCCATACCTTCGATGTCTGTAGAACTCTTGAAATGCCAGAACGAAGCTTCGCCCCAACCGCCTTGTGAACCACCATCAGGATAAACGAGACACATCTTGTCGGCAGTCAGGTACACAATCTCGTAGGCACCGGGAACGTTACCGCCAGAGTTGATTTCGTACGGCCACAGGATGGCCTTGGTCTTCAAGACGCCGAGTTTCCAGTTCTCGCTATCGTAAGCACCGGTATAGCCTTCCACAGAGTAGGCATCCTTGCGGATTTCGTTACCATCCTTGTCATAGACTGTGGAGTTGCCGTCCTCGTCCATCACGAAGTAAGCATTGATGCTCTCATCGCCGTGAGCCGAATTGTCGGGCGTATGTCCCAGCTGATTCATAAACTCGCTCAGTTCGCCATTTTCGTCAAGGCCTACGCCCCACCACTTACCATTGGCTTCGAGAGCAACGGACTCGCCGGTGCCGGGCTTGTAACCCATGTTACCCCAAACCTCTCCGAGGCTGGTATCCCACGTCCAGGTCTTCTTGCCATAAGCATCGGAAGCCAGGAGACGGATTTCGGGGTCAAGATCCTGTTTCACGAAAACATTATAGGTCTTAGTGACCTTTGTCTCGGAACCGTCAGTATTGACGACACGTGCATAGAACGTCTGGTTGGGATCGCTACCACGTTTGGGCGCGATAACAAAGTCGCCGCTGCAGCCGTGAGCCAGCACATTCTCTTCACCACTGGATGCGATGTTGTAGAATGACACTTCGGTAGCAGGGCTGGTGGTATAGTGGAAGTAGTTTCCATCGGCAGCGGGATTGCCGTTTGCATCGGTCTGGGTAATTGTCAGACATCCGTTCAGTGCCGACTCCGAGACCATGTTCAGTTCCAAGTCTTTCGATTCCTTCTCGGGATCGCACGCTGTTAGGACGGCCAGACCCATTGCGAATAATAATATTGTTTTTTTCATATTGCTATTCTCTGTTTAAGTTTGGTAAATTAATAGACGGGAGTACCCGTGATGTTGGCATCGGCTACGCTACTGCCCCAACCGGGGTTCTGCTTCAGGATGCTCTCGTCACCTACGTTGTTAATCTGTGAGGGAGGAATCTGCAGGAATCCGTCGGTCTCAGCATAGCGTTTTGCCCAGCTGCTGGTGGCATGCTTCATGACAGTCCAGCGCTGAGTGTAGTTCACGCGGCTGCCGTTCTGGCGCTCCAAGGCCTTGGCAGCCTCGCAGCCCTCGCCACCGTTGATGCCCGACCAGCGACGCAGGTCGTTGAAGCGGATACCCTCGGCAGCCAGCTCCCAGCGCCGCTCGTCCTTGATGTTCTGCCAGCTGTAAGTGGTGGGCGACAGTCCTGCACGTGCGCGAACCTTATTCATTTGAGTAGCATCACCTGTCAGCTCACTCTGCATCAGCATGACGTCGGCCAGGCGCAGCAGCATGATGTCGGCGAAATGGTCGCCCTGGAACGAGTTACCGTTGTTGTTGGCATCTGCTGTGTTCTTGGTGCGGTACACACCCCACCAGGTGTAGACGGCGCTATGGTCGCCCCAGTTGGTCTCCGAGCAGGTGACGGGCATCCATTTCTTGTTGTAGTAGCCGGCATCCTCCGAGCAAGAGGTGGTGAACACGAACTTCTCGCAGTCGTTCACTGCATCGAGGATAGTAGCCTTCTTTCGGGGGTCGGCATCGCTCCAGTCATCCCAGAGGTTAGCATTGATAGTACCCTGGCCCCAGCCCTGTCCGAAGGGGAAGGTGTTCTGATCGCCATTGGCAGTACCGGCACCGTCATCATCACAGCGCAGACCCAGATAAAGTGAAGCCTGATTGACAAAGCCCATACCGATGGTACCGTTCCAAGAACCGCAGTTCATGAATTGTACCTGGAACATCTCTTCCTCATTGCCGTTGCCAGCCCAGAACTTGCCATTGTCAGCCAGATCTTTCACAAAGTCATAGTCGGGAGCTGTATACTCGTTGGTGTACTGCCACAGCAGACGATAGTCTTCCACCAGTTTGTAGCCACCGTTGTTGATAGCATCGTTCAGGTAGTCAATAACCTTCTGCTTGGAGAGGGGACCGCTGACACCTTCCTGCTCAGGCAATTCCACATCGGCAAGATTGGCAGTAGCCAGCTCGCCAGCCTTCTTGTAGAAGCCCTGATAGAACATATAGGCACGTGCCAAATAACCCTCGGCAGCACCCTTGGTGGCGTGTCCGTCGCCACGGGTAGTATAACCATGACTCATCAGCTCAGAAGCGCTGACGAAGTCGGCCAGGATGTGCGGATAAATCACACTCTCAGCATCTTGCTGGGGGCAGGGATCGGGAGCGGCGGGAGCCCAGTAGGCGGGGATGTTGCCCCAGAACTGTGAGCCCCAGAGATAGAACAGGCCACGCATGAAGTAAGCCTCGCCCAGCAACTGGTTACGGGTTTTCTCCTGACCTGTCCAGTCGAAGGCGTCTACAGCAAAGATGATAGCGTTGGCACGGGCAATACCCACGTAGGTGCTATGCCAGGCCTTGTCGAAGAGTCCATCCTTGTTGGTGGTGAGGTGGCCGATGGCGTGAGCCTCGACGTCACCAGTACCGCCGGCACCGTTGGCATCGTCAGACATGATATAGTTCACGAGCCAGGGTGACTGCAAGGGGTCGTTGTTGAATTGGTTCATCACACCGTAGAGAGCAGCCAACTCCTTGTTCAGGTCATCGGCAGAAGCCGGGTAGTTGTTGGTAGTAGCCTCGGTGTAGTTTGAGGAATCGAGGAAGTCCTCACACGACGTGAGTCCGAAGGTGAAGGCGGCCGCGATTGCCATTAAATATATCTTTTTCATATTCTAATATATCTGAGTTTTTAAGTTCATTAGTTCACGAGTTTACTTCACCTCAGAGATGATGACCGAGCGAGAGAGTTGCTCATCGTTGAAATACATATAGTCAACGCCACCCTTAGAGTCCTTAACCAGCTGAGAGGCAGGAACGCCGTATTTGTTGACGAGGATGTCGTAAACGTTCTGTGCACGGCCCTGAGCCAGCACGGTGTTGCCCTCGGGCGTACCGGTCTGCTTGTCGGCGTAGCCAATGACGTTGTACTTCTTGTTCGGAGTGGCCTTAATCATCTGTGCCACGGTTTCGAGGTTCACCAGTTCGCGGTTCACCACGTCAGTGGTGTTCACTACGAAGTTCACTAAGTAGGGGAATGTGATAGTCTTGTCGATGGTCTTCACCACCTCCTTGGCTGGCTGGTTGCGCAGCTTGTCGTTCTCTGCCTGCAGGGCAGCAATCTGAGCATTCAGACGGTCGAGCTCGCTGTTGTCAACAGCAGCGGGGATGACAGGAGCCTTGGTGGGGGCAGCCTTCTCGTCCTTGCCCTTGAAAGTGATGCTGGCACCTACGAGGAACGTGCGGGCTGAGGGATACAGACCTACATCGATACCACGGATAAAGTTCTGGTTGTTAGCACTCTTACCACCATCGGACGTACACTCAGGATCCACACCTGTGTAACCAGTGAAGGTATAGAGGTTCTGGGCCTGCACATAGAGACGCAGTTTAGAGAAGTAATCGTTTTTCCACAGACGTGCGAAGTCGTAGCCCAGAGTAACGTTCTGGATGCGGAAGTAGTCGGCATCCTGCATGTAGAGGTCGCTTACCCACTGATTGGCCTCACCACCTACGAGCAGGCGGGGACGCTCATTGTTGGTGCCCTCACCGTGCCAGCGGTCGAAGGCATCCACTGTGTAGCTGTCGAACGGTGTAGCGAGCAGAGCTGTGCGGTAGCACTGCATGATCTGCTGGCCGAAAGCTCCGTAACCAGTCACACCAAAGTCAAGCCCCTTCCACTCGAAGCCCAGGTTCACACCAAGGGTCATGTCGGGATGAGGGTTACCTATTTCGTGGCGGTCGCTGGCGTAGTCAATCTTGCCATCTCCGTTGAAGTCATCCCAGATGGGATCGCCAGGAGCGGCTTTATCGAGCACGGCCTTGCCAGCCTTGCGGGCAGCATCGATCTCACCCAGGCTCTGCCAGATACCATTGTGGCTCATACCCGAGAAATAGCCAATGGGATGTCCCTTTTCCACCACACTTACGTAGCTGGAGTTCTGGAACAGGGTGCTGGCATAAGTATCGTCTGCACCAATGCGGCCTACGCCGTCAGGACCGGCGGCAACAGCCAGACGCGTTACCTCGTTCTTGTTCGTAGCGAAGTTCACACCCACGTTGTAGTTAAAGTCACTTCCAATCTGGTCACGCCATGTCAGACCCACCTCAAAACCGGTATTCTCAATGTCACCACCGTTGATGTAGGCAGGATCCTCATAACCTAGTACCTCGTTCATAGGAGCCTGTACCAGCCAGTCCTTTGTAGTCTTCTTGTACCAGTCGAAGGCCAGGCCGAGTTTGCCGCCGATGAAGCGGGCATCGATACCGAGGTCGAGCTGCTCAGAGGTCTCCCAAGTGATGTCTTCATTGGGCACGTTACGGGCATAAGCACCTGTCTGGTAGATATTCGAACTGACCGTATTGATCATGTCAGAAGAGAACTTGTAGCCATAGTCGGGATAGCCTGTGGGCGAGAAACCCATGTTCGACAGATAGTAGTAATTACCAATCTGGCAGTTACCGTTCTGACCCCAGCTGGCGCGGAGCTTCAGGAAGTCAAGCCAAGAGCTGGTGCCCTGCATGAACTTCTCGTTGGTGATGACCCAACCGGCCGATACAGAGGGGAAGTAACCCCAGCGCTTGCCGCGTGCGAAGTTCGAACTGCCGTCAGCACGGATGATAGCGGTCAGCATGTATTTCTCGTCGTAGTTCCAGTTGGCACGTCCGAAGAACGAGGCGATGCTACCCTGCATGGGGTTGTCATAGCCAGAGTGGCCGGTCATGTACTGCTGCTCGTAGTTTGAGGGGATATTATAGTTCCAGCCATTGTAAATCAGTGAGTTGAGGTTCTCCTCACCCACCTTGAAGTTGTTGCTCAGACCCATGCTCCACTGTGAACGTTCGAAACTCTGGCCTACCAACACGTCAATGTTGTGCTTACCAATCTGCGGCAGTGCATAGCTCAGGGTGTTCTCCATGGAGAAGCTCGAGCCCTCGTTGGCACTCATGTTCATGCTGTAGTTGGTATTCTGATAAGTATAGTTCTTACTGAAGGGCAGGGTGACATCACGGTGGTTGTCGCCGCTATAACCCGTATTGAACTGTCCGCGGTACTTCAAGTTCTTGATAGGCTCGATGATCCAGTAGATGGTAGCACCCACGCCGTAGTCGCGGTTCTTGTTGATGGCAGCATAGTCACCGTTCATAAAGGCCACTAACGGCTGCTTGTAGATATTGGTACTGTAGCCTGCGCCGTTCTCCTTAAAGTTGGTCAGGGTACCGTCAGCATTGTGAGCTTCCACCAGCGGACTGGCGTTGTAGGCATCCTGCATGATGTTCCAGTAACCATTACCCTCTGCCAGGTCGTGTGAACGGTGATACCAATAGCTCACGTTCTCACCGATGGTCACGATGTCGTGGGTCTTACCGCGCCAGATGACATGCTCAGAGTTGATGCGGCCGCCATAGCGACGGAAGTCAGAGGCGTTGCTGCCACCCATGATACCTTCATTGAAGCTGTAGTTCAAGCTCATGCTGAACTTCGAACGGTCAGTACCGCCTGACAGTGTCACTGCGTGGCTGTACTGCAGGGCGTTCTTGTTCTCGTACTCCTTGAACCAGTCAGTGCCTTCCCAACCGCCGTTTACTTTGTCGATAATGCTCTGTGGCACGTTCTTCGACCAGTCAATGGCTGTACCATAAGTGTTGAACCATGTCTCGTTGATCAGCTGCATGTACTGTTGGGCATTCACCACGCCAGGCACCTTGTAGGCATTCGAGATACCTACATAGCCGTCGTAGTTCACCGTCAGTGCACCTGCCTTACCCTGCTTGGTGGTCACCAGAATGACACCATTGGCAGCACGGGCACCGTAGATGGCTGCCGAGGCAGCGTCCTTCAGCACGTCGATGCTCTCAATATCGTTGGGGTTCAGACCGTTCAGGCCGTTGTCGGCAGTACCGGCATTGATACCGTCAATCACCAGCAGCGGAGAAGAAGTACCAATGGTACCTACACCACGGATGTTCACCTTGAAGCCCTTGCCAGGCTGAGCAGAGCTCTGGGCAATGTTCACACCAGGGCTTGAGGCCTGCATGGCTGACAGAGCATTGGTGGTGTTGAGTTTGGCAATATCCTCACCCTTTACCTGCACCGTAGCACCTGTGACCAGCTTCTTCTTCTGGACACCATAACCTACGACTACCACTTCCTCCAGTGAGGTGGCGTCTTCCTTCATCAGGATGTTAAAGCTGGACTGGTTGCCCACTTTGATCTCCTGTTTGATAAAGCCGATGTAGCTCACCACGATGGTTGCACCGGGCTTCACTGAGAGCGTGAAATTACCGTCGAAGTCGGTAACCGTACCGTTGCTGGTACCTTTCTCGATGACGCTGGCACCGATAATCGGCCCCATCGCATCGCTTACAGTACCAGTAACCCTTTTCGCTTGCTGCACAGCCTGGGCACTGGCCTCAGGACTGGCGGCAAAGGCTGTCTGCGGGAAGCTCATCCCCATAAGGGAACAGGCACCCAGCAACAGCGCTGTCTTCCTAAAAGTTTGCTTCATACTTAAGTAATTAGTTAGTACTATTTATATATAAACAATGTTCTATGATGATTGATGCGTTTTACCACGGTGCAAAGTTAAATTAATTTTATGAAACAGTAGCATACTTTTTTGTTAAAGTTTGGTACTTTTTTGTCATTTTTCCTTTTTGGGCACAAAAAAGCCTGAAAAGTATCAGCCAATAATCCAAGAAAAAGCTGTAAATTTGCAGCAGTTTTGCTGATTTGGTATGAAAACAGAAAGCACAAGAGTGAAAGAAATGCCTGTACATAGCTTCTGGAGCCGGCTGTTCGACCTGATCTCTCCGCGAATGTGTGTCGTGTGTGGCTGTCGATTGGCAGTCAGTGAAGAAGTGTTATGCAGCAAGTGCAACTTTCACCTTCCGAGGACAGGTTTCCAGTGCGATGCGCTGGAAAACAATATGGCCAAGATGCTGTGGGGACGCATTCCTGTTGAACGGGTGGCTGCACTATTCTATTACGAGGCCCATTCGAAGCCTAGACACATCATCTACGACCTGAAATATCATAACCATCCGGAGATAGGACAGGTGATGGGACGTATGATGGCTTTGGAGTTCATGCCCAGCGGATTCTTCGAGGGTATCGATGGCATAGTGCCTGTTCCCTTGGCAAGGAAGCGGCAACGGCAGCGTGGCTACAACCAAAGCGAGATGATTGCGGAAGGTATCAGAGAGGCAACAGGTATCCCTATATATAATAAGGTAGTAAGCCGTTCCGCTTTCTTGGAGAGTCAAACACATCTGGGCCGGTGGGACCGTAATGACAATGTGGAAGGAATCTTCCAACTGATCGGTGACGGTAGCAACATCCGTGGCAAGCATCTGCTGATGGTGGATGATGTGGTGACGACAGGAGCTACCGTTGTGGCCTGTGGGCAGGAACTGCTGAAGTCAGGCGATGTCAGGTTAAGTGTACTCTCATTAGGTTATGTGAAGCACTGAGGTAACGTCAAAAAAGTCCCGCTGCCAAGAGGACTGAGGGGCCGAAGGGAGATTCCGTGCGTGTGATGGCCAGCGGAGACTTGTAGGGGTGCCTTCACGCTGGGCTTGCTCTTTATTCCAAGGTACACCTAGACATCCTTGTTGTCGTTCGATTTCAGCGATGTGAGTGTCTGCGTGGCGGCATCCAATGAGAATAAGCCATTGTCCTCGCCGTTGCGCGCCTTGCTGTTGTCGGGTGACTGCCCGAAAATCTGCACGTCGTTCCTGTCCCAGGTGACGCCTTCCTCATAATACTGACCTAATGTGACCTTTACCAACTGATTAAACCTGTTAATAGAATTATCCCCGAAACCTTGTGGGGCCTCGGGGATAACAGATGAGAGGGAGTTAACGTTATAGACTACTTCCTTTTCCTAATTTCTGCTTCAGCTTGGTCAATGGCATCATTCACACCCAAGATTTCGTCGGCAACTGTCAAGGTAATAGTTTGGCCGATTTCTGCATTATTAATCGACTTCACTGTGATAGTGACAGTGCCCTCTCCAACGGCAGTAACAATGCCGTCAACAGTCACTGTAGCCACGTCGTTGTTGTCTGATATGAATATCACCGAAGGGTCGGTGGCATTGGCGGGAGCCACAGTCACTGTCAGCTGAAGAGTACTACCTATGGCCATGGATCCAACATCGCCATGAATACTTGGCCCAGTAATGGTGATACCCGTTACAGCCACATCCATATCGTCCACAGGGTTTTCGATGAAAGGTCCGCACGCAGAAATCAGATTGGCTGTCATAAGAATAGCCAACATTTTACATATCTTTTTCATACCTCTAATTCTATTAATGTTCATTTTTTCCTTGTTTCACTTCACTTTACTACAACTTTATGTCCATTTAGGATATATATGCCCTTCTTCGTAGGTTTGTCGATGCGATTACCCAGAAGGTCATACCAACGGTCGGTACCATCAGGATTCAAGGTGTGGATGTCTGTGATAGCACCATCTACAATGCTCATCACGCGAGCGGCAGCACCATTCAGTTTCAATACGGCCTTGCCAGCAGGCGTCTTCGAACCGTTGTCTAACAGCGAGTGGAACTCATTGTTCTTCAGAGCCCAGTAGTAGCCAGAGACGAAGTTTGTGGGCACTATAACGGGCACTAATTGATTATCGGCGTAGCTTTGGGCGTTGTCAGTCGTAACTTCGTCGCCGCTCTTCTTCGTGCCAGGTATGGCTATAATTTCATAGCTTGACCCCTTCTCGCCCTTCATGAGTATGCCGTTGTTGGCCTTGATGACCTTTTGGCCATCCACGGTCAGTTCAGCGTTGCTAATCTCGTTCGCCAATACCTGCGTTGTATTGAACTGTCTACTTGCATAGGCAGTAAGACCCTCAGGCAGCAGCACGTCCACACCAGCCGATAGTGTGAACCAGTCGTTGACGGCAGTAAGGATGGTCATGATCTTACCTGCCTCGAAGAGTTCCTTCAGGGCTGGGTCGAGTGCATATTTTGCCAGCTGTCCTAATGGAACTTGGACATTCACATCTGCAGGCAGTGCACCTTCTGCAATCTTGATGGGCTCGTCCGTCTCAGGCAAGATGATGTTCGTGATGCCAGTTACGCCTTCGAGGGCGTCAGCGGTGATGTTCGTCAGCCTATAGCCCTGGATGGTGGCAGGAATAGTGATGGTGGTGGCTTCGGCAGCTGGTTCTACCTTCGTCAGATCAGCGGTCTTGTTGGCCTCATGAGTCACCTCGGCAGTAAGCTTTGACGATGGATTGTCTGTGGTTTGTGCCGTGAGCACCTTGGTCACGATGCTTACCTTCAATGATGCAGGCTCAGTATCTTTGTGGTTGGCGTCGCCCTCAACCATATAGTACACGGTGTACTCTTTTTTATCCTTACCTTTTGGCACATCGGTACTGAAGTTCTTGCCATCGAGCGAGAACTTCATCGTGCCACCTTCGACAGTGACAGGGATGATGAGCTCCTGCTCCTCACCGCTATAGGTAAGCCCGGTCTTGGGGGTGGGAGCAGCGGTGATGTTGGCAATGTCTACTTTGTTGATGGTGAACTTCTGCGTAAGTCCGGTCTTTGGCAGTTTGTAATTCTCGTTGCTCAGCGCAGTGGCGGTGACGGTGTAGTGACCGGCATTGGTTTCTGCGCCGGAAACGATCACCTCGCATTTGTCACCGTTCACCAAGTCGTCGGCCTTCACGTAGGCGGAAGGAACGTGTTGCTGGTTGTCGTAGTCGAACTCGAAGGGCTCGCTCCATTCCACGGTCACCACCTTCGGATTGACGGTAAGGGTACCGTCAGCGTAAGTGATAGCGTAGTTAGCGGAGCTGAGTCCGCTGGGGGTCATCTTGTAAGTGCCTACCTTGCCAAACTGTTTGTACTCATGGGTGATGGTCAGTTTGCCGCTAAGCACAGCAGTTGTCTCGCCGTTGACGAATCCTTCATAGTTTGCGCCGAGGTCGGCAGGTGCATCGCCGTAGGTGATGGTAGTTGCGTTGTCTTTAGCCGTCACGGTTAGCGGTGCCTGCTTGATGGTAAACGTCTTCGTAGCTGTCTTGCCGTATTTTCCTGTACCCGTAATGGTTACCGTGGCGGTTCCTGCGTTGATGTTGTTGTTGTAGCTCACCGTGTAGTCATTGTCGGCAGTTAGTACAGCATCGCCTAACGTCACGCTGCTCACGGTAGGCTGTATGGCCTTTCCGGTGTAGGTGAACTGTGTTGTTTCTGTAGTTGAGGTACCGTCAGTGAGAGTGATGACAGCTTCGGCAATCGATGTCTTTGATGCGGAGGCGTCAGCAGATTTCACTAAGCGGACGGCAGAGCCTTCGCGCCGGTTCTGGGTGACGGCAGGATCGAGGTCAGATTCTGTGAACCATACCTGACATGCCTCCATCTCGGGTGTTCCCGTCATACCA
Organism: Prevotella sp.; assembly: GCA_016285075.1. GTDB lineage: Bacteria > Bacteroidota > Bacteroidia > Bacteroidales > Bacteroidaceae > Prevotella. The sequence goes on from JAEEQB010000005.1 coordinate 34,137, forward strand.
GCCGACGGTGTGCTGCTCCAGTAGAAGCCTTTTTCGCCGATAAAGTCCAGACTCTTTCCTTTGGAGAAAAGACCTGCTGCAGGCAGGAATACGGCTCCAGCCTCCTCCATGGCAGCCCACTGATCGGCAGTATAGGTGTTGATGACAACTGTAGCAGCGTCTGACTTCTTGTAGTAGGGACCAAATTCACTGACAGCGGGCTTTAGCTCCATGCCTCCCTCACTGTACGGTGTAAGGCTAATGCCTGCAGGCGTTTCCCATTCATCAGGCAGAATGACGACACCCTGCACATTATTGACAGTAGCGTATGCCACTAACTTGTCGGCATTAGGACGCTCACAGAGGACATAGCTCCATTCGGACTTGCTTAGCGTGCGCCAGCCAGTGCCAAGACAGTCGATTACCTCCTGACTCTCACCCCACTCGGAAAAGTCACCCTTGAAGTAAGATTCTGCCTTGGATTCGTCGGAGTAGTTATAAGCGTAATAAGAACCGAGGTCGTTGTCGGCGGTGCTCCAGCAGAACAGGTCGAGAGTCGCAGAGGGGGCTATGCCTGTGGTGGTGTTCACCTTATTGCCCTCGCCGAGGATGTCGTACTGGTGTTCGGCCAGTGACCATACTTCCGTGTTGCGATTATAGCGCAGGTTGCCCTTGGCGAAACTAATCTGCGTGCCATCAGCGCAAGTAGTAAACGCACCCTTCACTGGCTCTGCTTCTTCGCCGAGGGTAGTAAATACGGTTATGGGACTTTCGGGGCCTGTGGTGTCGTCATTATATACGGGCTCCACATAGGTCTCGTAGGTGGTGGCAGGCGTCAGGTTCTGAAGCATGTAGTCGGAAGGTGAGACATTGGGAACCGTCGTCCAATCGTTGACATCCTGAAGGATAGTGAAGCTGTTAAATTCCAAGATGTCGTAATTATCGTCAGGCTCATGTTCAATGTAGAAGAAGTAATACTCTTCGTCTGAGTCAGAAGCAGAAGCTACGCGGTTTGCACGTGACATCAATTTCTTCGATCCTCTAGACCATGCACTAACCCGTGCTTTCTTCGCTTTTTTCATGAAGAAATTCCTCTGCAACTGGAGAATTTTGATTTCCTGCTGTATCACCTCTTTCTTGGCAGCATCGGTTTCTTCATTGAATTCCTTCCACTTGGCTTTGAGGGTCTTGTCAATATTCTTCAGTTCTTTTCTCTTTGATAGTGAGAAGGTCTTCAGTTCTTCCTTTGACAATTTGCCGTCCTGCTTCACAAAGCCATATTTTAGGTTCACGCTGTTCTTGGCACTATTCCACTGAGTTATATTAAAGGTAATACCCTTCCCGGCACGTATGTTACCAATGACAATCATGTTGTCGCTCGAAGAGGATGCCTTAGAGGTATAGACTCCTTCAGAGCCGCCAAGTGTGTTGTCATCACTAATCAGTACAGTAACCTCATCGCCTTCTGCACCAGAAGTTGAGGAGAAAAGCCTGTAATACACATTCCATTTGCTCTCAGAGCCATAACCCGTCCATGTCAATTGCTCTTTCGTGGAAGATACGGGCGTAGCTGTCACGACAGATGGTGCTGCATTCTCTGATTGCGTGGTTACCTCCAAAGGCTCAGACCAGCGGCTGTTGCCGCCCTCTTCGCACACGCTGCGTATCCATATATAATAGGTAGTGAGAGGTTCAAGGTTCTCCAGAGTGTACTCCGAACCAGCCTCCACTTCGCTCTTGTTCTTCGCTAAGGGTGTCAGCGTGGATGGGTCGGCTTCTGGATTGGTGGAGTAAACTATTAGGTCTTTCTTCGTTGTGCTGTTATAGGTCAGCGTTACGCTTGTGGGCCTTGTTTCGCTTGCGGCTACCTCTACGGGCCGCTGTGCACAGTAGGAAGTGCAGTCCATGACGAACGAGCCAAGTTTTTTGTTCTCTGAAGCACCTTTGTAGTTCAGGTTGAAGAATACATCGCCCGGTGCAAACTTGAGTGTGCAATTCAGTTGGGAAGCCATCCAGCTGTAGTCGTCATCGTAAATCCAATTGATGTCGTACTTGCGTCCACAGCAGAGTGACACAAAGCCGGCATCCCAGTTGCTGGTACTACGCAGATAAGCCGCTTCGATGCCCGTCTCTGCGTCAACAATCTGTATGGCAAAGCCATGCCAGCCACTATTCGGACCCTCGAGCTCGTACTGTATGGTGGCCATGTCCTCAGTAGCACAGCAGTTGGTGGCGAAAGTCAGCGTGGAAGACCATTCGCTCTGTTTGCCGCCATTAAAGATGCCCTGTACCTGTACCTCATAGTTGGTGGCTGCCGTCAGACCCTCAAGGGTCTTTGATTGGTCAACAAGGTTGCTCAGGGTCGTCCAAGCCTCCGTACCCGCCTTGCGATAGCGCAGGTTCCATACAGTAGATCCGCTACGCAGCGAGCACGAAATACGTGCAGTCGTGTTGGAAAGGTCGGCAACTGCCAGTCTGTTAGGTGCCGGATAGGTTGAGAACGTGAACTGCATCTGGGCTTTCCAACTAACAGATGTGCTATTTGTTGGAGGATTCGTCGGGTCGTAGTCTTCGTCACCTGTAGCATATTCACACTGGCCGCTGCAATCGTAGCAATAGTTTTTCAGATCGCCCATATCCAGGCTAGTGCCTGTATTATCGTCAATGGTGACAAGCAGGTTCGATGTGCCATCGTAGGCAAAAGGCTTGTCGAACTCAATGGCGTTCCACTGGCCAGACTTAAAGGTTACATCACCACTGAACACCAAGTCGCTGGCATTGACTGCTGAGAAGCCTGAGACACTGGCATTCGTGGTATGGGTAACGTAGACAGAGAGACTGCGGGTGACGCCACCCTTCACAGTATTGAAGGCTATGCTGGTCAATGGCCCGGCACCACGCCCGAGTTGCTCCTTAGTATAGAGCTGTTGGGTTATGCAATAATTAGTGCTTACAAAGACAGGACCTACGTGGGCATACTTTTCCGTACCCACCGTCACCGTGCCGTCTGCATCAGGTACGACAGGTGTCGATACCTCTGGCATCGTAATACTCAGTGTGCGGTCATCGGTCTTGTCGGCCTTCCCTGTATCGTAGTTGCTCTTATCCTCAAGAATGCTGTTGATAGTGGCATCATTGATATTCGACAGCGTAAAGAGGGTACCATAGGTAGCATTTGACTTATAGGTGTTGTACGTAGTCAGCAGACCATTCTTGTCAGCTGAGGCATCCTCGTTGCCATCGGCATGGGTGGTGAACAGGCCTGCAGCGAAGGATCCCAGATTACTCTTGACCTCATTGGTAGCGACAGCCATGGCAGCAGCCTTTATGGTCGGGTCAGTTATTGCATTGATCTTGCTTTCAATGGCCGCTATTGTGATGGCAGCCACCCTGCCCTGCAGGAAAGCCTTGCTCGTTGTGTCAAAACCCATCGTGGTGACGGTGAGTGTCTTCTTGTCCTCTGAGAGGGTCAGTGTGCGGTAGTCGCAGGGATAGGAGATGAGTGAGCCGGTGTTGATGTCATAGATAGACTCACCGGTCTTGGACGTACTTGCCCAGTCCTGCGCAATGTCTGAGGTGTGGAAGTGACCGGTCAGAATGACCTTTACGCCGGCCTTCACCAGTTCGTTGCGCACGGTTTCAGAGTTATTTACCGCATAGGTGGAGATAAACAGGTCGGCGCCTGTAATGTGTGGAAATAGCGGGTGGTGCATCATGGCAATAACTTGCTTGCCTGCTTCCTTTGCCGCTGTGGCCTGCTCGCAAATCCACGTAAGGGTGGCAGCAGGAACAGAGCCGTTGTGAGAGTCAATAGCCAAAAGCACTAGTCCGTCTATGGGCTCTGCCACATAGCTCAACGAGCCGTTTGGATCGAGCGTGCTGCCTGTGCCATAGCCATAGTCGGCATAGAACGTGGCGAAATCATCCGTTGTCATCTTAGTGGCTGCGGAAGTGGTTCCGTCGGCATTAAACTGCGTGCAGTTGCCCTCATCACCGAAGTCGTGATTACCTGGAATCACAAAGATTTTGATACCCGACACTCTGTTCTTCAGTGCTGTCAGCTTATCCTTCACGTAGTTGTGGCTGGCCTGTTCGCCGTCCTTGGTCAAGTCGCCGGTAATTAGCAGCAACTTGGCATCTTCCGGAACAGTATATTCCGTGAATGACGCGAAATATTCAGCACTCTCTTCCAGCATCTTGCGCTGGCCAGCATAGTAGGTCTTCCAAGCAGACTGGTTCTTAGCTGCATCGGGCAGCAAACTAGGCGCCATGACATGGATGTCGGAGACAACAATCATTTTTGTTCCCGTCTCTACAACCGCTGCGCCATAGGCACTAGTCCACGCTACCGCCATGAGTAGCGTAAACCATAGGTTTTGTAGTTTTCTTTTCATTGCAAATTGTTTTTAGTGTGTTAAATATTGTTTGATTATCACAATTGCTTTTAAAGTAATAAATTGTAGATGCCAAAGGGGATGAAGAGGTCGAATTTGTTGAAGTGGCTCGTCATCTTGGTATCGTGCATGTCATCGTTGTTTTTACACGACTCGTTCTGAGCATTTGCCTCTGTCAAGCAGAGAAAGGCAAATAGCAGCATAGTGATAGTTGTCTTTACTTTCATTATCGGTTGTATTGTAGTATTTATAATAGGTATGTCTTCGGTCGTTGTTAGTTTGTTATCTATACTTCTAGTTGCGAAGTTAACGTTTATTTTTCAAACAAATAAAAGCACAATGATTCCTTTATCTTTCCATTGTTTCAGATAATCTATTTGCTGGCTCTCTTCTCCTTCTCTTCAGGCACTCGCTGTTCGAAGAGACGGCGCAGTCCGTCTTCATAAGCACGGAGTGCTTGTGACCCCTTTTGGGTAATACGACAGACTGTGCGAGAGAAACGGCCAAGACCTGATTTTGAAACTTCTATATACCCCGCTTCTCGCAATGTGGTGATTTGTGTACTCATATTACCCCGCGTGGAGTCAGTAATCTGACAAAGATACATAAAGTCGGCACTCTCCAGTGAATCGAGCGCAACAATGATTTTCAGTCTTAATTCGCTGTGAAGCAGGGGGTTGATAACTGGAAATTTGAAGGAATTCATGAGTTATTGAGCTATTGAGTTCTTGACATATCTGCGGAATAGGTGACCAGGGATGATGAGAGCAATGATGGTGATGATAGAGCCGATAAGCATCTGCCACGGCCATCGTTCGTCTTGGAAGAAAAGGGGTAGAACAGAGAGAAGGGAGGCTGTGACGCCGCAAACTATCTTTGGACGGAAATGCAGGATGATGCCAGTCATGAAGCAGCCCATGCCGCAGAGCAAGCACTGATATGAACAGTAACATTGAGGGAATACGCCTGCAAAGCCCATCGCTGCTCCACCGATACAGGAGGCTCCACCGATAAAGCACCACATCATTAAAATGACATTCTGGTCGAGCGTCCTATGATGAGTGCGTCCGTAGTCTTCATTGATAAAATACATCATCAGTGGTACGCCTATCAATGGAATAACAACCCAAAGCCAGGAGCACCAGTCTTCGTTCCACAACAATAAAGCCATGAACTCCAAGAACAAGACGATGGCTGTGGGATATCCCCATGCCAGGAAGAGGTTCTCGCCTGTCAACTCCCTGCTTCTTATGACCTCACTCCTTAGGCGTGTTATCATGTCCAGTTCGTCGGTTTTGTTCATTATTGTTATGCTTAAAGGTTGTATTTGTTTTGCAAAGATAATGTTTATTCTTTAAACATTCATTTACTTCTGACCTTTTTTATTGTTTATTAACTATATTTGCTCTGAGCGGCTGATCATTCCCTCTTGTTACCTCTGCTCTTCTGGCAGAACCGGAAAGTATCTATGCGGCAATTGTTGCATATCGCAAATACCACTTATCGATTCTAAAGCGCCACTTCGTCGTTAATCTTCCCAAATTCGTTGTTCTTTACAACCTCTTTTCGTAACTTTGCCATCAAAGATGGCGAAATTACTCCGTCTCGGCAAAAAAAGAAACGAGTTTCTTTGTTTTGCACTCGACTTTTCGTAACTTTGGAAGAATTCTTAGCTTTTCTTTATATAAAGGCAGTTTGGGGGATTGAAGGAAAATGGGGTTACGAATTGGAGACCGTTCTGAATTCCACATTCTGCTATGAAATGCACTCAATGAACACCCGATGATGTGTCACCAGCCGTTTTATGGCCCATCATCGGGTGCAAAGGTAATCATTCTTTCTGAAAGAACAAAATCTATTCACATCTTTTTTCCTGGGCCTGTTCTCTTTTTATTATCTACAGCCTTTCCTTTTTTACTATTTATTCATCTGTTGTTTATAAAAGTCCACCACTTCTCGCATTGACATGATGTACATTTTGAGCCTCTTACCGTCGAGAGGTGTGCGACTGCCGTCCATCCAACTGAGTTCTTGGAATTCTATGCAGAATGTGTAGTAGTCATTCCTGCCCTGTTGATACCATAGCAGCGCATCGGCATAGACGGAGTAGTACAGGTTACAGAAAGGCTTGAAAAAGATGAAGTGCTCATCGTCCTCATACACCACCTTACAGAACTGCTCCACGACGCTTGGCACAAAGTGCTCGTCGGTATATTCCTCTACGAGCCGTTTAAACTCCCTGTATGTGGCGATAGATTCGTCTGTGCTTTCTTCCTGTGTGTGCATAAAGTCCGCTGGCGACGAATGGAACATGGTCATCTGATTCATCATCGCCGCCTGACGCTCTGCCTGCTGATACGTTGCCTGCTCCTCGCTCATGGCCAACTGCCTGTGAAGCATTGTCAGATGATACTTGCCATACGTCAGTGTCAACTTGACGGCCAAAGTCACATCAATGGCACGTTGTTGGTAGCGCTCTGACAATCCTTGCCGCGGCTTCAAGTGGCTAAGCGTTTCTTCTGAGAAATAGTTCATGCTCCCTTATAGATACTCAATTTAAAGCCTTTACGGAAATGAATGTTGTCAAATCCTAAGTGATGAAGTATTGTAATTAACACAGTAAATTCTAAATAGAAAATCGTGTAATTGTAGTTCAAATAATCAATAATCTTTTCTGAAGGAAGCCTGTGTAAAATTTCATTTCGTAGGTCAACAAAGTCTTTTAACCCAACGCTTTCTTTGATATTACCATTTAGCTTGGACAAATCAATATTTTTCTTTGTCAGAGATTCGCTTACAATATCATAGGCATCCCGTGGAGCGTTATGCTCTTTCCCATTCTTGTCAACTACTTTTTCTGTTGTCTTTATCTTCTCAACTTTTTCTGCTATGGTTTCAAGAATTGAAACTAAATATATAAATTTAGTTAGATTATCAACATATTTTGAACTTATATATCTTTCTATAGCTTTCACCATATATTCTCTTATCGTTCTCTCTGAATAGTTGTCTGCTGTTTTAAGAGACAATTTCATATACTGTTCTAAATCTTTTAATGCTACATGATCTAAATAGTGCAAGTCGTTGGTAAAGGGGGATAACTCACGAAACCGATATTGTACAGGAATATACGTTATTATCTTTTTACCTTCTTTACAATCCTCCTTACAACGGATTTCCATAGCCGTTCCTTGAAATAGCGATAACAAGGAAACAACAATGTCCTTGTATGGGGTGTCTCTCTTCGTTTTAATCAGTATTTCATTATCGTTATTCTGTGAAAGTAAATATTTGTTGTGCTTATATTCAACTTCTACATCTTTATCACTGAGCCCCTTAACACGCCATTTCTTATCTGTAGTAACGACATCAAACAAAAACCCTTCTTCTTCGTTTGTCTCTATCACTCTCTTAAAAGAACTAATTGACCATTGATACTTTACACCATATACAGCGTGTTCCACTTTTGTATGTAATAATACTGTTCTAGAGAAATCATAATGGCATTGATCTCCTAAAACCTGGGACGAATTGACTATATAGTCGCTAAAACTGGTCGGGTTATTGACCATTTCATTTGAAAGGATCGCCAAACGGCTATCTTCTGGACTTGTCGCACTTAAAATATAATTTGCTCCATCAAACTCTATAGTGGCTTGATTCATTCTTATTTCTCCAGCTCTATCTTTGAGTGAAAAATCTATGCTATCTTTGAAAGTTATCATATTAATTATTTATGTAATGGCATTTGTTGTTTGTAAAGTTTTTATCTAAAAGATGGGTTACGTATAAACCTACGTTCATTTTCTCGTGACCACGACAAGATTTCTTCACTATAGTATTTTAATGGTTTTACTTGTAATCCCTCTGTAGTGAATCCACAAGCTTCCTTTAATGAAAGAAATCTAAATCCATCCCTTGCATAATACATGTCATCGGGTATGAGGTATGCTGTTTCCGGCCACCATCCTAAATACCCCCAAGAGTCAACATGCCAACTCTGGTAATCATATTTTGCAACGAATTGCAAGACATATAGCAATTCTGATGAAGGGAAAGCCTTATGAAAAACTGTAATATGACAATAATCTGGCTCCATTATATATTCGGATGAACTACTGTCATCTTCACACACAAACATCTCTAGCCAAAGTTGTGAAGGGTGTAATAAAGCTCTGGTATCCAAAATATCGCCGATGGTTTTATTTTGAAGTTCATCTGGGCACTTTATCACTTCTTTCCCACTCCTTTTATGAATCTCTTCCGCAATCTTATAGGCTTCCAGTATGCTAACATTCTTACATTTAGTAAGTCTTTCTCGGCAATGTTGATTGTAGGACTCAATTGCATAATTTGCTTCAAAAAGTAAACGCACATTTTCTTTTTTCAGAAATCTGTTTCTTCTTTTTAGCTTATGCGAAAAGCGAGAGTTGAAGACGCATGACCCTATAAATCGCTTTACGTATTTTTCTTTATCTGGATAATCTTCAATGGCAGGTATCGTGACGAATTCCACAAAAGGAGTATTTGTAATTTTTGTGATTTTACCTAGAGTGCCACCAAACTCTGGTTTCTCCCCGATAATTTCCCAACTAAAAAAACTATTCCTTTTTCTGCTATCTGGCCGAACTTCATATGTAAATTCTGGTTCTTTTCCATCATAGGAGAATATTTTGCGTTGCAAAGAACTATCCCCGAATTCATAATTTGGAGAAGCAACTATTGCGGGCAAATGATGTTTCTTAATGTACTCATATGCTGAAATAGAATTTTTGTTCACCTTTATTTTATAGTTTTTAAGTTCTTTGTTTGATTCTATAGCATCATTCAATTCTTTCAGTCTGTCTCTATAATCAGGCCAAAGAAAAAGTTTGTCAATATATTTGCAATAATTTTCATAGGCAATTTCAGCTTCATTTCTTGCATTCTGACAAAATTCAATATATTCTTCATCTTCTTTCAGTTGGTCTTGCTTGCGAGCCCAGTCTTCTATTTCTAATTTCATCAAGAAGTCAGGTTTTTCTTCAAACCTCATTTTTTGTTGAGTGACACTAAAAGTCCAATACTCAATGAACGATTTGATATAATCGTTGCTGTAGTTATCAACATCAGCGTGTTTCAGATCTTCTATAAATAATCTGACACGATCCTCTTTAGAAGGAATGATATTTCGATGTGCTTTTGAAGGGACTGACGTAGGGTGTGTGGCTGATTTATCATTTGAATTACTTCCTTTTTTAAGTCTTTCGAAATGCGCGGAATACGCCTCTATCAATGATGGCTCGTCGTAAGTCATGTTGAAAGCCTCAACATTCTTGTTAAATCCGCGATAAGTCCAGTTACATGAACCATGCAGTAGAATCTTATTGTCGATGATGCAATATTTTGTATGCATCGTTGAATTCATTTCTTCTACCCAATACAGTTTGCCTCCAAGTTTCTTATACTCACTAAAATCAAGAGAATTTCTGCCCCCATTGTTTATATCGTCATACTGCAAAACCAATACAACATCAACGCCTCCCTTTAGTTTCCAGCAAAGGATGCCTAGTATATCCTTTGAGTTAATCCATGCGACCGCAACTTTTATAGATTTTTGCGCCAACATAAGTTGGTTGACGATGTTTGCCTCTATATTATCAAACACTACATTAGTCATATCTTATAGAAATGTTAATTTGTACTTAAAGCCATTACAATAAGGTTCGCTTTCAAATTTGCACCTTGACAGTAAATCCATGCCAATAACAATAGAAACTTCTGCGTCGGGACTTATAGTTAAACCTCTTAGACTTTCAATTTGTCCATTTGGAAATGTTACGAAGCAAAAAGTCTTGATAGCCTCTCGTTTACCCGTACAGCCCCCCACCGTTGTTTTTCCAAGATTCTTAAGTGATGCGTATTCAAAAAAGTCGTCTGAGAATCCCGATGACATAGCCCCTGTATCTATTAATCCTAATACAAGTTCTTCATTGCTACCAACAAGAACTTTTAGCGGCATCAGCATTTGCTTGTTCTTAACATTATATTCATCAATGATGGGGTCATACTTGACAGTAATAGAATTAGAATCCGTTATAATTTCATAATTGTTATCGAGCCCCACAAACTTGTGATCAATATTGCAAATCTTTATATCACCATTTTCGTCTAATCCAATATTATCAGGATGGGGATGCCAAAAAGATTCAGTGTCGAGGGGTTTTATGACATGGTAGGCCTCATCAATTGCCAGTGCCACGTCCTTTGCGACTTGTGTCGCATCTGCACTTTTTATGTTATGAATAACAAACGTCCTTGATTTTTCATCCAAATTGGAGTATGCCGTTTCAATATCAATAAATGGATTAGAATCTAACCGATGTTTTTTGACTATACAATCAGTCCACAAATCTCTAAATAGGTTAATGCCTGATTGTATAGTAGCTGTTGTTGTAAAATTACGTTTAAGAGGTTCGCTAACGATACAAAATACATTTTGAGGTTCACCGTACTGGTCAGGAAGAACTGTCTTGAAACAATCTGAGATACCTGCAATATGCTTGTATGTCTTGTTACAAAGTGCTGTAGAGAAATTATACATACTTGATTTTGTTGTAATACGCACCTCTCTACCATCGTCAAGTCGGTATACGCAAGAATACACATCTTCCAATATAGGCTCTACAATGTTGTAGCCTGTATGTTTCTTGTTAAATGCCGTTTGCCAAATTTTAGAAATCTGTTTCATAATCACATAATATGCATTTTGTTATTTACCATCTTATCCAAACTTCTGAATCATTATTTGTCTAAACTTGCTTAATTTTTCCGTATCGTTTCTGTCCTCTCTGGGATTGGCAACCAAATCAGCAGAAAACTCTATAGTATCTATATTCTCATCTAAAGTATATGCACAAATCTTTCCAACCATTATTTTTTCACGGAACAAACAATCAGATAATGGAGGTTGGCATCCTGCTTCGAAAAACTTAATGCCATAATCAGTATAGAAACATATGGTGTTGTATTCATTACCAGTTTTAGCGAAGAAGAATGCTTCATGAGGCCGTTCTTTCTTTACGAGCATTTGAAACCACTCGCGTACAGGCTCGCTCATGTCACTGTATGCATATAAGAAACGAATACCATAGAACCAAGTGACAGGTGCTTTGATTACATTCTTTTCCATATCATTATTTTCATTTTGATTACGACGTACAGCATCTAGCTCAGATTGAGTATTTAGAAGTTTGACTCTCAATTTATGCATTTCCATAAGATATTCTTCTGCCAAATTATGCTTATATGGCTTTGATAACAGTAGAGTACCCAGACGACTATCAAGTACACCTGAATCTGTCTCCAGATTGGGGTCAACTATGAACTCAAAAAAATTCAGCGTGAAAGCGTTGCAGAAATTAAGCAGTCGTGTAACAGGAAGACGGTGTACCGCCAGCAGTGATTCTTTAACTCGATTAGGATGAACACCTACCGTAGTAGCGGCATCTTTATACGAAGAGACTACGCCTGATTTGACAACTTGTTGAATGGCTTCTCCGTTATAATAACATTCTTTAAAATGGTCACATACAATATAATCCTCGCGTTTACCTATCTCATCAGAGTATTCAGATGAAAAGAATCGACTTACTGGAATATGCAGGCCATTAGCCAGGTCAATAAGTTGATGTACTGATATTTTAGATGGAGTCTGGACTATTCTATACCATGTTGATATAGCAATGTTAGACTTCTCCGATATAGCCCCATTCGTCATATTCAATATACGTGGAAGCTCTTTCAATAGTTTCTCGTTAAGCTGCATCATATTTTTGCTGTTGCGATTATGGGTGCAAAGTTAAGCAATATTTTCGATTAAACAAATATTTTCGCAAAAACATTTACTAAATGGCCCACAAGCGTTAATTATGAGAGTAAAACGCAATAATTATGATACAAACCTGATACTAATGTTATTAAAGATCTCCCACACCTTAGATTAGATTCATAAAGCGTAGGAGATGGTTTACCAACATATGAGTGAAGAGCTTACATGCGCATAATCCAAGGCGATGCCATTGCTAGTGGCCTTGCCTTTTTTCTAATGGTTGGTGCATTCTATGTTCCTATACCTATTCTTATTTATAGTAAGTCACTTTAGTCTTGAATGGCTGATAGTTTCCCATTCTCAAAGTACACGTATCTGTTTCTGGAATATACCCATTGTTCGTGTACACCCCAGCGGCCTCTTGAAGTGTTTATGTCATCAGGCTCGCCCCATGAGAGTTTACATGCATCTTTAGACATGCCTATTCGGATTCTGCCCTGTCTTATCAGATTCCAATCAGATTTGGGTATTCGAGGAAATGCCTTCTCTGGATTAGAAAATTTATAGTGATCAATAAACAGATTGTCTTCGTCTTCCAACGTAAGAGCATTGGTAAGTGACAAATTGGCTTGAATGCTATGTTTTTCCCCTTGGCTACCTATGAGTAAGATTTCATGCTGATATTTTGTTGATTTACCTATCCCCACACCAATAATTGTCAATGGAGCATAGGGGAATCTGGTATCTCTGGTACCCCATACTTTTGTTCCAATCAAAACAATTCTTGCAATCTCAACATCTTTAACATTGAAAAGATAAGGAAGGCGAATGCAATCTGCATTTGACTTACATTCATACGTTAATGTTGTTCCGTCATCAGTCTCAAATGTCATTAGAGCTTTTACAAGTTCTCTTGTAGAAATCGATCCAGACCTGAAACTTTTAAACCTTACAACGCAATTGTTTAGATCCTCGATTTTATTCCGTCCTCCACCCTGGACTTTGACAATAATTCGACCGTAAATCCCATTTCCTGATCTATCATTACTACGAACAAGGAAACGTGTGGATTTATCATACTTCTCGTAAGCTATATAGGGGAAATCGGACTCGTATAGTAATGTTGAATAATGCTGGTCGATTTTAGCTTTTGATTTCCATTCAGGATCCTCATAAGCCTCATAAACTCTTGCAATTGAGTCTGAGATAGTTTGTTTATGCGCTTTTTCTTTGGCAACTTGTTCTTGCATTTTCTTTTTGGCAGCAGCAAGATATGCATTTGCTTTGGCCTCACCATTATTGACAGACTTTTGTAGCCAAAAAACAGCTTGGTTTAAGTCCTTTGATACACCTAACCCCTCGGAGTAACTATAATCTAAACATAATTGTGCGCCTGCATGCCCTTTCTCTGCCGCTTTACGATAACGTTCAAAAGCTTGTGTCTCGTTTTTATCCACTCCCCATCCATTAGAATAGCACACGCCCAACCAATATATGGCTTCTATTTGGCCTTTTTCTTCTGCTTTACGAAGCCAATAGACTGCTTGAGCATAGTCCTTTTGTCCCCTTTTTCTGTCATATAGAATAGAGCCAGCACCAATAGTGCTGTATCATTTCCTTGTTCTGCAGATTTACGATACCAATACACTGCTTGTGATGGGTCTTTGGTTATGCCTTTACCAACCTCGTAAGAACGGCCTAAAAATTGTTGTGACATAGCATGACCTTGTTCAGCAGCCTTTCGCCACCAAGAAACAGCTTTTTTGTCGTCTTTATCTATGCCGTCGCCTTTACTATAGCATAGACCTATCCGACACTGAGCGTCCGCATCACCCTTTTTGGCTGCTTTAATATACGTTTTATAAGTGCTTTGAGCCGATGCCATCCTTGGAATGAGCATCAATAGCATAATAAAAAACCATTTTTTCATTTTTTCTTGGCTTTCTTTATTTCGTCAGCTGTTAACAGATTCATGCCTGTTTTGGCATCTGCGTCCTTCGTTACTAACTTTCTAAAAATATAATAGAAATGTCCATTGACGTTCTCAAAGCTGACAAATTCCCAGCCGACTTTGGATAAGAAGTTTACAATTTGCATTGGCCCAGAAAAAATCATTTTTTCATTATTAGCATCACAGATGACATAAGGTTCGTAACCGTCCAAACAAATGTCACCTCTCCATTCTTTGCTACCTGCCCATGCAAATGGATGCAATTGCAGGTAGAAATAATAGGGTTTCGTACTTTCTACAGTGCCTTGTGCAAATGAATTCAAGCATATAAGCACAAACAAAGTTACTAAAATCTTTCTCATAAGTCAAACCCTAAATGAGTGTCGGGCGCAACCTCAATTTAAATGCAGATTATTTTTGATATGGAGTTGTCTTTATATCGAAGTCAGGCATGTTTTTACGCTTGCATACAACGCGTAGGGAACTTCCTCCAGACTGTACAGCTTTTAACATGCGCTTCATTTGACGAGCTTGTGTGAAAGTACGGCCAACTACAAGAAGTGATTTAGAATCTCCCTCTTCTTCAAAATAACTTTCACCGTCTAATTTCTCCTGCAATGCTCCTTCTCTATTGTACAATCCAATGAGCACCTTTGATACATATACAATCTTGTTCAAATGTGTTACAGGATTTATCACTTCACGCTTTGAGTACTCAAATTCGCCTACATTGGTTGTGATGATAATTCTATCTTTCTTCTAGTCTGCGATTTCAATATACCCAATACTATCTACAGAGTACTGATAGCTTTCGCCACCTTTTACCCCCTTCAATTCATCGGCCTCCACTTTTACAGTGGTCCATTGTCCTTGTGCGCTTGCCGTTAAGCCTGTTAACAGCAGCAGTGTGATTGCAAACAACTTTTTTATAAATATATTACCAATCCGAATTAGATGATAGTCCGCTAACAATTTTGGAGATATGCGAATTGAAAATTTCCTCTGCTTTTGCCTGATATTGTTCTCCAGCTTTTGTCAATTCTTCATATAGAGTATACGTATCTATATATTTTTCCGTAGCACTATTTCCTGGCAATATAGGAACGTCCCGTTCTGTTATTTTAGAAAAGGATGGGGCATCTACTTTTATCCTTCCAGCCTTAATCTCTATTTTGATGTTGTATATAAAACTGTAATGCTTAAAACTTATAAATTCATCTTTTACAATAACGTCAGAGGCATAAGCATTAATGTTGATAATGTTATCTCCTAATGTAGATATGACCTTAGAAGGGTTCGTGTACATACTAGATAACGAACTCATAATTGATGACTTGATGTCACTAACGGATTTTCCTGGAGCCGTTATTATCACATAATCTTTTTTGTCAGTTTCATGAAAAAATCCATCAGGATAAAATTTAAATTTCCCATTTGCAGATGGTTCTTTAGAGGTCTTGGTAACGGCTTTTGCGGTTCTCTTTACTGGTCTCTTAGTTTGTGCATTACCTACTATGGATAAGGACAAACATACAACCAAAAACATCAATAATCTTTTCATAACGTTTGTATTATTAAATTGTTATACATTACACAAAAAGAAAAACGTGAGCAATCTACTTCGCTTACGTCTTCTGAGGTATTGGGGAAACCTATCCGTATTAAACGAGTAAATGCCCACGCCGAGCGGCGTGAACTATCTACTTCAGTTCTTTACGGATTCGTCTAATTCCCCAATTATCAGAAAACAAGAATCAAAAGTGGACGTTCAGTCTTATGTCCTATTGTCTTTTATCTGTCCATTGGCGTACATTTTTTATTAAACATGCTGCAAAATTACTCAAACTTTGCCACATAACCAAACAATTTGTATTAAATAAGGTGTTTTTGTCTATTAATTCTTTGCCCTTTGCTGGAAAATGCTTAATTTTGCAAGCAAAATTTTCAATTATGATTGACAAAATAAGGATAGAAAACTATAAGTCAATAGTTGACTTGACGTTGGAACTTGGCCGTTTCAATGTTATCATTGGTACTAATGGCTGTGGTAAATCCAACATTTTAGAAGCAATCACAATGGGAGCGTTGGGCGTTTCCGACAATGCCGACATAGGAAGATTGGCAAAACACGGTATCCGCGTTACAGACTCAAATTTAATGGTCAATGCGTTTGAGGACATTGATGATAATATGAGTGAGTTTATCCAACTTCAGGTTTCTGGTGACAATAAGCCATACGACACGGGCATTGCTTTGTCATACGAAGAAAAATGGAACAAATGGGTTGATATCAAACCAAAAGAATACAGTATCATCAAGCAACATTATATAAAAGAACATGGTGAGACAACAAAAGAAGAGGTTCCCTATAATGAATACCATAAACTACGTAAGGAACTAATCGAAAAGCCCGCGTTTCTTAGGTTTCTAACGTATTCTCCTAATGAAAGTGTTATGAGAGAAATGGTTAGAAGTATAGATGTGTATCCATTAGGAGTGCATGGTGAGGGACTTTTCCAATACCTAAAACTAACAAAAACTCAAAATCTTTTCCCCATTATCAATGAAGGGCTCAGAATGTTAGACTGGTTTGAGGATGTTTCTCCAGCCGATGATTTGTTGTCCAATGAATTTGATGTTAATATAACAGATAAATATTTGAAAGAAACCCTGCACAGTTTCGACCAGCGTAGTACAAACGAGGGATTCCTTTATCTGTTGTTCTATCTTACTTTGTTCAATAGTCAGGATACTCCATCTTTCTTTGCGGTGGATAACATAGAGACCTCATTTAATCCAGGATTATGTCAGAATTTGACAAAGTATCTGGTTGGTGTTTCAGGAAAAAAGGACAAGCAGGTGATTCTGACGACGCATAATCCATTTGTGCTTGATGGATTGGATTTGTCTGATGACGAACAACGATTGTTTGTATGCCGTCGTGATATTGACGGACATACAAGGATAGAGCGTGTGAAGTATAGGGAGGATAGGAAGATGTCTCTTTCTGAGTTGTGGATGTCAGGACTGATTGGCGCTCTGCCTGAAAATTTCTGAGTTTTATGAGTAAGAAAATTGGTGTCGTCAGTGAGGGTGTTTCGGATTATTATGTACTGAAACATATCGTCTCGCGCTATCTGAAAGAACAGGATGTCTATACCATCCCATTGAACCCCAAGCAGGACAAAGGTAAGCAGGTGGGCTTTAGCGGATGGCAGGGTGTGTTGAACTATATTTCGGGCATGGATGAAAAGAATCTGTTTGTGGAAGCACTGAAAGAGGAATGCGAATATGTGGTAGTGCAGATTGACACAGACCGCTGTGCAGAGTATGGCGTTGAGCATCAGACCGACGACTTGACTGTTCTTTGGAAGAATGTGTACGAGAATCTTGTGAATCGTATCCCTGCCGATTTTGATAAGAGCAAGCTAATCTTTGCCATTAGTATTGATGAAACGGAATGTTGGCTTATCCCTTTCATAGACACGAATAAGAAGAACTGTGAGAATATTGACCGTTGCGTGAATCTGGTAAACAAGGGGATTAAGAAGCAGGATCTTTTCATAGACCCTGACAACAAGAATAGCGATGGCGCAAAGAGCGCATACGATTATATTCTGAAACAAAAGAAGAAGCCAAAAGAAATTAAGGAGTGTTCGGAATTTAACTACGGGTTCAAGAAATTGATTGAACAATTAGACGAAATAAGTGCAAAGGAATCTTAGGTACAAATCCTAAAGGAAACGCCCCGACATTCAGATACGCGAGGCGTTTTTCTTTAGTCTATTGACTCACGGATAATATGACGAGTTTCTCGTTTATATTCCAATCGGTCATACTCATAGCCGCGACACATCGGGCAACTACAGGGCGTATCTGTTGAACGATAGACTTGCGTCCGATGTTTCTTTGCCAGTTCAAACCAGTGCAGACATACGAGCCTTAAACACTCGGAAGCCTTGCTTCCTTTGCCAAAGTTTTGTTATTTTCGTTTCCATCGTCACTTTGTATTAAAGTGATTAGGTGATGGAAATTCGCTATGGTAAAAATCATAGTGTTCATAATCTTCTATTCTTAAGTTACTTACTGAACGTTGATCAAATAGTGTGCCAATATACTGCATCAAATATACTTTAGAGGGACGTGATAAATCGTCATGGAAAAATATACATTTTCTCTTTATATGTCGTCATTACACATTGATTTCATCTTGCAATTCCGCAATTAGATTCTGTAGAAGGGTGTAGCCTAATACGCACTTTGTGGCGGAGTGCCACACAAAGATGCTTGCCTGCTTTCTGATGAGCAAGCTCGGCAGACATTAGGTTTTTGTTTCCTTGAATTGAGCGCAGTGCCTACGAGGTAATCGGCTTGCCGCTTCGCTCGTCGAAGAACTGCTGACGGGCTTCAACAGTTTCGTCACAAAGATGAAGGAGATGGCTAAATGAGGTTATGATTTGGAAACCTAACTTCTTCACCGATCCTCTCTAATTTGCCTTTTGCCACAAATCGTACTTCCACGTTCTTCCCCTCTTTGCCTTTATTTCAGGCCGAATTGCGTTAATCTTCCAAAATCCGTCTTTCGTTACAGACTTTTTTCGTAACTTTGCCATCAAAGATGGCGAAATTACTCCGTCTCGGCAAAAAAAGGAAAGAGTTTCTTTGTTTTGCACTCGACTTTTCGTAACTTTGCAGCCAAATCAACGTTGATATGATGAATATTAAGAATCAATTTGCTAGGAAACTGATGGAAATCAAGGCCATCAAGTTGCAGCCGAACGACCCTTTCACTTGGGCCAGCGGCTGGAAGTCACCCATCTACACCGACAATCGGAAGACACTGGGCTACCCGGAGGTGCGCTCTTTTGTGAAGCTGGAACTGTGTCACGCCATCCAGGAGTATTTCCCTGAGGCTGAGGCTGTGGCCGGCGTGGCTACAGGCGCCATTGCACAGGGTGCGCTTGTTGCTGACGAGTTAGGGCTGCCCTACTGCTATGTACGTCCGAAACCGAAGGATCACGGCATGGGCAATCAGGTGGAAGGTGAAATCAAGCAAGGTACCAAGGTGGTGGTGGTGGAAGACCTCATCTCTACCGGAGGTTCGAGCTTGAAGGCTGTTGAGGCACTGCGTCAGTATGGTGTAGAAGTAGTAGGCATGGTGGCTTCGTTCACTTATGGGTTTCCTGTTGCCGAAGAGGCATTTGCCGCTGCTGGCGTGAAACTCATTACGCTCAGCAACTATGAAGCCGTGGT
Organism: Prevotella sp.; assembly: GCA_016285075.1. GTDB lineage: Bacteria > Bacteroidota > Bacteroidia > Bacteroidales > Bacteroidaceae > Prevotella. The sequence goes on from JAEEQB010000005.1 coordinate 53,524, forward strand.
CGAGGAAGCTGCCAAGACGGGTTATATCAAGGATGAAGATAAGGCCGTGCTTGCTGAGTGGCGGAAAAACCCCGGTACTTGGGGAGTTAAGAGTTAAAGATTAAGGATTTAGAATTAGGAGTTCTTTTAGTCGGCTGACGCCTTTGTAAAAGAGGCATAGCCGATTGAAGAACGAAGAATTAAGCTTAGAAACGATGGGATTATTCGGAGGTGAAAGTAAATTCGAGAGTAGTGTGAAGATGGTTCCCTACCCTCAGCAGGCAGTGTACGACAATATCAGCGACCTGCGGAACCTGAAGAAGGTGCAGGACCGTGTGCCTGACGACAAGGTGAGTGATTTCCAGTATGACGAGGATACGGTGAGCCTGAACGTACCGCCTGTTGGCGAGCTGAAGCTGCGTATCTGCGACCGTGAGGAACCGAAGTGTGTGAAGTTCGAGACGCTGCAGTCGCCCGTACCATTCAACGTGTGGATTCAGGTCCTGCCTGTCGACGAGAACAGCTCGAAGATGAAGGTCACAGTGAAGGCCGAGCTGAACCCGTTCATCAAAGGTATGGTGGAAAAACCACTGCAGGAGGGTGTGGAGAAAATAGCCGATGCCTTGGCGCAGGTTCATTATGTTTAACGAAACGTTCCTGTGGACAAGACGTCTTAACGACAAAACGTAGAAAGATGAAGCTTTGGGAAAAGAACTTTGAAGTGAACAAGGAGATAGAGCGGTTCACCGTCGGGCGTGATCGTGAGATGGACCTCTATCTGGCCAAATACGACGTGCTGGGCTCTATGGCTCATATTATTATGCTGGAGAGCATCGGCCTGTTGGGTAAGGACGAACTGCCCGCGCTGCTGCGTGAGCTGAAAGCCATCTATGGGCAGTGCGAGAGAGGTGAGTTCGTCATAGAAGATGATATAGAGGATGTACATTCACAGGTGGAGATGCTGCTCACTCGTAAGCTTGGCGACATGGGCAAGAAGATACATTCCGGACGGTCACGCAACGACCAGGTATTGGTGGATCTGAAGCTCTTCACCCGCCACGAGCTGATGGAGACAGCCGAGGAGGTGAAGGTGCTGTTCGATGAGCTCATACAGAAGAGCAACCAGTACAAAGACGTGCTGATGCCGGGGTATACGCATCTGCAGGTGGCCATGCCATCGAGCTTTGGATTGTGGTTCGGAGCCTATGCCGAGAGCCTGACGGACGATATGCTTTTCCTGCAGGCCGCCTACAAGATGACCAACCGTAACCCGTTGGGATCGGCTGCCGGCTATGGTTCATCATTCCCCTTGAACCGTACAATGACCACGCAGCTGCTGGGTTTCGACTCGATGGACTACAATGTGGTCTATGCACAGATGGGGCGGGGCAAGATGGAGCGGAACGTGGCCTTTGCCATGGCTTCCATAGCCGGCACATTGGCCAAGCTGGCGTTCGACGCCTGCCTGTTCAACTCGCAGAATTTCTCGTTTGTGAAACTGCCCAAGGAATGTACTACTGGCAGCAGCATCATGCCGCACAAGAAGAACCCTGACGTGTTCGAACTGATACGTGCCAAGTCGAACAAACTGCAGAGCCTGCCACAGCAGGTGATGATGATCATGAACAATCTGCCCGTGGGCTATTTCCGTGACCTGCAGATCATCAAGGAGGTGTTCCTGCCAGCCTTCGGCGAACTGAAGGACTGCCTTCAGATGACGGCATACATCATTAACAAGATAGAGGTGAACGAGCATATCCTGGACAACCCGATGTACGACCCGATGTTCTCGGTAGAAGAAGTGAACCGCCTTGCAGCTGCTGGAATGCCTTTCCGCGATGCCTACAAGAAGGTTGGACTTGACATTGAAGCCGGACAGTTCACGCCCGACAAGGATATTCACCATACCCATGAGGGTTCTATCGGCAACCTCTGCAATCAGCAGATAGAGGCCTTGATGAAGCAGTTGATGGAAGGTTTCCATTTCGAGCGGATAAAGGAAGCCGAGAAAGCACTGCTGAAGTAACAACTGAGGGCAAGAAGTGATGGGTGGGAATCGTTTCGTGAGGTCAATGCGGCATTCATTATTATTGCCGCTGCTATTCATCTGTCAGTTGTCACTCATCACTTCTTCTTGCGACGGCGAGGATAAATTCAGCCGTAAATACCCCTGTTCGTTTGTTTTCCAGGCACAGTATCACACTGCAAGCCTCTTTGCCCGTTCCTTGGGTAATCCGGGAATGTTTGTCATTGTCACCTCTACCCAGCGACAAGGCGTCACACACCTGTTGGTGACCGCAGCTGACGGTCAGAAAGAGGATATCGCCATGTCCACGGCCATTGAAAACGAACGGACCTACTATGCTAATATGGGGGCTAACCGCGGCCTCATCATCGGCCTTAGCAATTTTGACGGGCTGAAGGCGTACGACCGCCAGTGCCCTAACTGCATGGAGGAGACCGGCGGCGTGAACCACCCGCTCACCTTCACCAGCAACGGACAGGCTGTGAGCTGTGCCCGTTGCCAACGGGTTTACAATCTCAATGCAGAGGGGATGCCCCAAAACGGAAAGCAGGGTGATGAAGCCCTGCTGCAATATGTGGCGGCCTATGACGGCACGCGGCTATATGTTCATAACTAAAACAGTTTCTAAAGTAGGAATGAGACACTTCTGTGTATTCATCGTCATATTGGCTGCTTTCTCTGCCTGTACTGGCGGAGGAAAGTATGAGGAGATGCGGCAGGGTCTCCAGGCGCTGAACGCGCTGAACCGTGCCGACTCCGTGCTCACCGCTACGGAGCGCGACGAGGCATAGGCCTTCGTCGACTACTTCGACAGTCATGGCATGCCTAACGACCAGATGCTGGCCCACTACCTCCTGGGTCGCTGCTACGCCGACATGCACGAGGCTCCCATGGCCCTCCACTGCTATCAGGAAGCCATCAGTCGTGCCGACACCACAGCGAAGGACTGTGACTTCGCCCAGCTCAGCAGGGTGTACGGGCAGAGTGCCACCATATTCTATCAACAGGGTTTGTATAGGAATCAGTTAGAGTATCAAGATCTTGCATCATCTTATGCTTGGCGGGGAAACGATACTTTGGCCACTTTACAATGTTACGCTATTAAAGCATTGGCTTACAACCAGCTACAAATGAAAGATTCTGCCATCTATGTTTACACAGATGCCATCAAGCAATTAAAAGCAAATAAATATAATAAGGTAGCAGCTCATTAGGGAACACATCTCCATGCAGGCAGAGATGATGCAGTTACGTGAACGTAAAGCCAACTACGACCTTCTGCTTCAAGAAAAAGAAGAGCAGGCCACGGCTTTGGGTACTGTACTGTTGGAAATGGAAACTCTACGGCAGGAAAAGAGTAGGTTCGACCAAATGCTGAAAGAGAAAGAAGACAAGATAGAAAAGCAAAAAGCAGACATCGGTCGATACAAACGATTAGCACGCTTGGAGAAGGACAGATTAAAGCACCAATTATATGATGCACCCATATACCAGAATGTCTCCTTCAAGGCTGCCAGAGGAATGGTGCTTACCAATGAGGAATGGAAAGAACTGGAACTGTTTGTTGTCAACCGTCTTCCAGAATTTTATATGTTTGTTTCCTCTCGTGAACATGGCTTGACTACCATCATTTACCATGTGTGCATACTTGTTCGCCTACAGTTCTCCTTCTCTTCCATCAGTCACATGATTGGTGTCAAGGCTCCTACCATCACAAAAGTATGCAGTGTTGTGCTTAAAAAAACTCTTTGACCAAGAGGGAAGTGGAAAGGATTTAGAGCAGAAACTAATTCAGTTCAACTGATTTTTTAGGGGCTAATTTTTGCGATAATTCTTGCAATTCACTATTTCCCAGCGGATTGCATTTTCTGTGCTAATTTTAATGCTAATTCTGTTCGGTCTCTACTTTTGATAGTTTAGACCGAAACTGTTATTTTTGCTGTCAGAAATCTGTTTTCATATTATAACACAATTAGTAATTAAAAAGAAAAAAAGATGAAGAGGACGAAGTTTTTCATTGCGACATTGGTCGCTTATTTCCTCTGTCTAGGGGTACTATCTGTTAATGCTCAAGAATGGAGAAATATGCAGCTCGAATGATTTTTAGCGGCTATTAAGTTGTAGATTTATCGAAAAATATATATCTTTGCAACACAATAAATGTTTGTATTATGAGAAAAGGATTGCTTTTCATATTGTTGGTTCTTCTGCCTTTATTGTTATTCGGGCAGGAGATATACAGATCTTTCTTAGAGGAGGGAAAAGTATGGACGTATCATTACTATAATGATATGACAGGAAGAGAGTTCTATAAGTCCTTGACCATAGCAGGTGACACTGTTATAGATGACAAGAGCTACAAGCGAATCGTAGATGTGGCTACAGGAAACTATGAGTATGCTATACGCGAGGATGGAAAGAAGGTTTATTGTATCTATGCGAACTATGAATCTAACGGAGAGAAATTGATTTATGATTTCGGGCTGAACATAGGAGATACATTCAAGTTGTATGATGCAGACGAAACCGTAGACCCTTCCTCACGGGCAACAGTTGTCTCTGTGGATACCATCGTGTTAGGGAATCGAGCCTTCCGAGTGATGGATGTTCGTCCTAACGACCAGTCGAGTTGGTCAAACTGGTGGGTAGAGGGTATTGGCAGTATGCATGGGATTGCCAGTAATTCTTTATTACCAGGCAATGATTATACATTCTCTTACTGCCAAATCAATGGAGAAACCATATTGACGCATAAGAATGTCAGGACTGTTGGCATTCATCATCAACCCATCATCCACAAGGGTTCGTATTCTACGATTGATCCTCTGTTCGACCTCCAGGGCCGCCGCCGCCAGGGCGAGCCGCAAAGGAAGGGCGTGTATATCCGTGGTGGCAGGAAGTACGTGAGACCCTAGAGAGCCTCCGGCCTTGCAGGCGCTGAACCTATCGCTTTTAAGAAATGAATTGCGAAAGTTAAATTATTTTACTTTCTTTTTGCTATGAAAAAGGGTCATTGTGCCTTAGTCTCTGTTGGGTACGCTTAACTGCTCTAGCGCCTTGCGGACAATGTCGCTCTGCTCGTTGAAGATGGAGAAGTATTCACTCATGTCCCACAGGTCGCGGGCAATGAGGGCTTTCAGCTGTAGACGCAAGTAAGGCTGTGTACGCTCCAGCTCCGCATCGTCCTTTGGTTCTATCTTCTGTTTTTTCCCCTCGGCAATGATCTCATCGACAAGTGCCTTCGGAACTTCAAACTGCTGCTTGAAAGTTTCAAACTGCGGATACTGTTTCTTCAGTTCCTTGCGGTGATTGTCAACATAGCGCAGGCATTGCTGCAGGACGATGGACTTGGCTGCCAGCTGACGATGCAGCATGGTGTAGCGGGTGGTGTCCAGAGGAACGAAGTAGTCAGGCATGATACCACCGCCACCATAGACGGTGCGGTGTTCACGCAGGGTCTCGAACTTCAGTGAATCGGCAAAGTGTATGCTGTCGGCATTGGTCAGCTCACCATGCTTCAGACGGTTCACCACGTCCATGGCATAGTCCGTCTGCTTGCCCTTCACATAAGGCTTCTGGATGCATCGGCCGGAGGGTGTGTAATAATGGGCAATGGTGAGCCGTATCATCGAACCATCGGGCAGGTCGATGGGGCGTTGTACGAGTCCCTTGCCAAAGGTGCGGCGTCCCACGACGAATCCACGGTCCTGGTCTTGGATGGCACCTGTCACAATCTCTGCGGCCGAGGCTGTATATTCGTCTACGAGCACTACGACACGTCCCTGTTTGAAGCTGCCGTTGCCGTCAGCACGATAGTCACGGCGAGCCTGACGACGTCCCTGAGTATAGACGAGTAGGTCGCCTTTCTGCAGGAACTCGTTGGATATATCGGCAGCTGCCTGCAAATAGCCGCCGCCATTCTCCTGAAGGTCGAGTACCAGGTCTTTCATACCTTGTTTACGGAGTTTCTCCATCGCTTCGACAAACTCCTGATAGGTGGTGGCACCAAAGTTGCCGATGCGGATATATCCGATTCCTGGCCTGATGATGTATGCAGCGTCAATGCTCTTGACGGGAATCTTGTCGCGTACGACAGTGAACGTCAGCTGATCCTTTATGCCGCGGCGCACCACGCCGAGTTTTACCTTTGTATCCTTGGGACCGCGTAGACGTTTCATGATTTCCTCTTTCGACATCTTCACACCCGCAATGGCTGTGTCGTTGACGCTGATAATGCGGTCGCCGGCAATGATGCCCACCTTTTCTGACGGGCCATTGGTCACAGGCTGGATGACCAGCAGCGTGTCTTCTATCATGTTGAACTGCACACCGATGCCTTCGAAGTTGCCATTCAACGGCTCGTTCATGGCCTTCACCTCCTTTGGCGTAGAATACTGGGAATGGGGGTCGAGCTTCTCCAACATCCCGCGGATAGCATCCTCCACGAGTTTGGTCTCGTCCACACTGTCCACATAGAGGTTGGCTGTGGCCATCTCTGCTATCTGCAGCTTACGCAACGGGGAGTCCTCACTCATGTTGATGCGCATCTGCGCCCCAAGGGGGCTGAATGTGAAATAAAACAGAATCAATAAAACCCCCGTTATCAGTAGGGTGCCATTTCTTGTTTTCATGATCTTTTCTCGCTTACTTGTTGGGGCGCAAAGGTACAAAATAAAATGAAAACTCCACCTTATTGCACTACTTGATGTTGTTAACGAATGCAAATTTAGATGAATTTTTAGAGTTTACAGGCCTGTTGAGAAGAAAATGTCCGAAAATTTCGTACCTTTGCACCCTGTTAGGACACAAATTGCTAAAGACGATGAGGCTTAGACTCTTTTCCATATACGCTCTGAACCGCACATATCCATTACTATTGCTATTGGCTATGAGCGTTACCGTGGGTGGTTGTTTCAAGGATGAACCGCTGAACGCTGAGTGTGACATCCTGGAGGCGAGTGTCACCACCACCAGTATGACAGAGACTTTTTTCCATGAAAGCGATACCTTGGTACGCGTCGGTTCCGATGCTTCCATCATTACCTTTACCGTGCGCCGCACAGCCGACTTGAGCCACATGGCACCGAGATTCAGGATTACCGATGGAGCTACCATCGAGCCTGCCAGTGGCTCAGTGCATGACTTCAGCCAAGGACCTGTAGCCTATACCGTTACGTCGGAAGACCGGCAGTGGAGCCGCCGTTACGAGGTGGCGTTCCGTCCCGTGACAGTGACGGTGAACGATACCGTGCGCTACGATTTCGAGCACTATGAGCTGGACGACAACTACAAACGCTTTTACGTATGGTACGAGGAGGAACCTGATGGCCGGCAGCCTATATGGGCATCTGGCAACGGCGGTTTCTTCATTGCCAACCAGAGCAAGGGCGCCGAGGACTATCCCACCACACCTAGCGACGGCGGTGTGGACGGCGGGAAGTGCCTTCGGCTGATGACCCTCGACACCGGTCCGTTGGGCCGTAGCACCGGACGCCCCATCGCAGCCGGGAACATGTTCCTTGGCAAGTTCAACGCCGAGCTGGCATTGCGCGATGCCCTTCATAGTACCGAGATGGGGGTGCCCTTTACACAGCTGCCGCAGAAAGTCACAGGCTATTACCGCTACAAGCCGGGCACAGAGTACAGGAACAAGGCTCAGCAGGTGATGGCAAATCGTACTGACAGTGCCGACATCTATGCTGTGCTCTATCGTAATCATGATGCCCAGGGGCAGCCTACCGTGCTCTATGGCGACAATGTGCTTACCAGTCCGCTCATCGTGCGGAAGGCACGTATAGACCTGGTGAAACCCACCGACGAATGGACCTTTTTCGAGTTGCCCTTCTCTGTGCTGGCACCTGTGGACGAAGAGCTTCTGCGTAATCGCGGCTACAATCTGGCGCTGGTGTTTGCTGCCAGTATCCACGGCGATGTGTTCGAGGGGGCCATCGGTTCCACTTTATTGATCGACAAAGTAACAATTATATGCTCCCACGAAGAATAAAACTATCAATGGCCTATCATCAATTGTCAATTGCCCTTGTCCTGCTACTGCTTGCCACGGGCGCTAAGGCCAGCCAACCGGCGGATGCTGATGGATGGAGGCTGTGCATCCGTGCCGGCTACAGTCTGGGAGCTACTACGCCAATAGGAATACCCGCCACCATCCGGAAACTGAACCGTTTTAACCTGTCGCCCAATGCGGTTGTCGGTCTCGATGCCACTCTTCCGTTTTCAGAACGGTGGGGACTGTTGACCGGACTGCACTTCGAGCATAAAGGCATGGATGTCACTGTCACCACCAAGGGCTACCACATGGCAATGGTGAAGGGTGGCGAGGAACTGGAGGGTGTCTATACAGGCCGCGTGGAACAGCATGTGAAGGCATGGATGTTCAGCCTGCCGCTTCAGGCTACCTACAGTCTCTCGCAGTGTTGGCAGCTGAGGCTAGGTCCTTATTTCTCTGTGCTCACGTCCAAGGCCTTCAACGGAGAGGTCTCTGACGGCTATCTGCGCAAGGACACGCCTACAGGCCAGAAGATAGAGATGGGACACGAGGCCGACGAGCGGGCCACCTACGACTTCTCGTCCAACATGCGCCGGCTGCAGGCTGGTCTCGACGTGGGCGCAGACTGTCAGCTGGCCAGCAGGATTGGTCTCAGCGCCGACCTCTCCTGGGGGCTCACAGGACTGATGCACAGCTCGTTCAAGACCGTGGAGCAGACGTTATATCCTATCTACGGCACAATCTCTGTAACATATCAACTGAAATAAAACAAATATCAGAATGATGAAAAGAATTCTTTACTTCTTGATGGTTGCAGCAGCCACGCTGTCTGCTCACGCAACCGACTACACCGATCAGCTGCTGGTGCTGGTCAATGGCGATGGTGGTATTCAGCAGGCTACCATCTCAGTCAATGAACACAATGGCCTATATGACCTGAACCTCAAGAACTTTGTGCTGATGAATGGCGAGGAACCCATGCCTGTTGGAAACGTTGAACTGAAGGACATCGTGCCGGAAGTTGCCGGTGATGCCATCTTCCTGCGTACTAATCAGAACATCACCATTACCAACGGTGACCTGCCTGACGTGCTCTTCTGGATGGGTCCGACCCTCGGCGAGCTGCCGGTGATGGTGACAGCCGTGCTCAACGGTGACCGCCTGCGGGCCATCATCGACTTGGATCTCTCTCAGATGCTGGGACAGATAATCAATGTGTTCTTCGGCGAGTCACTGGTCTCGGGTACCGGTTATCACATCCCCAATGGTGACTTCGAAGCCTGGCACACTTCGGCAGAAGGATATGTCGAGCCCAACGCCTGGCATTCTTTCGAGAGCGCCACTGGTGCATTGGCTTTACTGGCTGGACACCATTTAGAAAAAAGCGACAAGGGACGTGACAGATCTGCCTGTGCCCGCATCTTTGCTACTTCCATCTTTGGCATCGTTGCCAACGGAACCATGACCACTGGACGTATGAACGCTGGTTCCATGATGGCCAGCAACGTCGACAATCACGCTTACATAGATATGAGCCAGACTGATGTCGACGGCAACGGAGACCCCTTCTATGTGGCTCTCAACAGCTGTCCCGACTCACTTGTGTTCTGGGTACAGTTCCATCAGGGCAGTGCTAACAGCGAACACCCTTATGCCACCGTCAGCGCTGTCATAACCGATGGCACCCGCTATCAGGACCCGGAGGACAAGGCCTACAGCAATGTGGTGGCACGGGCCTCCAACAATCAGATTTCCGTCACTGGCGATGAATGGCGCCGCATCAGCATACCCTTTGTCTATACCGACAACAACGTGAAGCCTCGTGCCATCATGGTTACTATCTCTACCAACGCCGATCCCGGCCAAGGCAGTGGTGACGACGAGGTGCTCGTCGACGACCTCACACTGGTTTACAACAACCGTCTGGCCGCACTGTCAGTAGAAGGGTTCCAGCCCGATAGATTCGACTACAATGTGGATAAGCACATTGCCACCGATGCCCTCGACTTCAACCCTGCTGCCAACGGCAAGGGTGCCTACGTACTGGTGAAAGACAACGAAAATGAGGGTAGGATTGTCATCGATGTCTTTGCTGCTGACCTACGCTCACAAACGACCTATTACATCAACTATCCTAATAGTGCTGACGGCATAGAAAACCTTGCCGTTCGTCCTGTAGCAGCTGATACCTATTATAATATAAAGGGACAGCGTGTGGATAGCCCCCGGAAGGGTCATCTTTTCATTGTACGTCAACCCGATGGCAGCGTAAGAAAGGTTCTGAAATAAGGCGATCGCTCGATCCAGAGCGATGCCCATGACAGACATCTGCTTGGCCCTGCAGGCTGCTCTTGTCGGGGTCTGATTTGTTAATCATCGCCTAAATTATAAATGGAGTCCACTCAAGAAGTGGACTCCATTTATGATTCCCTGATACTGCCGGCTTACTCCTCTTCTTCCGGACGGTCTATTTCTGTGACAAGGTTGTCTATGATGAAGTTCTGGCGCTCCATGGTGTTCTTGCCCATATAGTATTCCAGGAGTTTCTGCACTTGGTCGGTCTTGTGGAGTGTCACCTGCTCCAAACGGATGTCAGGACCGATGAAACCGGCAAATTCCTCGGGCGATATCTCGCCAAGACCTTTGAATCGGGTGATTTCCGGGTCTGGTCCTAGCTCGCCGATGGCACGCAGGCGTTCGTCCTCACTATAGCAGTAGCGGGTGATGAAATCGCTCTTGGCCATTTGCCGCTTCGCTGCCTTGGCATCCTCATCGGCCAGTACCTGTTTGTTTTTGATCTTCGTGCGGCGGTTTCTTACTCGGAACAGCGGTGTCTGGAGCACATAGACATGCCCTTTCTTGATGAGTTCGGGGAAGAACTGGAGGAAGAAGGTGATGATGAGCAGGCGGATATGCATGCCATCGACATCGGCATCGGTGGCCACAATCACCTTGTTATAGCGTAGGGTGTCAAGACCGTCTTCAATGTCGAGTGCAGCCTGCAGCAGGTTGAACTCCTCGTTTTCGTAGACTACCTTCTTCGTCAGGCCGAAACAGTTCAGCGGTTTTCCTCTCAGCGAGAACACGGCCTGCGTGTTCACGTCACGGCTCTTCGTAATGCTTCCGCTGGCAGAGTCGCCCTCGGTGATGAAGATGCACGACTCCTCCTTGCGCTCGTTCTTTGTGTCGCTGAAGTGGATACGGCAGTCGCGCAGCTTGCGGTTGTGCAGATTGGCCTTCTTGGCACGTTCACGAGCCAGTTTGGTGACGCCGGCCATGGCCTTGCGCTCGCGTTCGCTCTCCTTGATCTTGTTTTCCAGCACTTCTGCCACATCACTGTGAATGTGCAGATAGTTGTCCACCTCCTGCTTGATGAAGTCACCCACGTACTTATTGATAGAGGGGGGCATGGGGTGCTCTGCATCTACCTGGGCTGGTACAGGAGCCATCGTCAGTGAGCCGAGCTTGATCTTAGTCTGGCTCTCGAACATCGGCTCTTCCACGTTGATGGCTATGGCGGCAACGATGCCTGCCCGTATATCACCGTACTCGTACTTGCCAAAGAACTCCTTGACGGTACGGGCAATGTGCTCCTTGAAAGCACTTTGATGGGTTCCGCCCTGAGTGGTGTGCTGGCCGTTGACAAAGGAGTAATATTCCTCGCCATACTGGTTGGCATGGGTGAATGCCACCTCGATGTCATCGCCTTGCAGATGAATGATGGGGTAGAGCGGGTCGTTGGTCATCCGGTCCTTCAGCAGATCCTCCAGTCCGTGACGGCTCAGTATGCGCCGTCCGTTGTACATGATGGTGAGTCCTGTGTTCAGGTAGGTATAGTTGCGGAGCATGTTCTCCACGATGTCGTCATGGAACTGATAGTTGAGGAAGAGCGAATCGTCGGGTTCGAAGTAGATGTAGGTACCGTTCTCGTCCTGGGAGTCTTCCGTCACGTCGTTCACCAGCTTGCCCTGCTCAAAGACAGCCTTACGAACCTTACCCTCACGATACGAATGAACCTCGAAGTGGGTGCTCAGCGCGTTGACGGCCTTCACACCTACACCGTTCAGACCTATGGACTTCTTGAAAGCCTTCGAGTCGTACTTGCCACCCGTATTCAGCACAGAGACAGCATCGATCATCTTTCCCTGAGGAATGCCGCGGCCATAGTCGCGGACACTGACTCTAAGGCTGTCCTCAACGGTGATCTCAATGCGGTCGCCCGACTTCATCTTGAACTCGTCTATGGAGTTGTCTATCACCTCTTTCAGCAGCACATAGATACCGTCCTCGGGCAGTTGTCCGTCGCCCAGGCGACCTATATACATACCTGGTCTCAGCCTGATGTGCTCAGTACCCGTCAGGGTCTTAATGTTGTCGTCGTTATATTCTGACCCAACACCGTCCTCCCTGCCAGGGAGGGGGTTGTTGGCCTCATAGCTTTGTTCTGTTTCTGGTAAAGGATTCATATATATGCTTGTAGTGTTTTTAGCTATTTGTCTCCTCTCGTAGAGGGATGGATGGTCAGGCAGGGCCTATAACTGCTTCTTATAGCACCTCCTGCGCTTGTGCTGCTCGTTTTCGTAGTACATCCACTGGCTCTGCACCGCTGTATTGTCCTCCATGTGTACATGTGTCTCGCCCCACTTGAACCCGTACTTCTGGTAGACGGGTATCAAGTGGTAGAACAGCAGGGCGTTGGCACCCTTCGTGCGGTATTCCGGCAGCACACCGATGAGCAGGCAATCTACCACGTCGGTCTTCTTGAACTTCAGTGCCTGCAGGATATGCCACCAGCCGAAGGGCAGCAGACGTCCTCGGTGGCATTTCTGCAAAGCCTTCGTCAGCGAGGGAATGCTGATGCCGATACCTACCACGTCGTGGTCGGGAGTGTTCCAGTCCTCAATGACACAGATCATGTCCATCGAGGCAAACTTCAGGTATTCCTTCACATATTCGTCTATCTGCTTCTGAGTCATCTGCGAATAGCCATAGAGGTTGGCAAACGTCTTGTTGATCACCTGGAAGATCTTCTGACCGTAGCCGTCAGGACCGAAGACCTGGCTGCGCTTGATCCGCGGGCAGTGCAGGTTGTAGCGTTTCATCACCATCTCCGAGATCTTCTTGAACTTCTCGGGCATCCCCTCCTTAGGCACGTAGACCTTGTACTCCACATAGTCGTTGTCCTTCTCATAGCCCTCCATCTTCTCCATCAGCTTGGGGTAGTACTCATAGTTGTAGATAGTAGCCATGGTGCCCAGCTGGTCGAAGCCTCCGGTAAGCATACCCTCAGGATCCATGTCGGTAAAGCCCAGCGGGCCGATAATCTCCTTCATGCCCTTCTCCCGTCCGTAGTCCTCGACGGCTTTCAGCAGCGCACGCATCACCTCCTCGTCGTTCACCAGGTCTATCCAACCGAAGCGCACGGCAGGACGCTGCCACTGTTCGTTGTACCGGTGGTTGATGATGGCGGCTACACGTCCCACCAGTTTCCCTTCTTTATAAGCTAGGAAGTATTCTGCCTCGCAGAACTCGAAGGCAGCGTTCTTGTCGCGGCTCAGCGTGTTCATCTCGTCGCTGAACAGGTTGGGAGCATCATATTCATTACCCTCGTACAAATCATAATGCAAATCAATAAAGGCCTCCAAGTCTTTCTTGGTGGCGACCTTCTTAATCTCTACTGAAGCCATATTTCTATCATTTTTTCCTTTTCAATTGGCAAAGGTACGATTTTTCATGAAGAATGAAGAATGAAGTGATGAAAAATTGTCTGTGCCTTGTTTTTTTTTAACTTTCACCTCCATGGATACGTTGATTGCCCAAGCCTCTCTTCACTTGGCCATTGTACAGGCGCCAATCCATGTCAGAACCACTACAAGAAAGGTCGCACTTGGCACTATACCATTCAAGCGACCACTCCCATAGTATAAAAAATGGTAAGCAGCGGACGCTGCCGATAATTTCCCCGCCTGCTGCCACTATTGGCAGCGGGCGCTGCTGATTATTTCCACGCCCGCTGCGGAATCGGAAGGTACGGCCTTTCTCCCGCTTAGGTACGGGGTAAATCCCTGTTTGGTACGGCCTTTCTCCCGCTCAGATACGGGCTCACTCCCTATCAGGTACGGATTAAATCGCTATCAGGTACGGGTTCACTCCTTGTTAGCGGCCTTCCGACAGCAAGCAAGGCAAGTCCTGTCATCATTAAATAACTCGTCCGTTTTGCACAAGATATAGAGGAAAATGTTTTCGAAAAATGGAGGAAACGTTCTTGAAAAATAGAGGAAACGTTTTCGAAAAATAGAGGAAACGTTCTCGAAAATAGAAGAAACGTTCTCAAAAATAATGACTGTGCCCCAAAACGCGAGTTAACTCGATTCATTGTCTGCGTTAACTCGTTCAATGAAACGAGTTAACGCAGTGAGAAAGAACCATTAGCTGGCAACATTACATGGCTTCCAGCATCCGTTTGATAACTACTGAGCAGGAAATCTCACGGTTGGCAGCTTCAGGAATGACCAGCGAATTAGGGCTTTCTATCACGTCGTCGGTCACAATGAGGTTGCGGCGTACAGGCAGGCAGTGCAAGAACTTGCCATTGTTAGTCCACGACATATGCTCCGTATCTACTGTCCAGGAACGGTCATCACAGGTAATCTTGCCGTAGTCCTCGGGATTTGTCACGCCTGGATTGCTCCAGTTCTTGGCATAGATGAAGTCTGCTCCCTCGAAAGCCTTGCGCTGATTGTACTCCACACGGGCATTACCCACGAATTTCGGATCCAGTTCGTAGCCCTCCGGGTGAGTGATCACGAGGTCGACATCCTCGGCAGCATTCATCCACTGGGCAAACGAGTTAGGTACAGCCTGGGGTAGTGAACGACAGTGGGGAGCCCACGTCAGCACAACTTTCGGGCGCTTCACCGGTGTGTGTTCCTCGATGGTGATGAGGTCGGCAAAGGCCTGCAACGGATGAACAGTAGCCGTCTCCATGGCAAAAACAGGACGGCCGGAATACTTGATGAACTGGTTCAGCACTGTCTCGGCATAGTCGTAGTCGCGATCGGTCAGTCCAGCAAAGGAACGGACGCCGATGAGGTCGCAGTAGCACCCCATGACGGGAATAGCCTCAAGCAGGTGCTCGCTCTTGTCACCGTCCATAATGACTCCACGCTCGGTTTCCAGTTTCCAGGCACCGGCATTGACGTCAAGTACAATGACGTTCATGCCGAGGTTCATGGCTGCTTTTTGCGTGGACAGGCGTGTACGCAGAGAGTTGTTGAAGAAAATCATCATCAGCGTCTTGTTCTTTCCCAAGTGCTGATACTTAAAACGTTCTTTTTTTATCTCTTCTGCTTCGGCAAGTGCTTTCTGGAGGTTGCCGATATCCTCCACATTGATAAAACTCTTCATGAGTGACGGGGTATTGGATGTTAATAAATAATCAGACATATATCTCAAGGAACTTGACCAGACCTTCTAACTTTACTTCCTGCGTAGTTGCAGGGAGCAGGATGGTATCGCCAGCCTGGAAACATTCCTCTCTGTTATTGCAGCAGATGGTGCCCTTGCCACCTACAGCCATGAGGATGACAAAGGAGTCCAGGTCGCTATAGTCAAGGGTCATGGGCTGCGTCAAGTCGTAAAGGGCGGTGGTGAAGTGAGGGCAACTGATGAGCTGACAACCCATATCCTTCTGCGGAGTATAGGAAATACTGTAGTCGTTATGTACGTGATAGTCAATTGTCTCTGCCGCCAACTGTGTATGTAGCTCACGGAAATTGCCTTGTGCATCGCGCCGTTTATAGTCGTAGATGCGATAGGTCACATCGCTTGTCTGCTGGATTTCTGCTACGAAGCAACCTGCGCCAATGGCATGGATACGTCCAGCGGGAATGAAAAAGACATCGCCTTCATGTACTTCAAAGCAGGCCAGTGCATCGGTGATGGTATCGTTGGCCACCATTTGCCCGTAGCTTTCAGGGGTCAGTTCCTGCCGCAGGCCGTTATATAATCGTGGAGTTTCGACAGAGGAATGTGGAGGTAGGCAGTACCACATCTCTGTCTTGCCATGCTCGTGGCCTTGACGTCGTGCTGTCTCGTCGTTGGGATGTACTTGGATGGAAAGGTCGCGGCAGGCATCAATGAACTTCACCAGCAAGGGGAACTCGTTGCCGAAGCGTGCATAGTTGTCCTGTCCCACCAGCCTGCCTTTCTGCTCACAGACAAGCTCGTTGAGCGTCTTTCCTGCATCGGGACCATCGGCCACAAGGGTCTCGTTTCCCTTGACTCCTGAAATCTCCCAACTCTCGCCAATGTTCGTTGTGAAAGGCAACTGGCTGGCGTCAAGATGCTTGAAAGACACAATCTTGTCACCTCCCCATATTGTCTGTTTTAATAATGGTTGAAATCTATACATTATTATCTTCTTTTTATTATTCGTTTCATGAAGCGTCCTCATTTACCATTTTCCCAATTAAGACAAATCCCACTTAGTTTTCATTCCAGAAACTGCGGGTGAAGAGCACGAGGACAGTCATAATCTCAAGGCGTCCCATGAGCATGAGTAGGGAAAGGAGCCATTTGATGTAATCGGGAAATTGTGACCATGACATCTGCGGCCCGATATCGGTGGAAAGAGAAGGACCCACGTTGCTCATGCTACTCAGGGCAATGGTAACGGAATTGATCAGGTCAACCCCTGTGGCAACCATGACAGCAGTGGTGATGCCCACCATCAGCATGCAGAGTGTGAAGAAAGCCAGGAGCGACACCAGCTTTCCTTGTGGCACGCTCTGGTCACCCAGCCTCACAGGCAACACGGCGTTGGGATGGAGGATATGGCGGAACTCATTGCCCAATACCTTCAGCAGCATGAGTCCGCGTATACTCTTGAAACCGCCAGTAGTACTGCCGGCACAGGCACCCAGGAACATCAGCCCGGCCAACACTATCCATGTGAGGTGGGGCCACAGGCCTACATTGTCGTTGAACACACCCGTGGTGGTGATAAACGCTACTACCTGGAACAGGGCTGCACGCAGGCTGTGTTCCCAGTCATAGTCCAGCCGGAAGTAGAGCAACAAGCCTATGAGGGTGGTGGTAGACAGGACTGTGGCCAAATAGAACCTGAACTCTGGATTCTTGAATACCGCCCCCCAGCGGAACTTGATCACCGACATATATAATAAGGTGAAGTTAATACCTGAAAGGAACATGAACAACACGGTGATGTAGTCGATGAGTCCTGAATGGAAGAAGGCGGTGGAGTCATTATGGGTGGAGAAACCACCTGTGGCAGTGGTAGTCATGGAGTAATTGATGGCATCAAACCACGACATACCCGCACCAAGAAATGCCAGTCCGCAGGCCACGGTGAGCAGCAGGTAGACTGACCAGATCCACTTGGCATTGGTAGAGAGCTTGGGGTGAATCTTCGATCGCATGGGCCCTGTGGCCTCTGCGGCAAACACCTTCACGTTGCCTCCAACAAGCGATGGCAGGATGGCAATGGTGAAGAACACGATTCCCAATCCGCCAATCCACTGTGTGAGCGACCGCCAGAAGAGCATTCCATGGGGCAACCGCTCCACATCGTCGAGAATGGAGGCTCCTGTCGTGGTGAATCCTGAGATGGTCTCGAAATAAGCATCAGCCAGGTTTGTGATAGTGCCATGAATAAGGTAGGGAAACATGCCAAACAATGAGAACACCACCCAAACAGCAGTCACCACGACATAAGCATCACGGCGGCTCAACGAGTTTCTGGAAGAGCGTCCGAAGAACAGAAACAGCAGTCCGCCTGCCAAAGTCACCAGTGTTGACATAAGGAAAGCCACAACGTCGTCCTCATGATAGGCTAAAGCCATGATGAGACACCACGCCATGAAGAAAGCCTCGACAAACAATAGCGAACCTATAATCTTGGATATCAAGCGGAAGTTAACCATGTTTATAGCAAACTGTGAAATAAGGACTATGAATAGAGGAGAGGCGTTTTTTTGAAGAACTTCTCGACGGTGCCGAGTTTGTGCTCATGGCAGAACACCATAACGGAGTCGCCAGCCTCAATCTGCGTATTACCGCTTACCAGCTCGCCTCGTCCGCCACGAACCAGTCCGCCAATGGTGACGCCAAAGGGCAACCCCAATTCCTTGACAGGCTTCCGTGTGACTCGTGAACCTTCTGCCGCAACAAACTCTGCCACATCGGCATCAACCAACATCAGCGAGCGCAGGTTGCGAACGTCAGCCCTGAGCATCATCTGGAAGATGTGGCTGGCGCAAACGGTCTTCTTGTTAATGATGGTTCCAATGTCCAGACTCTCTGCCATACCTACATAGTCAAGGTTCTCAACCATGGCCACAGTCTTACGAACACCCATTTTCTTTGCCGAGAGGCAGCTCAGGATATTGGTCTCGGCATTTCCCGTAAGTGCGACGAAAGCCTGAGTGTTGCGGATGCCTTCTTCCGACAGCAGCCCCATGTCGCGACCGTCACCATGGATAATCATTGCCTCAGAGCCACCACCAAGGAGCTGGTTTAGCTTTTCACAGCGTTCAGCATTCTGCTCTATGATCTTCACGTCCATGTAGTCGGGGGTTGCCAGTGCCGCACGTACGGCTGTCTTGCCACCGCCCATGATGATCACATTTTGCACATCAGTATAATGTTCCTTGCCTACAATCTTGCGGATATAGGGTATGTAGTCCTTGGTGGTCATAAAGTAGGCCAGGTCATGCAGCTGTAGCACGTCCAGTCCGCTGGGTATGATGGTGTCGTCGCCCCGCTTGATAGCCACCACATGGTAAGGGTCGTCAGGACCGCAGAGTTCCCGCAACGGCACGTTCAATATCTCGGCTGTTTCACGAAGCTTGATACCCAGCAGCACCAAGGCTCCTTCGTGCACATCCCAACGCTGGCGCACCCACGACATCTTCAGACCATTCACAATGTCTGTGGCAGCAAGCACTTCGGGGTAGACCATCGAGTCGATGCCCAGGTCCTTGAAGAACTGTTGGTTCTGTTGCGACAAGTACTCATAGTTGTCAATGCGTGCTACGGTCTTCTTCGCACCCAAGGCATGGGCAAGTATACAGCAAGTGATATTGGTGCTTTCCTCTGGCGTAACACCCACAAAAAGATCGCAGGTGCTTACCCCCGCCTCTTTCAGGGCATGGATGCTGGTAGGCAATGCCTGCATGGTCATCACGTCGTATTCGGCAAGAGCAGCCAGTCGGTTCTCGTCGTCATCAATAAGCACGCAGTCCTGCCGCTCTCCTGAGAGCAACTTTGACAAATGGGTTCCTACGGCACCTGCGCCGGCAATGACAATCTTCATAGGCAGGGAAATGTTAGGTTGTTGAAGTCACATGGCTGAGAATGGCATTACGGATGGCTTCGACATCAATGCCAACAAGGTGCTGCAACTCGCACACCTTACCATGCTCCACAAACTGAGTATCAGGCAGTCCGAGACGGGTAACCTGCGGATGGTACCCATGGTCGTTCATCCATTCCAGGACAGCAGAGCCGAGGCCGCCTGTCTTCACACCGTTCTCTAAGGTGACAATGTGTTGGAACCTGCTGCCCACCTCTTCCAGCAGTTGCTCGTCAAGGGGTTTCAGGAAACGCATGTCATAGTGAGCCACTGAGACAGACAGAGAGGGGTCGTTCAACACCTCTGTCACATTGTGTCCTATAGGACCTATGGACAGTACTGCCACCTGGTTGCCTTCACGGAGCTTGCGACCCGTTCCTACCTTGATTTCCTCTAATGGGCAACGCCAATCCTGAAGCACGCCGCCACCACGCGGATAACGTATGACGAAGGGCCCTTGGTCGGGCAGCTGGGCGGTATACATAAGCCGCCGCAACTCGTGCTCGTCCATAGGCGAGCAGATGGTAAGGTTGGGGATGGGACGGAGAGCAGCCAAGTCGAAGGCTCCATGATGGGTGGGACCGTCTTCACCTACCAGTCCGGCGCGGTCCAAGCAGAACACCACATTCAGCCGCAACAGGGCCACATCGTGTATGATGTTGTCGTAGGCACGCTGTGCAAAAGCACTGTAAATGTTACAGAAAGGCAGCAACCCGTCCTTTGCCATGCCACCAGAGAATGTCACAGCGTGGCCTTCAGCTATTCCCACGTCGAAAGTGCGTTCTGGCATTTCCTTCATCATGATATTCATGGAGCAGCCGCTGGGCATAGCAGGCGTTACACCCACAATCTTCGGGTTCTGCCGGGCCAGTTCCAAAAGTGTATGTCCGAAAACATCCTGATACTTCTGTGGCTTGTTGGGGTCTTTGTCCACAATGCGTTCTCCGGTCTCAGGGTCGAACTTGCCAGGAGCATGCCATGTGGTGACATCTTTTTCCGCAGGGGCATAGCCATGGCCTTTCTTTGTATGCAGATGAAGCAATTTGGGTCCGTTCATGTCCTTTACCTGCCGGAGTATACGTACCAGTTCACCCACGTTGTGACCATCGAATGGGCCGAAATAGCGTATGTTCAGTCCGTCAAAGATGTTCTGCTGGTGAGAGATGGCACTTTTCACCGCATTCGATAGCCGGATAAGCCCCTTCCTGCGGTCATCGTTGAGCATACCCTTGCGGTGCATCCAGCGCGAGGCTTTGAATCGCAGGGTGTTATAGGTCTCATTGGTACTCAGGTTCAGCAGGTACTGCTTCATGCCGCCTACAGAGCGGTCAATGGACATATTGTTGTCGTTGAGAATAATCAGGAGGTCGTTGGGACTGGACGACACATTGTTAAGACCCTCAAAGGCCAGGCCTCCAGACAGGGCACCGTCGCCAATAACGGCAATCACCTTGCGGGAGCTTCCTGCCGAAGAAATGCCTTCCGCTGCAGCCGTACGGGCAGCCACCGCCATACCAAGAGCTGCCGAGATGGAATTGCTGGCATGACCACAGGCAAAGGTGTCGTAGGGGCTTTCCAAAGGACTAGGGAAGGGACGTATGCCGCCAAGCTTGCGATTCGTGGAGAAGCTGTCACGGCGTCCAGTCAGAATCTTGTGGCCATAGGCCTGATGGCCCACATCCCAGACCACACGATCTTCGGGTGTATTGAAGACATAGTGCAAAGCCACTGTAATCTCAGCAACACCCAGACTTGAAGCCAGGTGGCCAGGATTGACCGACAACTCGTCTACAATGAACTGCCGCAGCTCACTGCACACCTGGGGTAACTGCTCCACTTTCAGCTTCCGCAAGTCTTCGGGGTCGTTAATATGATTGAGTAGTTCGAACTTACTTTTTTCCACAGGTTATCATAACATTTGGTTGCAAAGGTAACACTTTATTTTTAATAACGTAATGTTTTCCATCAAAAAAATTGTGCTTCGCGAAAAAGAATAAGCGATAAAATGTTTTGCAATCAGAAAAAAAGTTGTACTTTTGCAACCGAAAAGACACAAACACGAAGCAAAACGTTCATAAAAACAAGAAAACAGCATGAAAAAGATTAGAGCCGCCGTCGTTGGTTACGGCAACATCGGTAAGTATGCCATTCAGGCACTGGAAGCTGCCCCTGACTTTGAGATAGCTGGCATTGTGCGTCGCAACGGAGCAGAGAACAAGCCGCAGGAACTGCAGCAGTATGAAGTAGTGAAGGACATCCGCGAACTGAAGGACGTTGATGTGGCCATTCTTGCCACTCCCACCCGTTCGTGCGAGGAATATGCCAAGCAGATTCTGCCACTTGGCATCAACACTGTTGATTCGTTCGACATTCACACCTCCATTCTCGATTATCGTGCTTCGCTCATGCCCATCAACAAGCAGAGCAATACCGTCAGCGTCATTGCCGCTGGCTGGGATCCCGGTTCCGATAGTATCGTACGTACGCTGATGCAGAGCCTTGCACCTAAGGGCTTGAGCTATACCAACTTCGGTCCCGGCATGAGCATGGGTCACAGTGTCTGTGTGCGCTCGAAGGCTGGTGTCAAGAATGCCTTGTCCATGACCATCCCACTGGGTGAGGGTATTCACCGCCGTATGGTCTATGTGGAACTTGAGGATGGTGCCAAGCTGGAAGACGTGACAGCTGCCATCAAGGCCGACCCCTATTTCGCCAATGACGAGACCCACGTGTTCCAAGTGGAAAGCGTAGACGACGTAAGAGATATGGGGCATGGTGTGAACTTGGTTCGCAAGGGCGTATCTGGACAAACCCAGAACCAGCGTCTGGAGTTCAACATGAGCATCAACAACCCTGCCCTCACAGGTCAGGTGCTTGTCAATGTTGCACGTGCTACCATGCGTTTGCAGCCTGGGTGCTACACCATGATAGAGATTCCTGTCATCGACATGCTGCCTGGAGAACGCGAAGACCTGATCAATCACTTGGTGTAAGCCGCAGGCTAAGCACAAAGCGACTGCCTGGGGTGTGTTGCGTGTCAAGGGTGAGGCTGCCACCCATCAGGTTGACAATGCGATGACAAAGATAGAGCCCCAGGCCAAGACCTTCGGTGAAGATATCGAGTTTGGTGAACTTTTCGAATATCACATCAGCCTTATCGGCAGGAATGCCAGGCCCTGAGTCCTCTACGATGAAGCATACATTGTTGTCATCAGATATCTCAACCTTCAAGGTGACGTTTCCCTTGCTGGTGAAGTGATGGGCATTGAAAAGCAACTCGGTAAGTACTAGCAACAGGTACTGCCGGTTTGTAGTGACGGTAACCTCATCACCGACATGACTCTCGAAACGCATGTCAATGGTACTGGCCACCCGGCTCCTGAGGCCCTCAAGGGCTTCTCGGGCCAGTTGGTTGCAACCTACATGTTCATCAGTGGAAATGGTTTTCTGGTTTTCAATGACTGATGTGGTGAGCAGTTTGCTGACCATATGGTCAAGAGCGCTTGTGTTCAAATACATGGTTTCGGTTATCTGCTGTTTCTTTTCAGAGGAAATAGAGTCTTTGCAGATTACCTGCGCGAAACCTTGTATAATGTTCAGCGGCGTACGTATCTGGTGGGATATGTCCTGCATGAACTGTGTCTTCTGCTCACTGGCCTGCTTGGCCAGCAAGGTAGCCATTTC
Organism: Prevotella sp.; assembly: GCA_016285075.1. Lineage (GTDB taxonomy): Bacteria > Bacteroidota > Bacteroidia > Bacteroidales > Bacteroidaceae > Prevotella. Next base: position 76,594 of record JAEEQB010000005.1, read on the forward strand.
CAGTTCTGCCGTACGGTGCTCTGCTTCTTCCACATGTTGCTGTGCCTCACTGATATGTTGGCTGATGCTCCGCTGCATTGTGCAGAAACTGTTCTGTAGCTGACCGATGACGTCCGGTCGGTCACTCTGAGGCAGAACCTGTTCGTATGAGCCGCTGCCTATCTGCCGGAGTTCACGTGCCAGCTGTCCTAAAGGCTGGATAAAGTGCCGTACAATGCGTCTGCATCCTAACACCAACAGCACCAGTCCTATCACAATCAATGGCAGCAGGATGTAGTTCAGCTGGTTGTAGCCCTGCAGCATCTCTACCGAGGGACATACCAGGGCCACGCTCCACTGGGTGCCTTCCAGCGGACGGTAGAGAGCTATGTGTTTCCTTCCGTCAATCTTGACCTCCATGTGTCCCGTATGCCCCTTGGTCATCTCATGCCCCAAGGTGATGATGTCTGAATGCCGTTTTGGGTCGGCCACAGAAAAGATGGTCTGCTTCATGATCTTTGCTGTGTCGGGGTGTACGAAATAATGTCCGTCGGGTCCCAACATCATGCAATAGGACTGGGCGTATGGATGTTCAGCGGTAAGGGTGTGGTTCAGTTTGCTGAGCGACAAGTCTGTAGAGATAACGCCGATGAAGCGGTTCTGCCTGTCGTGCAGCGGTATGCAGTAGGAAGCAATCATTTCCGGGCTGGAGAGTGTACCGGCGTTGAAATCATCGAACGGGTCAACCCAACAAGCACTGTCCAATTGCCGAGGCGTCTTGTACCATACCTTATTATAATAGTCATAGTTGGCCTCTTGGACGGTCGTCACCGAGTCACCTGTTCTTACAGAATAGGCAGAGAAACCATGGCTCATCTGCGGAAAGAAGTCAGGCTCCATCGTGATGGAACAGCCGTTGACATTGGGATTGAGGGTTACCACACGTCGCGAGAACTGCAGCAGAGAGTCTGCATCTTGGTATTGGTCCAGCAGCCATAACATGTTGCGTGTGGAAATCTCCACCTCCGACAAACAACCCTGAGCCTGCAGCGCCGTATTATCAAGCACATGCGAGGCCTCCTCGATAGCCTCCTGGCGTATAATATTACGCGACTGGTAGTATAGGAATCCCAAAGCAAGCATGAATACCAGTGCCACAACAACCAGGATGTCAAAGCTCAGCTTCGTCGACAGCGACTGACGGATATGTTTTCTCATCTCAATCATTCCTGTCCTCCTTTCTGTCGGCTATGTCGAGCAAATGGCCCAACAGCTCTGTAGTGGTCTGGGTGTGGACCCGTATCTTCTCGCTCATCTGGCAGCACTCCTCGCTATCCATTGTGGTAATGTGCTGGCGCAGTTCGCTGACAATGATACTAATAGCTTTCACCGATTGGCCCATTTGGTCGGAAACATTCTTGATCACCGCATCCTTCATCCGGTCGGCCTCACGGGCCTGCTCATAGGCTTGCTGCAAGTCCCGGTTGCGCTGGCTCACCACATCTGTGAGGTGTCTGATATGGGCGATGTGACTACCGATGCTCTGCTGCATCTGCCGGAATGTGTTCTGGACATATCCCACCTCGTCGCTTCTACGGCTCTCTTCCACAGCATCGCTGTAGTGGCCGTCGGCCATCCGCTGCGAGGCATCTACTAGACGCTGCAGCGGTACCAGTTGGCGGTGGCTGATAAAAATACAGAAAAAAACTACTATCAACAGTCCTATGAGGCTGATGGCAATCGTGGCGCGCAGCAGATAACGGTATGCACCGCTGACATCGCTCTCAGGACAGATTATAGCCACGCTCCAGCCTGCGCTCTCGAAAGGATGGTAGAAAATGTAGTTCGGCTTGCCTTTGATGTTGATCAGGCTGTGTCCATCATGTCCTGTCTTCATTGAGATGACTGCCAGATGTCCTTCACTTGTAACATCCTTGCTGGCGGTCTGGAATAAGGCTTCATGCTCCTCAAATGTGCTGTCGGGGTGAATAATCAGATGCCCGTCGCTGCCCATTACCGCGGCATGAGAGTTGGGAAAGGGGCGTAGCGAGAGTATCAGATCAGCAAACCATTTCATAGAGATGTCAACTGAAAACACGCCCACCAGTTCGCTTTTGCTGTTACGCAGTGGCATGCCGAACGATGTGATGAGCGACACCTCTCCTTGAGGACCGTCGAAATAGGGATCAATCCATGTATAGTCACTTTGGTGTAAGGGGGTGAAATACCACTTCTGATGAGTGTATGGCTGCTTACCGCTGTTGATGGCTGTACGGATCAAGGTCGAGTCCTTAGGGCTGCGGTAGGCATACACTTCATGATAGGTCCCGTATTGCGGGTAAAAACCAGGCTCGAAAGCAACGGCACACCCCTGTACTTGCGGATTCATGGCTACCATCTGTCGGCAGAAACTGTCCATCAGTTCCGGCTGGTCCAAATGGTGTTCTATGTACCAGTGCATGCTTCGTGTAGCCGTCTCCACGCCGTCCAGCGTATTGTCAATGTGCAGCTCAGTGGTACGGAGCGTCTGCCGGGCCTTTTCCATCGCTTCACGATTGGTGGCCTGGTGTGCATTGTGGAACATGAAATACAAAGATGCTACCAGTAGAACAGCCACAAACCCCACCACCCAGAGACATACCTGGGCGGTCAGCGAATGTCGGATATGGGTACCTGTTCTTCTTATCATAAAAGTGTCAAAATAGGCATGCTGCCGGTTTTTGTGTGCAAATTTAATCAATTTTTCCCAATTATGACGCTAATTATTGAAAAAAAGGAACCATTACCCTTTAAAAAGTTCAAAAACAGATTATTCGAGTCCATCGTCATGCAGGGTGGTGCCTCTGGCGGTGCAGCCTTCCACGCCCCCAGTTGTCGCTGTAGAATCAATGGCTGCAACAGCCGCTTTCCCTTTTCTGATATTCTGAACCGTTTCCCTTTAAAGTGCTTTTAGTGACACTGCCGTGCCTTTAGTATGATGCAGTCTACCTTTTAGTATCATACCATCGAGCCTTTAGTATCATACCATCGTGCCTTTAGTATCATACTATTGAGCCTTTAGTGTCCCCATGATCTTTTAGCGTTAAGGTGGGATTATATGCCTCAAACGGTTAAAATTGATTTAAATTCCACCTTATTGTGTATAGATAATAGAATTATTTTGTATCTTTGCAATCAAGTATCGGCTAATCGTCGTGACACGACGCTGCTATGGCAGGATATAATTTGAGTCTCAGTGGAGGTGCCGGTATGACTTTCGTTGGTAAACAATAACAGCATTAGCAGTTATTCGGCGTGTCTGAAAGGTGAGATGTTTAGAACACAATGCCCGTATAACGATAAATGACTAATGTCTGCGCTTGATAGCGTGGACATATCACTTATCTATACGGACGGGTACTATCTCACCACCTCAGACACGGATAAGCGGTCCGCGCTTTTTTCGTGTCTGTTCGTTTGGTGGGTGGTACCTGTAAAAGCCTGATAAGTGCTATGCTCCTAAACTATAAGTGCAGAATGGCGAGAATTTACGACAACATCGAGACTAAATTCACGCAGGGTCTACAGGATATCATCACCAATATGGGTGTGAAGCGTGTGGACTTCTGTGTGGGGTATTTCAATCTTCGCGGCTGGCAGTTGGTGGTCAACCAGATAGACCAGATTCCTGGCGACTACGTTTACGAGGGCAACAAGCAGGAGTTCCGATACTGTCGCCTATTGATAGGTATGCACCAGCCCGATCAAGAATTGGTGCGACGGCTCTATTCCAAGGAACAACCAACTGATGCCGCTTATGTCCAACAATGTAAGTTGGAAATAGCACGTGAATTTAAGAAACAGCTCCTCTTGGGCTTACCTACCAAACAAGACGAATGGACACTACGCCGTCTGTCTGCCCAGTTGAAAGAAGCCAAAGTCTGCGTGAAGCTCTATGTAGCAGAACCACTTCATGCCAAACTCTATCTGGCCCATCGTCCTGACGATAACTTCAATCCGATTCAGGCCATCATGGGTAGCAGCAACCTCACATACGCTGGATTGACCAAACAGGGCGAACTGAATGCCGAGTTTGGCGATAGCGATAGTGCACAGAAACTCTCAGCATGGTTTGATGATCGTTGGAACGACCGTTTCTGCATCGACATTACCAAGGAACTTATCGACGCTATTGACAACAGTTGGGCTGGCGAGGAAATCATTCCACCTTATTATATCTATCTGAAGACTGCCTACCATCTGAGTGCCGATGCTCGAAGCGGCATCAAGGAATTTACGTTGCCCCCAGAGTTCCAGAATGACCTCTTCGATTTCCAGCAGACAGCCGTCAAGATTGCTGCCCGCCATCTGAACAGCGATAAGCGGGGTGGTGCCATGATTGGCGACGTGGTGGGACTGGGAAAGACCATTACCGCTTGCGCTATTGCCAAGATTTACGAGATGACCTTTGCCAGCAGCACGCTGATCATCTGTCCTGCCAACCTTCAGGATATGTGGGACAAGTATCGTCGGCGCTATGACTTGAAGGCCGACATCATGTCGATGGCGAAACCCATCGATGTGGATAACGCCCGATACTACCGGCTGATTATCGTGGATGAAAGTCACAACCTGCGCAACGAGAACGGCGTGCGCTATCGTAACATCAAAGCCCTCATTGAACGTCAGGACAGCAAGGTACTGCTACTGACTGCTACGCCCTATAACAAGGACTTTTCTGACCTTGCCAATCAGTTGAAACTCTTCATCAGCGAGGATGATGACTTGGGCATCCGACCTGAGGAATATATCCGCTCGTTGGGCGGCGACCGTGCCTTCCTGCAAAAGCATAGCGAGGTGTTCATTCGTAGCATCAAGGCTTTTGAACGTAGCGACAAGCTCGATGACTGGCAGGAACTGATGAAACTCTTCCTGGTGCGTCGCACACGAACTTTCATCAAGGAAAACTATGCCAAGACCGATCCGGAGAACGGACGTAAGTATCTGGAGTTCCGCGACGGACACAAGTCTTATTTCCCGGACCGCATACCCAAAGCCATCAAGTTCGACACTAAAGATGGGGACCAGTACAGTCGTCTCTATAGTTCCGACATGATTGCCATGATGGAAGAGCTGCGACTCCCTCGCTATGGCCTCTCTCAGTATGAAGACAAGGGTAAGACTGCTGATGCCTCGACCAGCGACAAGCAGTTGTTGGAAAACCTGTCTCGCGCAGGTCAGCGCATGATGGGTTTCTGCAAGAGTACCTTCTTTAAGCGCATAGACAGTAGTGGCTTTTCATTCTTGCTCACACTCTATCGCCACATTCTTCGTAATGCGGTGTTTATCTATGCCATTGAGAATAAACTGCCATTACCCATTGGCGACGAGAACCAATTGCCTGAAGAGTGGATTGAAGATGCGGACATCAACGATATCTTCTCACATGACGATGATGAGGAAGACCGCAAGGCTGGCGACGGTCTGATAGACATACCAACAGACATGAAGGTGTATATGGAGAAGGCTGAGGATTACTACAACATACTCTCCATGAAGAACAATGTCTCGTGGATCAATTCAGCCTATTTCAAGCGCACCCTCAAACAGCATCTTCGTCAGGATTGCGAGAAGATTATCGAGATGATTCTGCTTTGCGACAAGTGGAACCCACAGACTGACCAGAAACTCAATTGCCTGGAGGAATTGTTGAATAAGACGCACAAGGATGATAAGGTACTGGTATTCACTCAGTATAGCGATACAGCCAACTATATCTATCGCCAACTGCGCAATCGAGGCTTCAGGCATATAGATCGTGCTACTGGTGGCAGTAAAAATCCTACCGCCATCGTAGAGCACTTCTCGCCTGTCAGTAACAAGGCTGATATATCAGCTGAGAGTGAGACAAGAATCCTTGTGGCAACAGACGTACTCTCTGAAGGACAGAACCTGCAAGACGCACACGTCATCGTAAACTACGACCTGCCTTGGGCCATTATCCGACTGATTCAGCGTGCTGGCCGTGTGGATCGTATCGACCAGAGCTCAGAGCAGATATTCTGCTATTCGTTCTTCCCGGCAGAGGGTGTGGAAAAGATAATCAGACTGCGCAAGCGACTGAACGACCGCATCAACGAGAATGCCAATATCGTTGGTAGCGATGAGAAGTTCTTCGAAGGCAACGAGACCAATCTGCGTGATATGTATAACGAGAAGAGTGGCTCGCTCGATGATGATGAGGACGACAGCGATGTTGACTTGGCTTCGCAGGCCTATCAGATTTGGAAGAACGCAACAGATGCCAATCCCAAACTGAAACAGATTATTCCTGCTTTGAGCGATGTCATCTATTCTACCAAGCGTGCTACTTCACCCATTGAGGACGGTGTGATTACCTACGTCAAGACCCACAACGACTACGATGTGCTGTCGTGGTACAACTCAAAGGGCGAGATCATCAGCCAGTCACAGAAGAAGATTCTGCAGGCAATGGCATGCACGGCTGATACGAAGGTGGAAGAGCCGCTCGACAATCACTTTGACCTTGTCAAGTGTGCCGTTGAGAATATCAAACAGGAGTCAACCAGCGTGAGCGGCATCCTGGGCAACCGTTTCTCTACGCGTTATCGCATCATCGACCTCTTGGAGCATTACTACAAACAACCGCCAACCTTGTTTTTTGACAATGAGAAGAAGCAACTCCTGAAACTGGCCATCGACGATATCTACAATTATCAGTTGCTTGAAAGCACCAAGTTCATTCTTGGGCGCATGTTGCGAAGCAGTACCAATGATGATACGGTAGAGTCGGTTTTGGAGATGCACAAGAACGGAACTTTGTGCCGTATCGATGAAGACAGAAACAAACATAAGGATCCCACGATCATCTGTTCGATGGGACTGAAGCCTCACCCCCAGCCCCTCTCCAAAGGGAGAGGGGAGTAGATAGACATGCTAACCTCAAAAAAAAAGGAAAATGAATATATCAAGAAAGGTATTCAATCAGTATATAGCCGACAGCGACTTCCGTACGCTGTTTATCCGTGAGATGTTATGGAACAATCCGCAGGGACAGACCACGTTCGACATCGTAGTAGAAGAAACAACCTTCCACTTTGAGCAGATAGCTCAGCGAAGCGGTTTTCAGGTACTGACCTGTCAGGTGCAGGAGATACCTACAAGCAGTATGACCAAAAAGATAGACACCCGTCTGCGCCGCCAGGCCAACGACTATATCTGTATCTTTTATCTCCCCTCGCCCTTAGGAGAGGGGCAGGGGGTGAGGTCCCAGCACCATCTCTGGGTGGCTCCAGTCAACAAGGTGGAGAAACGTGACTTGGTATTGGTGGAATATGAATCAGCAGAAAGTGCCAGCTTTCTTTATGAGAAGATGGAAGGGCTTTCGTTCGAGTTAGACGACCATACAACGATTATGGATGTCAAAGAGCGCGTGCAAGGAACATTCATCATCAACTCAGAAAAGATAACCAAGGATTTCTATACCGGATTTCGCAAGGAACATACCCGCTTTGCCCAGTTTATTACAGGTATTGATGATAACATCGAGCCGAAAAAGAACCAGAACAAGCAATGGTACACCTCGGTGATGCTCAATCGCCTGATGTTCTGCTATTTCATCCAGAAGAAAGGCTTCCTCGATCTCAATGTCAATTATCTGCGTGAAAAGTTGTCGTGGGTAAAACGTGAAAAGGGCGAAGACCGTTTCTATGATTCCTTCTACAAGGGATTTCTGTGCTCACTCTTCCACGATGGACTCAACTCTCCACGTCACGAACGAGACTTCCAACAGAAGTACGGACGCATTCCATATCTGAATGGTGGTATGTTCGATGAACACGAACTTGAAAAGAACTATCCCAACATCGATATAGCCGATGAAGCCTTCGAGAGCCTTTTCGCTTTCTTCGACAACTGGCATTGGCACCTTGATGACCGCTTGACGGCTACAGGTCGCGACATCAACCCTGATGTGTTGGGTTACATCTTCGAACAGTATATCAACGATCGTGCCCAAATGGGAGCCTACTACACCAAGGAGGACATTACGGAATATATTGGCCGCAATACGATTGTACCCTTCCTGATGGATGCTACCAAGAAGACTACTGCCAACGCCTTTAAGACAAATGGCAGCGTTTGGCAATACCTACAGCAGAGTGGTGACCGCTATATCTACGATGCTGTAAAGCATGGGCATGAAACACCTATTCCTGACTACATAGCTGAGGGTATTGACACCACGAAACCGAACCTGTTGGAACGTCGCAGCCGTTGGAACGAACGTACGCCAGAGCCTTGGAATCTGCCAACAGAAATATGGCGTGAGACGGTGGAGCGACTTCAACGCTACGACAGTATCCGTCAGAAGATAGAGAAAGGTGAGATTACGGAGATTAACGACTTCATCACTTATAACCTCGATATCCGCCAGTTTGCTTACGATGTGTTGCAACATACTGATGACCATCTGCTGGTAAAGCATTTCTATGCTGCTCTGCAGCACGTCAGCATCCTCGATCCCACGTGTGGTTCTGGAGCATTTCTCTTTGCCGCCCTCAACATCCTGGAGCCGCTCTATGAGGTTTGTATCACCCGTATGCAGGACTGGAACGCAGAAAATCCTAAGTTGTTCGAAGATGAGCTACGAGAACTGAATGTGAAATATCGCTCTAACATCCGCTACTTCATCTATAAGAGCATCATCCTGCGCAACCTCTATGGCGTAGATATTATGGTAGAGGCAACGGAAATAGCCAAGCTCCGCCTGTTCCTGAAGATGGTGGCTGTGGTCGATGTCAATCCTCGTGATCCCAATCTTGGCCTCGACCCATTGCCTGACATCGACTTCAATATCCGTTGTGGTAATACCCTGGTGGGCTATGCTACGGAGAAGGAGATGGAAGAAGGTGTGAAATACATGGATATGTTTGCTCGTCAGGAGTTCGAGACTCAGGTTTATGACGAGATTGATATTGTTTCTACAGCCTATAACACTTTCCGCAAGGTGCAGTTAGAACAGGATGAAGACCTCGAAACCTTCAAGAAGGCAAAAGGCCAACTGAAAGAGCGATTGGTAAAACTCAACGAACTGCTGAACCATAACCTGCATACAGCCACCGCCCCAGGCATGGACTACGACAAATGGAAAAAATCTCACCAGCCCTTCCATTGGCTCGCCGAGTTCTATGACATCATTTACGGCAATGGCGGATTCGATGTGATTATTGGTAATCCGCCGTATGTGGTATATACAAAAAAGAATAAAGAAACTAACAAGTCTGTAGCAGATACATATAGGGTCGTGAATTATAGAACAATTGAGAGTAATAATCTTTACGCATTTACTATAGAACGTTCTCTTCGTATTTTGTCTGATTCAAAAAGAATTGGAATGATTGTTCCATTGTCATTTACAGCAGCAAAGAATATGTTTTCTTTACGAGAGTTGTTGACATCTCACAAATATTTGTGTGTAAGCAGTTATGAAATAAGACCAGGAAAGTTGTTTGATGGCAACAAAGGAGCTGACCAACGACTTAACATCTTTATTTCCTCTAAGGCCACCCAGAAAGAAACACTGCTTACAACGCAAGTGCTACGCTGGACCTCAGAACATCGAAAATGGCTATTCTGTAATTTACGTTTTAATCCTTCTTTCAATCAAGATCGGATATGGAGATTCTCGTCACCGATAGAGTACCATATTTATAATAAATATTCGACAAACAATTTCATTGGTCAATATGTTACATCTCAAATTAGTGATCCCCTAATTCATTATCGTTCTGCAGGTTTAAGATATTGGATAATATTTCTTCGGAAGGGCTTTAATACAGAATCAGCCAGCAACAAAGAAAAGCATATTTGCAATGTTACTATAGCTAATTATTTAATGGCCGCTTTGAATTCAAGTTTATTTTGGTGGTACTATTCAACAAATTACGATATGTTCAACTTAACAGAATCGAACATATTTGATTTTACTCTCAATTATGACTCAGAAAACGATGTTGGTACTTTTGCAGCCTCATTAGAAAACGACTTAGATAGTAACAAATCTATTTCTATAGTTAACAAGTCTGATGGTGGGACAAACACGTCCTATGCTTATCAAAAGAAGCTCTCCAAACCCATCATCGACGAAATCGATAAAGTCCTGGCGAAGCACTACGGCTTCACGGAAGAAGAACTTGACTTCATCATCAACTACGACATCAAATATCGTATGGGTGATGAGTTAGGGAGCCAAGAATAAAGATAATAATCAAAAAAAAGACTATATTTTACGTCAAAATGATGGCAGAATGAAATAAATTGCTTATATTTGCAGCCGTAAAACTTATATAACTATGGCACAGGTATCTATGACAGTGAGGTTGGACTCACAAGTGAAGCAACGCTTTGATGCACTTTGTAACGAGATTGGCATGAGTGCAAATACCGCTATGAATATCTTTGTAAGGAGAATGATTAGTTTTGGTGGCATTCCGTTTGAAGTAAGCACCAAAAAACCAGAAGATTTTATTCACGATGAGGGGGTAAAGGCGTTTCGAGAGATGAGAGCAATGGCAGAGGCTGGTCTGTTTCCCGACCTAACATTGGATGAAATTAACGAAGAGATAAGATTGGCACGTGAAGAAAGAGCAGAAAGAGAAAAGGTTTCAGTATGATTTACGCAGTTGTTGACACCAATGTTCTTGTTTCTGCCTTGCTTTCACGTCATGCGGATGCATCAACGGTTAAAGTCGTTGAGGCTTTTCAGGAACGAAAGTTTAAGCTGTTGTTTAACAGGGAAATATTCAGTGAGTATTACAATGTCCTTCTTCGTCCAAGATTGAAACTACCCGAAGAAAAGGTCCAGAAACTTATATCCCAGATTGGATCTGAAGGCATAGCTTCGAATAGGCTGCACTCTGACGAGCATTTCCCAGACCCCAAGGATGTGGTATTCTACGAAGTGGCTATTTCGAAAGAGGATGCCTATCTCGTGACGGGCAACAAGAAGCATTTCCCAAACAAACCGATTGTGGTAACACCAGCAGAAATGGTGGAGATATTGAAAGAACAAGGACTGCTGTAATGGACTGTCTTGGAAACCACGACCTGCTCAACCTGCCTAAAACGGCATTCTTGGCATCAAGCACTATACCAACGGATATGGTGTTGAGATGCTATGATTGGGCAACACAAATGGCGAAAGAAGAACAATGCATTATCAGCGGTTTCAGTTCTCATTTGGAGAAAGAGGTGTTGCATTTCCTGATGAAGGGCAGATGTCCCATCATCCTTGTAATGGCTCGTGAGATGTACAAGCAGATTCCTTCCGAGCTCCGGCCTTTACTCGATGCTCATCGGCTGCTCATCATCTCCGTTTCAAAAGCTGTCCGCCAGTCAAAAGCTACAGCCCACGCTCGCAATAAATACATCTGTGAAATAGCAGACAAAATACTATTTGTCGGGGTTACTGAAAAGAGTAGCTTATATCCTCTAACAGACACATACAAGAACAAAGAGATCATGGGGACAGGTTTTTGAATGAATTCACCGAATTCATTCAAAAACCTGTCCCCATGATCTTTGGTTTAGAACCCTATTTTCGGTTTGGGACGGGTTGGGGCGAGGGGCTCGATGTCGGCAGTGGTAAGGCTGAGGAGCTGCTGGCGCTGGGGGAAGGGCAGGCGGAGGCAGCGGTGGGCGTGACGCAGGTAGATGAGCTCCAACTGGTTTGCCACGAAGCGGGCATTGCCCCAGGTGTTCTTGTCGCGCTCGGCATAAGCCTTGGCGATGAGCTGACGGTATTTCTGCCAGGCCGAGCGGGTGAAGCTGTAGCCATACTCACGAATGCGGCGGCGGGTGATCTCAAGTAAGTCGTCGACGGTGAAGTCGGGGAACTCGAAGCGGTTGGGAAAGCGTGAGTCGAGACCGGGGTTGAGGTCGATGAGGCGCAGCATCTCATCCTTGTAGCCACAGAGGATGATGGCGAGGTCGCGACGGTCTTCGTTGGCCAGGATGTCCATGAGCAGGGGAATAACCAGTTTGCCTGGGTCATTGGGGTGGTTGGAGTTGAGGAGGTAGGCCTCGTCAATCATTAGCACCCCGCCCTTTGCCAGTTCCAGCACTGAACGTACGGCCTTGTCTTCGTCGCCCCAGTTGTTGCCAATGAATGTGCCGCGATTGCAGCAGACCACGTGGCCCCGGCTCAGTACGCCTGCCTCATGGAGCAGGGAACCATAGATTTTGCAGACGGTGGTCTTGCCAGTGCCAGGCCGTCCGAAGAAGAGGCTGTGCAGAGATGTGGCGTGTGGCTTGCTGTCTGGGCAGAATGCCCTCATCAGCACGTTGTAATTGTTCAGGTCGAGCAACTCGTCTATTCGTTTGCGAATGTCGTTGCATCCCACCAGGTTGTTCAGTTCTTCACGAGGATTGGTGAGTGGCTGAAGGATTTCTACTTTCACCTTGTTGTCTTGGCCAAGGGTGAATTGGCCTGTCCCTACTTGATATTCGTTCATGTCGTCATCGTTTTCAAAGTATTCATCATCATCGTCATAGAGTTCTTCATCGTCGTTGTAGAGTTCTTCATCTTCATCGTTATCATAGAGTTCTTCATCGTCGTTGTCATCAAAATCATCTGTATCAGTGCTTGTTTCTATTGACTTCAGAAACTCTTCCATTTTCTCCTGGAAGTCTGGGTCTTCTTCATAGGGATTATTCTTCATAATGTTGAGTGATAAGTGTTGCAGGTTAGGCGCTGAAGCCCAACACCCGTAGGCGGGGCTTCAGCTCTATGGTCTCTGGTTTGAACAGCCTGTAGGCAGCACGGATGTCGGAGGCTTCTACACGCTGATAGTCTTCTCGAGTGAGTGCCCTTGCGGCCTTGCTTTCCACTAAGCGGTCGGCCAAGGCAGGCAAGATGCCATTGCGGACGTACTGCTCTACCCAGCGGGCATTGCCGAAATGGGCCGGGGGTTGCCTGAGCGTCTGTTCAATGGTGGTCTGCAGTTCCCTGCGAGCGTCGGGGGTGAGCAGATACTCGTCCTTCTCGAAGAGGTGCTCGGCTATCTGCATGAGCTGCTCGGCAGTATAGTCGGCGAAGTGGTATTCATAAGGGAATCGTCCCTTCAGTCCCGGATTCATGGTCATCAGCCGGTCCATCTCCTCCTTGTAGCCAGCGAAGATAACCAGCATGTCGGAGTTTTTCTCAGTGAGTGCGGCCAAGAGGCACTCGATGGCTCGGCGTCCGTAGTCGTTGCTGTTGTCGCTGCCGTATAGCGAGTAGGCCTCGTCCACGAAGAGCACGTTGCCTCGGGCTTCCTCAAGCAGTTTCTTCACGTTGTCCTCGGTGTCGCCGATGAAGCGGCCGACGATGCGGCTTCGGTCTACGGCGATGACCTCACCCTTGGAGAGTACGCCCAGGTCGTGGTAAATCTTGCCGAGCTTCTTGGCTACGGTAGTCTTTCCTGTCCCGGGGCTGCCGGTGAAGATGGCGTGGTAGATGTCCTTGTCGTTAGTGGTCAGCCCCATCTGCCGGCGTTCGGAGAAGATTTTCACACGGTGGGCGGCCGAGGCGATGGCCTGCTTGATGTTGTCCAGCCCCACCATCTGGTTCAGCTCGTTCAGGGTCTCCGTATAGTCGGTGGCTTGACCCATGAGCTTTGAGAAGTCTATGTCCTCCGGCCTCAGCTCATCCTTGCGGAATTCATTGGGATTGTCGACCAGCCGTTGGAGGTATTTCGGCATCACGTGTTCCTGCAGGAAGCGGTTGATGTCGCGTGTCGACCAATTGGCAAGCGTTCTGTCTTCACACCCCTTCAGGATGGTATGAGCCAACTGGTGAAAGGCTTGCTCTGTGGGCTTCAGGTCCCAGGCGTTCAACTGGCGGAAGAAATTCTGCACCATCTCCTGCGGAGTAGGCGGCAGAATAGTCAGCCGTTTCGTTTCTGGGAAGAGCCTCCAGAGAGAGGGATAAACATTGAACAGGGCATCCAGCTCCTGTTGCGTACCGCTGAGCCATAGCGTGTACTTCCTGTCGAGTGCGGCTTGGGTGAGTTGCGTGACGATGACTCGTCCGCCGGCTCCCATGAGTGCTCCCACCTTGTCGAGGCAGATGGTGGTGCCGCGTTCCGTCTCATTGAACAGGTGGTTGAAACCATCCAATGGGTTCTGCAGGGCACTGTCGTAAAGCGTGTTGCAGTCCACCACCTCAATGTTGCCCTTGGCGTTCAGCTGTCGGTGGAAACACCTGATGGGCGGTGCGGGGCTGTCGTTGCCGCAGCAGGTGAAGATGTAGCCCGATGGCTGGCGGGCATAGTCCTCGACATTCATACTGATCATCACACTCCAATGTCGCCGTCGGGCCTCCTCGATGGCCTCATGGCGCAGTTGTCGGGTGCCAGGCATCGTGGTAAGCAGTTCCCACTCCATGTCTCCGCCGAAGAACGAGGAGGCAATGTCCTCGGGTGAGAAGATCTCGATAGGTCTCATGCCTAAGAACTCTATCTGCTGCTCATCATCCAGCCTGAATTCCATCACGCCCATATAGACGCTGGACAGTGCGAAGATGAATTTGTAAGTGCCTGGCAGCCACAGGAATCGGCTCTTCATGTTGAGGCTGATGGTTCCCCGCCGGAACGAGGGCAGGTTGTCCCCGGCTCCTGTACACATGAGAAAATAATCGTCGGTGTAAACATAACATCGGAAGTCCGTAGGTTTCAGTTTCTGCCTGTCTGTCTTGATTTTCATGACAAGGCTGTTGTCGACGATGCCCATCTCTACGGGCTTGATGTACAGTCCACTTGTTTCTTCCATAAAATGAAAAGAAATGTGTTTTGGTATCTAAAAATAACGGTGTAGAAAAGACTGGCCGGCCTGTCGCCAGTCAATACAGAGGGTGAAAGTTCCAGGAGACTGACGCGCAGTCTCCTTTGCACTCCGAAGAGTGTCCACATAAGATGGTCAATTCAATGACCCGAAAAAGATAACGAGTTCCTTCCTTTCAATCAAAAAACTCTCTCTCTCATTCAATTCTTCATTTTAAGTTTTGGCGTGCAAGGACGGCGTAAGCCGAGAGCAATCAAGCTCGCTTGAAATGCCGGGACGCCACCCGTTCTTTGCAAGCAAAGCGTCCCTTTGGGCCGAGCGCTCGCAAGTTTCAGCCTGCAAAGATATAGAAAAAATGAGATATGCTCCAAATATTTTTCCCGTTTTCTTTCATTTTTAACATTTGCTACCGTCTTTTGCCCTACGGTTTGGCACCGTTGTGCCAGATGGCCTTCACGCCGTCGCAGAGGTCATAGAGGATGTGACGGCCCTGGGTACGGCGGCCGGAGGGGAGGAATCCGCAGACGATGCGGGTGATGTGGCGACGGATGTTGAACGCCTTCGGATCGTCCACACCGATGCTCTCCACGCGGAGGCTGAAGCGGCCGATGCCAGGCAGGACGACTGTCTGGCCGGCCCGTAGCTTCTCCTTCAGCAGATCCTGAAGCTCCGAGACGACACCAACGACGGTGCCCTCCGAGAAACTGCTGTTCCTGCAGATCTCTTCACCTATTTCATCGAGCGTCACCTCACCTTGACTCACTGCTTTAGCAAAGTATTTTCCGTATGAGCTACTGCTTTTGATATTGTTCTTGATGAGTTTGATATGTACTGCCATTTCTTTTCTTTTCAATTATTTAGTTTGTCATCACCATCTTTGTAATCTATTGTATATTAGGCTTATTGGCTGAGTGATGGTACTTATTTCAACATCACCCTTATTGCTAAAAGTAAAACAAGTTGTTTTACTGTTTAAAGTGGCATGTTCTACCATTGTTAAAGGCATTTTAGCGATGGTAAAACAACTTGTTTTACTTTAAGGGGTTATATCTCTTTCATACGATATGACGCTCCTTTGTTCTGTCTCTTGTATTCATAACCCATTTCAGAGAGCTTGTGACCGAGTTCTTTGTCTGTATTTTTCTTAACTACGAAGGTGGGAAATGCTTTCTCAAGATGCTTCATGATATCCTTCAAAAGGATGAACTTCGCATCTCCTGGAGTAACTTCAGGAGGGAGATAGTTGAGTTCTATCATCCTGCCGTAGTCGTAAACCTGCTGGAAATCCTGGTTCTGTTCTGTGATGCGTGCGTTCTCATCGTCCTCGAACCAATAACGTCGTCCCTGCTGCAGCTCGGCGTAGAGCTGGGCATAGAGCTGTTCGTGGTTGATGACGCCAGAATTGTCGATTTCATCGGCATAAACGCAGATGAATCGGCGTGAGCCTGTGGGATCGGTCAGCGGTCGGAGGTTGTTGGTGGTGGCGATGAACGAGGCAAGGCGCTGGCGCTCCTCCATCGTCTTGCCGTAGGGCGGGCGGAACTTCACATCGTGCTTGGAGATGAGGTATTTCAGCAACGGCTGCTGACCCTTCGACATAGCATCGAACTCGTCGATGTTGATGAGTGCAAAGCTGGACATTGCGATGAAGATGTCGTTGTCGTTCTTCATCGAGATGCGGTCGTTGTAATAAGTCTGCAGATAGCCAGGCAGCAGACGTGCGCAGAAGCTGGTCTTGCCTGAGCCCTGCGGACCGATGAGCAGGGGTACGATGGCATTGCCATACTGACGGTTCTTACCCAGCCACTGGGCTACCATTGAGAGCATCCACCTGTGGAAGTCTTCTTCCCAATAAGGATTGGAGGTCTTTACCCTGCAGGCCAGTTCACCCACATAGTCGCGTTTGCCATCCCACTTGGACAGGTGGCGGATGTAGTCTTCCATCGGATAGTAACGAGGAATGAGGTTCGAGTCGATATAGCGGCTCAGGTCCTTGTCCCAGGAGTCTACGCCAGCCTTCAAGGCCTTGATGGCCATGGTGTTGCGTGCCGCCTGGTCCAATGGAAGGAATCCGTATCCCAAAGCATTCATGCGGTATTCCGGCGTGCCTGTCATCATGTTAAGTCGCAGGGTGTAGTGCTCCTTCATGTAGGCTTCTGTCTTATAGGTGAGCAGCGCTGAAGGACGAGTGAACTTCATGGGGATGGTCTTCAATGTCTTGCGGAGGTAGGCGGTCCTGAAAACGGCTTCGATGGTTTCGTGGTTCTCTACGCCTCCGAGTAGCGGGATGAAGGTAGCCATGCGGGCGCACCAAGCCTGGGGCAGACCCATTACACGGCAGCCGTCGGCCAGCTCTTCGAGAACGGCGTCATAGAACAAGTCATCCTCCCTGATGCCATGGTGCTTCTCGATGGCAGCGTCGAGGCAATCGTGGAAACGGCGCACCCTGCTGTCGTGGATGCTGAGGCCAGGAATTTCCTCTGGGTAGTTGTAGTCGCTGATGTCCTCCTGAATACTACGGAACTCTGGCGTGTCCTCTGGCTCATTGCTGACGGCAATGGCGAGGGCGTCAGGGTTATAGTAGGGGTGCGGGTCGTAGCTGGCCTTGCAGCAGCTCATGAAGGTTGGCTCCTGCTCGGTTATTGGCGTACCAAGCTGGGAGGAGTAGATATAATGGTACTTGCGGAAGGCGTTCTGTAGGGTTTGGCTTTTGAGAGTTGACGCCTGAAGTTTATCCTTGTCTTCCGAGGTAGGTGTATTCACGGTGAAGGGGCAGACAATGTGGAGCGAATGCCCATCGTGGCCGAGGAAGCAAAGTAGGGTATAGGGCTGCTGGACTGCGAGGCGCTTGTATTCCTCGACGGTAGGCAGGTCGCGCATGTTCTCCAATGAGAGCAAAACGAGGTTGTTGGTGCTCTTGGCCTTCAGTTCACCGCTCTGCTTCGCCCATTCAGCAACGAAGCATACCTCCTTCTGAAAGTCACGCACATACCGCTGACGGAAGGTGCCATCCTGTAGCTGCGCAACAAACTCATCGAGTTCCTCACGTGTGTACCTTTTTTCTTTCCTTTCGTTGTTGATGATTGTTATCTTCATAATCTTCTTAGGTTATATATTTCATATGCAAAGATACATCTTTTTGGGCTATAATGCAAGACTTTTACCAAGAATCTTTCAGAATATCACAAAAAGGTGTATACAAGATAATTATATACACCGCTATAACGCTCTTATCTATAATTATTTATATAGAAAGTGATGAAAACAATCTGTTTCATCAAACTTTCTGTAAGATGGTATGTAATCTCTTTGTGTTTACCACCCCATGGCTCAATTGTCTAAAAAGAATTATCTTTTTGCGATAATTGTTTGGCTTTTCAGTATATATTTGCTATCTTTGCAAACAAATTACTTGGAAAAACCAACGAACATGTTTTATTCATCATATAGAGAAAATGGCAGCAAAGAGCTCAAAAAAGAGATCTACAAGCCCAAAACATCAACAAAGATTGTCAAGGCAAGGGAGCCATACGGCCTTGGATGTGGTAATGTTCATACATTTGATCAACAACAAAAGAAATACAGTCATGCAGATTAGACAATTGATGATGCTTGGTGTAGCGGCGATATGGTCGTTATCGGTCTCGGCTGTGGAAATCACAGGCAAGTATGTAATTCCAGAGATGCCCGAATGGGCAAGGAACGCGGTGTTCTATCAGATCTATCCGCAGACCTTCTGCGACTCTGACGGCGACGGTATCGGCGACCTGCAGGGTATCATCAGCAAGCTGGACTATGTGAAGAGCCTTGGCGTGGATGCCATCTGGCTGAACCCCTTCTTCGACTCTCCGTTCCACGATGCTGGCTACGATGTCCGTGACTATTACAAGATAGCGCCGCGCTACGGCACGAACGACGATGCGAAAAGACTCTTCGAGGAAGCACACAAACGGGGCTTACATGTCATCTTTGACTATGTCATCAGCTATACAGCTATCGACCACCCTTGGTTTGTAGCCTCGCAGAAGCAGGAGAAGAACAAGTACTCGAACTATTACATCTGGACGGAGACCAACTGGGTGGATCCCCCACAGGAGTTTGCTGGCCAGTTTGTGAAGGGCTATGGCCAGAGAAACGGGCAGTTCATGAGGAATTTTTATTGGTGCCAGCCAGCACTGAATTTTGGCTTTGCCAATCCCGACCCTCAGCAGAAGTGGCAGCTGCCCACCAACCATCCTGACGTGATAGCCATGCGTGAAGACCTGAAGAACGTGTTGCGCTTCTGGATGGATATGGGTGCCGATGGTTTCCGTGCTGACATGGCAGGAGCGTTGGTGAAGACTCGCCGCA
The DNA here is from genome assembly GCA_016285075.1 of Prevotella sp. GTDB lineage: Bacteria > Bacteroidota > Bacteroidia > Bacteroidales > Bacteroidaceae > Prevotella. The sequence goes on from JAEEQB010000005.1 coordinate 95,743, forward strand.
TGAGGGGAAATGAGCAGTTCTTCAACACCAATGAGAACGAGACGAAGCTCTTCTGGCGTGAGATCCGTCGGCTGTTGGAAAAGGAATATCCGCAGGGATTCATGGTGGCGGAGTGGTCATATCCCGCCGATGCCCTCGATGACTGTTTCCACGTGGACTTCTTCCACTGGTTCAGAGGCTATAATGACCTCTTCCAAAAGGAGAGTTGGCGCATCCTAAACGGCGTGAGCGAAGGACACAGCTATTTCGATGCTGAGGGCAAGGGTGACATTGCAGATTTCCTTCGCAGCTACATGGACCAGTACGAGAAGACTGTGGGGAAGGGTTACATCAGTCTGCCGATGGGTAATCATGACAATGCCCGTCTGGGTAACAATCGGACGGATAAGGAGCTGGAGATTATCTATGCTTTCGGCTTCACCATGCCTGGCGTACCTTTCTTATATTATGGCAACGAGATTGGCATGAGGCAGCTGCCCACCAGTTGGCCTCAGGTGGAGGGAGCCTACCAGCCTCGTAACGGTGCCCGTACTCCCATGCAATGGAGCACTGGCAAGAACCTCGGCTTTTCTACTGGCGATGCCAGGAACCTCTATCTGCCCGTGGACCCCGCCCCTGATGCCCCCAATGTGGAGATGCAGGAGAAGAACCCTCAGTCGCTGCTCAACAAGACGCGCCGGCTCATTGCCCTGCATCACAGCGAGCCAGCCCTTGCCAACTATGCAGAGTTTGTGCCCGTCTATCCCCAAACCCTCAACGCTCAACAGTCAACAGCCAATCCGCAGTCTCCCTATCCCTTTGTCTATGCCCGTGCCGCAGGCAGCGATATGGTATTGGTGATGCTCAACCCCAGGGCCCAGGCCTCGGATGCCACGTTCCCCCTCGGCGTGAAGTATAAGAAGACCAGACTCCTTGCCGGTGATAAGTTCCCCATCAGCTACAACAAGAAGACAGGTGAGATGACCGTCCGCATGCCCGCCACCTCCTATGCTATCATAAAAATATAGGAAAAACAGGTGCTCAGGATATAATAAGTTTCTGATCATTGTGGAGATGGAATGAGCGAGTATTAAAACAGTGAAAATGTGTAATGAACGATATAATGACACCAAATTATAATAATAGCCAACGATTTCATAATACATAAGATTATGCCACTACAGATTACCATTCAAGACATAAGGGCGCGCCACCCGAAAGGGGTGAACAGTCCGACAGATTTTTATTACATGAATCTGGCCAACCGTTTGTTGGCCATTACGAATAAGTCGCTGATTGCCAGCGAGCTGACGCAGGAGATGAAGCAACGCATAGCTCTTAGTGTGGCGCTTTACTTTGAGGATGTCATTAGTGACACAGGTATCTGGCGTTCGTTTGTCGAAAAGAACCAACAGCTGTATGGCCGTTGTCTGCCTTTTTACGATCTAGAAGGCGAATACGAACCCGACGAGCCGCACCATGTAGATGTGCAGCTGATAGTCTGGGACAGCATGATGGCTTTCAAATATGAATCGGTGGTCAATCCTGAGAATCTCGGCGTGGCTTTCCTGTCAGAATCGTTGTTTCATTACATCGATGGTGAGTTCGAGCAGGCTCCCATCAACGAGGCATTGGCTGACTACTTCCGCGAATGCCGTTTTATGGACGATTTCTATCATATGCGTGATGCCTTGAAGTTCTTCGTTTTCTCCTGCTACCTGACCAATGGACGCTATGTGGAAGACTACCTTAATAATGAGATTGAAACGTCTATGAAATACATTGACACCCCAGACATGGCTTATTACGATGCTGAGTGTGTGATGGCGTATCAGTATCGCATCGGCCCGTTGGCTCTGCTACCGCAGGAATGGCTTGGTATGGTGTTAAGGACTGTGGGAAAGACTGTTGAGGCTGCTGACGTGGAGGCCATCAGATGGCGCGACTATGAGCCATATCTGTTGGAACAGTATGACAGCAAGGGCTTTACACTCTGCAGTATTGATGATGAGCAGTTGTCTTTGACCTATCATAATATGGCACAAAAGGATGACAGCATCGTCAGTAAACGCGATTTCGTCATGGCCATGTTTGTTTGCTATCGCGGAGAGTGGCATTTGAACGGTCCTGCCTCTTGGGGCAACGGCAAGAAGATATATGATAATGTTCGCGAGGAAATGGCCAAGAAACAATCATCCCCATTCCCCAATCATGAGGAGCTGGTGCAGCAGAACGGTGGCAGTCCACTGTTCTACTTCAAGGACATTGCCGAGGCACATGCTTTCATTGCAAAGGCTACGGGTGCCAAGTTCCAAGGCAAGATGCCCGAGGGATGGAAGAAGGACGACAAGAGTGTGGTGCTTTATCTGTCGCCCACCAGCCATATCTTCGCGATGGCTCCTGGAGCAGCAGAATGCATCAGTGATCCCAACAATCCCTACTACAACAAAAATGCGGCAAAGGAGAATGCATTGGCATTGGTGATTCAGAATTCTGTTCCTGGTGAGATGCTACGCTATCTGATTGCCAACGACATGATTCCTGATGCCTGCCTGAAATCAATGACCAGCCCTGAGCGTGGTCGTGAATTGTTACAGCAGAACATCGACTTCATGGCACGTGCCCTTCGCAGGGATGACTACTGGCAATAGTGTTCAACAGAAATACTGAGAGATGAACAGGCTGTGGTATCATGTGGTGGCGTTCCTTGTAGTGGCGGTGTGGGGATCGACATTTGTATTTACGAAGCTGCTGTTGCTGAATGGTCTGACAGCAGCACAGATTTTCGTGCTGAGGTTTATTCTGGCCTACGTGCTGCTGCTGGCATTCTCGTTGACGAGGAAGCATTTCCGGCTGTTGTCAGCATCGTTGAAAGACGAACTGCTGATGGTGGGACTGGGTGTGTTTGGCGGCTCGTTGTATTTCCTGACTGAGAACAGCTCGATGAACTATACCACGACGACGAACACATCGCTGATAGTGTGCCTGTGTCCGCTGTTTGCTGCCCTGCTCATATCGATATTCTACCGCTCAGAACGGCTGAACGGCATTCAGACGGTGGGTTCGCTGATGGCAGCATTGGGAGTGGTGGTGGTAGTGCTTAACGGGCACTTCGTGCTGCATCTGTCACCCTTGGGCGATACATTGGCCTTCGCTGCATGTCTGTGCTGGGCTGTGTATTCGCTGCTCATGATTCCTGTGAACAAACGCTATGACACGGTGTTCATCACTCGCAAGGTGTTCTTCTATGGGCTGCTGTCCATGATTCCCTACTTCATCGTCAGGCCAGAGATGCCACCGCTGAGCGTGGTGCTGCGTCAGGACGTGCTCATCAACCTGTTCTTCCTGGGCTTTGTGGCTTCGATGCTCTGTTTCCTGGCATGGAACTGGGTGATGAAGCATTTAGGGGAAGTCGTGGTGACGAACTATGTGTATTTCAATCCGGTGACGACGGTGCTCTTTGCGTGGATCATCCTGTCGGAGCGCATTACCGTCTATTTCCTGATGGGCACCCTGCTCATACTGACAGGCATGTATCTGTGTAATCAGAAAGTATCGAAGCGAAGAGTGGATAATTGACAAATAGTATGAATGAGATAACGAAGAAAAAGGATGTGGCACTGGCTCTGTCGAGTGGCGGTGCAAGGGGATTGGCTCACATTGGTGCCATAGAGGAACTGGAGGCACAGGGCTATAGGATCAGTTCCATAGCAGGTTGCTCGATGGGTGCACTGATAGGTGGGGTGTATGCTGCTGGCAAGCTGAAGGAGTTTCGTGAGTGGATGAAGACCATTGACCGCAAGAGGATGCTGGAGCTGACGGACTTCTCGTTCTCCATCAACCATATAGTAAAAGGTACGCGTATCATCGAGGCCATCATGGAGTTTGTGCCAGACATGGACATCGAGGAGCTACCCATTCCTTATTGTGCGGTGGCTACCGACTGGAAGGCGGGAAGGGAGGTGGTGTTCAGGAAAGGAAGCCTGTTTGAGGCCATCCGTGCCAGTATCTCGCTGCCAACGTTCTACGAGCCTGTACGGCGCAATGGGATGATCCTGATAGACGGGGGAGTGATCAACCCCATCCCCCTGAACCGTGTGAAGCGGCAGTCGGGTGACATCCTGGTAGGTGTCGATGTGAGCGGCCACGACTACAAGGCGCAGTCGGAACTGCACGACGAGCTCCAGGAGCGCCGCAAGAGCCGCCGTTCGCTGGCTGCGCAGGTGATAGACAAGCTGATTCCCGACAACCTGGACTTCAATTACTACACCATGCTCTCTCGTACCAGTTCACTGATGATTAGGCAGAACTCTATCCTGATGGCAAAGCTGATGAAGCCCGACATACTCATCGACATCCAGATGAACCGCTACGGGGGTTTCGACTATGACAAGTCCGAGAAATTAGTCGCCATCGGCAGGCTGAAGACCTCGCTGGCCATCAGCAAGTACGAGCACAATGTATGAGCCTGAAAAGCGGTCTTGTACGAAATTATTTGTTAAGATACTTGGGGATGTCATTTATTATTTGTACTTTTGCACGCAGATTTTTAACCAAAGAAATGCAACAATGAAAAAGATTCTATCCCTCGTGATGATGGCCTTCTTGGCGTTATCGGCTTATGCCCAGGTGAACATACCAAAGGAAACTCCTCAACTGGAGTTTGCCCTGCAGTTGAAAGTGACGTTAGGCGAGGCTTATAGTGCCGGTGAGACACAACACGGCCGACGTACCATCATTCCCATTACGGGCGGAACGTTTGAGGGGCCGTTGCTCAAGGGCACCATCATCAATGGCGGTGCTGACTACCAGTTACAGAATACAGCATTGAATCGCACGGAGCTGGAGGCCATCTACTGCATTAAGACGGATGATGGCGTAGTGATACACATCCGCAACCGGGGTGTCATAGCCAGTGGAACGGATGCCGGTGGAAGGCCTTCATTCTATTTCAAGGCAGCACCTCAGTTTGAGGCTCCCGCTGACAGTAAGTATGCCTGGCTGAATAACGCTTTGTTTGTGTGTGCACCCTCTTTTGAAGAGGGCTTCAAGGGTATTGTGCTAAACGTCTGGAAGATCAAGTGATACGGGAATTTGTTCTTCAGGCTGTGGATGCCTGCGGTGTGACGGGCGATGCAGCAGGCTATGTAAGCCACGCCATACTGGTTGTGGTGGCCATCCTGATAGCGGCTCTGGCGGGATGGCTCTGCAGGCGGTTAGTGGTGCCCTCCGTGCTGAAGCTGACAGCAAAGACGGAGGCAAAGTGGGACGATGCCCTTTTCAATAGGGATGTGCTCATGGCAGCATGCAGCATTGTGCCTGCCATCGTTATCTGGCGGGTGCTACCCTGGACATTCAACGATTTCCCCACTGTGAGGGAGGTGCTGACGCGACTGACAGCTATCTATATTACGGTTATGTCTGTACGCACGCTGGTGGTGTTTATCGATTCGTTCAAGCGGTTGGAGAACGGTCCGCGTTCTGCACGCCAGCAATACATCTACTCCGTCTGCGGCGTGATGAAGATCGTTATCATCTTCTTGGCCATTATCGTGGTAGTGGCCATCGTGATTGACAAGGATCCTACTACGCTCTTTGCCGGATTAGGTGCAGCCTCAGCCATCCTGATGCTTGCCTTCCAGGACACCATCAAAGGCTTGGTGGCGGGCATCCGTCTGACCACGAACGACATGGTACACATAGGCGACTGGATCACCGTTCCCTCGGCAGGAGCCAACGGAAGGGTGGAGGACATCAGCCTGACTACCGTGAAGGTGAGGAACTTCGACAATACCATCGTCACCGTGACACCTCAGACACTGGTGGACGGTTCGTTCCAGAACTGGATAGGTATGGAGCAGAATGCCGGACGCAAGCAGGTGAGGAGGGTGTACTTCGACTTCCGTTCCGTCACCCTTGACGACGAGGGGGTGGCCAACATTACGAAGTTCCGTCACCACATAGAGCAATGGCTGCGGGAGAACCCCAAGGTGATTGGCGAGAAGAACCCTTTGGTGCGCCAGGCGGAGGATACCCAGACAGGATGCTGCCTGGAGTTTGTGTTCTGGCTCTACGCACAGGCAGCCATCGACTTCGAACATGACACCAGCGACATCATGGAGTACATTTTTGCTGCCAGTAATAAGTATGGACTGACCATCTATCAGAGAGCAGGTCTGTAAAACAATGGAAACCAAAACGCGATGACACCAAACAACGAGCTGCGCACGGCATGGGATTTTGTGGAAAACACAGGACGTAGTATCTTCCTGACAGGCAAGGCCGGAACGGGAAAGACCACCTTTCTGAAGACCGTGGTGGAGCGTTCGAGGAAACGTCCCATTGTGGTGGCTCCGACGGGTGTGGCAGCCATCAATGCCGGAGGCGTCACCATCCACTCGTTCTTCCAACTGTCCTTCTCTCCATACGTGCCTGGGGCAAAGGTGGATAGTAAGTATGACTTCGGACGAGAGAAGCGGAAGATCATTGCCTCGATAGACCTGTTGATTATCGACGAAATCTCGATGGTTAGAGCAGACCTTCTCGATGCCATCGACAATACACTTCGCCGCTACCGCGACCACTACCAGCCCTTTGGCGGTGTACAGCTGCTGATGATAGGTGATCTGGCACAGCTCACTCCCGTAGTGACACCCGAGGATGAGCAGCTGCTGAAGCCTTATTACGACACGCCCTACTTCTTCGGGTCGAAGGCGCTTCAGCAGATAGACTACGTAACCATACAGCTGGAACATGTGTACAGGCAGCAGGACACGACATTCATCAATATACTGAACCACATCAGGGTGGGAAAACCCACAGCTGAAGACCTGGCCAAACTCAACAGCAGGGTCTGTACACCATATCCCTCTTCACAGCCCCAAACCCCTGTCCCTTCGCCTTCTGCCATCCGCCTCACCACCCACAACAATCTGGCGAATTACTACAATGAGTCAGAGCTGCGAAGGCTGTCAGGCAAGCAGTTCCTTTTCCGTGCGGAGATCAAGGGAACATTCCCTGACTATTCCTACCCCACAGCCGACACCCTGGTGCTGAAGTTAGGGGCTCAGGTGATGTTTGTGAAGAACGACCCTTCCGGCAATCACCGTTATTATAACGGACGCATTGGCCGTGTGGCCTATGTTGACCAGTACAAGGTGCTTGTTCTTTGCGAGGGTGACGAGAAGGCCATCGAGGTGGAACCGTTGGAATGGGAGAACACCCGCTATACGCTGAACGAGGTGACCCGCGAGATAGAGACCGATGTGCAGGGCACCTTCAAACAGTTGCCGCTGCGGCTGGCATGGGCCATCACCATCCACAAGAGCCAGGGACTGACGTTCGACAACGCCATCATCGATGCCAACCAGTCGTTTGCACCAGGACAGGTGTATGTGGCACTCAGCCGTTGCCGTACGCTCGAGGGGCTACAGCTGGCAGCACCACTGTCAGCACGTGCCATCATCAATGATGAACGCGTAGATTCGTACATAGCCCAGCAGGAGAGTGAGGCTGAACGCAGCATCGCCCAGTTACCGGCCTTGAAGCAGGAGTATGAGCGCTATCTGCTGCTACAGCTGTTCGACTTCCGTCCGCTGCTCTATCTGCAGGAGACCTTGGTACGTATTTTCTCCGAGTTCTTCTATCACAGCCACTCCTCGCTGAAGCAGCTACATGACAAGACGCTCCAGGATGTCCGTGTACGCATCATCGACGTGGCAGGGAAATGGCAGCAGAAGATACAACAGATGCCTGTGGAGAGTCTTCGTGAAGCCGATTTCCTGGAACGGGTGAAACGTAGCGCAGCATACTTCGACGCGACGCTGGACGATGTCTTTGCCAAGCCTCTGGGGCTTTCTGCTAAGGTAGAGACCAACAATAAGCAGGCCAGCCGAAGGTTGGGCAATGCGCTGCCTGAACTGCGACAGGCTTGGCTCGCACGCCGTTATCTGCTCACGAAGATTGCCGACAACGGTTTTACGGTGACCATCTACCTGAAGGAGAAACAGCTGTCTATGCTCGATGCTCTGGATGAGAACTCGCTGAAGCCGAAGCGTGAACGCAAAGCCAAGAAGCCCAAGGAACAGAAACCCAAGACTTGGGAAGTGAGCTTCCAGCTCTACCAACAGGGCATGAACCCCGACCTGATAGCCAAAGAGCGTAACCTCACCGTGAGCACGGTCATAGGTCATCTGGCACGCTATGTGGATAGTGGCCAGATACCAATAGACAGCCTCATTGACTCACAGCATCGTCAGGCCATTGAACGCATTGTCAGAATGGTAGGAACGTCAGAGAATACGGCTGCCATCAAGTCGCTCTGTCCTGCCGATATCACTTACGATGAAATCAGGCTGGTGCTCTCCATGATGAAGCAGAAATGAGAATTCCCTGTTTTTTTTCGAGGTTGACAATAGAAAAACGGGCAAAAGTTTGGCCAATTCAAGAAAAATGCCTACCTTTGCACCCGTTCAGTGGAATGAGGGGCTCCGAGAGAGCTCCTCATTTCATATTTTTAGGATTAGAAGGATGATTAATAAAGAAACAGTAAAAGCTTTAGTGGAAGAGTGGCTGAAGAAGGGCGACTACTTCCTGGTAGACATTATTTTTGGTGCCGATGACCGCATTGTCATCGAGATAGACCATGCCGACGGTGTATGGATAGAGGACTGTGCCGATTTGAGCCGCTTCCTGCAGGAGCAGTTGGGCGACGAGTTGGGAGAGTTCGAACTGGAAGTAGGCTCAGCAGGCATAGGCCAGCCTTTCAAGGTGACTCAGCAATATATCAACCACATTGGCGACGAGGTGGAGGTGATTGACGCTGAGGGCAAGAAGGTACAGGGAAAGCTGAAGGAGGTCAATGGACGTGACTTTACTGTGACAGTACAGGAGAAACAGACCGTAGAAGGTAAGAAGCGCCCAGTGATGGTCAGCGTAGACAAGCCTTTCTCGATGGACGCCGTCAAGTCCGTCAAGTACCTGCTTGCATTTAAATAGACATAGAAAGGTATTAAAGGAAAGAAACAAGAAAATAAAAAGATAGAATCAATGGTAATGAAAAAACAGTCGAAAGGTCCGTCGATGATTGAGACCTTTCAAGAATTCAAAGAGACCAAGAACATTGACCGCACCACGCTGGTCAGCGTGCTTGAGGAGAGTTTCCGTAACGTAATTGCGAAGATGTTCGGCTCTGACGAGAACTACGATGTCATCGTAAACCCCGACAAGGGCGACTTTGAGATTCACCGCAACCGTATTGTGGTGGAAGACGGTGAGGTGCAGGACGAGAACAAGGAGATTTCTCTCTCCGATGCACAGAAGATAGAGCCCGACTATGAGGTGGGTGAGGAAGTGTCAGAAGAGGTGGACTTCCAGAAATTCGGACGCCGCGCTATCCTGAACCTGCGCCAGACCTTGTCATCGAAGATCCTGGAGCTGGAACACGACTCGCTCTATCAGAAGTATAAGGAGCGGGTGAACACCATCGTCTCCGGCGAGGTTTACCAGATGTGGAAACGCGAGGTGCTGTTGATGGACGATGAGGGTAACGAGCTCCACCTGCCGAAGCAGGAGCAGATTCCCAGCGACACGTATCACAAGGGTGAGACCATTCGCGCCATTGTAAAAGAGGTGCAGAACGAGAACAACAATCCGCGTATCATCCTTTCGCGTACCAGCCCCGTGTTCCTCGAGAAGCTCCTGGAGGGTGAGGTTCCTGAAATCAACGACGGACTGATTACCATCAAACGTGTGGCCCGTATGCCGGGAGAACGCGCCAAGGTGGCAGTCGAGAGCTATGACGAGCGTATTGACCCAGTAGGAGCCTGCGTCGGTGTGAAGGGTAGCCGTGTGCATGGTATTGTCCGCGAACTAGGCAATGAGAATATCGATGTCATCAACTACACCAGCAACGTACAGCTGTTTATCCAGCGCGCCCTGGCTCCTGCCAAGGTGAGCAGCATCACCCTGGATCCTGAGAATCACAAGGCAGAGGTTTACCTGCAGCCTGAGGAAGTGAGCCTGGCCATCGGTAAGGGTGGTATGAACATCAAACTGGCCTCCATGCTGACAGAATATACCATTGACGTGTTCCGTGTGGTGAACGAATCGGAAGAGGACGAGGATATCTACCTCGATGAGTTTGCCGATGAGATCGACCAGTGGGTTATCGATGCTATCAAGGCCATCGGACTGGATACCGCCAAGGCCGTACTCAACGCTCCGCGTGAAATGCTGATCGAGAAGGCCGACCTGGAAGAAGAGACGGTCGACCATGTGATCGAAGTGCTGAAAGCGGAATTCGAGTAATTTTCAATTATCATTCATCAATTATCAATTTGGATAGATGGCCATAAGATTAAATAAAGTATTAAAGGAACTGAATATAGGACTTCAGACGGCAGTTGATTTCCTGAAAAAGAAGAGTAGCCTGGGCGATGTTGCCGAGGATGCCAATCTCTCTACAAAGATCAACGACGAGCAGTATGATGCGCTGGTCAGTGAGTTCAAGGGAGACAAGGACATCAAGACGCTGGCCAACAAGTTGTTCCCTAAGAAAGAGAAGAAGAAGGAGGAGAAGGTAGAGAAGCCGGTTGTGGTTACCAAGCCTTCAGAGCCGAAAGTGCAGTTCAAGACCGTAGGCAAGATTGACTTGGACAGCATCGGCAAGAAGCCTGCTGCAGCTGCTCCTGCGTCTGCTCCTGAAGAGAAGAAGCCTGAGGCTGCTGCCGTCAGCCCCGCCAAGGAGGTTGCTGCTGAACCAAAGAAAGAAGCACCTAAGAAGGAAGCGCCTGTCAAGGTGGAGACGCCTGCACCTGTGGTGAAGGAAGAACCCAAGCCCGAACCCAAGCCCGAGCAGAAACCAGAGCCGGAAAAGAAACCCGAACCCGAGAAGAAACCCGAGCCCGAAAAGAAGCCTGAGCCTGAGAAGAAACTAGAGCCTGAGAAAAAGCCTGAGCCCCAGAAGAAGCCCGAGCCCATGCCTGAGCCTGCTGCTAAGCAACCGAAGACAGAAGAGAAGGCTAAGGCGCAGGCACCGAAACCTGTGGAAGAGCCCGTAAAGAAAGAGAGCGGCGAACCAGAGGTGAAGAACGATGAACAGCCGGAAAAGGAAGCCCCGAAGGTGTTCACCCTGAAGAGCGAAGCCAAGCTGGCACCGAAGGTGAACGTCCTGGGTAAGATAGACCTCAGTACCATCAACCAGAGTACCCGTCCTAAGAAGAAGACCAAGGAGGAGAAGAAGAAGGAACGCGAGGAGAAGCTGGCCCAGCAGCGTGGAGAGAAGAAAAAGCGCCTGCGCATCGGTAAGGAACGCGTGGACATTGAGGCCGAGGCAAAGAGCGAGGCAAATAAGAACAACAATAATAAGAAGAACAATAAGTCCAAAGGAGGCAACCAGAACTTCAACGACTCGAACCAGCAGGCTGGTGGTAATAAGAAGAAAAAGAAGCAGATACAGAAGCCGCTCGAGGTGAACGAGGAAGACGTGGCACGTCAGGTAAAGGAAACGCTGGCTCGTCTCACATCGAAGACCACACAGAACAAGAAGGGTGCCAAGTATCGTAAGGAGAAGCGCGATGCCGCACAGGAACGCCTGTCGGAAGAGATGGCAGCCGAGGCAGCACAGTCGAAGATACTGAAGCTGACGGAATTTGTTACCGTATCCGAGCTGGCCACGATGATGAATATCAGCGTGACACAGGTCATCTCCACACTCATGTCCGTGGGCATCATGGTGAGTATCAACCAGCGCCTGGATGCTGAGACCATCAACCTCGTGGCCGATGAATTCGGATTCTCTACCGAGTATGTGAGTGCAGAGGTGCAGGAAGCCATTACCGAGGAGGATGACGATGAGAACGACCTCGTCAGCCGTGCTCCTATTGTAACGGTGATGGGTCATGTAGACCACGGTAAGACCTCGCTGCTCGACCATATCCGCAATACCAATGTGATTGCCGGTGAGGCTGGTGGTATCACACAGCATATCGGTGCCTACATCGTGAAACTGAAGGATGGCAGGAAGATTACGTTCCTCGACACTCCCGGTCACGAGGCCTTCACGGCAATGCGTGCCCGTGGTGCCCAGGTGACGGATATCGCCATCATCATCATTGCTGCCGATGACTCAGTGATGCCTACCACCAAGGAAGCCATTGCCCATGCACAGGCTGCCAACGTGCCCATGGTGTTTGCCATTAACAAGATAGACAAACCCGGTGCCAACCCCGACAAGATCCGTGAGGACCTGGCCAACATGAACCTCCTCGTGGAAGAGTGGGGTGGTAAGTACCAGTGCCAGGAAATCAGTGCCAAGAAAGGCATTGGCGTGGAAGAACTGCTGGAAAAGGTGCTCTTAGAGGCCGAAATGCTCGACCTGAAGGCTAATCCCAACCGTAAGGCTACAGGCTCTGTCATCGAGAGCTCTCTCGACAAGGGGCGTGGCTACGTTTCCACGGTTCTCGTGTCCAATGGCACGCTTCGGGTGGGCGACGTAGTGATTGCCGGTACCGCCTGGGGTAAGGTCAAGGCTATGTTCAATGAACGTAACCAGCGTATTGAGAAAGCAGGACCTGCAGAGCCTGCCATCATCCTAGGTCTGAACGGTGCTCCCACCGCCGGTGACTCCTTCCATGTGATGGAGGCAGAACAGGAAGCCCGCGATATTGCCAACAAGCGTATTCAGCTGCAGCGCGAACAGAGCCTGCGTACCACCACGAAACTTGGTCTCGACGAACTGTCTCATCGCATTGCATTGGGCGAGTTCCACGAGTTGAACATCATTGTGAAGGGCGATACCGACGGTTCTATCGAGGCGCTGAGCGATTCGTTCATCAAGCTCTCTACAGAGAAGGTACAGGTGAATGTCATCTCGAAGGCAGTAGGCCAGATTTCCGAGAACGATGTGATGCTGGCTTCGGCTTCCGAGGCTATTATCATCGGCTTCCAGGTGCGTCCCAGTGCCGATGCCCGCCGTGCAGCCGACCGTGAGGGTGTTGAGATCAATACCTATTCTATTATCTACGACGCTATCGACGATGTGAAGGCCACCATGCAGGGCATGCTCGACAAGGTGAAGAAGGAGATCGTCACAGGTGAGATAGAGGTGAAGCAGGTGTTCAAGATCTCGAAGGTGGGTACCGTGGCCGGTGGTCTTGTTACCGAAGGCAAGGTACACAACAAGGACAAGGCCCGCGTCATCCGCGACGGTATCGTGATTCACACCGCTCCCATCGATGCCCTGAAGCGTTACAAGGACGATGCCAAGGAGGTAGCCACAGGTCTGGAGTGCGGTATCTCACTCGTCAACTTCAACGACATACAGGTGGGCGATACCATTGAGACCTTCACCGAGATAGAGGTGGAACAGAAACTGTAAGCACCACTGCATCAATAGAAGGTTGCCTGATTTCTCATGGAATGTTGCTTCATTACTATGAGAAATCAGGCAACCTTCTATTTTATCGCCTTTTCAATTTGCTGCTTGATGTCCTTCAGCACTTCTTCGTCGTAGCCGGTTTGTTCCCATTGGCGGTGACCATTGCGGTCGTAGAGGTAGTACTGGGGGATTCCGATGATGTTGGGAATCTGCTTCCAGATGTCATCCGTCACACGGTAGTGCAGGCCGGGAATGTTGGCCACTTGTTTTTTCCATTCGTCAATGGGACTGGTTTCGTTGGTCAAGTAGACGAACACGATATCTTGATTTTTCAGTTCCTTTTTCAATGGTTCCATCCCGGCGATACCTATCTTGCAGGGTCCGCACCAGGTGGCCCAGAGGTCGAAGAAGACAGCCTTGCCAGGATGTTGGGCTGCGATGTGTTCGATGAGCTTGTCGCCAGTCACGTCGGGGGTGGGCATCATACGCTTCTGCGCTTCCTGCTGAATCCGCTCCACGAGCAGACGGATGCTGTCGTTATACTCACGGAGCGGCGTCTGGAACAGGGGATGGGCGGCCATGATGGCGCTGTCTGAGAGCACCTCCAAGTCGTTCATCCGTTTCATCAGTTGGTTTTTGTAGTCCAGCGCCTTCAGCGTCTCGTACACTTCACCTTGCCCCATTCCGTTGGCTTCGAGGTAGGGAATGTGATTGGTATGTGCAGGGAAATAGAAGGTGCGCCCGCCTTGATAGATCAGCATGTCCTTGAAGTGCGGGTCTGCCAGCGTGTGGGTCTCTTTCAGGTGTCCCATCAGGCTATCGGCCCTGCCTGCTCCCATCTTGTCCTTCAAAGTCTTGACATAGTCGTTACGGTAGCAGGCATACAGATCTTCTATCCAAATCTTCAGGAATTCCCTTTGGCGACGGGTATAGTCGGGATGTCGGTCGAGCAGTTTCTGGCGGAATGCCTCGAAGTTCTGCCACAGTTGTTCGCTCCACTCCGCGAAGGTCTCTTCTGCGGTACACTCAGGTATCACATCCTTGTGGAAATGCATGTACATCAGTTCCTGGTTCTCCAACAGCACCTGATTGATGTCGCCGATGCTACCGCCCACCCGGTAGGTGTCGCGCATCTTCGCCTTTTTATTGTCGCGGGCAGTCACGGCGGGCAGGTCGATGTCGAGCGTTAGTGTCTCATTAGGAATCAGCACCAACGGGAACTGGGTGTTGATGCCCACCTCCACCAATCCGAAGCCGCGGCCCGAGAATAAAGGTAGCTGTCTGAGGTAATCGGGGCAACGGTACACGATCACCGAGTCGTCATCATTGGAGCAATGGAAGGGCTTGCCCCAAAGGGTGCGCCAATCGTTATGCGACAAAATGGTTCCTCCTCCGTGTACCCGGATGGTGGCCGACACCTCGCCAAGTCCCATCTTCAGCGGCTTCAGCGGCTGGCCGTCGTCAACGAACGGCTGATAGGCAGGCAGCAGCGAGGGGTAGGGTCCTTCGCTAAGGCGGATACCCTTGATTTCCCGCTTCCTTCGGCCGCTCTTACCGATATAATCGAACCTCTCGGCACCCTTTGGCAGTGGCTCGAAGGTCATGATGAGCGAGTCGCGCTGTATGTTCTTGTCGATGTCCCTGCCCAGCTCGAATGGTTCTTCAGCCAGCACCTTCCCACCGTCGTGGGTGATGACGCGTCCGCTCTTGAAGGCAAGGGTGTCGCCATTGCAGACCAGCTGCGCCTCGGCTACGCTCCAGCCACCCCACTTGGCGTTCACGACGTGGAAATGCACGATGGTGGCTTTCTTCGTCAGCTCCACCTTCATGGGTTTTAGTTCATACATCGCGGTGGATGATACATACGCGGGGCGGTCAACAACCTTGCTCTTTGCCTGTGCCGACATCGTCAGCATCAATAGGCAGGTGGCAGATAGGACGTTTCTAAACATATCTTTTCCAGTTTAATTGGTTTGGTTGCAAAGGTAATAAATTCCCTTGAAACACATTCATATTTCGGTTGGAAAATAGTTGATTTTCGTTTTTTCTTTGTACCTTTGCAGCCGTTATGCAGAACGAGAAGAACGAGTTTGTCCGCCAGGTGGCCGAGCAGAAGTACGAGTTTGGCTTTACTACGGACGTACATACAGAAATCATAGAGAAAGGGCTGAACGAAGACGTTGTCCGGCTCATCTCTGCCAAGAAAGGGGAGCCCGAGTGGATGCTTGAGTTCCGCTTGAAGGCCTTTCGCTACTGGAAGGAGCAGAAGGAACCTACATGGGGACACGTTCATGTGCCTCCTGTAGATTATCAGGCCATCAGCTATTATGCCGATCCCACTGCAAAGAAACCCTCTTCTGCGGGCAGCGACGGAGCCCCTGCCATAGACCCCGAACTGGAAAAGACCTTCGACAAGCTCGGTATCCCTTTGGAGGAACGTCTTGCCTTGAGTGGTAATACAGCGGTGGATGCCATCATGGACTCTGTCAGTGTGAAGACCACGTTCAAGGAGAAACTGAAGGAGAAGGGGGTCATCTTCTGTTCCATCGGCGATGCCATCAAGGAGCATCCTGACCTGGTACGCCAGTATCTGGGAACGGTGGTGCCCTATCGCGACAATTTCTATGCTGCGCTGAACAGTGCCGTTTTCTCCGATGGCTCGTTTGTCTATATCCCCAAGGGTGTGCGCTGCCCCATGGAGCTGAGCAGCTATTTCCGTATCAACGCCAGGAACACCGGACAGTTTGAGAGGACACTCATCGTTGCCGATGACGACTCTTACGTCAGTTACCTGGAGGGTTGTACGGCTCCTATGCGTGACGAGAACCAGCTGCATGCTGCTATTGTGGAGATCATCGTGATGGACCGTGCCGAGGTGAAGTATTCCACGGTACAGAACTGGTATCCTGGCGACGAGCACGGCAAGGGTGGGGTGCTGAACCTTGTCACGAAACGCGGTGACCTGCGGGGTGTGGATTCGAAGCTTTCCTGGACACAGGTGGAGACGGGCAGCGCCATCACATGGAAATATCCTTCCTGCATTCTGAGGGGCGACAACAGCACGGCGGAATTCTATTCTGTGGCTGTGACGAACAACTACCAGGAGGCCGATACAGGTACGAAGATGATACACCTGGGCCGTAACACCAAGTCGACCATCATTTCCAAGGGCATTTCAGCAGGTCATTCCCAGAACTCCTACCGGGGACTGGTGAGGGCTGCTGCAACGGCAGAGAATGCCCGTAACTACAGTTCGTGCGACTCGCTGCTGCTGGGTTCACAGTGTGGTGCCCATACATTTCCTTATATGGACGTTCACAACCCCACGGCCATCTTTGAACACGAGGCGACGACAAGCAAGATTTCCGAAGACCAGCTCTTCTATTGTAACCAGCGTGGCATCCCTACGGAACAGGCTGTCGGTCTCATTGTCAATGGCTATGCCAAGGAGGTGATTCAGAAGCTACCCATGGAGTTTGCCGTAGAGGCACAGAAACTGCTCAGCGTTTCCTTGGAGGGAACCGTAGGATAATCCTTTTCGCCCGCCAATGAGGTGACTTATTTGCGAAAGCCGAATCAATGGTATAACAACCGTAAATCAAGAGTGAGAAGCTAAAGCGGCTTCTCACTCTTGATTTCTTTCAGCAGACGGTCTGCATGTCCCCATTTGTCCATCATGAACAGCACATAGCGGATGTCTACGCCTATGCAGCGCGCCAGCTGCGAGTCGAAGAAGATGTCGCTGGAGAGACTGTCCCAGTTGCCATCGAAGGCCAGACCGATGAGGCGGTTCTTACCGTCGAACATCGGTGAACCGCTGTTACCGCCGGTAATATCATTGTTCGTCAGGAAGCAGAGCTGCATCTTGCCCGTCTGCTTATCGGCATAGGGACCGAAGTCCGGACCTGCCAGCAGGGTCTTCATCTCGGGTTCCACCTTGTAGTCCTCCACCTTGTCGCCCGTCTTCATCTTGTCGACCATGCTTTCGGCAGTAGTGTAGTAGCCTGATGACCAGCCGCCGATCTTATATTCCTTCACCTGTCCATAGCTCATTCGCATGGTGAAGTTGGCATCGCTGTAGTGGGGCTGGTCTTCCTCCATACGCAGTTTGGCAGCACAGAGATAGTGTTCCTGCAAGGCAATGCTGTCCATCAGCTCTTGCATGCCCTGTGTGATGTCGGCCTGGACGGTCGTGAGGTCAAGGCCGAACTGTACGCCAAGGTCTTTCTTGAACGACTTCTTGTTGTGATAGATCTTCTTGCCGGTCTTCATCAGCATGGAGTTCTTGTACAGATAGTCTGCATACCTCTGGCAGTCTCCGTCGAACTTCTGGTCAATGGTCTTGTAGAAGTCAGGCAGGAACTCTTCTGCCACCTGCTGGCGATAGTTCTTGAGCAGCGTACCCAGGATCTCACGGTCAGTGTCGTAGTCCCATGAGTCCTTGTCGTCGAAGGTGAAATAGGCTTTCTTGCCCTTTCCCTTGGGTTGTACACCGTTGTGGGCACGGAGGGCACGCTTCGACAGCTCGTCGGTCCTTGAGAAAGTCTCGCTAAAGTTCATGTAGGCCTTCATCAGCTCCAGACGCTTACCGTAGAGGCGCTGCATCAGGGGGAAATCCAGCTCGTTCATGTAGTATCCCGTCGAGTCAATCCACTGGCGCAGCTGTATCTCGAACTTGGCTTTTTCACCGATTAGTCCGATGGAATCGATACATTTGTTCATGCCGATGCTGTTTTTCCAGTAGTTGCTGCTCTGTGCATACTTCGAGTCGTACTTGATGCGGACAGCCTCGGAGACATCCATGTGGCGCTTCATCACCTCCTGCTTCACGCCACGCACCTGGGCCATGATGGTGTTGCGCTCGTAGCGTTCACGGATGCCGTAGCTCGACAGGTAGCGGCTGGTGCTGCCCGGATAACCCATTGTCATGGCAAAGTCATTGGCCTTGTAGCCATCCATCGACACCCTGGCCCAGTGCTCGGGGTGGTAGGGCACGTTGTCCTTCGAGTAGTTGGCAGGACCGTTGGTCTTGGGATCGGCATAGATACGGAAGACGGAGAAGTCGCACGTCTGTCTCGGCCACATCCAGTTATCCGTCTCACCGCCGAACTTTCCCATCGACTTGGGAATGGCAAACACCAGGCGAAGGTCGCGGAAGTCGCGGTAGGTAGTCATGAAATAGCGGTTGCGCTCATAGAAAGCGAGTATTTCCACCCGTAGCGTAGAGTCCTGCACCCTGATCTGCTTGGTCAGGGCGTTCTCCATGCTGTCGAGGTATTGAATGCGCTTATCCATGTTCAGTGTACCGAAGTCCTTCGGCAGCTCCGGGGTGATGTCTTTCTGCTCCACCATGAAGCTCACGAACATATTCTTGTTTGGTAGCTCCTCTTCATAGCTTTTGGCACAGAAACCGTTGAGCATGTAGTCGTGTTCCACGGTGCTGTGTGAGCGGATGCTCTCGAAACCGCAATGATGGTTGGTAAACACAAGGCCGTCGGGCGACACCACCACTCCTGAGCAGTAGCCTGAGAAGTTGACCACCGCCTTCATGATGGCATTGTCAGCATGGTAAAGCTGATCGTAGGGCAGCTGATAGCCCTCCTGCTTCATCTGTTCATACACTGCCTGCGGCAGGTTGTAGAGTGTCCACATACCTTCATCGGCCTTTGAGGGAAGGGATGTAAGGGTGAGCAGAGTTGTTAGGGTAATTAGGATCTTTTTCATACGATATTGAATTTATTAGTTATTTCTTGATGAACTTGGGACTAAGCTGTCCGTTGCTGTCGCTCAAGCCAATGAAACCACCGTCGCAGTCGAGTTTGAAGGGAGCCTGGTTGGTCTTGATGTCGTTGGAGCCGAGCCAGACAACCTTGAATCCCTTGGCAGGAACAGTGCCTACAGATGAGGGTATGCGCCAGCTTTTCAGGCTGTCGGGCCATTTGCTGAGGTACATGCCCGACAGGCTGACGGCCTGCTCTGTAGGATTGTAGACCTCTATCCAGCTGTCGAAGTTATAGGCTGGACTCATCACAGAGCCTGCATTCGACGCCATCAGCTCGTTGATGACAAGGGTGATACTAAGGATACTTGTCCACATTCTCTATTGTGTGTTGGTTTCTTTCTTCCTGAAATGACGACCGATGACGGGTAGGCTCGACAGCGGCATGTCGCGTTTGATGATGACCATCACAAACAGGACAATCAGCAGGGTGTTGACAGTCAGTGAGAGCCATAAGGGCATGTTTGCTCTTGTCAGCGTCATCACGACAAAGCCCATGATGGCAAGCCATACGTATAAGGCGATATCGCCCAAGGGATACTTGACGGGATAGTACTTCTGTCCTATCAGATACGACAGGACCATCGATGTGGCATAGGCGGCGAATCCTGCCCAGGCACAAGCCATATAGCTGAATCGTGGTATCAGCAGGATGTCGATTGCGATGAGCACCACAGCCCCGATGCCCGAGAAATAGGCTCCCCAGATGGTTCTGTCGGTAAGCTTGTACCAGAACGACAGGTTGAAGAACACGCCGAACATGATCTCTGCTGCCATCACAATAGGCACCACACGGAGCCCTTCCCAATAGGTTTCACCAATCAGATACTTCAGAATGTCGAGATAGCCTATCACCACCAGGAATGCCAACAGCGTGAAGATGAGATAATACTTCATGGCCTGAGCGTATGTCTCACGGTTGTCCTTGTCCTTGGACTTGCCAAAGACAAACGGTTCGTAGGCAAAGCGGAACGCCTGGGTAATCATCACCATGATCATGGCAATCTTGATGCAGGCGCCATAGATGCCGAGTTGCTCACGGGCAGTTTCCTGCGCCCCGTCAAACAGATAGGGGAACAGGATCTGCGAGGCTGCCTGATTCAGCTGTCCTGCCAGTCCCATCACCAGCAGAGGCCACGTGTAGGAGAGCATCCGTCTGCAGGTGGCCTTGTCAATCTTAAACGGTATCGTCACCCATTCCTTCCACAGCATCAGCAAGGTGGCGCATGTGCAGAAGAGGTTGATGTAGAAGACAAACGCCACTTCCAGCGTGAACTGCTCGTCATAGATGCCGAAGAGGTTCACCTTCAAGGCGGGCAGGACAATCAGGTATAAGATGTTCAGCAGGATGTTCAGCAGGATATTGACAATCTTCAGCAGGGCAAACTTGATGGGCTTATGCAGATAGCGCAGATAGGCGAACGGTATGGCCATGAACGCATCGATGGCTACGGTGACGTACATCACTGCCACATATTCCGGATGATCGGAATAGCCCGCGGCAGCGGCTATAGGATGTAGGAATGCCAGGACCAGCAGCGCCGACACCAGCGATGTCATCATCACGATGGTCAGCGTGGTAGAGTAGACCTTCTTCGGGTCTTCACCCTCCTTGCTCATAAAACGGAAGAAGGTGGTCTCCATGCCGAAGGTCAGCAGGATGATCAGCAGCGAGACGTAGGCATAGACATTGGTGATGATGCCGTATTCGCCACCGGAAGCCGCAAACCGAGCCGTCTGGATGGGTACCAGCAGGTAGTTGATGAAACGGGCAACGATGCTCGAAAGGCCGTAGATGGCCGTGTCCTTAGCAAGTGATTTCAGGTTTGACATTAGTTTTGAGGGTTGTTAGGGGGGGTAGGGTTGTTAGGGTTGTTAGGGGTGGTAGGGTTGGTAGGGTTGGTAGGGTGATTAGGGTTATTAGGGTGATTAGGGTTGTTAGGGTTGTTAGGGTGATTAGGGGTGTTGGGCTTCTTCTTATTTTGATCCCTATGATTCTTCCTGTAGTTCTGGCGGGCTTGGAAGCGCTGCTCCTTGATGCCTCCTTCCTCCAGGAATTTCCTGTCGATTCTGTCGATAAGACCTCTTAACAGAGCCAGGGTCTGATGAATCACGATGATGGCGATGTTGGCAATGTCCTCATCGCTGCGCCCTTCTATCTGACGACGGTAGTACACACTGTCGTTGTGTTTCCTGAAAAGAGGGATACAGGCCTGGTATTTGGAATGATCCTGACCCCAACGCTCCAGACCGTGGACACGCAGATAGTCTTCATAATCCTCAACGAGCTCCTCCAGGCTGCCTTTGGCAATGACCGACAGTTTATGGTAAGAGTCGGAAGAACCCTCAGCATCACTATATCCTTCCACGATGTTCTGCTTCCCGGAGCGTGCTGCCTGCTGCATCTGATCCACCGTGCGGTCATGTATCCTGTCAAGGAAATGCTCAACGAAATAATAGGTGATGTCATAGACGCACTCCGACTTCTGGTAAGCCTTCAGCGACTTATAGCTTCCTGGTTCCTTCTGATAATCTTCCATACCTAACAACCCTAATCACCCTAATCACCCTAATCACCCTTAAAAAACTTCATCCAAAGAACAAATAACAAATCGCTATTGCCGAGATGATGCCAGCCAGGTCAGCCAGCAGGCCGCAGCTGACAGCATGGCGCGTGTACTTGACGCCCACGCTGCCGAAATAGACCGCCAGGATGTAGAACGTGGTGTCCGTCGAGCCCTGGAAGATACAGCTCAGACGACCGATAAACGAGTCGGCACCATAGGTGGTCATCGCATCGACCATCATGCCGCGGGCACCGCTGCCCGAAAGCGGCTTCATGAGGGCTGTGGGCAGGGCACCCACCCACTCGCTGTCCATGCCTGTGGCACTTACCGCCTTGGCAATGCCGCTGATGAGCATGTCCATGGCTCCGCTGGCACGGAACACGCCGATGCCCACAAGGATAGCCACCAGATAGGGGATGATGCGTACGGCAGTGGTAAAACCGTCCTTGGCTCCCTCGATGAAGGCGTCGTAGACGTTGACCTTCTTGCGCATGCCCGCCAGGATGAAACCAATGATAATCGTCATGAGCAGGATATTCGCCACAGTGGTGCTGACCAGCCCCATACGCTCGCTGTCCATCTGGGAGAAGCCCCAGATGATACCGGCCACTGCCAAACAGGCACCGCCAAGGGTGAGCAGCAGCGTGCGGTTCAGCAGGTTGATGCGCTGGAAGAGACTGGTGACGACTACACCCGCCAGGGTAGAGAAGAAGGTGGCCAGGAGGATAGGTATGAAGATGTCCGTGGGCTGGGCAGCACCCATCTGCACACGGTACACCATGATGGAGACGGGTATCAGCGTCAGTCCGCTGGTGTTCAGCACCAGGAACATGATCATCGGGTTCGAGGCCGTAGCACGCAGTCTTGTCGTCTCCTCCTCGCTCAGGTTCTTTTCCTGCCTGAGTCTCTCTATCTTGTCGTTCTTCACCTCCTCCAGCTGTTCCATGGCCTTCAGACCGAGAGGCGTGGCAGCATTGTCCAGTCCCAGCATGTTGGCAGCAATGTTCATGAAGATGCTGCCCGTGACGGGATGTCCCTTGGGAACCTCAGGGAAGAGCTTTTCAAACACTGGGCTGAGCAGGCGGGCAAGCACATTGACCACACCCCCCTTCTCGCCAATCTTCATCACGCCGAGCCACAGGGCGAGAACGCCCGTCAGACCCAGGGAAATTTCAAATGCTGTCTTTGAGGACTGGAACGTCGAGTCCATCATGGCAGGAAACACCTCGTAGTCGCCCAGGAACACCAGCTTCACCAGTGCCACAGCGAAAGCTACAAGGAAAAATGCAATCCAGATATAATTCAGTACCATATTGAGTGCAAAGGTAATCATTTTTTTCGAACCCTCAAAGCTTTAGCATAAATTTCAAGCGAGAGCATCAAAAAGGGCGCCTGCTTTCGCGGGCACCCCTTTAGGATTGCGAGCTTGGCTCTGCTCTCACTTTTTCGCAGCCTTATATTCCTCAATACTTCCCTTGGCGTAGTTATACCAGTCGTCTTTGGGGAAGATGCCCTGAACCCATTCTGAGAACAGTTTCGGGCCTTCTGTAAGACTGTACTTGTGGTCAATATCCTCACGCTCGGCGCACCAGACATAGTCGCACTTGACACCAATCTTACTGGCGATTTCACCTTCAGGAGCAGTCAGATCGCACTCTATCTCGTTCTTAATGACATAGACACGGATGTTCTTGGCAATTTCGCCGATGGTTGTGCCCTGGGGATTCTCCACCTTGAAGGCGACAGGCTCGGCATCGTCCTTGCCGTTCAGTCCTGAAGCCTGGGCACCTGTGTTCACCATTGTTGCGACATCAACGCCGAAGGCCTGATGTACTTCGTGGCCATCTACATACAGGGGCAGTGTGCCACCGGCAGCACGCAGGATAATCTCCACATAGCCATCGGTATGCTTGGAAGTTTTTTTGGTATAACGACGCACGTCGAATACCACGTCGTTGAAGTCGAAGTCGGTGCTCTGGCCTACGGACAGGTCCTCAGCAATTACGCGGATTTCCTCCCACTGGTCAATGTCATCGCCAGGAATCGGCGTACCGCCGCCTGTACCTGTCACCTCGATGATGACATCGTTATAATCTAAGTCTATCCAGTCCTCAAAGCCGATATAGTTCTTGTCGTTGATAGAGAAGACTGCCACGTGAGGTGTTTCTGCATCGTTCAGATGCCAACCGATGTCGGCTGTATGGATGGCTTTATTCATTGCACCGTCACCATAGAACTCAGGATGGTTGGCAAGATCCTTTTTGGTGTAACCACCTTGTGTGGCATGGTCGAAAATCTGAACTGGGCCAGGACCGTTCACATAGTCTACGTTGGAAATGATGAAAGCAATTTCGTAGTTCGGTGGGAAATTATAGGATACGTTACCATTTGCATCGACATAGACCAAGTTGTAGGTCACATGGTCGAAATAATTAGTGTTGTCTCCGCATACAGTGGGGTCTGCAATGTAACCTATCGTATATTTCGGCAGAGCCTTAATTTCATCAACCGTAGGTTTAGAGCCTTTCGGATAGTAATAATAGCTGATCAAGTCACCAGAGCTGGAGATGTGGTGGATGGGTGTCAGTGTCACAGGACCGCCATTCGTCGTAACCGTATAGCCAGTCTCATTTGCTTTTGCCAGATTATTCGTTCCTTCTGGAATCTTGCTCATTATAATAGTATTCAGCTGATTCAGATAGTCATAAGAGAGCGTTGAATACTTTGCTGTTGCATTGATCTGATAGAATTTGTCAGTCCATCCAGAGTTGTTGTCCCAAGGCCTGAACTTTTCAAACTCATCGATATTCACGCCAGATAAAGAACCATTGTTTGTGGCAGTCCAGAGGTTTGCACACATGTTGGCCAAAGTGGAGTTGAAAGTAGGTCCTACTTCCGAAATACTGGGAGCATCCACGTCTGCTATGCCTGCACGTGTTGTGACTTGAGAGGAGCCGAAACCCCAGTCCTGGTTCTTGGCGGGAGTGCCGAAGCGTGCCTTGAAGGCCTGCTCGTAGGTCTCTTGAATCTTCAGCCTCTCGATACCTTGCTGAATCTCTTTCAGCTTGTTCTGCTCGCCCTCAAAATCGATGTCATGGGAACAGCTCGTGAATGTGCCGCTGAATACCAATGCGGCCATTGCTGTCATCAAACACTTTTTCATACGTAAATCTTTTTTTATTAGTTAATGATGTAGTTATTCAATTTTTCCGCAAAGTTAGTCAATTACTCTCTTTTTGTATTTTTTTTACGTATCATTTGTTACTCCATATGTATACAGCCTACAAAAACTATGCCTTTCAAGCATTGATAGTACAAGATGGCACAAAACTCAGATTGCTTAGGAAGGAAATTATTGATAGATTCGTGAACTGGAGAAAGCATTGGAATTCTCCCGTTTAGAGACGTTGGCCCGCGACATGATGATAGACAAGGCCGAGGATTATTTTGACATCCAGATACGAAAAAAATCTGGGGCCAAGTAGCAGT
>JAEEQB010000045.1 GCA_016285075.1 Prevotella sp.
TTCACGATGCAAACGTTTGCATCGTGCAACTTACACATTTAGAGCCGGTTGGAGAACATCCAATCGGCTTTTTGCGTAACTTTGCAGCATCAAACAACAATCAAAAGCTCATAGTGCATTATGAAAAGACTACTTACCACATTGACATTTGTCGTCGCAACCCTTGCCATGATGGCTTAGGGGTGGCCGGAGAACTATGGCGGCGTCATGCTGCAAGGTTTCTTTTGGGACTCGTTTAACGATACCCAGTGGACACGTTTGGAGAAGCAAGCCGATGAATTGGCTACGACCTTCGATCTTGTGTGGATTCCCCAAAGCGCCAACTGTGGAGGAACGTCAATGGGCTATGACGACCTTTACTGGTTTGAGAACTATAACAGTTCCTTCGGCAGCGAGGCGGAACTGCGCTCACTCATCAACGCTTTGAAGGAAAGAGGTATCGGGACAATCGCCGAAGTGGTGATCAACCATCGCAAGAACGTGAGCAACTGGGTGGATTTCCCAAAAGAGACCTATAACGGTGTTACTTATGAGATGGTATCGACAGACATCGTCAAGAACGATGACGGTGGCGACACGAAGAAATGGGCCACGGACAATGGCTATAGCCTCAGCGAGAACAATGATACCGGTGAGGGCTGGGGCGGTATGCGCGACCTGGACCACAATAGCGAGAACGTGCAGACCATCGTGAAGGCCTACCTGAAGTTCCTGCTTGAAGACCTGGGCTATGCGGGCTTCCGCTACGATAAGGTGCCAGGGGGACAGGTGAGTGGCATCATTTCTAACATCACCAAGGTGAACTACTTGATGCAAATAGCAGAAATCCCACAAATGGGATTGATAATATAAAGAACTCAGAAACACTAATGAGAATCATGGGGACAGGTTTTTGGATGAATTCCCCTAATTCATCCAAAAACCTGTCCCCATGATTCCGATAATCCCAATTTTAATTATGGCGAATTCGCCACAATTAGAAACCAGTCCGGATTGAACAGTTTTAAAATCAGCGTAAAAGAATTTGTTGCTCGTACAGGTGCAATTTCCTTGCAGGCAAAGGCTGCGGAATCAAGGGACAGGTTTTTGAATGAATCAAGGGGACAGGTTTTTGAATGAATTCGGTGAATTCACTTCAAAAACCTGTCCCCTTGATTCTAACAACGAAGTCGTATTTTATGCATTTTCAAACCTGTATTGCATAAAATAATGCATTTTTTGTGCAATAGACTTGCGAAATTGAAGAAAATGTTGTAGTTTTGCAACAGGAATAGACATGAGCATATGAAAAAGAATCAAAGGGATAGGTTCTTGAATGAATTCGGTGAATTCACTTCAAAAACCTGTCCCCTTGATTCTTAAAAGGTGCCCTCCAACCGCGGGGGACACCTTTGTTTCGCTTGTTGCCTATTGCTCTTTCTGCTTTGGGGCTTTCTTGCTTTTCTTTTTCTTTGCGGGTTTCTTAACGACAGGAGTCTCTTCTGTCGCATTCATGTTGATGGGCCGGAATCTGAAGTCCTGTACACTGATGGTCCGGATGTCGAAGCCGGTAACCTTTGGACTGTCGTATTTACGCTTCATCTTAAGGTAGCGCTTCTCGAGCTTCTTCTTGTCTTTGTTGAACACAACGACACAGGTGCGGTTGTACATCTTCAGCTTGCTGGCCAGATAGTCGCGCAGTTGATATGAATAGTTGTCGCGTCCCAGCAGGAATTTCCCTTTCGCGTCGGTCCATGTACTGTCCACTTGCTGTATCTCGGTGAAGTGGACGATGGTGTCGTTGAATGACGCGGCAAAGCCGAACATATACATCTGGGGTGCAATCACATTCTTGGCCTGAAGGGTGGAGGCCATAAACAGGGAGCTCACCGTCATGACAGCCAGCACTGCGTGCCTAAATGATAAATGATAAATGATAAATGATAAATAATGTTTCATTCTCCTAAATACGTTTTTAGCAACTTGTTCTTTGTATTTGCTCGCAGGCGTCTGATGGCTTTCTCCTTGATTTGCCTCACACGTTCCCTGGTCAGTCCAAACTTCGTGCCTATTTCCTCTAAGGTCATTTCCGGCTGGTTGATGCCGAAGAATGCCTCGACAATGTTCCTTTCTCGTTCATTCAGGATCTTCAGGGCGTTCCGGATCTCTTCATTCAGCGACTCCATCACCAACTGACGGTCGGCCATGGGCGAATTGTCGTTGATGAGCACGTCGAGTAGGGAGTTGTCAGCCCCTTCAGAGAAAGGTGCATCTACCGACACGTGTCTTCCGCTGATGTTGATGGCTTCGTCAACCTTTTCCCTGGGCAGGTCCACCTTTTCTGATATCTCATCGGCCGATGGTCTCCGCTCGTGTTCCTGCTCAAAGCGGTTGAGCTCGCGGTTGATCTTGTTCACAGAACCCACCTGGTTCAGAGGCAGCCTTACAATGCGGCTTTGCTCGGCAATGGCCTGTAAGATGCTCTGACGGATCCACCAAACGGCATAGCTGATGAATTTGAAGCCACGGGTCTCGTCAAACTTTTCTGCGGCTTTGATCAGCCCTAAGTTTCCCTCGTTGATGAGGTCGGGTAGGCTCAAGCCCTGATTCTGATATTGCTTGGCCACGCTGACCACGAACCTCAGGTTCGCCTTGGTCAGTCTTTCCAGCGCTTTCCGGTCGCCTTGCCTGATGCGCTGGGCCAGTACCACTTCTTCCTCAGACGTCAAAAGTTCCTCTTTACCTATTTCCTGTAGGTATTTTTCAAGCGATTCGCTTTCTCTGTTGGTAATGGACTTTGTGATTTTCAGTTGTCTCATCGTGGCCATTAGTTTAAAGTCATTGGCAAAGGTACTGCAAAAAACTGAGACCGCCAAGTTTTTTTTTAAAAAATGCAAATTTTTAGCTATTTTTTTGCTGCATTCAAAATAAAGCACTATTTTTGCCAACGATAAGCATTTAATCAGCAATTGCTGATCCTTCCCTAACTTATCATATTTTAAGTGGATGGCAGCTTCTCCTGCGCCATCCACATTTTTTTTGTTACTGTATCTCCCAGCCGATGGCTGAAGCACCTAAAACTGCTGCTGAGGCACCGTCCAGACCGCTGACCAGGAACTGAGCCTTGCCCTTGAACACATTGAGGACATGGGCTTCATAGGCTTCGCGGATGGGCTTCATGATGAGCTCTCCAGCCTTCACCATACCTCCGAAGAAGATGAATGCCTCTGGCGATGAGAAGGCCGCGAAGTCTGCGCATGCCTCGCCCAGCATATGTCCTGTGAAGTCATAGATCTCCTTTGCCAGTTCGTCACCTTTTCCCGCAGCGATGCTCACGTCGAGTGAAGTGATGTCTTCAGGATTCATCTCACGCAGCAGTGAAGGACGCTGTGTCTTAGCCAGGAGTTCACGTGCAGTACGGGCGACACCTGTGGCAGAGCAGTAAGCCTCCAGGCAGCCGGTACGTCCACATCCGCAGGTGCGTCCCTCTTTGCCGCGCACCATGATGACATGTCCCAGTTCACCGGCAAAGCCATCACATCCGTAGAGAAGCTGTCCGTTCACGACAATACCGGAACCGACGCCTGTGCCCAGTGTGATGACGATGAAGTTCTTCATTCCGCGGGCAACACCATACACCATTTCGCCAATGGCAGCAGCATTGGCATCGTTGGTCAGCGCTACGGGAATGCCGTTCAGCTTGTCGCTGAACATCTTGGCCAGGGGCACTTTGCCATCGTGCGCCCAGGCGAGGTTCGGTGCAAACTCAATGGTACCCGTGTAGTAGTTGCCGTTAGGGGCACCCACACCCATGGCCTTGATCTTCTCAATACCTCCCACCTGCTCAATGATGGGCTGCAAAGCATTCACACAGGCATCCACATAAGCCTCGGCGGTGTCGTAGCCGCCGGTTTTGATGGCTGTTGTTGCCTTGATGTCACCACGGGCATCCACAATTCCGAAAACAGAGTTTGTTCCTCCTAAGTCCAAGCCTATCACATAAGGCTTCATCACTTGTTGCTCATTCATAATCTATCAAGTTAAAAAGTTCTTGGTTTTTCATTTGGATGCAAAGGTACGAATTATTTTTGAATAATAGGTTGCTAATTGAAAAAAAAAGTACCTAAGACCTCAATGAAAGTACACTTGGAGGGGAAAAAATCAAATAAAATTTGTTTTTTCGCATACTTATTTGTACCTTTGCACTCGATTATGCCATTTCATGTACCTATAAATATATTGGACTTCATCTTCAAGGGCATGCTCATTGGGATGATAGCCTCAGCGCCCATGGGACCCGTGGGTATACTTTGTGTTCAGCGTACGCTTAACAAAGGACGCTGGTATGGGCTGGCCACAGGCGTCGGTGCAGCCGTGAGCGACATCTTCTATGCTGGTTTCGCCGGTTTCGGTATGTCGTTTGTCATGGATCTCATCAACAACGACCAGAACAGGTTCTATCTTCAGATAGCAGGTAGCATTATGCTGCTCTGCTTCGGTTTCTACACGTACCGAACGGATCCTACGCGTAAGATGCACCAGTCAGGACAAGACAAGGGAACCCTTTGGTACAACACGTGGACAGCCTTTCTCGTGACGTTCTCCAACCCTCTGATTATCTTCCTGTTCCTTGCCATGTACGCCCAGTTTGCTTTCGTGCTGCCCGATCATCCTTTTGAGATGCTGGTCGGCTTTGCCAGTATTGTCGGAGGCGCACTGTTGTGGTGGTGGGGGCTGACTTGGCTGGTAGATAAGATACGCACGAAGTTTGATACCAACGGTATAAAGATTATCAATCAAGTCATAGGTGTTGCCGTGATTATCAGCTCCATTATCATGCTGTTAGGAACAACTACGAACTTATTGAGGTTCTTTTAGCTGAGACATCCTGGTTTTATTGATTAGTCATTTATTTATTGTAATAAAGTGTTTGTAGCACAGCAACTTAGACAGAAGAATATTGCCGAGTATCTGCTCTATATGTGGCAGGTGGAAGATACTATACGCGCTTTCGGCTGTTCCTTGTCGCGTATACGTCGTGAGTATGTCGATCGCTTCGATTATACAGATGAGCAAAAGGAAGAGGAGACAGACTGGTTTGGCAACCTCATCCGTATGATGAATCAAGAGGGCTGTCGTGAGCATGGGCATCTGCAGATCAACAAGACCACCCTGCAACTTCTTTCCGACCTGCATCAGCAGCTGTTATCCTCGCCCAAGTTCCCTTTCTACAGCAGTGCCTATTACAAGGTGCTGCCTTTCATTGTTGAGCTGCGCAATCGTGGTGCCAATAAAGAAGAGAACGAGATAGAGACCTGCATGAATGCCCTGTATGGCGTGATGATGCTGCGTTTGCAGAAGAAAGAGATTACCCCCAACACCCTCCATGCAGTCAAGGAGATTTCCACTTTTATCGGTATGCTCTCCGACTATTACAAGAAAGACAGAGAAGAAGGATTGAAGTTTGATGAAGTATGAACATATTGATTACTGGCTGTAACGGCCAATTAGGCAACGAGATGCAGCTGCTGGAGAAAACCCATCCCCAACATGTTTTCTTTAATACGGATGTCCAGGAGCTGGATATCACCGACCAGCAAGCCGTAGAGGCGTTTGTGACGGGGAACGCCATTGACGGAATCGTGAACTGTGCAGCCTATACTGCTGTCGACAAAGCCGAGGAGAACCAAGGCCTCTGCGATCTTCTCAACCATGTGGCTCCAGGCTATCTGGCCGAGGCCATAGAGAGACGTGGCGGATGGTTTGTCCAGATCAGCACCGACTATGTGTTTGACGGAACCCATCACTGTCCCTATGTGGAGACCGATGCGGTCTGCCCGAACAGCGTCTATGGACGTACCAAGCTTGCCGGCGAACAGGCTGTGCAGCAGGCGTGTAGCCGTGCGATGATTATCCGTACGGCCTGGCTCTATTCCACCTTCGGCAATAACTTTGTGAAGACGATGATCCGTCTGGGGAAGGAACGTCCGGAGCTGGGCGTCATTTTCGACCAGATAGGTACTCCCACCTATGCCCGGGATCTGGCAGTGGCCATCTTTACTGCTATTGAGCAAGGAATCATTCCCGGAGTCTATCACTTCAGCAATGAGGGTGCTATCTCTTGGTACGACTTCACCAAGGCCATTCACCGCATTGCAGGCCTACAGGGATGCCGCGTCCGTCCGCTCCATACGTCAGAGTATCCTACTCCCGCAGCCCGTCCCCACTATTCAGTGCTTGACAAGACCAAGATCAAGCAGACCTATGGACTCGATATTCCCTATTGGGAAGAGAGTCTTGCCGAGTGTATTGAAAAGCTATGACTTGATAAATAAAAGAAAAAGATGCGTGAAGAAATAGAAAGAAGACGAACGTTTGCGATTATCTCACACCCCGATGCCGGTAAGACCACGTTGACAGAGAAGTTCCTGCTCTTTGGTGGACAGATACAGGTGGCAGGGGCTGTGAAGAACAACAAGATCAAGAAGACCGCCACCAGCGACTGGATGGATATAGAGAAGCAGCGTGGTATATCCGTCAGCACCTCGGTGATGGAGTTTGACTATACACCCGAGGGAAAGGACATTGAATATAAAGTAAACATACTTGACACCCCTGGTCACCAGGACTTTGCCGAGGACACGTTCCGTACGCTGACTGCTGTCGACTCAGCCATTATCGTGGTCGACGGTGCCAAGGGCGTAGAGACGCAGACGCGCAAGCTGATGACCGTCTGTCGCATGAGGAAGACGCCCGTCATCATCTTTATCAACAAGATGGACCGTGAAGGCCGTGACCCGTTTGACCTGCTTGATGAGCTGGAACAGGAACTGGAAATCAAGGTACGTCCGTTGAGCTGGCCTATCAATCAGGGTGCTAAGTTCAAGGGTGTGTACAATATCTACGAGCAGAAGCTTGATCTCTTCACCCCTGACAAGCAGCGGGTGACGGAGAAAGTCTGTGTGGAGGTCGGTTCCTCCGACCTCGACAACCATATCGGTGAGGCTGATGCCACGAAACTCCGTGAGGACCTGGAACTGGTTGAAGGCGTCTATCCTGAGTTCGATGTAGATACCTACCGTGAAGCAGAAGTGGCTCCCGTGTTTTTCGGTTCAGCCCTGAACAATTTCGGTGTGCAGGAACTGCTTAACTGTTTCGTGGAGATAGCCCCCAGCCCTCGTCCCACGAAAGCCGAGGAGCGCGATGTGCAGCCCGAGGAGCCCAAGTTCACTGGCTTCATCTTCAAGATTACTGCCAACATCGACCCCAACCACCGCTCCTGTATAGCCTTCTGCAAGGTGTGCAGCGGCCGTTTCCAGCGTAACCAGCCTTATCTGCATGTGCGTCAGGGCAAGACGCTCCGCTTCACTTCGCCCACTCAGTTCATGGCCCAGCGTAAGTCGACCATCGACGAGGCATGGCCTGGCGACATCGTAGGTCTGCCTGATACAGGTGGCATCTTCAAGATCGGTGATACGCTGACCGAGGGTGAGCAGCTTCATTTCCGTGGACTGCCTTCGTTCTCGCCAGAGCTGTTCAAGTATATCGAGAACGATGACCCCATGAAGTCCAAGCAGTTGCAGAAAGGTATTGACCAACTGATGGACGAGGGTGTGGCTCAGCTCTTTGTGAACCAGTTCAACAATCGCAAGATCATCGGTACTGTGGGTCAGCTGCAGTTCGAGGTTATCCAGTACCGCTTGGAGAACGAGTACAATGCCAAGTGCCGCTGGGAACCGGTCCACCTCTACAAGGCTTGCTGGGTAGAGAGCGACGACGAGCAGGAGCTGGAACAGTTCAAGAAACGCAAGTACCAGTACATGGCCAAGGACAAGGAGGGACGCGATGTGTTCCTGGCCGATTCGGGCTATATGCTCTCCATGGCTCAGGAGGACTTCAAACACATACGCTTCCACTTCACCAGTGAGTTCTAACGGTTGAAAAACCGGAATCGGACGATGGCTCGCATATATACGGGCGCCTGCTCCTACATATAAGGACAGGCGCCCGTATTGATGTGGGCGGGCGCCCGAATCCGAAGACCCCGTACTAAACTCCCTCTTCCCCAGTACTAAACTCCCTCTTCCCCCGCACCTTCATCCCTCTTCCATCACCCCTCTTCCCTCTTCCTTCTTCCCTCTTCCATCACCCCTCTTCCTTCTTCCTTCTTCCCTCTTTCCTCTTCCATCACCCCTCTTCCCTCTTCCCTCTTCCATCATCCCGTTCGACAACACTTTTCTCCACTTTTCAGCTATAAAAGATACGACTTTCCAAATTATTTCGTACCTTTGCAGACTGTTATGACAAGAGAAGAAGATATTCGTAGGGCCGTTGAGGTTCTGAGGAAGGGTGGGGTGATACTCTATCCTACTGATACTGTGTGGGGAATAGGTTGCGATGCCACCAACGAGGAGGCAGTGAAGCGGGTGTATGAGATCAAGCAGCGCGACGACTCCAAGGCGCTCATCTGTTTGGTCGATTCCGATGCCCGCCTGCAGCGCTATGTAAGGAACGTGCCCGAAGTGGCGTGGCAGCTCATCGACAGCATACAGGAAGGCGGCAAGCCTACCACGCTGGTACTCGACGGAGCCGTGAACCTGGCTGCCAACCTGATAGCTGAGGACGGTTCGATAGGCATACGCATCACCCAGGAGCCTTTCTCCAAAGAGC
Source organism: Prevotella sp. (assembly GCA_016285075.1). Taxonomy (GTDB): domain Bacteria; phylum Bacteroidota; class Bacteroidia; order Bacteroidales; family Bacteroidaceae; genus Prevotella. Next base: position 8,650 of record JAEEQB010000045.1, read on the forward strand.
TGTGCTTCCGTTTCCAGAAGGCACTGGTCTCTACGTCGGCCAATATCAGCGGTCAGCCTGCTGCACAGAATTACCGTGACATCAGCCCCGAGTTACTGGAGGCTGTCGACTATGTATGTTGGAGCCGCCGTCAGGAGCATCAGCCCCATCAGCCCTCTTCCATCATCCGCCTGCGACAGGGTGGGGAAGTGGAGATTATCCGGAAATAACGGGACAGCGTGGCAATCCGTTAAACGTTGGGATGGATGTCCGCATCCATTTTTGATACTCTCTACAAATAGTCATATAAGGAAATGGGCAGGGTTGTGGTGCGCCACTCCCTGCCCATTTCCTTATGAGTAGATCCCTGCTGTTGCTACTTGTTCTTGTACCAGTCGCGCAATATGAAGAAGGCTTTCTTCTTCTCGCCCTTGTCGCTCACCAGCCCTTTCCTGTTGTAATAGTCCTGAATGCCTGGCAGCACGCGGCGAGGGGAACGGAAATCCTTCAGAATCCAGGGTGTAGTGCCGCTGAGGCCTTCAATCTTGTCGATCATGGCCAGGTTTTCTTTGTAAAGGTTCTCCTGGAACTCCTCTGTCCATCGTTGGTTCTTCTCACCGTGCAGGCCATACCGGGCACCGCCACCGAACTCGCTGATGATGACAGGCTTGTTGTAAGGAATCTCCCAGCGCATCTTCGGCGCATCGTTCACGTCGCGATACCAGCCAATATACTGGTTGAAGCTCACCACGTCCACATACTGGTTCATGTTGTCGTTCAGTCGGTTCACATAGTTCGATGCCCCCGTCACCTCCATCGCCATCGAGATGAGCCGGGTAGAGTCGAGGCTGCGTGCAAGCTTTGCCAGGTTGCCTAAGAAGGCATCACGCTCGGCAGAGTGAGGCGTTTCGTTGGCAATGCTCCAGATGATGACGTTGGCGCGGTTGTGGTCGCGGCTGATCATGTCGGTAAGCTGCTGCCGTGCATTCTCGAGCGTCTTGGGGTTCTTCCACGCGATGGTCCAGTAGACGGGAATCTCCGACCACACCAGTATGCCCATCTTCTCGGCTTCGCGCACCATCTCCTCGTGGTGGGGATAGTGGGCCAACCGTACGAAGTTGCATCCCAGCTCCTTGGCCCATCCTAGCAGTGTGCGGGCATCGTCAGCACTGTTGGCCCTGCCACCGCCGCAGGGTTTCTCGTTGTGTATGGAGATACCCTTCAGGAAGATGGGTTTCCCGTTGAGCAGTATCTGCTTGTCACGGGTCTCGATGGTGCGGAACCCTATCTCATCGGCATAGGTGGACGTGTTGAGCGACAGCTGCACCTTGTAGAGTTTGGGGTTCTCAGGCGTCCACAGCTGCAGCTTCTTGGCACTTACCTTGAGCGTGGTCTCGGCCGTTCCCTGGCCGTTAGTGGTGAGCTGCTGTACGAGTTTCAGCTCAGGAATGCTGACGGTGACCTTGTGTCCGGCCTCTTTCTTGTTCAGTCTGACAGAGAAATCAATTTGCCGCATCTTGGCTTTGTCTTCGCCTTTCTTCAGCTGCAGACTGTAGTCCTCCATATACACGGGAGTCACCTTGACCAGCTTCACGTCGCGTGTGATTCCCCCGTAGTTCCACCAGTCGAAGATCTGTGTGGGCACGTCCTCGGCATGGCGTTTGTTGTCAACCTTAACTATCACCACGTTCTCGCCCTCGCGTAGCAGGCTCGTGATGTCGAAGTTGAACGGTGTGAAGCCTCCCACGTGGTGACCAGCCTTCTTGCCGTTCACCCACACGTGGCAATCGTAGTTCACGGCCCCGAAGTAGAGCAGGGTGGAGCAGTCGTTCATGGGCGCTGCCTGGAAGCTCTTCTTGAACCACACCGTTCCTTCATAGAAGAACAGCCGTTCGTCTTGGGTGTTCCAGTCGGAGGGAATGGTCATGGTGGGCGACTTGTCGAAGTCGTACTCTATGAGGTCTTCCGGCTTCTGTGGCTTGGCATTGACGAAGAATCCCCATCGTGTTGGGTTCATGCGGTAGTCGTAATAGCCCTCCTCCTGTACATCGACAATGTAGTTCCAGTCGCCGTTCAGCGACATGCTCTCATAGGCTGACACATTCTGAATCAGTGGCAGCACCTTCTCCTGTGCCGAGGCTGTCAGCAGGCAACCCCATGCAATCATTGCAGTCAGAATTCTTTTCATAGTCTCTCTTAGCTTGGAAATTTTCCGCGAATTTACAAAAAAAAACGTATATGCGCACCATGTTTGGGAAAAAAATATTATTTTTGTGGCATGAATTAGCCATTCATGTGGCATAACGATGCAGATGATGGAGAAAACGGCAGTCACAGCAATGATCTTATCAACCATAATAACAGCAGTCATGATGATGAATTCATGTAATGGTCAGCCCGTCCAGCCTGTGGTGCGCCCCGCCACCCAGGCAAATAGGTTCTATGAAGGCAACGCCCGGAGGCTCAGTCAGGAAGTAGACAGCCTCCTGAGGCTGCACAGCGGCAGTGCACACTTTGACAACGTAGCAGCGATTATTGTTCCTCATGCAGGTTACTACTTCTCGGGCCGTGTGGCAGCCTCGGCCTATATGTCGCTCAATCCCCGCACTCGCTATAAACGTATCTTCCTGCTGGGTCCCAGCCATCACGAGTGGTTCGACGGAGCATCGGTGAATACCGAGGCCGACTATTATGCCACTCCGTTGGGCAATGTGAAGGTTGACCGCGAGACAGCCAAGGCGCTGGTGGCAGACGATACGAGCGGCGACAGTCTGTTTGCCTATCGCCCCGAGGCCCACGACCGTGAGCACTGTCTGGAGGTGCAGCTGCCTTTCCTGCAGCGTTTCTTCGCTCTACGTTCGGAAGAGGTGCCTCCCATCGTTCCGATTGTCATTGCCACGAACGACTATCGAAAGCTGAAACGGATAGCCGAGAGGCTGAAACCCTATTTCTCTGATGGTCTTGCGTCGGGCGACGGTGCTCAAGGCGAGAACCTCTTCGTCATCAGCAGCGACTTCTCTCACTACCCCTCCTATGCCGATGCCTGTAAGGTGGATGCCAGGACGGGCAAGGCCGTGGAGAGCGGCGACGTGGAGCAGTTCATTGCCACCATCGAGGCCAATGCCCGCAGCGGTATTCGCAACCTGGCGACGAGTGCCTGCGGCGAGTTCGCCATAGTGACGCTGATGCTGATGCTCGACAGCCAGCATGAGGTGAAGCACCTGATGTACCAAAACTCCGGCGATATTGACGACCACGACCCTACGCGCGTGGTGGGTTATCACTCGTTTGCCATCCTCTACGGCGGAAAGGCTGCGGACAGGCAGGCTTTCTCGCTGACAGACGAGGAGAAACATGCACTGAAAGCCATTGCCCTTCAGAGCATCAGGGACAGCCTTGACGGGAAACGTATCCAGCGGCCTGTAGCCCGTTCCCAGTATCCGGTGCTCAGTTCCAAGTGCGGTGCCTTCGTGTCGCTTCACAAACATGGTCATCTCCGTGGTTGCATAGGCCATTTTGGCGAGGATATCCCCTTGGGCGAGGTCGTGGCCGAGATGGCTCGCGCTGCTGCTTTCGAAGATCCCCGCTTCGCTCCTGTACATCGACAGGAACTGGACGAAATCGATATCGAGATTTCTGTTCTCACTCCCATGCGTCGCATCCAGAGCCTCGATGAGTTCCAGCTCCATCGTCATGGCATCTATATACGCAAAGGCTATCGCAGCGGCACTTTCCTGCCTCAGGTGGCTGATGAAGTGAATTGGACGAAGGAAGAGTTCGTTGCCCATTGCGCTCAGGACAAGGCCGGAATTGGCTGGGACGGATGGCGCGATGCCGAGCTGTATGTATATGAAGCCATCGTGTTCTGACAGCGCCATGACAGATGTTGCACAGCAGAAAGCCTGCAGATACTATGTGAAGCTGGACGGAGAAAAGGTTGAGTGCCAGCTCTGTCCGCATCATTGCCATATTGACGATGGCAAGACCGGTGTCTGCCGCAGCAGGCGTAATCAGGGTGGGGCGCTGGTCAGCGAAGTCTACGCTAAGCCCTGTGCTTTGGCCATTGACCCTGTTGAGAAAAAACCGCTCTATCACTTCCATCCTGGCACCCAGTGCCTGTCCATAGCCTGTACGGGCTGTAACTTCCGTTGCCAGAACTGCCAGAACCACGACATCTCCCAGGTATACCCTTCCGAGGTCGACCACTATGACCTCACGCCCGAGGCCCTCGTAGCACTCTGCCAGAAGCACCGCTGCCCGGGTATCGCCTATACCTATACCGAGCCGCTCACCTATTTGGAATATGTCACCGACTGTGCGCGTATGGCTCACGAGGCCGGACTATGGAACATCCTCGTCACGGCGGGCTATGTCTGCCAGGAACCCTTGGCCGATCTGCTGCCTTATCTCGACGCTGCCAACATCGACCTGAAGTCCTTTAGCGACACCATCTACCAGCGTGTCAGCGGTGGTCATCTTCAACCCGTGCTCGACACCATTCTTGCCATGCGCAATGTTGGTGTGTGGATAGAGCTGACCAACCTCATCATCCCCACCGTGAACGACGACTTGCAGATGATTCGCAGCATGTGTCGTTGGATGGTAGAGAATGGTCTCGCAGAGGCACCTCTTCACTTCAGCCGTTTCTTTCCCCGCTACCGGATGCAGCATCTCCCACCGACCCCTCTCCATACATTGGAGGCCGCTCAGCGTGTGGCCAAGGAGGAAGGCATTGTCCATGTGTATCTGGGGAATGTGTAATGAGGCTTTCCAAGCACTGTTTGTAAGGTAAAGAATAGATGAACAGCTGGTATCAATAACCTGTAATATGGACAGACTCTCAACCAAGCAACGACACAAGAAGGCTGCGATTCAGCAAGAGCAGAGCGATGCCTGTATCAGCTCTGCTGAGCGTGAGCAGGCTCGGCGATCGGCCAATATGGCTGCCATCCGGGGAAAGGATACGAAGCCCGAGATGATTGTGCGCCGTGGGTTGTGGAAACGGGGATTCCGATACAGACTGAACCACAAACGGCTGCCGGGACACCCCGACTTGGTCCTGAGGAAATACAGGACCTGTATCTTTGTTAACGGATGCTTCTGGCATGGGCATGGAGTGGTGTTGACTTCTGACCATGGACCACTGACCATCGAGAACTCTGCCTGTTGTAAGATCCCCAAGACCAACCGGGACTTCTGGGTGGCGAAGATCCGAAGGAACAAAGAACGGGACAAGGAAGAGAAAAAGAAACTGGCTGCTATGGGGTGGCACACCATTACGGTATGGGAATGCGAGCTGACGCCTCGAAGGCGTGAAGAAACCTTGGATTCTATAGCATTTACCTTGAACCGCATCTGGTTGCAGGATCACCGGACTGAAATCGTGTATGATCAGAAGCTGGAAGAAGAGAATGCGAACAGTCTGATAGCAGCAGAGGAATGAAGCCGATAACTGTAATGCCGATGCCTGCTTGCAGGCAATATAAAGAAATAAGCAACGATTCATAGGAATGTCTGTCATGGTAAGAATGAGAAATTGTATGGTAAAATGTACTTGTCTGATGGTGACTGTAGGGCTGAGTATTCTTACTGCAGTCCAAGCCAGCGGAAAAGAGGCTCGGCTGAAACCGCGCCTTGTGGTGTGTACGGATATTGCGCCAGCCTCGATAGAGCCTGACGACATGGAGTCGATGGTGAGACTGATGGCCTACGCCGACTGCTTCGAGATAGAAGCACTGATTACCACAGTGGGCTGGAACTGCGACCCTTATCCACAGGAATGGAAGCAGTACCTGACACGTGTCATCGAGGCCTATCGCAAGGATGTGACGCGGCTGATGGCCCGGTCTGGTCAGAAGGGCTTCCTGCCTTTGGAAGAAGAGAACGGCAAGCAGGTGATGGATTACTGGCCCAGTGCCGACTATCTGACGCAACGCGCCGTGATGGGCAGCGTGAACGGAGGCATCAGGGCTGTTGGCGAGAACAACGACTCACCAGGCAGTGATCTGCTCATCCGTCTGGCTGACGAGGATGACCCACGTCCTGTCTATGTGGCTGCCTGGGGTGGAGCCAACACGCTGGCACAGGCCATCTGGCGTGTGCAACAGTCAAGGACGGAAGCCGAAGTGAAGAGATTCGTCAGTAAGTTCCGCATCTATACCATTACCGATCAGGACATGGCCTATAACAACCGTATGAATCGCCAATACAGTTCTCACATGTGGCTCAGACAGGCATTCAAGAACGACCTGCAGTTCATCTGGGACGAGGGTACCTGGCAAGAACAGTGTGAACTGGGAAAGCGCCAATGGCCTTTGCATCAACAGCATATTCAGGGACGAGGTGCGTTAGGCAGCGAATATCCTACCTATAAATGGGGCGTGGAGGGCGACACTCCGAGTTTCCTGTATGTGATGCCCAATGGTCTCAATGATCCTGAAGACCCTACGCAGGCTGGTTGGGCAGGCTACCATGAGCGCGGTGTCAGTCCCGATTCGCTGACCATTGCCTGGAACAGTTGGCAAGAGCCCCTGCGCAGCATATCCGTTGGCTATAAGCAACGGTTCTATCCTGACGAACTCAATGACTTCATGGCACGTATGCAATGGGCTGCCGAGGGAGTCGGAAACCATAACCCACAGGTCATCCTACGCTTGCAGGGGAAAAAGACCCAGAAGGGGGGTGCACCCATCGTCATTCAGGCAAAAGCAGGAACGGTGGTTCGTCTCGATGCCTCGCGTTCGGAAGATGCCGATGGCGATGCGCTCTCCTTCCTGTGGTGGCAGCAGCCTGAAAAGCAAAGGGTGGGTGAAGGAACATCGGGAAAGCCCGGTACTATTCTTCTGCACATCGATGGGGCCGGACAGGAAAAAGCCTCCATCCGCATTCCCGCTGATGCCAAGGGAAGTCAGTTCCATATCATCTGCGAAGTGCACGACAATGGTCCTTTCCGCCTTGTGGCTTACCGCAGAGTCATCATCAGGGTAGAATAGCTGCCGCTGTACACCACTTGGCCGCCCTGAGTTCCATGTTGTCGCGGAGCTGGTCACGGTAGAGCCATATCTCGCGGCTGTGGTAGTTGCCTTCCACTCCCAGCAGAGGCAGCACGTAGTCCTTGGCAGTGAACCCTTCCACTATCAGCAATCCCGATGCCGTGTCGAGATGGATGGTCATGGTGTCCTTCTTCTGTTCTGTCACGGGTAGAAGCGGCGATGGCTCGGTAATTAGCGTGGCGGGAGTGTCGTCTGTTCGCCAGTTCACTGGGTTGATGGCCATGCAGCTTCTTGTCCAGCCTTTCATCGTACAGCTGGTGTCGCGTACAGAGTTGTAGCAGATGGTGACACCAGTGTCATCGGCACTCTTTGTCGGGACGATGTGCCTGCCTGTATCAGGTATCGTAATGCCGATGGCGTATGCAGCAATCATACGCGAAAAGGTCTCGTCGTCCATCTCCTTCAGCAGTTCTATCATGAGGTGGGCACCCTGGCTGAATCCTGCCAGGATAAAGGGACGTCCATGGTTCTTATGACCGAGGTAATACTGGAACGCCTTTCGCACGTCGCCCAATGCCAGTGGCATGCGGGCAGTTCTGAGACTGTCGCTCTCGAAACTTTGGAGTGAGCACTGCCGATAGTAAGGTGAATAGTAGTTCAGATGACCGCTCACCAGTGTGTCCACACCTAGCATCTCGCCATAGAGTGGCATCCGCAGACTGTCTGCATAGGTGTCTGCATAGTGGCATGTCTCTCCGTTTGGTAACTCATAGTCGCCTGTCTCGGTGGAAATGATATAGAACACGTCTGCCTCTGCCTGGCGGTCGTGGATGTACCACTGCGTTGAGTCCTGATAGTCTGGCTCGGCGGGAATAGGGTCGCTTTGCGTCTTCTTTGTCTGGCATGAAAACATCAGCATCAGCAATGCAATTGTGGAAATAATGGGTTTATTCATTGTCGTTTTGTTAAATTTGCTGCAAAAATAGTAAAATATCCGCAATTGTTTGTACTTTTGCAGAAGTATTTTCATGAATTTAGGTATTATGATGAAAAGGATGTCCAGAATCGTATTGGCTTACATGCTGATGACGGTTTTCTGTGCCCAGGTGGATGCACAGCAAATGCGCAGGGAGCAGTTTCCCGAAGGGTCTTATTCCCCAGTGACTAACATCAACCGCAACAGCTATCCGCGTGTGCTGAAAGACGGGAGTGTGATGTTCCGAGTCAACGCTCCGCAGGCTCAGAGCGTGCAGATAGACTTGTGTGGCACGAAGTATGATATGTTGAAATCGGAGGATGGGGTCTGGACGGTGACCACCAGTCCGCAGGTTCCTGGGTTCCACTACTATTTCCTGATTGTCGACGGTGTGTCGGTTGCCGATCCAGCCAGCCAGTCGTTCTATGGCTGCAGCCGTTGGTCGAGCGCCATAGAGATACGCGAGGAGGGTATGGATGTCTTCGAGGTGAAGAATGTACCTCATGGCGAGGTGCGCACAGTATGGTACTATTCCAAGGTGGATGAGGAGTGGCGACCGCTGATGGTCTATACACCTGCAGGCTACAATGAGAATACCCAGTCCTATCCTGTGGTCTATATCCAGCACGGTGGCGGTGAGGATCATCGCGGTTGGATGGAACAGGGCCGAACGGCTCAGATCATGGACAATCTGATTGCGGCAGGCAAGGCTGTGCCGATGATTGTCGTCAGTTCCAATAGCAATGTCCGCTCGCGGAACGGAGGATTTGGCGGTGGCTACAGCTGGCAGGGCATGCAGGCTTTCCGTAGTGAGATGGTTGACAATATCATCCCGTTCGTGGAATCCCACTACCGTGTGAAGAAAGACCGCAAGAGCCGTGCCATGTGCGGACTGTCAATGGGTGGCGGGCAATCGTTCTACATCGGATTACGCTCACCCGATGTGTTTGCTCATGTCGGTGTGTTCTCAACAGGTATGTTTGGCGGTATTCGTGGCGCATCGGATTTTGACCTGGAGAAGGAAATACCGGGCATGCTGACCGATACCAAGACGTTTAATCGTCAGTTCGACGTGTTCTTCGTGAGCTGTGGTGAGCAGGACCCGCGTATTGAATATACCCGTAACATTGTGAAGAAGATGCGCGATGGTGGCTTGGCGGTGCGCTTCAATTCGTATCCTGGCGACCATGAGTGGCAGGTGTGGCGCAAATCGTTGCACGAGTTTGCCCAGTATCTGTTCAAGTAACGTCTGGCATGTGCTTCATCAATTGAAAGATGTAGCTTGTGCAGGACTCGATGCTATCCGCATAGCATCGAGTCCTGTCTTTATTGCGACAGCTCCAGTGCGGCAAACAGCTGGTCGAGTGCCTTGTTGGCGTCCCCCTGTGCTTCATTGAGCAGGGTGACGAACTTCGAGCCGATGATGGCGCCGGAGGCGTTGTCCTGTGCTGCCTTGAGGGTCTGGGCGTTGCTGATGCCAAAGCCAATCATGCGTGGATTGTGCAGGTTCATGGCATTGATACGCTGGAAGTATTCCTGTTTCTGATGGTCGAAGCTCTTCTGTGTGCCAGTGACAGAAGCCGAGCTGACCATGTAGATGAAACCGTCGGTGTGGCGGTCGATGAACCGGATGCGCTCGTCGCTGGTCTCGGGGGTGATGAGCATGATGATGCGCAGGTTGTATCGGTCGGCTATGGGCTTCACGGTGTTCAGGTAGTCATCGAAGGGAAGGTCGGGGATGATGGCTCCGCTGACACCCGAGTCGACGCACGACTGGCAGAAGGCTTCAATGCCGTAGTGGAGTATGGGGTTGAGATAGCCCATCAGCACAAGGGGTATGTGTACCTGATCCTTGATGGCTTTCAGCTGTGCAAAGAGGGTCTTGAGGCTCATTCCGTTCTTCAGCGCCTGTGTGGCAGCACTTTGGATGACCGGGCCATCGGCCAAGGGATCGCTGAAGGGAATGCCCACCTCCACCATGTCGATGCCACGGCGTTGCATGGTGAGTATCACGTCGGCTGTGCCTTCGAGGGTGGGGCAGCCTGCACAGAAATATAATGAAAGGAGATGGCGATCCTTGCTGTTCGCAAAAAGTGCATTAATCTTGTTGGACTGTGGAAGACCATGATTGTGTTCGTCAGATGTGACTCTTGTGTTCTGGTCGCTGTTCATCAATTGATTCATAATGATTCGATAAATGATTTTAGTTGAATGATGTTCTTTATTCCCGGTGCAGTCTCGAAGCGTGAGTTGAGGTCTATGCCTATGCACCGTGGGTGGTGGAACGACTTGATGCTCTCTGCATCGTCGGGACCGATGCCACCACTCAGCAGGAAGGGCGTGTCGCCTTGATAGGAGGACAGCACGGTCCAGTCGAACTTCGCACCGTTGCCACCTACGCACTGGCCTTTGGTGTCGAAGAGGAAGTAGTCGACAGCGCCCTCGTAGGCCTTCGTCTGGTCGAGGTCAGCGACGGTGGCCATGTTGAAGGCCTTGATGACCTTCCACCGACGCAGCCGTCGGGCGTAGTCGGGCGATTCCGAGCCATGCAGCTGGATGATGTCAAGGGCGTAGTCGTGGGCTGTGCGTTCCACAAGGTCGATGTCCTGGTCGACAAACACCCCTACGCGTCGGGCTGAAGTGGGCATGTATTTTGGACGCTCGCTGACATAGCGGCTGGAGCGGGGCCAGAAGATGAACCCCATCCATTGAGGATGCAGGGCTTCCACCTCGCGGATATTATCGGCATCGCGCATGCCGCAGACTTTTACTATCATAGCTCCGAGATGAACTGTTTGAGGGCTTCGCCCGGGTCAGCTTCTTTCATGAAATGCTCACCCATGAGGAAACCACGGAAACCTGCCGAGCGCAGCGCCCTGACCGTGGCGGGACTGGAGAGACCGCTCTCGCTGACCTTGACAGCCTCCTTGGGCAGACGTTCAGCCAGTCGGAAACTGTTTTCCACATCGGTGACAAACGAACCGAGGTTGCGGTTGTTGATGCCGCAAAGGTCGGGCTCCTGGTCTGCATAGTCGAGTTCGGATTCGGAATGCATCTCGAGCAGCACCTCCATGCCCAGCTCGTGGGCAGTATGCTGCAGTGACCTGCACTCGTGTCTTGAGAGATCGGCGGCTATCAGCAATATGGCCGAGGCACCGCAAAGACGGGCTTGGAACAGCTGATACTCGTCAACGATGAAGTTCTTGTAGAGGATGGGTATCTCCACGCCACTGTCGCGGGCCGTGCGGATATACTCGTCGCATCCGCCGAAATAGTGACTGTCTGTCAGTATGGAGAGTGCCGCAGCACCGTTTTTCTGATAGCTCAGCGGTATCTCCTCAGCACTGCCTTCCTCCTTGATCCATCCTTTCGAAGGGGACTTCCGTTTGAATTCGGCGATGATGCCTGTTCCCGACTCTATGAGTGCCTTGGAGAGCGAGGACGTGCTGAGGTCGACAATGGCCTCGACCAGGCGGTGCATCTCTGTAGGTGGAACGAGCTGCTTGCTCCGTTCCACCTCCATACGCTTATAGGCGACTATCTGTTGCAGGATGTCGTTCATGGCAGTTATGAATTCAGTTCCACAAATTTCCTGAAGGTGTTCAGCGCACGGCCGCTGTCAATGCTCTCGCGGGCTATGGCGATGCACTCCTCAATGCTCTTGCGTCCCTGCTCCAGTACCTGAATGCCAAAAGCGGCGTTGGCCAGCACAATGTTCTTCTGGGCTGGCAGTGCACGGTTCTCGAGCACGGAGTCGAAGATCTGTGCTGCCTCTTCCTCGGTGGCTCCTCCTACAAGCTCCTCGGGCTTGGCAATGTCGAAGCCAAGGTCCTTGGGCGAGAAGATGCGCTCGTAGTCTTTGGTGGTGACCTTGAAGTCGCCGGTCAGCGATATCTCGTCGTAGCCGTCAATGGAGTTCACAATGCCATAGTCAATGCCCAGCTTCTGGTAAACGCTGTTGTAGAGACGCATCTGGTCGAGGTTGGCCACTCCCAGCAGCTGGCACTGGGGCTGCGAGGGGTTGACAATGGGTCCAAGGAGGTTGAAGATGGTGGGGAACTGCAGGGCTTTGCGTATGGGCCCGACGAACTTCATGGCGCGGGCGAAGAGCTGGGCATGTAGATAGACGATGCCTGCCTCGTTCAACGAACGGTTCAGACGGTCGATGTCATCGGTGAACTTGATGCCATGATGGGCAATGACGTTCGATGCGCCACTGACACTTGTGGCTGCATAGTTGCCGTGCTTGGCCACCTTGTAGCCTGCACCGGCTATGACGAAGCAACTGGTGGTGGAGATGTTGAAGGTGTTCTTGCGATCACCGCCAGTACCTACGACATCGATATAACGGTCTGCCTGCAGAAGGGCAGGAACACCGGTTTCGAGGATGCCATCGCGGAAGCCCAGCAGCTCGTCGACGGTGACGCCACGCATCTGCAGACAGGTGAGCAGAGCGGTGATCTGCTCGTTGGGATATTCACTTTGGGTGATTCCAATCAGGATGGTTTTCATCTCCTCGCGGGAGAGCTCTTCGTGGTTCAACAGGCGGAAGAGATAGCCTTTCATTGTCTGTTCCATAATGGTGTTGGTTTATAGGTATAAAAAGTTCTGTATCATTTTCCTGCCATCGGGAGTGAGCACACTCTCCGGATGGAACTGTATGCCGCGGACATTGAACTGACGGTGGCGCAGTGCCATCACCTGACCCTCGTCCGAAACAGCGGTCACCTCCAGGCAATCGGGGAAACTGCTTGATGACACCACCCAGGAGTGGTAGCGCCCGATGGTGATGTCACGCCCTACGCCATTGAAGATGGGGTCATCGGCAATGATATGACATGGGGTGGCCACACCGTGAAACACTTCGGAGAGGTTCTCGAGCCTGGCTCCAAACACCTCGCCAATGGCTTGATGACCCAAGCAGACTCCCAGGATGGGCTTCTTGCCTGCATAGGTGCGGATGACATCCAGCAACAGACCTGCCTCGGAGGGAATGCCAGGACCCGGCGAGAGAATGATCTTGCTGTAGGACTTGAGGTCGTCGAGGGCGAACTGGTCGTTGCGCAGCACGGTGACCTCTGCGCCCAACTCCTTCACTAAATGACTCAGGTTGTAGGTAAACGAGTCGTAGTTGTCGATGATGACTATTTTCATAATTCTTCTGCTTTTTCAATGGCCTTACGCAAGGCACCCAGTTTGTTGTTCACTTCTTGTAATTCATACTCTACATTGCTCTTGGCAACGATACCGCCACCCGCCTGGAACCACAACTCTCCGTTGCGCGAGACAAAGGTGCGGATGGTAATGGCCTGATTCAACGAACCGTCCAGCCCGATGATGCCGATACAGCCGCCATAGGCTCCACGGTTGTGGGGCTCGTACTCGGAGATGAGCTGCATGGCCCTGACCTTAGGAGCACCCGAGAGGGTTCCGGCGGGGAAGGTGTCGATAAAGGCCTTGATGGGATCGGCTCCCTGGTCAAGTTCTCCACTGACTCGTGACACCAGATGGATGACGTGACTGTAGTACTGCAGGTCTTTGTAGAAGTCTACCTTGACATGGTGGCAATTGCGGCTCAGGTCGTTGCGCGCCAGGTCCACCAACATCACATGCTCGGCATTCTCCTTCGGGTCGTTACGCAGGTATTCTGCTCCCTTGCGGTCGGCTTCTTCATCGCCTGTACGTCGGGTGGTTCCTGCAATAGGGTCGATATAGGCCTTGCGACTGGTTTCCGACGTTCCGTCGACTACCCGCTGCCTTTCAATGCGGCAATGGGTCTCGGGTGAAGAACCGAAGATGCGGAACCCTCCGAAGTCGAAGTAGAACAGATAGGGTGAGGGGTTGATGCTCCGTAGGGCACGGTAGAGCTTGAAGTCATCGCCTTCGTACTTCTGAATGAAACGGCGCGAGAGCACTATCTGGAACACATCGCCACGCAGACAGTGCTGAATGCCCCGGCGTATGTTCTCCCTGTGCTCGTCGTCTGTCAATGTGCTGCTTACATCACCTACGGGGTGGAAGTCGTAGGCCTGCACATTGGCTTTGTTCATGGACCGGAGGACGTTGTCAATGTCGGTGGCATCGCCCAGCGTCACCACTCTGAGCATGTTGTTGTGATGGTCGAATACCACTATTACCTTATATAATATATAGAGCACGTCGGGAGCATCGTTCTTGGCCTGTGTCTCGTCCTTCACGGCAATGTCCTCGAAGTAGCGCACAGCATTGAACGAGGTGTAGCCGAAGAGCCCGCAGACAGCTGCATCGTCACCACTCACTGAGATGCGGTCGATGAGGGCGTGAATGGCTTCGGAAGTGCCGAACCCCGTCTCCAGGGGTCTGTTGTAGGTGGTCCCGTCAGGATAATTGACTGTTGCCACTCCGTGACTGATGGCCACACTCGCAATAGGGTTGATACCGATAAACGAACGTGAGTTGTTCGCATCGTGATAGTCCGAACTCTCCATCAGTGCACTTTGCGGATAGAGGTCACGCAGTCGCATGTAGACTCCCACGGGGGTGTAAAGGTCAGCAAGAATGGTCTTGCCCTTGGCTGTAAATTTGAAACTTTCCATATCTCTTGACTATTGTCTCTAGACTTTTAACTCTTAACTCTTAACTCTTAACTTTTAACTCTTAACTCTTAACTAAAAATCCCCATATTCCTTTGCCATCTGTTTGTTCTTCAAGTATGTCTCCACATCCTTGTCACCACGTCCGCTGACAGTGAGCACCACCACATCGTCTTTCTTGAACGTCAGTTTCTGCAGTGCGGCAATGGCGTGGGCACTCTCGATGGCGGGGATGATACCCTCCATGCGTGTCAGCTCGTAGCCGCCATAGATGGCCTCGTCGTCGTTGATGCTCAGCACCTGTGTACGTCCCTTCTTGGCCATGTTACAGTGCATAGGACCCACACCAGGATAGTCGAGACCGGCGCTGATGGTGAATGCCTCCTGTATCTGTCCGTCCTCATCCTGCATCACCAGCATCTTGGCACCGTGCAGGATTCCCGTCGTACCACGATGAATGGTAGCAGCAGTGTAGTTGGTGTCCCAGCCATGGCCCCCCGCTTCTGCCAGGACGATTCTCACTCGTTCGTCATCCATGTAGTGATAGATGGTTCCTGCTGCATTGCTGCCTCCACCGATACAGGCAATGAGGTAGTCGGGATAGTCGCGGCCAGTCTTTTCTTCCAGCTGCCATCTTATTTCCTCTGAGATGACACTCTGCATACGGGCCACTAGGTCGGGGTAGGGGTGAGGACCCATCGTGGAACCAACGATATAGAAAGTGTCGGAAGGGTGACAGCACCAGTCGCGGATAGCCTCGGAACAGGCGTCTGAAAGCGTCATGTTCCCGGTACGCACAGGATGCACCTCGGCACCCAGCATCTTCATTCGCTCCACATTCGTGTGCTGACGTTCTACATCGGTGGCTCCCATGAACACTTCGCACTGCATGTTCATCAGTGCGCAGACCGTAGCCGTTGCTACACCGTGCTGACCGGCGCCTGTCTCAGCAATGATACGCGTCTTGCCCATCTTCTTCGCCAACAATATCTGGCCAATGGTATTGTTGATCTTGTGGGCACCCGTATGGTTCAGGTCTTCACGTTTCAAATAGAGCTGACAGCCGTATCTCTCACTCATTCTGCTGGCATAATACAGCGGGCTGGGACGACCTACGTAGTCACGCAATAACGCGTGGTACTCGTCCTTGAACTCCTGCGACTCTATGATCGGCAGGTAATGCTCCTGCAGATTCTTCAGTGTCGCATAGAGAATCTCGGGTACATAGGCACCTCCGAACTCTCCGTAAAATCCTTTCTCGTCAACTTGATAACTCTGTTTCATCATTTATTTTGTCGTTTTTGTGGTTGTTTACTTTTTCCTGTCTGGTATGATGCGGCAGCCTCATACGGTGATGTATTAAAAAAGAGACTCGCCGCAGTCGCGACGAGCCTCTGTGTCTTATTCTGGTGAATACATACAGCTCAGTGCCTCGCGACTAATCGAGTCTCGAGCGCCACCACCAAGCAAATGCATTCATTTCGTGTCTCATCTTTATCGTTTTTGTTGTATTTCGGCTGCAAAATTACGCATTTTATTTTAATCTCCAAATTTTTTCTTACTTTTTTTTCGATTTTGTTGAATATTACTATCAATTACGATACCCAGCACTTGCCTTCCGTCCAATGGTGCTCGTCTTCCGTTCAATGGTGCTTCTCCGTTATCTAAGTGGTGCTTACCCGTCATCTAAGTGGTGCTTACCCGTCATCTAAGTGGTGTTTACCCGTCATCTAAGTGGTGCTTACCCGCCATCTAAGTGGTGCTTCTCCGTCATCTAAGTGGTGCTTACCCGCCATCTAAGTGGTGCTTACCCGTCATTTAAGTGGTGCTTTTCCGTCAGCGCATCTATATGCTCCGCTATCTGTCGCTTCTGTTCCGCTTGTTGTCCTGTAGGCTGCTGTATGACAGCAGCACCTTGTTCAAATCATGTCTACCGTGTTTATTCCGTTAAAGCATTTTCTCACACCTTTCCACGCCCTGGGTGTGGTTAGGCCGTAGCTAACGCCTTGAAAGGGCTGAAAGGGCAAAAGAATCAATGCCAGCGTAATTGGCTTTTGCCTTTCCAGGTCGATGGCTTCCACGCCTGTTTACCCAGGGCGTGCCCTGGGCTTATAGCTGCTGCCCCTTCAGGGCGCACTCCCGAAACTTGAATTATTTAATTAAATTGTTCTATAATACAGTAAAATTCTTAAAAATAGAGGTGGTGGAACGATTGATATTGAAAATTTTTTTGTCATTTCATTTGAAATGCTTACTTTTGCAGCGTTTTAACAAAATGATGCAATGAAAAAAGTGATAATTCCACTGATGGCAGTCGTCATACTGGCACTGATTGGAGGCGCAGCGTGGCTGTTCATGAACTTGCAGGAGCAGAAGCAGATGAATCAGGACATGCAAGAACTAGCTGAGCTGGACAAACAGGAAATGGAGAACGAGTATGAACGGTTCACACTGCAGTACAGCGAAATGATGACGAAGATAAACAATGACTCCATCATTGAACAGCTGACCCAGGAGCAGATGAAAACCCAGAAACTGCTTCAGGAACTGAAACAGGTGAAAGCCAACGATGCACGTGAGATCACACGACTGAAGAAGGAACTGGCCACCGTCAGAGCCGTCCTGAGAAGCTATATCCTGCAGGTGGATTCGCTGAACAGACTCAACGAGAGCCTCAAGCAGGAGAATACACGCGTCAGAGAAGAACTGTCGAACCGTGAGACACAGATTGCCGGACTCAACAGCGAGAAGGCATCGCTGTCCGAGAAAGTGGCTATTGCTGCTCAGCTCGATGCAACGAACATCCAGATGAGACTGACTGACGGAAAGAGAACTGCCAAGAAACTGAAGAAGTGCAAGACCGTAGAAGTAACGTTTACCGTGGCGCGTAATGTGACAGCTTCCAATGGAAACCGTACGTTCTATGTACAGATTAAGAACCCCGGGGGCAACACGCTGAGCGGTGCAGGCTCTTTCAGCTATTCTGGTAAGACCCTCGAGGCCACGATGAAGAAAATGGTGGAATATACGGGCGAGGAAACGCTGGTCACCATGTTCTGGAATGTTTCTCAGATGATGGAGGCTGGACAATACAGGGTCTCTGTCTTCTGCGACGGGCAGATGATTGGATCAAGAACATTTAACTTTGAGTGAGGATATGGAGAAGTTGATAGGGCTATTGCTGCTTTTTGGCACGACAGTGTCAGCTGGGGCTCAGGAGCTGCGTATCAGCGACAGCATGTCGGGACAGAGACTGCTGACGCTCGATAGCTGCCGGGCCATGGCACTCCGTAACAATAAGCAGATGGCCGTTCAGAAAGTAAAGCAGGACGTGGCACACAACCTGCGCAAGGCAGCATTTACTAAGTATCTGCCTCATTTCAGCGCTATTGGCAGCTATACGCATACGAGCCGACCCGTCTCTCTGCTGAATGACCAACAGAAACAGGCTTTGCCTCAGCTGGGCACCGCTACTGCAGCAGGACTGCAACAGACTACGGGGGCCGTGGGACAGTCAATGGAACGGATCGGAGGTGTGCTGGCGCAGATGGGAATACCCATGGGCGATTTTCAGCAGATGGCTGGCCAGATGCAACAGCAGATGGGGGAGGGCATGCAGAAGATTGCCACTGACCTGAATGGAATGGGACAAGGCATCGTCGATGCTTTCAATACGGATACTCGTAACATCTGGGCTGGTTCTGTCCTGTTCACTCAGCCAGTATTCATGGGAGGAAGTATCATCGCACTGAACAGAATAGCAAAGATTAACGAGGATCTGGTGGAAAACTCTGCCGATGCACGGTTACAGTCTACACTGTATGCGACGGAACAGGCTTATTGGCAGGTGGTGTCACTACGCCATAAACAGAAACTGGCTGAGGCCTATCTGGGATTGGTAAAGAAACTGGACGAGGATGTCCATAAGATGATCGACGAGGGCGTGGCTACCAGAAGCGATGGCCTGTCGGTTGACGTGAAGGTGAACGAAGCCGAGATGACACTCAAAAAGGTGAATGATGGACTGGTGCTGTCGAAAATGCTGCTCTGCCAGACCATAGGTATACCCATCAATGAACAGATAACACTGGCTGATGAGAATGCCGAGCAGATTGCTGTCGTGAAACTGACACCTCAGCTGGAAGTGGAACGCGCCGTGGGAAACCGTCCCGAACTGAAGATCCTGCAGAATTCTGTCGATATGTCCAAACAGGCAACCAATATCCTGAAGGCTGGAAACCTGCCTCAGATGATGCTCACAGGTGGCTATGCAGTGTCTAACCCGAACGTTTTCAATGGCTTTGAAAAGAAATTCGCCGGATTCTGGAATGTGGGTGTCCTCGTACGTATCCCTATCTGGAACTGGGGCGACACAATGTATAAAGTACGTGCCTCGAAGGGGGCTACGGCCATTGCCAACCTGGAACTGGAAGAAGCTCGTGAGATGATTGAGCTGCAGGTGAACCAGATAACCTATAAGGTCGATGAAGCCAATAAAAGACTTGTGATGGCTCAGTCGAACATTCAGCGGGCTGACGAAAACCTCCGTACCGCTAACGTGGGATTCAAGGAGGGCGTCATAACGCCGACAACAGTCATGGAAGCTCAGACTGCGTGGCTTCAGGCTCAGTCGCAGAAGATCGATGCGGAGATTGATGTCAAACTGAGTCAGGTGGAACTCCAGAAGTCCCTGGGCGTGTTAAGTGAAAGATAATTGATAACTGGTAACTGATTGTATCATTATGTCAGCAAAGAGTCAACATAACAATATCCTGCTTGCTATTATAGGATTTGCAGCAGTAGTAGTGATTGTAGCGGTCATTGGATTCTATGCCCTTGACCGGGAACCTGAAGTGATTCAGGGACAGGTGGAGGTGACGGAATACCGCGTGTCGAGCAAGATACCGGGACGTATTCTGGAACTCCGGGTGAAAGAAGGTGACTTCGTGAATGTCGGCGACACATTGGCCATTCTTGATGCGCCTGAGGTACGTGCGAAGATGACTCAGGCAGAGAGTGCACAGAATGCTGCGGCTGCACTGGAACTGAAGGCTCAGAACGGTGCCCGCAAAGAGCAGATACAAGGTGCTTATCAGTTGCTGCAGCAGGCTAAGGCTGGCAGGGAGATTGCCGAGAAATCCTATCAGCGGGTACAGCGGCTGTTCGATGAAGGTGTCGTGAGCGCACAGAAACGCGATGAGGCCTTTGCTCAGTATAAAGCCTATCAGGCTCAGGAGAAAGCTGCACAGAGCCAGTATGAAATGGCTGTGAACGGTGCACGTCGTGAGGATAAGATGGCGGCTGCTGCACAGGTGGGGAGGGCACGTGGAGCCGTAGCCGAGGTGAACAGCTATCTGGGAGAGACCGTGCAGACTGCACAGATGGCTGGAGAGGTGAGTACGGTGTACCCCAAAGTGGGAGAACTCGTGGGTACTGGATCACCCATCATGACCATCTCTATCATGGATGACATCTGGGGTACATTTAATGTACGCGAGGATCAGCTGAATGGCATGAAGGTGGGAACGGAGTTCACGGCTTTCGTTCCTGCATTTAATAAAGACTTGAAAATGCGTGTCTACTACATGAAGGACCAAGGGTCGTTTGCCGTGTGGAAGGCAACAAAGGCCAATGGGCAGTACGACCTCAAGACTTTCGAGGTGAAGGCACGTCCTACGGAGAAACTGGAAGGCCTGAGGCCGGGAATGTCCTTGATATATAAAGAATAAGCATTCAGCAGAGTAGGGAGTGAGACACCTTATTAATATATGGAAGATCATGAAGCGTGAGATGAGGATTCTCTACAAGAATCCCATCTACGGTTTCTGTATGGTGGCTTTCCCCGTGCTCGTTATCGTGTTCTTCACTTCCATGATGGACGAAGGACAACCGGAGCAGTTGCCTGTCGGTATAGTCGACTTGGACAATACGTCGACCACCCGCGCCCTGGTACGTCGTTTGGATGCTTTCCAGAACACCGAAGTGGTGGCATATTTCTCTTCTGTTCCCGAGGCGCGTCGTGCCATTCAGGAGAACCGTATCTACGCGTTCCTCTATTTCCCCAAGGGAACGACCAGCGACCTGCTGGCGCAACGGCAGCCAAAAATATCGTTCTATTATTCCATGACATCGATCACCAGCGGCTCCTTGCTCTTCAAAGACCTGAAGACCATCTCTACCCTGGGCTCTGCTGCTGTGGGACAGGCTACCATGCAGGCAAGGGGCTTTACACCGGAACAGATAAAGACGTTCCTGCAACCAATCAGGATTGACCTGCACCAGATTGCCAATCCTTGGACAAACTATAATGTGTATCTCTCTACCATGCTCATTCCAGGATGTATGATGCTGTTTATCTTCCTGATTTCTGCCTATTCCCTGGGCATGGAACTGAAGTTCAAGCGTGGAAAAGAGTGGTTGCGCATGGCCGATGGGAACATCGTCGTGGCAATCTTGGGCAAGTACCTGCTGCAGACACTCATCTGGCTGGCAGTGGTCTATTGCTACCAATATTACATCTTTGGGGTATTGCACTTCCCACACCTGGGCAGTCCTTGGTATCTGGTCCTCCTTGGACTGATGGAGGTCCTGGCGTCTCAGGGCTTTGGGATCTTTGCCTTCGGACTGATGCCCTCCCTCCGTATGTCTATGAGTGTCTGCTCCCTGTGGGCTGTACTCTCTTTTTCTATGGCAGGAAGTGCCTTCCCCCTGATGGGCATGGATGGAGCCTTGCAGGCAGTGTCATGGCTCTTCCCTCTCCGTCACTATTTCATGCTCTATCAGATATGCGTCTTCAACGGTTATCCGCTGTTGGAGGCATGGTTCCATTTCGCCGCATTGGCTGCCTTCATCCTGATGCCTTGGCTGGTCATCAATAAAGTGAAGAATGCAATGCTTACTTATGTATATATACCATAAATGCCGAGTTTAAGATATATTATAGAGTCAACCTACGATGCCTGCTACATCTGGAAGGAGGAGATCAAGCAGGTCTTTCGCGATGAGGGAGTGCTCATCTTTTTCATCATCGTGCCTATTGTTTATCCACTGCTCTATTCATGGGTTTACAATAATGAGGTGGTTCGCGATGTGCCTATCGTGGTTGTCGATCAGTGTCACTCCTCTCTGTCACGTCAGTTTATACGCCAGTGCGATGCCTCTCCCGATGTGAAAGTGGCCTACTACGCTGCTGATCTGGATGAGGCGAAGATGCTGGTGAGCAGGCAGGTGGTGAAGGGTATTATCTTCATGCCTTCGGACTTCGACCTGAACATACTACGCGGACAAGAGGCTGTCGTGAGTGTCTATTGTGATATGTCACTGATGCTGGCCTATAAAGCCATCTTCCAGACGGCTCAGGCTGTCAGCGCAAAGATGGGAACGGAGATACAGACAAAGCTGGGAGGGCATGTCACCTCACGCGAGGAAGAGATTGCTGCTAAACCGCTTGACTTTGACGATGTGCCGATCTTCAATCCGGCAGGGGGCTACGGCAGCTTTGTCCTGCCTGCTGTGCTGATGCTGATCTTGCAGCAGACATTGGTGCTGGGCATCGGACTGTCTGCAGGTACGGCCCGGGAAAACAACCGGTATGGTGACCTCATCCCCATCAATCGCCACTATCAGGGAATGATGCGTATTATCACGGGCAAGGCAATGGCCTATTTCATGATCTATGCTGTCATGGGCGCGTATCTTACGATGGTCGTGCCCCGACTGTTCGGCTTCGTACAACTGGCACACTGGGACGATCTGTTGGGTATCATGCTGCCTTATTTGCTGGCCTGTATCTTCTTCGGTATGATGGTCAGCTGCATGGTGCGTTATAGGGAGAACGTGATGCTACTCATGGTCTTTGTGTCGGTACCTCTCTTGTTCCTGAGTGGTGTCAGCTGGCCTCAGTCGAATATTCCCGGTGCATGGCAGGGTATTTCCTGGCTCTTCCCGTCCACCTTTGGCGTGCGCGCTTTTGTGCGTGTCAACAGCATGGGGGCTTCTTTGAGCGATGTGTCTTTTGAATATCATTGTCTGTGGATTCAGGCTGGTGCCTACTTCGTTTTCTGTGTCTTCTTCTATCGCAATCAGGTGCTCCGTGCCCTGAAGCATGCCAGGGAACGTGGAAGGGTCTTGGACAGGAAAAGCAAGGTGAAGAAACTGTTGAAGGATAAACGAATCGTTAATTGTCAACCTTTAAAATAATATGAAACGGATAAGGATTTGTAATTCATTTTGGGGACTGTCCATCATTCTCTTTTCAATGGCTGCTCTTGCAGGATGTAAGGAGAAAAAGCAGTCTGAGGATATCATCACCAGCCGCGTGGAAGTCCAGAAACCTACTGCACCGGTAAGGATCCAGGCGTATGCGGATTCCAAGGAGATACAGTGGCTGGGACGGACGTATACGGTGGAGTGGAAACGTACACCGGACGATAGCCTCAGTATGGTCAAGGATGAAGACGGCCAGAAATATGTTGACAATCGTGCAGCTATCCGGATCATACGACCGGATGGCAGCGTGTTCTTTCATAAATCTTTCACGAAATCTGCCTTCACGGCTTATCTGCCTGAGAAGTACTGTCGCTTGGGAATACTGGAAGGATTGGTCTTTGACGAGGTAGATGGTAATCACCTTGTTTTCGCTGCCAGTGTCAGCTTGCCGCAGACCGAGGATGAATATATTCCTCTTGAAGTCAAGGTCGATAATTTTGGCAATGTGACGATACAGCAGGATAACAGTCTTGATACCTATGGTAGCGATGAGGATGATGACGATGGGGTCTGAGGCTTGAGAAGAGCCTGGAAGAATGTACTCCAGTCATCGCTGAACTCTACCATGCTGTGGTAGGTGGCATCGGCACCGGCTTCTTCAAGCATCTCCTGTGGTAACGGGCCTGTCATCACACCGACGGTGAAAATCCGGGCTGCATGGCCTGCCTGGATGCCCAAAGGGGCATTCTCTACGACAATCGCTTCCCAGGGATGGAGATGACCTGCCTTCTTCAGACCTGTCAGGTAGGGCTCGGGAGAGGGCTTCCCATGACTGACGTCATAGGCCGTCGTGATATGGCTCTCGTCCAGGTATTTTCCGAAATCGCGTAAGAGCCGCTGGATAAGTGGACGTTGACCGCTGCCTGTCACAACGTTGATGCTCAGTTCGCTGTTGCGCATCTTCTCCATCAGCTCAGGTATGCCTCGCATGATGGGCGGTTCTGGCATCTCATGAAACAGACGCGACTTCACATCGTACATTTTCTGTGCTTCCTCCATGGTGATCCTGCGCTTTTGTTGGATCTCCACCATCTTGGTAATGGTGTCAACACCACGGGCTCCTTCGGTAGCATACGCGTCATGCTCGTCCATGACGATGCCAAACTGCGCCATGGACTCACGCCAGGCTACGACATGATTGGGCATGGAGTCGTAAAGCACACCATCCATGTCAAAGAGAACAGCTTTAGGGCAGACCGCCCTAAAGCCGTTCCTCTTGATGTAGAGTTCTACTTGTTCTGAAAACATCATCGGTGGGTTATGCTTCCTTGGCCAGACGTTCCTTGATGGCTTTTGAGTCTTCCTCATAGCCGGGCTTGTCGAGCAGAGCAAACATGTTCTTCTTGTAAGCTTCCACACCAGGCTGGTTGAAGGGATTCACGCCAAGGACATTGCCGCTGATGCCACAGCCTATCTCAAAGAAATAGATCAGCTGACCCAGATAGCGTTCATTCAGACGGGGCATCGAGATACGGATATTGGGCACTCCTCCGTCCACATGGGCCAGACGTGTTCCTAACTCTGCCATCTTGTTCACCTCATCCACACGCTTGCCAGCGAGGAAGTTCAGACCGTCAAGGTTCTCCTCGTCTTCAGGGAAGAGCAGCTTCTTCTCGGGCTCCTCCACGCTGATCACTGTCTCGAAGATGGTGCGCTCTCCATCCTGGATCCACTGACCCATGGAATGCAGATCGGTCGTGAAGTCTACGCTGGCAGGGAAGATGCCTTTCTTGTCTTTGCCTTCCGACTCTCCGTAGAGCTGCTTCCACCATTCGCTCATGAAGTGGAGCTTCGGCTGGAAATTGACCATGATCTCAATCTTCTTGCCGTTCTGGTACAGTCCGTTACGGATGGCAGCATACTGGGCAGCAGGATTGTCTGCGAAGGGTACATCCTTGCCACAGGCCTTCTCCATGTCTTGAGCACCTGCAACTAACTCACGGATGTCAAATCCGGCACAAGCTATAGGCAAGAGTCCTACCGGAGTCAATACAGAGAAACGACCGCCAACATTGTCGGGGATGATGAAGGAGGTATATCCTTCTTTGTCAGCACATGTGCGGGCAGCACCGCGTTTGGCGTCGGTAATGGCAACGATCACCTTCTTTGCCTCTTCCTTTCCACGCTGTGCTTCACACTGCTTCTTCAGCAGACGGAAGGTGAGAGCGGTCTCGGTGGTGGTTCCTGACTTGGAGATGTTGATGACACCGAACTTCTTGCCTTTCAGATAGTCGGTCAACTCTGCCAGATAGTCCTCGCCAATGTTGTTGCCTGCGAACATGATGGTGGGATTGGCCTTGTCCTGGACGAGCCAGGAGAAAGAATTGCTCAGGGCTTCGATCACAGCACGGGCGCCAAGGTAACTGCCGCCAATACCGGCGACGACGACGACCTCACAGTTCTGGCGAAGCACGTTCGCACAATCCTGCAGCTCGTCAAGGAATGAAGGGGTAATGCTCGAAGGCAGATGGAGCCATCCAAGGAAGTCATTACCAGGGCATGTGCCGTTTTCCAAAGCTTCCAGAGCGGCTTTTACTTGCGGCTCAAATGCTGCTACTGCACCTTCTTCTAAGAAACAGGCAGCTTTCTTGATGTCAAGACTGATGTTCTTCATACTTTCAGTTTTCTTTTTTTGTTGTTATTGGAAATGATGAAAATTATTCCGTTTCTTTGCGGTCGTCGATGTTGTCTCCCTCGGTGGGACTCAGCTCCTCCTCAAAATCGGTGATGCCAGCCTGGATGAGAATGTTATACCACTGAAGGAGCTTCTTGATATCTGAATTGTGAACACGCTCACGGTCAAACTCTGGAAGTACCTTCGCAAAGTATTCACGGAGCTCGTCACCACTGGCTTTCTTCGGGTCAAGGCTTGCCTTCTTACCTTCTTCCAGCGTCTTGATGCTTTCAAGCACCTTCATCAGCGGTACGTCGTCCGTTTCTGTATACATGGCGATGTCGGCCAGCGAGGTGATGCGGTCTGTGGCAAAGGCCGGCTGACGGCGATGGGTGTCATCAAGCGATTCTACAATCAGGTTGTTCTTCCCGCGGGAAACAAGTTTGTAAAGACCGGGCTTGCCGGAGATGGCTAAAATTGTCTGTTGCATTTTCTTTTTTCTTTTATGTCGTTTTGTTGTATTACATGTCTGTTGGATAGAGTAGGGGTAGGAGACGGTCTAACTGGCAGTCTATGGGTGTCTCTCCGTCATTGGTGATCTCATAGTCCGCACGACGGAGGAGCTCATCCTGAGGCCATTGACGTTCTACCCATTCCATGGCTTTTTCACGGCTGATACCGTCACGGACCATGATCCGTTGTAAACGTATTTCCAAGGGGGCGGTGACTACGATGACGCGGTCAACAAGACGATAGATGCCTGACTCATACATGATGGCACTCTCCATCCACTGCATCCCGCTGTCTTCAAAGTCACGGAAAACGGCTGGGTGCACAATGGCATCCAAGGCTTGGGCATGCTCCTCGCTGCTGAGCAGGTAACGGGCAATGGCGGGCTTGTTGAGCTTCCCGTCTGTGTAGGCATCGGGACCAATCAGGGCCGTGATCTTCTGACGGAGCTCCTCAGACTCTCTCATGAGTCTTTTGGCAGCGCTGTCACAGTCATACACTTCAATGCCCCGGCACTGAAGACGCTGGCAGACGAAACTCTTACCACTGCCTATACCACCTGTTATTCCGATCTTCATTCTGAATCCTCCTCTTCTTCTATCAGGTAGTCTACCTGGTTGACCGTTAACACTGCACGGGAGATCCCGTCAGGTGTCTTCCTCAGATAGATGTTGCACTTCTCCGACGGATGGCTTTTCAACTCATTGTAATCGGCAATGACAACAAAGTCTGATGGCTTCAGCTTTCGGAAGACACTGACACCTGTCACAAAGTTCACTTTCACCTTGGCAGGAAATGTGCGGAGCACTTTGCCCTTGGGCATGTGGATCCCTTGCACTGGTATACCGTCCATGCTTTCTTCTGTCAGCACATCTGTATAAAAGGTAACGCGCGTGTGTTCGGGAACCGTCTTCACACCTTCTGTTTTCCTGATGCGGCAGTCTATTGACAGGGTGTCACGGAAACCTACGCAGTTGAGGGCTTCTGTATAGACGGTCTTGATGCTGTCGAGCTTCTCCTCTGAGGCGAATATGGTCACACTGTCGGGGGAATAGGTGGCGTGGCTCAGAAAGTACAGCTGCTCTGGAATGACGCGTCCGCTCCATCTCACAGGTACACGCTTATGAGCTCCTGTGTTGTAGAAGAACACATACTTCCCGGGATTGGTACTGAGGACCTTCGTGGAACTGCGGAACAGCTTGGCTATCATCTGTTGCAACTCGTTGGCACTGACGCTGCCTTGCCCGTCTCCCTTGTCGTAGTTCTTGAAATTGATATTGAGCGTCTTCTTCGGTTCGTCGTAAATGTAGCTGACGATATCGATACCTCGGTCACGGACGGTGACACGGATGGTGTCTGTCTCACCCGATAGCAGCACCACATCCTTGGGTACATGGGTGATGTGGACAGGTATGCTCAGTTCTTTCTCGTAGCTTTCATCAAGGGTCATCATCATCCAGAAAATGCCTGAAAGGACAAGAAAGAACAAGAAAATCAGGAATTCCTTGTTAGCTTTGCTAAACAGAAAATTCCTGACTATGCCAAAGAGGTCTGTCAGCTTAACGTTCATCCGAAAACGCTTCGGGCTTTATCGTTGAGTGCTCATCTGGCTCGCAGCATCTTTGAAGATGAAGTTCTTCTCCACCTTCACCACTACGCCACGAGCTATTTCCACGTCAATGATACCGGTTGCCAGGTCTATATGTTTTACAGTCCCATGCAAACCACCGCCTGTGACTACCTGTGCTCCTTCGGCCAATGAGTTCTGGAACGACTGTATTTCCTTCTGACGCTTTTGCTGCGGACGGATCATGAAGAAATACATGATGGCGAAAATGGCCACCATCATCAGCAGCATACTCATGCCGCTACCTGCTGCTGCCTGCGCAGCTAAAACATAATTTGTCATCGTCTTCTGTTTTTTTTATTCTTGATTCTGGTTCTTTTCTTTGGGGTCTGTCATGGATTTCATCATCCTTCCTGTCTTGATAAGATGACGGGCAATGGAATCCAACATGCCGTTGATGTAACCGCCACTCTTGTACGTGGAGTACAGCTTGGCCATCTCAACATATTCATTGATGGTAACACTGATAGGGATGCTGGGGAAGGTGAGCATCTCTGCTATCGCTATCTGCATGATGACAACGTCCATGTACGCCAGACGGGAGAAGTCCCAGTTGCGCGAGGCCTCACTCATATAGCGCTGGTATTCGTTCGCATTGAGAATGGTGGCACGGAACAGCTTTCGGGCAAAGTCCTTCTCCTCTTCACTGCCATATTCCGGAAGCAGTTCTTGCTTGGCTTTGTTCTTCTCTTCGAAACGCTTGATGGTCTTCAGCACAAACGTGTCGACAACTTCCTTGTCATCGTTCCAGTAGAGACTCTGCTGCTCAAGGAGGGCATCCAGGTTCTCGTTGTCCTGAATCAACGTGCGATAGAGCTTACGCCACAACTCCCTGTCAGATGCATAGCTGTCCTCTTTGGACTCCATATAGTCCTTGTATATCTGACTGGCTTCCACCTGGTCAAATAGCCTGGCAACAAACTCCGGCTCGTCGTTCCATGTCTTCTTCTGGGTCTCCATGAACTCATTCAGCTGGTAGTTCTCCTCTAGCTGCATGGTGAAGCGGTTGTAGGCAAACTTCCCCGATGGGGGCTCCTTGCCTTCACGCTGGGAACGGGCCTGTTCTATCTCTAACCTGCGTCTTGATTCCTTGGCGATGGCAACCATCAGTGCCAAAAGATAATTGTAAAGGTCGTACGCCTTGGAAAGGCTGAAGAAAAGTTCTTTCTCTGCCGTGTCGATGTTCTTGTTACCGTTTTGATAGTACGCATAGGTTAACTGAACAATCTTGATTCTGATTATTTCCCGGTTGATCATCTTGTCTTTCTGACTGTTTATTGTTTAATCCTCTAATTAATTCGATGCAAATTTAGTGAAAAATCCGATATCGTGCAAGAAAATAGCCAAAATATTGAGTTTTTTTATAATAATTGTTTGGTTGGATGGCAAAAAAGCAGTAACTTTGCAGCCGCTTTCTGAAAAAGCACACCGTGTGATGGTGAATTAATGACATTTTTAAACTTAATTTAGAGTAACACAATGAAAGAAATTAATGTGAGTGGCCAGAAACGTGAGGCTACTGGAAAAAAGGCATCGAAGTTGATGCGCAAGGAGGGATTGGTTCCCTGCAATCTTTATGGTGAGAAGAGAAATGACAAAGGCCTGCCTGAAGCACTGGCTTTTTCTGTGTCTCTCAGGGAAATCAGAAAGGCTGTCTATACGCCCGATGTCTATGTGGTGAACCTCACTGTCGACGGAGAGCCTCACAAAGCTATCATCAAGGAGCTCCAGTTCCATCCTACGACAGATTCTCTGATTCATGCAGATTTCTACGAGGTGACTGAGAACAAGCCCATTACCGTGGGTATCCCCGTGAAGCTCAACGGTCTGGCTCAGGGTGTACGTGACGGTGGTAAGCTGAACCTCTCTATCCGCAAGATTGATGTGACTGCTCCCTATAAGCAGATTCCCGAGGTCCTCAATATCGACGTGACCAACCTCCAGCTGGGCAAGGCTATCAAGGTGGGCGAACTGAGCTTCGAAGGACTTGAGATTGCTACTCCCGCTCAGGTGATTGTATGCTCTGTGAAGGCTACACGTGCTTCACGTGCTGCTGCAGCTGCTGCTGACGAGGCATAAAGCTTTCCGTAATGGATAAATATTTGATTGTTGGACTGGGTAATGTCGGACCTGATTACGAGAATACCCGCCACAATACAGGTTTTATAGTGTTGGATGCTTTTGCGAAAGCATCCAATGCTATTTTCAGTGACAAACGATATGGCTTTGTGGCTGAGACTTCTTTAAAAGGACGTAAGGTGCTGATGCTCAAGCCTTCTACCTTCATGAACCTCAGCGGTAATGCTGTGCGCTACTGGCTGAACAAGGAGAATATTGATCAGCAGCGACTGCTGGTGGTCAGCGATGATGTGGCACTGCCACTGGGCGCCTTCCGCCTGAAAGCCAATGGCAGTAATGGCGGGCACAATGGCCTGGGACATATCCAGCAGCTCATTGGCCAGGACTTTGCACGTCTCCGCATGGGAATCGGCTCTGACTTCCCGCGAGGCATGCAGGTGGACTGGGTCCTCGGACGGTTTAGTGATGAAGAGCTTACGGCTCTGCAGCCACGCGTTGACACGGCAGTGGAGATCATCAGGAGCTTTGTCCTGGCTGGGGTCGACATCACCATGAACCAGTTCAACAAGCTCGGTAAGAAGGGCGTGGCGTTACCAACCGTTGAAGAGCCTGCTGTCAAGGAATAAAAAGATAAAAAGGTAAGGATGACTGGTGAGGCAAGGATAGACAAATGGCTGTGGGCAGCGCGTATCTTTAAAACGCGTACCATTGCATCTGATGCCTGTAAGAACGGACGGGTGATGGTGAATGGTGTCGGGGTCAAGCCTTCCCGTATGGTGAAGGTGAACGACGTGATTGCTGTACGCAAGCCTCCTGTGACCTATTCCTTCCGCATCTTGAAGACGATTGAACAGCGGGTGGGGGCCAAGCTGCTGCCGGAGATTTATGAAAACGTCACCACCCCTGATCAGTATGAACTGTTGGAGATGACTCGCATCAGCGGATTCGTCAATCGGCAGCGCGGTACTGGTCGCCCGACAAAGAAAGACCGGAGGCAGATAGATGCCTTTATCGTCCCCTCAATGGAAAACGGGGCTGACAGCTTCTTCGAAGACTGGGACGGTGATGATAATGAAGAATAAATACCAAGAATAACGTAAAAGAATCATGTGGTTGAATGCTATATTGATAGTAGCTGGTGTGACAATGGTACTCTGGGGGGCTGACCGGCTGACGGATGCTGCCAGTAACCTGGCCCGGCGGATGAGGATACCTGAGATCATTATCGGCCTGACGATTGTTGCTGCTGGTACCTCAGCACCTGAGCTGTTTGTCAGCCTGCTGTCAGCAATCAAGGGTACGGCCGACTTGGCCGTGGGTAATGTCGTGGGGTCAAATATCTTCAATGCCATGCTGATAGTAGGCTGCTCCGCTGTGGTGGCTCCGATGGCCATCAGCCCGTCTACGGTCAGAAAGGACATCCCTTTTGCCATCGTCGCGTCGGTGTTGCTATATGCTGCCTGCATGGATAGCTGGAACTCTCCACACCTGTGGGGCAATGAGATAACACGTGTGGATGGAGCGGTATTGCTCTGTGGCTTTGCCATCTTTATGGTCTATACCTTCCGCCAGGCACGTAAGAGCGGGGCGCTGAAGTCCTCGGCAGAATATGAGGCGGAACGCATCGAACAGGAGAACGCAGGAGAAGTACAGCTGCCTGCCTTCTGGCCGAACGTCGCGTGGATTGTCGTCGGACTCTTCTGCCTCATCTTCGGCAGTAACATCTTCGTCGATGCTGCTTCTTCTGTGGCAGTGAACTTCGGCATCAAGGAGAGTGTTGTCGGCTTGACCATCGTGGCAGGCGGAACATCTCTGCCGGAACTGGCGACAAGCATCGTTGCTGCTCGAAAGGGGAAGTCTGCACTGGCCATCGGCAATGCACTGGGATCCAATGTGTTCAATATCCTGCTCATCATCGGATTGGCAGCAGTGATACATCCTATGCGCATCATTGGCATCACCATTGTCGACTTGACAGCCATGCTCGTCAGCATTGGACTCGTGTGGATGTTTGCCTATACGAAATACACGGTTTCGCGACGTGAGGGCATTCTCCTTGTAACGGGCTTCCTGTGCTATATGGGCTGGCTGCTGTATACGATTTGAGGATTTTAGTATTAATAACAGGGGTGCTTGGAAACCCCCTTTAACAAAACAAGAAAATGACAGAAAGTAACAATCAGAGGATCAGTGTGCTCTTTATGTTTTTCGGCATACTGTTCTGCGTTTGCCTCATCACGGCAAACGTCTTGGAGACAAAACAGATTTCTTTTGGTCCGATGAACATGACTGCAGGACTCATCGTGTTCCCTGTCAGTTATATCATCAACGATGTCGTTTGCGAGGTGTGGGGCTATGGACGTACCCGACTGCTCATCTGGTTGGGCTTTGCCATGAACTTCCTGTTCGTCATCTTCGGAGCTATTGCCGACTGGATTCCCGGTGCTCCTTACTGGCATGGGGAAGAGGGATTCCACCAGATATTCGGACTGGCTCCCCGTATTGCTGCTGCATCGTTCCTGGCGTTCCTCGCCGGTTCGTTTGTCAATGCTTATGTGATGAGCCGGATGAAAATATCGTCCGAAGGCAGGAACTTCTCCCTCAGGGCTGTGCTCAGCACCGTCTTCGGGGAATTGACGGACTCCATCATCTTCTTCCCACTGGCATTGGGAGGGGTGATACCCTGGGAAGAAATGCCTTCCCTCGTCATCACCCAGGTCACCCTGAAGACACTGTATGAAATAGCGGTACTGCCGCTTACCATCCGTGTGGTGAAGTTCACCAAGGCTCATGACCATGAGGACGTGTTCGACCATGATATTACTTATAATATCTTTAAAATCAACAAACTATGACAAGAGAAGACGACGGATTGCAGGCTTTGGGCCGTAAGACGGAATACAAGATGGACTATGCTCCTGAGGTGCTGGAGACGTTTGTCAACAAACACCCCGGGAACGACTATTGGGTGCAGTTCAACTGCCCGGAGTTTACCAGCCTCTGTCCCATCACAGGACAGCCCGACTTTGCGGAAATCAAGATTATGTATATCCCCGGACAGCGCATGGTGGAGTCGAAGAGCCTGAAACTATACCTCTTCTCTTTCCGTAACCATGGTGACTTTCACGAGGACTGCGTGAATATCATCATGAAAGACCTGGTGAGGCTGATGCAACCCAAGTATATCGAGGTCGTGGGACTGTTCACCCCGCGTGGCGGTATCAGCATCTATCCTTTTGCCAACTACGGACAGCCGGGTACAAAATATGAACAGCTGGCTGAGCAGCGTCTGCTTCAGAGACAGATGGTGTGACTCAGAGACAGATGGTGTGACAAAGGACAATCCGCAGGGAGCATCTTGTGACGCCCCCTGCGGATTGTTCGTCTCCTCCCTTTTTCCTGACTTCGTCACTCATTTTTAACTAAAATCGTAACTTGCTTATACAGAATTATTTGTAACTTTGCGCCGCCCAATATAGGGAGGCGCGAAAGGTTTTTTAACGTATTTTGGTCGTATGCATGTA